>DATDOV010000063.1:0-159559 GCA_035293105.1 Blastocatellia bacterium
TAAAGTACGGCGAGATTTACGATGGCGCTGCGATATTGACGCTATTGAAATGATGACGTGATGACGAGCCTGGACGACCGAGCCAGGCAGCCTCGTAGTAAGACACGCAGTTGACGCTCAGTCGATGAGCCCGTGCCATAGGAAGAAGCGAGCGCCCCGGATCCACGACAGGGTCGGGTGCTCGTCATCAGAGTAGAAGACACTAACTGACTCGCGGACGGTTATGAGTAGCAGGGATCGTCCAAAACGATAACAGGCAAGACAGCCTCGAGCTTGAGTGGCCTGGACTGTCTTGCCCCCAACACAGACCTTAGAAAGGAGTGTGTCGTATGAAGACTCTACAACAGGCAAAAGCGGCGAGCAATCGTCGTCGCGTAGTTGCACGGTTACTGACGGGAGTTGTTGCCGTGGTTAGTTTGATGGTGCCAGCTTGGCAGGAAACGGGAGCGGGGGGCCAAACAACCTGCCGTCAGGCGTCAAGCTTGAATATCAACGACATCACCGGGGCGAGCGTGATAATGACACAGCGTAACCCAGACCAATGGGTCGTGATCTTCGAGTTGAATACGAACCGCCACCGGATGGATTGCCCCGGTACGACGGGGCTCATTGCCTGCTCGCCTGACAAGTTCGTATCGAGGAGCGATATCTCGATCAACGTCGGCGACGTGGAAAACCTGGACGGAAGCTCTTGCCGCGAAGCGTGGATGGTGACGGCAAGCAGCGCAACCGGCGCCGTCTTCTTTGGGTTCAAGATCAAGTTCCAAGAAGACGTCATGATCAACAATCAACAGTTCAACCCGCGACGACGGCTGGGTCTGGTTCCACTCCCCAGGGGCGTTGAAGCTCTTGGGCAAACGATAGATATGACCGGCCAGCTCATCGACGCAGGCGACGACGGCGTTGACAACTAATGCCGACTTCGGGCGGGGGCGGGACGCATTCGGGCTCCTGAAGTCCAAGCGGTTTGCCCCCGCCGGTTCGCGCGCTCGTGTAAGTCGCCGATATCTTGGCGGCTGAGCGCCCATGAAATGCTTAAGCTTCCCGGTATGCGCTTGCGCGTGTGCCGGCGAAGCAGCGGGAGGAGATGCAATGATTCAGTCACTTACGGTCCGTGCACTTGCGGCAGTTGTCGTGCTCTTGCTTGGTTTGTCCATCGCGCACGGCGAGCGTCGTGAGATCGTTTACGACATTCCGGGCGGGGAAGTCAGCACGCTTCCCAGAGACCTGTCTTTCGCCCACAGCGGGAGAGTGGGGTTTGTGCTTGTGTATGTCCAGGCCCCCCAGACGCCTGAATTCGGCCCTTCGTTTCTCGTGTCGTTCTCGGTGACGGAAGGCAAGGCGGTAGACCAAATTGATCTTAAGGGTGATTTCGGGACCGGAACCTCTGCTAGAACAAGTCCGGTCGTTTCTTTCAAGGTAGACGATATCACCGGGTTGGTTTTGATTTACGGCAACGATACGAACAACGAGCAGAAGATGGTTGCCCTGGTCGCGGACGACAGAGGACGGCTTACGCGGCGCTGGTCTGCATCCTTTGGCCCGAGTTCATTACATAGGGTCTTTTGGCAGGACGCGGCCTTCAATGAAGACGCGTCACGGGTTTACTTTCTCCACTACCGGGAGTCGACAAATGTGACGGTGCTACGCGCCGATGACGGGATGAGGCTGTCGGACTTCGCTTTGCCGGGGGCGACCGCTATGGGGTTTGTCTATTCTGACAGGGCGCGTCGGCGAGTGGTCGCCTTGTCGGGCTTCACGGCCTACGCATTCAAACAACAGGGCGACAATCTGATAATCGAGTCACAGGCTCAACTCGCTTCCGACAGCAATATAGGCCCATTCGCGCAGGGCATCAGCCGCGACGGGCGGTTTGTGGTTGCCTACCACGCATTCACACACGTCACCAACAAAGTCGGTTTCAATACCTACCAAACCTATGACCTGGATATGGGTACGGCGCGGGAGTTCGATATACCGGGGCGTCTCTATACCGCCGCTAACGGCCCGACCTTTCATCGGCCCACAGGCAAGCTGCTAGTGCCCCTGCTAGCCGGACTCATTATCCTCGACGGCGCCGAGCCTTCGGCCTCCGAGCGGAGCCAGAGGCAAGTGGACATATTGGGTTTGTCCGAAGACGGGACCATTAACCGGATTGTCGAATTCCGGCTGCCCGAACGAAGCGAAGGCAATTCACAGCGCAACTTGCTGGATTTCTCGAACAACATCGAGCCCTCGGCGTCGGGCGCACTCGCGTTCGTAGGCGTTGGGAGTGGCCAGTTGTTCACCTTCGACGCGGCCACGGGTGAAATCGTAGGGGATGATCGGGTGGACCCCAACAACGTGTCGTCGATCAGATTGCTTGAAGGGTTGGGCAAGCTGGTGTTTACCAAACGAATTAACTCGATCGTGATCATCGACGTTGCGACCGGCCCGGTTGTTTCAGGCGTCAGGGTGAAGAAGAAGACGACAACCATCAAGGGTGTGAACTTCCTTTCCGGTGCTCGAGTACGGCTCAACGGAATGGACCTGGGTTTGGCGTCGCGCAACCCGGATAACCCCGGACACGAGATCACCCTTAACCGCGGCAAGAAGGATTTTCCGAGCGGAGAGAGCTTCACCGTGGAGGTCACAAACCCGGACGGGCTCACCTCGAAGCCTTTTACATTCACTCGATAAGGCGGCCTCATGAGCGCACGGGCGTTCGAGAACCAATGTCCGAGGTGAGTGCGTCGATCAAACTCCTCCACCCGGCAAAGCAGTAGAAGGAGGCACAATGATTGTGTCGGCTACAGTGCGTGGGCTTGCGGCGGTCGGTCTACTTTTGGTTGGGCCTTGCCTCGCGTACGGCGAGCGGCGAGAGATCGCCTTTGATATCCCCGGTGGCGAGCTCAGCGGCCTTCCAAGAGACTTCGCCTTCGCCCACCATGGGAGAGTGGGATTCACGCTTGTGAATTTCCAGGATCCCGATTCGCTTCGATTCGGTCCTTTGGTCTTCGTCTCCTTCTCGGTAACGGAAGGCAAGGCGGTAGACCGCGTGGACCTAGTGCCGGATTTCGGGACCGGAGTCTCTGTCAGAACGGCGCCTGTCGTTTCCTTCAAGGTGCACGATGCGACCGGGCTGGTCTTGATATATGGCAACGATACGAACAACGAGCAGAAGATTGTGGCCCTGGACGCGGACGACCGCGGGCGGCTCACCCGGCGCTGGTCTGCTTCATTTGGCCGGAGTTCGTTGCATAGGGTTTTTTGGCAGGACGTGGCCTTCAATGACGATGCCTCGAGGGTTTACTTCCTGCACTATGCGGCTTCAACGAACGTGGCGCTGCTTCGTGCCGACGACGGGACGACGCTGTCGAACGTCGCGCTGCCCGGCCCAGCGGCTCAGGGGTATGTTTCGTTTGACAGCGTGCGCGGCCGGGTTGTCGCGTTGTCTGACTTGTCGGCGTATACCTTCAGGCAACAGAACGACGACCTTACAATCGAGTCACGGACGGTGTTGGATTCGAATACTATTCCGCCCAACACACTCGGAATTAGCCGTGATGGCCGGTTCCTTGTCGCATACGGTGAATTCATACATGTGACGAATAAGACCGGCTTCAACTCCTACGTAACATACGATCTGGATATGGGCACGGCTCAGGAGTACTTCATACCAGGGCGCATCTTCCCCGATGCTAACGGCCCGACCTTTCATCGGCCCACAGGCAAGCTGCTAGTACCCTTGCTATCCGGACTCATTATCCTCGACGGGGCCGAGCCTTCGGCCTCCGAGCGGAGCCAACGGCAAGTGGACATATTGGGTCTGTCGGAAGACGGGACCATTAGCCGGATTGTCGAATTCCGGCTGCCCGAGCGAAGCGAGGGCAACCCCCGGCGCAACTTGCTGGGATCTGAGAACAACATCGAGCCCTCGGCGTCGGGCGCGCTCGCCTTCGTCGGCGTAGGGAGCGGGCAGTTGTTCACTTTCGACGCCGCCAGCGGTGAAATCGTCGGGGACGATCGGGTAGACGATAGAGTCTTGTCGATGAGATTGCTTGAAGGCTTGGGCAAACTCGTCTTCACCAATGGAACCAACTCGGTTGTGATTATCGACATTGCGACCGGCCCCGTCGTCGAGAGCGTCAAGGTGAAGAAGAAGACGACAACCATCAAGGGCGCGAACTTCCTATCGGGCGCGCGCGTTGAGCTCAACGGCGTCGACCTCGGATTGGCCAATCGCAACCCTGACAATGCGGGACACGAGATCATTCTCGACCGCGGGAAGAAGGACTTCCCAAGCGGGGAGGAGTTCACCGTCGTCATAGTCAATCGCGACGGCTTGAGATCGAAGCCGCTCACGTTCAGCCGTTGAAGCGACATCCTCACCGATGTGGCGTGGGTCTCCCGTCGCGCAGTTTGTTCCGATTGACGCTGGCGCGACCTGAGACAGGGTCACACGACGTGCACCAGGCGTGGGTACCCACTCCCGCCCGACGTCCGCTTACTTCGGTATTGGCCTTTTCTTGGCGCCCTCGTTGGCGACCTCCGCCTGAGAGACGGCTCGCCTGAAAGCGACATCTTCCTTCTCGTTCCTTATGTCCGACGCGAGCGACTGCAGGATCTTGAGGTGCCTGTCGGTCGCCTCCGCAAGCGTCGCGAGCGCCCGGCCGATCGCCGAACTCTTCGGATTGCGATCGTACGCGTCGTCGAGCTTGGCCATCGCTTCCTCGATCGCGCGCGCGTAATGCCTGAGCAGCTCGCTGCGCGGGAGTTCCGGCAGCACACCCCACTGGCGTTCTTCTTCTTCGGCTTTCTTACGCGACTTGGCGTCAGGCGCGGGAGAAGCCGGGCCGATGATAGCCGCGAGCCTTCGGTCCGCGATCTTCATGAAGACCTTAATTCGATCGTCCGCCTTTTGAGCCTGGCGTACGTGATCGTCCTCTTCCTCGGTTAGATAGTCCCCGGGTATTTGCGACGACTCGATACGGTGCGCGTAGACGAATGGCGACGGCAAAGGTCTCGCCGGATGGTCTGTTCGCGGAGTGAAGTCTTGTTCAGGAACCTCGTTGTCCGGCTTCCGGGTTTCTTCACTCGTGTCCTTGAGGATATCGCCGGAGGCGAAGGTCGCATTCAGAGCTTGAACCCGCAACTGCTTTGCGCGCTTGAGCGCGGCTTCCGCAAACGCGACGCGTTCGATAGGAAACAGTTTGTTGATAAGCTCGAGGTTCTTGATCTGGTGCAAGAGCCGTTGCTCGATCTTTTTTGTAAGAGTGCGCCGCTCGGATTGCTGCTGTTCCGAAAACGCCAGCCTGGCGGCCTCGGCGGTTGCCTTGTTATAGACGTCTAGTTCGCGCTCGGCCGCTCGGTTGTCTTCGTTCGTGATTGCCGCGGACGCCGCAGCCAGCCGCGCATCAGAGATTGCCAGGTAAGTTTCAACCAATCGCCGCGGCCTCCGCGCCTCGCTTAATAACTTCTTTTCCTGGTCCGTCAGCAACTCGGCGAGCGGAGCCGGATTCTCGGGCAGAGGCGGAGGAGGAAGCTGGGTCCCGCCTTGAGCCGTTGCGGCCCAAAAAAGAACGATACCTGCCGCGGCAACGGCCACCCGCCAGCGTGTTGCCGCCGACGGATCGACGCCTTTGCGCGGCCGGTTCATCATTTGCCCTTTCCTTTCATCGGCGATTTGCACTTGTTCTCTTTTACCAGCTTCTGGAGCAAACTCAAGCGGATGTTTGCATCTTCGATCTCGTCCTTGTTCGCAGCGGGATCAGCGCGCCGTACGAATTCCTGATAAGCGCGAAACGCCTGCTCGCAGTCCCCGATCCTATCCAGACATATCGCCAGGAAGTAATAGCTCGCGGCGACCTGCGGATTCTTTTGGAGGACCCACAGAAACTCTCGCGCGGCTGGAAGGTACTGCTTCAGCTTGAAGAGCGCGGTTGCGAGATTCGCGTGCGCCTGATAGTTGTCGGGCTCGCGCGCTACGGCGTCGGACAAGATGGGCAGGGCCGCTTCGAACTCCATCGAACGAACTCGCGAGGCTCCCAACTGCACTCGAAGGCGGTTGTCGGTTGGATCAGACTCGAGCGCCCGCGAATAATAGCCGGCGGCTGCGGCGGGCCGCTCCTTGAAGCAGAGGTCGCCGGCCGCCGCCAGCAGCTTTGCGTTCCGAGGCTGAGCGGCGATCAGCTTGTCGAGGTCCTTTAGCGCCTCGTCCCCCTGCCCGTGTTCCGTCATCAATCGCGCCAACTCGACGCGCAACTCGAGGCTTTCGGGCTTCTCCACTATCAAACCACGCAAGAGATGGATCGCGGCTTGAAGCTGCCCCGCTTGCGCGTGGAGCCGCGCGAGTTTGTACGCCAATTCGGCGGATGGCTGAGCGGTGTAGGCCAGCGTATAGTCCTCAATCGCCCTGGCGGTGTCGCCCTTTCCTTCAAACAGCCGCGCACGCCCTTCCCGCGCCGCGGCGCTCGCCGGCTCCAGTTGAATCGCGCGAGAGTAATCGGCGAATGCGTCGTCGAGCTTGCCCAATCGCTCTTCTGCGAGACCAAGCAGCGCGAAGGTGATGGCGCCGCCCTCGCCTTGTTCGATCGCCGCGCGCAGATGCAAGACCGCCGTCGCAGGCTCGCCGCTCTTGATCAAGGCGCTCGCGTAGTAGGATCGAACGCCGGTGAGCTTCGGATCGAGTTCGAGGGTCCGTGCAAACTCGCGCTTGGCATCTTCGGTCGCGCCGCGATCAAGCAGGACCTGACCTAATCCCCGGTGCGCGCGGGCGAAAGCGGGTTCGAGCTCTATGACCTTTCTGAAGTCCGCCTCCGCATCAGTTGCCCGGCCGAGCGCTGCCAGCGCCACCCCGCGCTGATAATAAGCCTGGAACAACTTCGGATCGGCGTTGATCGCGATCGTGTACAGCCTCACCGCGGTGCCGTGATCGCCCCGCTCCTGAGCGTTCTGTCCTTCCTCGAACGCAGAAGCGCTCTGCGTGGTCTTGCCGGAGTTGGAGAGCGGAGGTTGCGCCGTCGATTGCGACGCCGAGAGCAAGAAGAACGCGGAAAGAAGGGTCACCCAGACGAGACGCATCGCCCTAACAACCTCGTGCGTGCATCATAGCAGTTGATACATGGCGCTTCAAACAGATCGACTTGCGGAACGGGGTTCAAGGCCGCGACGTTAGGAGAGGACCACGCTGGCGGCCGCAATTAATGTGGCGTCCGGGCCGTCTCGTCGCTCTTGCTCCGCGTAAGTCCTTCCAATACTTGGCGGCCAGCTTCGAGCGCCTCGCCGTAGTGCTGTATATACTCCTGCAACCGTCTGTTGACTTCGATCGACTCGTCGGGCGCGAGGTGGGCCCGGAACACCATGTCGCGCATACGAACTGCGTTTGGCAACAACCCGTCCTCGTTCAACTCCACCAATGCCGTGGCGGGATCGTAGTGGAACATCGCTTCCTCCTGTCGCGTGGGCCGGAACGCCGGTCTTCGCGCGCGTGGGGCGGTTTGGCGCTTCATCAAATTGGCGCTTCATCAAAGAGGTGGTTGCCGAGCCTTAGTCGCACGCCTGGGCGGAGCAGGTGGAATGAAGCCCGGCTTCACCAACTCCGTGATCGGCCTGCCCTCGGCGCCGTCCATCGTCAGCCCGAGCAGCGCGGCGGCGGTCGGCGCAATGTCGATCATCCTCGCGAGCGCCACGCGCGCTCCGACTTGAGCAGCTTGCCCGTAGACGATCAATGCCGATCTCATCTCGGCGCGCGATGGCAGTTGCCCGTGAGTGCCGCGATACTCCTTCGACTCATGAATCTCCGGGCCGGTCATCGCTTCACCAAACACGAAGCCGGGCGCGGCATCCAACATCAGCGCCGCGCTTGGAATCGCGCCCAGCTTCTTCATCTCGTCTCGCCCGAGCACGCGACTGAGAGGTCCGTTGCTGCGCGCTGCGACTTTCGCGAAGAGCGATTCCACCTTCGCCCGA
Source organism: Blastocatellia bacterium (assembly GCA_035293105.1). Lineage (GTDB taxonomy): Bacteria > Acidobacteriota > Blastocatellia > UBA7656 > UBA7656 > DATDOV01. Next base: position 7,951 of record DATDOV010000063.1, read on the forward strand.
GTCTCCTTGTCGTTCGGGTCGCGCAGGACGATGGCGCAGGAACCGCCTGCGGGCCAGGCCGCTGCCTTCCAGTCGCGAGGCGTCCCCGTCCCGTCCAGTGTTATCAGCTTCTCTCTCGCTAACAGCACGTTCGGTTCGAACTTTTTCTCGACGCCCGCAAAGCCGTGGTCGGACACCAACACGAATGTCGTGCGATCGAAGATTCCAGCCTTGCGCGTGGCATCGATGACCCGCCCAAGATAACCGTCAAGCCTTTCGGCTACCTGGATCGCCGCTGGTGTCCGCGTGCCGTTTTTGTGATGGGCGTCGTCGAGCGCGATGAAGTGGATCAGCATCAGGTTCGGCTTGTAGGTGGTGATGATGTACTCGCTGATTGCCGTCCGCCGCCCGTCGGTCGTTGTGTCGCCGCCGGCGCCTAGCCCGACGGCCTTCCCGACCAGACCCGGCGTCGAGTATTGAAGCGTGCGCTTCGCCGTCGGGGGATTCTCCGCCGGGTCCTTAATCTCGGGCACGTTGTAATCGATGTCCGCGCCGACCGTCACCGGCCATCCGACAGCCGCGGTCACAAGCCCGGCCTTCTTTGCCAGCCCCCACACGGTTTCACACTTGAGGTCCTTTGAGAACCAGTACCATTCGCGCGTCTGCGGTTCGGTCGGCGCTTCGAAGATCCGATTCTGGACTATGCCGTGGCTCGCGGGCCGGACGCCGGTCACCATCGTCGTGTGCGCGGGATAGGTCACGGACGGGTAAACGCCCTCGACTCCCTCGGCGTAGGCTCCGTCTAGTTTCATTCGGATCAGGTTTGGGGCTCGCAACCCGATGCTGGCAGGTGACAGATAGTAGTCGGGTACCAGCCCGTCGATCGAGATCATCACGAGGTGCGCGTCCACGCGCGGCTTCTCAATCGCCACGGTCTGCGGCTGCCCGCGGGCTGGGGTGTAGAAGCCGATCGCTCCCGGCAACAACCAGACCAACGCGATCGCGGCGATGCGCATTCCGGAGCCGCTTCTCGTCTCTTTTCTCGCCCGATTCATCGGCGAACAATCCTCCATCGAACAGCCGCCGTGCGCGGCGTTGATCGTACGCCCTCGCGCGTCCCGAGAGAGCGTCAAGGTCGACGGCCTGAAGTCCGGCGCCGAATCACCTCAGTCACCGCTGAGCGCGAAGTTGGCGACTTTGGGTTTGGCCAGGCGCTCGAACTCGCCGTACTTCATGCGAATCGCATCGACGTGCGTGCCGGCATTGAAGACGATCTCGTCGTCGAGCGTGAGCGACTCGTCGGCGAAAACTTCCAGGCCGTACAGGTTGCCAAAGGGCGGCATCGCCCCCAGCTCGCATTCGGGGAAGAGCGAGGCGAACTCCGGCTCGTGGGCCATTCGAACGTCGTTCGCTCCCAGAGCCGCTTTCAGCCGCTCGAGGTCGACTTTGCGCGGGGCCGGAAGCACGGCCAGTATGAACCGGTCGTCGGCCTTCACCACAACCGATTTGGCCAGCGCCCTTCCGGGCACGTGTGCTACTGCTGCAACGTCCTGAGCGGTGTACGCTCGCGGATGAGTCAGCACGTTGTACTGAACATTATTGGCTTCCAGGTATTCCTTTAACTTTGCGGCGAGGCTCATAACCTGTCACCTCCTTAATTGACTGGCTACCACAGGTTCCGCCCACCACGTTCAAGCTAGTCGCGTGGCGGCCTGCGGTCAAGCTCATATTTAGTGTGGTGAGTGGTGGGCGAGCACGGCAGCCCGGCTTTCGAGGTGCTACCGCGAGCGCGGCTCGGTTCGTCGTAGAGCAAGTCGAGACGCGTGAGCGCCTGCCGTTCGTTTTGTAGATTCAAGCCCCGGCGGTTGGTCTCATCGGTTTTCGTGGGCGGGCTTGCGCGGTTGTTCGAGTCGGCGCCTTGCGATTGGTCGACGACAGTTTCGCCTGGTGCTTGCGGCCGGGGGCGGCCTTGCGAGGTGTGACCTTCTTCGCCACGGGTTTGAACTGGCAGCGGCTCTGGTTGAGTTTGATCGCCTGAAGAACGTTGCGGTAGCCGCGTTTCTTCGGATCGACTTCGAAGTGCGCGGGGTCGGCCAGCCCGTAACGCCAGTTGAAGCCGTTCCGCTTCATTATCTGGACCACGCGCCGGCCCTTCGAGGTCAGGCGACGTTCGCCGCGCCGCCCGCTTGCGATGCCGGCGATGTCGACGGCGAAACCCGCTTCGTGCATGGAACGGCCGGCAGGCATCGCGCCATACACACCGTGAGCGAGGCGGCAGCGTCTGCTGTGCGAGCAGCGATGGAGATAGGCCTGATCGCCCGTCGAACGCCACGCGCTCGTGATGCTGGGCTTAATGCCCGCGCGCCGCATGTCCCGCAGCGCAGCGTTGAGGTTCTTCGCTATTTTGGGATCAACGTAGCCTTTCGGATGGCAAGCGAGCTTGGTCTTGACCTTGGCGCCTCTCGTTCCGTTCCGCCCGCCTCGCGCAGCGGTCGCCTCCTTGCCGCACTGCCCGCACGCGGCGTTGGGCTTCAGGGCGCGACCGGCCGAACTGCGTGACGCAGTGCGTGAGTCGCGACCCACGGACTTGATCCCCGCTGGTCGCTTGATCGCTGAAGAGGGATTGGCGAGCGTCACCGAAGCAACGCCTTCGGGAGTCTTTTGCCTGGCCTTGGACTTTGAATCCGCCGCCTTCACCTGGATTGCGGCAAACGCGGTGACGGAGCCGAGGAGGAGAGCAGTGGCCAGCCGCCGAAGCACTGATGGTTCACTCATTGTTGATAATCCTGGATGGGGCGCTAAACCTGTGGGGTGGCTTAGGAATTACGCGTGAGTTTCAAATCAGCCAATGGGGCAATCCGTCGTTTAGTATAAACCATGCGTCAAGAGATTCGGCAAAAATCTGCGATGTCGATTCAGTGGTATCCGACTACGGGGCCTTCAACAAGGTTGACGCGAAACACCTCCCGCATCCGGTGTAGCCTTCGGACCTCGCCAGTGATATCGGAACCACCCGATTCTTCTTGCCCAGGTACTCGCAGCCGGACTTGTGGTACATGCGATCCGACGCGGAAACGAATACGAGTTGCTCCGGCGCGGACGCCGAGCCCAGTGACCCTGGGATACTGGGCCCGAGATCCGAGGGCAGCAGCGGAGTGAGCTTTCGCGCCTTCTCGCCCTGCTCCGACGTTTTCACCGACGCCGGGTCCATCCCCCACACTCCGCGCATTGCTCGCATCGCATCCCGTTCCAACCCGCGCAAGTCGTCAGCGAACCGAACCGCGTTCTCCGCGCGAACAAACGCGTGCCCAAGCCTCACCAACTCACCGTTGAACATAATTCCGTCTCGCGTGAAAACGTAGGCCGGCGTCAGGCCCGCTTCGTCCTTGTCGCGCACGGCTTCGGGCGAATCGAACTCGAGCCTTACGTCCTGGCCGGTCAACGATCGTTGAACGAATCCGAGCGCCTGCTGTCCATGAACGCCATAGATTTCAACCGGAAGTTTTCCATCCGGCGTTTCGATTCCGATCATCCTCACCGGTCCGACGCCCTCAACTTCAATCGTATCCGCGCGCAGGACTCGCGTGACGCGATGGAACTCATTCGCGGGTGATTCGACGGCGGAGGCGCGCGCAGGAAGCTCGCTCTCAGCCCTCACGGGCGCGGTAGCCCGTTCCGTTTTAAGGGCGTACCTCGATATCGCGTAGCCGATCGCTACGCCGGCTATCAGCGCAAGGGTGACGTACACGCCGACGCGCTTGCGGTCGATGCCGATCTCCCACCGAGGTGCGGCGTCGATCGGTTCGGCTCGCGTGTCCGGCACGGGTCTAAGGAGTTCTTGCTGGCGAACGGTGGACGTAGATCTCATGGTCGCTTCCGACTCGGAACAAGAAATCGATGCAACGTCCACGTTGAAGTTCCGGCGTAGGGCAATGATCTCATCGCCGCGCGAGGCAGTCAACAGCGCCGCGCGTTGGGCCGGGCGGCCTGCGCGAAAAACCCAACCTCGAAATCACCCAATAAAAATGCGCCTTTTGCGTGCTTTTTTAGTTGCATTGTTCTCGGCTAATGTAGTAATCTTCGCGTCGAAGTAACCCCCCTGTTTTGCGGGCTCATCCGGGCTGCTGAACAGGGGTTTCGTTTTTCACGGAGCCGGCAGGCGAGCAACCAGCTTTGGACGCGAGCTGCCGGCACATTCAGTTTCCTGTGCATCGGCACAGAGATCAAAGAGAAAGAGAGATACACCAATCCATGGCTAAGATGTCGAAGACGCAGCTTGCGGCCGAACTCGCCGAAGCGACGGGGACCAGCAAGAAGATTGCCAACCAGTTTCTGGAAACACTGAGTCAGATAGCTTATCGCGAGGTGAAGAAGACCGGGGAGCTGACAGTGCCCGGTCTCGGCAAGCTGGTGAAGCAGCAACGCAAGGCGCGAATGGGCCGTAACCCGGCCACCGGCGAAGCGATCAAGATACCGGCCAAAACCGTCGTCAAGTTCCGCATCGCCAAGGCTGCAAAGGACGCCGTGCTTGGCGGCGGCGCCCCGAAGAAGTAACCGCGAGCATCGAATCGCACTCAGCCTGTGTGAGTGCGTTGACTTCGTGCGGTCAACAGAGTACGCGTATCGGTTGGCGGCGGCCTGCACAGCAACGATCTGCTGTCCTCATCGGGTTGATAATCCGGGCCGCCGCCCGCGTCTCTTTATTTCATGGGGGCGCGCTGTCGTCGTGCACGTTTTTCAGACCACGCCACCCCCGCTATCGTCCAGATGATCCTGAATCCGGCGCGCACGGAGCCGATCAGAGTGCCCGCGACTTTTGATTCGCCGCCTGCCCGGTTGCGCCAGCTTACCGGGACTTCTCTTACTCGCAGCCCGCGAGCCGCCGCCTTGACCTGCATCTCGATGGACCAGCCGTAGGTCTCCTCGCGCATTTCAAGCGCGTCGAGCGTCACTCGCCTGATCGCGCGGAACGGACCCATATCGGAATAGCGCACGCCGTAGAGCAATCGGATCATGATCGAAGCGACCCGCGATCCGATCACTTGAGCCGCAGTCATCGATCCCGCCTCTCGCCGGCCACGCATCCGCGAGCCGAGGACGAAATCGCAGCCGTCGTCCGTGATGGGCGCGATCAGCAACGGAATCTCCGACGGATCATCCGAGAGGTCGCCGTCCATCTGAACGATGATCTCGCACTCAGGCGAGACGCTCGCGACGCCGCGCTTGCAGGCCCGGCCATAGCCGCGAGCGGGTTCGGTCACTACGCGGGCCCCGGCCCTGCGAGCTTCGTCGGCGGTCCGGTCGCTCGAACCGTTATCGACGACGATGATCTCGGAGACGTGCTCGCGGGGAATCGCGGCGACGGTTCGGGCGATGACCGCTTCTTCGTTGAGCGCGGGGATCACTACGGAGACGAATGGCATTCGGAGGATTATTGACGCGGGCTCGTTGACTATCAAGGCAGGCGCGGAATCGCGACGGTTCAGGCGTTCAGTTTGCGGCGAAGCTGCCCCAGGAACTTCTCGTCTTCGGGCGAAACGAAAAGCCCCGCCCGTTTGATCCCGGCGAGGACGTCATACGCCAGTCGCCAGTACTCGGCCCCGGATTCTCCGGCTTGATCGAGAACGCTAGCGACACGCGAGTAAGACACCCAAAGGTCGCGCTGCCAGTCGGCGTTGGCGGGGTCCGAGTCGGCCAGCCGCTGGCGGATGTCGAGTGACCTTCCGAACATCCGCTGGGCCTCTGCCAGGTTGCCCTGCGAGATGGCGAGGTCGCCGAGCTTGTTCAACGACACCGACAGGTCGCGCTCCCATTTGGCGTTGGCGGGGTCCGAGTCGGCCAGCCGCTGGCTGATGTCGAGTGAGTTTCCGAACAGCCGCTGGGCCTCTGCCAGGTTGCCCTGCGAGGTGGCGAGCTCGCCAAGCTTGATCAACGTCACCGACAGGTCTCGCTGCCAGCCGACGTTGGCGGGGTCCGAGTCGGTCAGCCGCTGGATGATCGAGTGTCGCTTAGAGTGGTAGATGCTGGCTTCGGTAATATTGCCCTGTGCAGCGGCCAGATCTCCGAGTCGCTCGTAAGAAATCCCGAGGTCGAATTGCCACGTGGCGTTGGCGGGGTCCGAGTCGGCCAGCCGCTGGCGGATGTCGAGTGAGCTTCCGAACAGCCGCTGGGCCTCTGCCAGGTTGCCCTGCGCTTTGGCGAGGTCGCCAAGCTTGTTCAACGACACCGACAGGTCGCGCTGCCATTTGGCGTTGGCGGGGTCCGAGTCGGCCAGCCGCTGGCTGATGTCGAGTGACCTTCCGAACAGCCGCTGGGCCTCTGCCAGGTTGCCCTGCGCGGTGGCGAGGTCGCCAAGCTTGTTCAACGACACCGACAGGTCGCGCTGCCCGCCGGCGTTGGCGGGGTCCGAGTCGGCCAGCCGCTGGAAGACCCGCACGGCCCCCGCAAGCAGCAACCCGGCAGCACCGAGGCTGCGATAAGTCTTCACTTTCTCCGACAGGTCTCCGGCCGATGCAGCCAACTCGCGCGAAAGGCCCTCCCCATCAAGCAGAACAGGCAGCGCCGCAAGCAGAGCGTCCATCTCCCACACGGGCGGCGCGCTCGCCGATCCTCCCACCCGCCACGCCCGCCTGGTTACCAGCGCTTCGACGTCGCGAGAGAGGCTCCCTTCCTTCGCCGAATCGCGAACGTGCGCCGCCACAAGCCGGTGGATGCGAGCCACCTCGGCGTGATCTGCGGGAGTCAGCAACCGCATCCCCTCAAGTCGCCGCCGCACGGCCACCCAGGGGTCCGGATGTCCGGGCCTGGTGTGGCTCATCTCCGCGTGGCGCGACGTGACCAACTCCCGAAGCCACGGCCAGGGGACCGAGTCCGGCGGCAGCAACGACGCAAACTCCAAAGCCGTCCGCGCCGCCGGCTCCAGAAGCCCCAGCGTCGATCGCAGAATGACCGCGAGCTGTTTTTCCTGGTGAAGAATCCGGCCCGCGACGTCCTCCTCCTTCGGCAGCAAGTCCGTTGTTGGAAGCCCGTCCCGGCGAAGGCGATCGAGAAAGCTCGTGGGTGAAACGTCGGGATACAGTCCCAGGTAGATTGCGACTTGTTCGACTGCGAGGGTGAAGCCGCCGAGGTCGCGGATTATCTGTCGCGCGGCGTTCTCTTCCTGCGGCGACGCGAAGCACCCGTCAGGCTGATGATCGCAGACCAGCGCCAGCGCGTCGTCTTCTTCGAGGGAGTCTACCGGGACCAGGGCCAGATACCTCGCCGCTCCTCCCAGCCGTTCCGGTCCGAGCCGCGTTGTGGCCACGAGCCGCAGCCAGTCAGCTCGCGGCAGCGTCGCGAGTTGGGCCGGCGAAAGCAGCGCGGCCTCCGACACGTTGTCGAGGATCACGAGCGCGGCGGCCCCGCGCTCAGCGTCGTGATCTCGCAAGGCCGCCGACCGGCGCTCGAGTTCCGCGAGCACCGCCCGCCCCATCCGCACCGAGTCGGCCCTCAGCTCCGCCGTCAGCGCAACTCCCAGGGCCGGTTCGAAGGCGAGCTCTCCAATGAGCGGGAGCAACTCCGTCTTGCCCTCGGCGCCGACGACCCACAGACCGGCGCGGTACGAGTCAGCCCTTCCGTGCGCGTATGCGACTGCCAGCTCGGTCTTGCCCTGCCCGCCGAGTCCGTGCAAGGCGGTGACGACCCCAATCGCGCCCACGCCGAGTTGCGTGTGCAGCTCCTCGAGTGGCTTCTGCCGGCCGACGAAGTAGGGATTCTGGCGGCGGAGATTGCCCGGCACGCCTTCGGCGCGGCGTGCGCGGCGAATGCGCTCCCAGAGGCTCTCGCCCAGCACGGCGAGGCGGCGCTGGACGTCTTCGTGCTGGAATGCTGCGGCGCCTTCGGAGAACCAGGGGCGGATGTCGGTGTAGTTGCCGCGCAAGACCGAGTCGTACCACTCGTGGTTTTGGGCTTCAGCGCGGGGCGCTTCCGCGAAATAGACGGCGGCGATGCTCTCCGAGCCGAGGAGTTGATGCACCTGTCGGCGGGTGTATTCCTCCCACTCCCAGCGGCAGGAGTCGCTTGCGAAATAATTCGGCGAGAGGCAGACGAGCAGAATCCTCGACTGGCGGAGCGCGCCCAGAATTCGGTGGCGCCAGTCATCCATGTCGCGGATTTCGGTGGTGTCGAGGAAGACGCGCAGAGGCTCGGTGCTGAAGCGGCGGTGGTCTTCGATGATGTGATCGCGAAGGGCGGTGACCCAGCCTATGTCACCGCTCGCGGGGAGGTTGTCCCGGCGGGCGTAGCTCAGGAAGATCTCGAATTGAGTCGTGTCGGTACTCATGGGGTTCCACGGTCCGGGACACGCGCGCGTCCGCGACCGGCGCCAGGGATGCCTGCGAGAAACTGCCGCCATCGTTCCTCAGAGGGGCTCAGCCGCGAAGCCTTCGATAGCTTACAAGCTTTGAGTGATTCGGAACAGGCCGGCGATAGGGGTTGCGCGTTGAAATCACTGCGGCCTTTCCCCGTCGGCTGAGGTAGCGAGATTCCGGTCCGGGCTCAATTAGCAGAACCGACCAGGCACAGAAGATCGAGCTGATATTTTTTTCGAGATGGGCGGTGTCATCCATATGAGCGCTGACTCGCTGAAGCGCTCAGAACGTCCAAACTCGACGCCACGCCTCTGCTTGAGCCAGCGAACTCGGGGTGATTAAATCCGGGTTATGGTCTACAAGCTCCCACGTTCGGTTCAGGTCGTGGTGTTCGCTGAGACGGAGCGAGGCCGCGAGTATTTGTTGCTCAGGCGAGTGGTGTCCCTCGGCGGGTTTTGGCAGACGGTGACGGGGTCGCTTGAGGAGGGCGAAACGCATCGGCGCGCCGCGATCCGCGAGTTGAGAGAGGAGACCGGCATCACCGCCGCTGAAGTTGACCTCATCGATCTTGGGCTGACCAATACTTTCGAGATCGCGCCGCACTGGAGGGCAAAGTACTCGCCCGGGGTCACTCATAACGAAGAGGTGTGTTTCGCGCTTCGAGTCGGCAAGTGCGACGTGGTGATTGATACCGTTGAGCACGACGCCTACGATTGGGTCGAGGAGGGGCAAGCGCTTCACATGCTGTATTGGGAAAGCACCCAAGCTGCGCTCCGTGTCGTGAGCAGGCTTTTCAATGGGCTTTAAGTCTTCAACGGTTTTTCGGTTTTCTCCGGCTTGCTCGGATCGACGCCGTGCATCAACATCACCGAACGGCGAACCAACACCGGGGCCGACGAGCGCAACGCCAGCGCGATCGCATCGCTCGGCCTGCAATCTATCGTCAGCTCACGGCCGTCGCGCTTCAAACGCAGCTCCGCGTAAAACGTCTCCTGCTCCATCTTCGTTATCGTGCAGCTCACGATCGATCCGCCGTACTGCTCGATGATCGTCTTCATGAGATCGTGGCTGAGCGGCCGGCGAGTGGGCACCTTCTGAAACGCAACCCCGATCGAGCGCGCCTCTTCCAACCCAATCACCAGCGGCAGCACATTCGCGGCCGCGGACCCGGCGGCGGGACCCGAATCGTGAGGCTTCAGCACGAGGAGCACACTGCGGTCCTGATCGTTGAGAAGCAACGTGGCGACGTCTACGTTGATGACGTCGTCTGAGGGCTTTTGAAACGCGGAGCGCACGTCGGATGAGGTGAACGCTGACGCCAGAAAAATCGCTGCGGTTGTCAATGCGCGCCATTTCATGACTGCTTCCCCCTTTACTCCTGGTTTTAGGATATCAAACCGAACACGGCGGACGTGCTTCACGTTCGCGAGGTCAGAAACAAATAGACGCCGCCCGCGCCGAACAGCAGGTTAGGGCCCCAGGCGGCCAGCATCGGCGGCAGTATTTCGTAGCGGCCCATCTGTTCGAACAGGCCCAACAACCCCCAGTACACAAGCGCGATCACGATACCGATCGTGACGCCGAACAGGGCGCCGCGCTTGCCGACCGAAAACGAGAACGGGAGCCCGACGATTACCATGACCAGACACGTCAGCGGAAACGCGATCTTGCCCTGAAGAGCTATGCGCAACTCCAACACGTCAAACCCCGACCGCGACAAGTCCGCGATCTTCCTGCGAAGCTCGGCCAGAGTCATCGAGGTTGAGCCGCGCGGGTCCTTCTTGAAATACTCCGGACGCTCGGACAGCTTCACGCGGCGATTCCTGAACGGCTCGTAATAGCTGAGCCGTTCTCCCTCAAACCTGCGCTCCCAGCCGTTTTCAAGGACCCACTCCCCGGCGGCCGCGTCCCACGAGGCGCTGCGCGCGTAGACGCGGCCCTTGATGCCGAACGGCTCGCGTGACAGATCGAGCACATTCAGCCGGTAAAAGCTGTTGTTGGTCACATCGAAATGCGCGTAGTTGAAGATCCGCGAGTCGTACCCGAATATCCACTGGTTCGTCGTTTGATAAAAAGTCTGCGGCGGCTCCTGGCCGCTGCGGATCAGGTGCCTCAGATTATTCTGCCGCCGGTTTGTGAACGGGAGAACGTAGTCCTGATTCAAGAAGACGAACGCGGACAGCAGCACAGCTCCCAGCAGCGCCGGCGCCGCCAGCCGGTAAATCGATTGGCCCGAGGCCTTCAGAGCAATCACCTGACTGGTCTTCTGGAGAATGCCGAACGTGATCATCACCGCCACCAGAGCGGCCAGCGGCGCGATGTAGTTGACGAACCACGGGGTGAGGAACAGCAGGTAATTCGCAACTACCCCCCACTCGGTGTTGTTGCGCGTGATGGCGTCCAGCAGTTGAAACAGCGTGATGATTAGGAAGAGGATCGTCAGACCGCTGAGGATGAAAAAGAAGAACCGTACCAAATCGGACAACACCAGTCTGTCTATCAACTGCGGCACGCGAAACCCAAAGATCGACGCGCCGACGGGCCGCCGGCCGGAGGCCGGTGGCGAGCCGTTTCTCGCCGCCGTATCCCGTCCCCGCGTCTCCGCGTCGCTCGATCCAGGCCGCCAGGCATGTCGCAGATTGCGCAGAAGACTCAGCGGGTCCGCGCCGGGGTGCCGGAACGCGAGTATCACGAGCACACCGAGCGCCGTAAGCGACATGTTGGCCAGCCAGATTCCTAACCAGACCGGGAGCTTGCCCGACACGGCTGACTTCTCGCCTGAGAGTGCGATCAGGTAGTACGCGACGGTAATCGCCAGACCTAACAGCAGGCCGAACGACCGGCCCGTCCTCACGTTGCTTATGCCGAACCCGACGCCCAAAAGCGCGAAGACCAGGCACGCCGCGGGGAATGCCAATCGCTTGTGCAACTCTACCCGCCATCGTCGGTACTCTTTGTCGGGCGGAGTGAATTGAATCAACTCGCCCCACTGCATCTCCTGAACGTCGTTCCGCTCTTCGATGGGGGCCTCGGACTCAGGCCGCTTTTCGTCCGAGACTTCGATTCCGAGGGTCATCTGGTCATAGTGGGCGGCGTTGTAGCTCTGCCGAAGCCGTCGCTTCTTCTCCTTCTCCTGGGGCGGCTGGGGATCGGCGGCAGCCGGTTGCGGGTCGGGTTCGGATGGTGCGGACTGCTCCTGATCCGGATGGGGCGGATTGCGTGTCTCGGTGATCTGGTGCGCGGAAACGTGTTCGAGGTGGAGTTCGGGCATGTCGGATCGGCTGCCCTGGCGCAGCCATCCTGAAGTGGCCGTGAACACTTTCATCTCGCCTTGATCGTCGCCGAGGTCTACGAGGAATATGTTGTGCCACAGGTTGCGAGCGCGATCGATTTCCTCGATGTAGATGACCTTCTTCGGAATGCTCTCTTCGAACACGCGTGGTTTGATTTGGGTGTTCAGGCCCTGGAAGATCAGCGACTGATTGGACTTCAGGTCGTTGAGGTTGCGGATCGAGCGCGGAAGCGCGTTGAGCGTGACGAACACCATCACGCCCGCACTGACGACCGCGATTGCTACGACCGGGGCGAGTATCCGAGCGCGGCTGACCCCGCTTGCGCGAAGGGCGATGATCTCACTGTCGCCCGAGAGCCGGCCGAGCCCGACCAGAGTTCCGATCAAGAGCGAGATGGGGAGCGTGAATACAAGAATGCCGGGGATGAGTGCCGCGAGCACTTTCCATAGCGCATCCATCGGAAGGCCGTTGCGCGAAGAGACGACGAGGAGTTCGGAGAACCGGCTTGCTTCGTGAGCGAAGACGATGGCGGTCAGGAGGAGCAGCGCGAGGAGGAAGTAAGGTACGATCTCACGAATCAGATAACGATCGACCAGCCGCAACATCAACGCGAGTCTAGCACGCAGGGAATGGCGCTACAAGAATGATGCCGCTACAACCGCTACAACCACTACAACGCCGCGTGGTGACGCGTCTCGGTCGTGGAGAGTGTTGCGCGCCTGCATCGGGCAAAAGCGTGCCTTTGCCGATCACTTCACATTTATCCGAAACCGTTGACATCTTCCTCGCTGTAAAGCCGAAACCCGAGAAGTTGCCTCTGCAGGTCATATAGCAGAGTCGGATCGGTCGCCTCCGACAAGAGGGTCTTCTCGTAGTACGGCTGAAACGCCTTCCGAATCTCGTCGGCATCGTTGGCGAAATCCAGGACCATCGTTTCGTTCTTGCCGGGATGAGTCCGATTCAACCGCGAGAGCGTCTGCACTGCGTTCACGCCTCCCAGCTTCTTGTCGACGTACATCGTGTGGAGCAACGGCTGATCGAATCCGGTTTGGAATTTGTTGGCGACTATCAGCAGCCGGTACTCGGATCGGTCAAACGTGCGCGCGGTCTGCGATTCTGGAAAGCCGTTCATATTTGCTTCGGTGTAATCGACTCCGCCGTCGCGAACTGTCCCGGAGAATGCGACGAGGGCCTTGAACAAGAGACCCTGCTCGCGAAGATACTTGTCGGCCGCGAGCCTGTATCTAACGGCGTGCAGGCGTGAGCGCGTCACGATCATCGCTTTGGCTCGCCCGTTGATCCGCTTCGCAACCTGATTTACGAAGTGTCCAACCATGATCTCGACCTTCTTCTGAATCGCATGCTCGTGCAGATCCACGAACGAGCGAAGCAAGTACGACGCCTTCTCGCGGTCGTAGTGCGGATCGTCTTTGACCTTCTTCAACAGGCTCCAGTACACCTTGTACGTCGTGTAGTTCTCCAGCACGTCGAGGATGAAGTCCTCCTCGATGGCCTGGCGCATGCTGTACAGGCTGAACGCCTCGAACTTGCCGTCTGGCCGCTGAGCGCCGAATAACTCGAGCGTCTTGGGTTTTGGTGTCGCGGTGAAGGCGAACGTCGAAAGATTCGCGAGCCGTCCGCGCTTCATCATCTCCGCGACGATGCGGTCTTCGAGGTCCTCCTCTTCCTCGCTTTCCTCGCGCTCGGCTTCTTCCAGGCTCCCGGCTGCCAACACGGCCTTAAGACTCTTCGTGCTCTCACCCGACTGCGAAGAGTGCGCTTCGTCGATGATCAGAGCAAAACGGCTGCCCGCGAGTTCTCCAATCTGTTCGGCGATCACCGGGAACTTCTGCAGAGTCGTGACGATGATTGTCTTACCTGACTCGAGCGCCTCTTTTAGCTGACGGCTTGTCGTGTCGATGTTCTCGACGACGCCGAGAGTCTTTTCAAACTGCCGCACGGTGCGCTGAAGCTGGCGATCGAGCACGCGCCTGTCGGTGACGACGACGATTGAATCAAACACCCGGCGGTCCTGAGCGTCGTGCAGCAGCGAAAGCTGATGCGCAAGCCACGCGATCGAGTTCGATTTGCCGCTTCCTGCCGAGTGCTGGATCAGGTAGCGATGGCCGGGTCCCTCCTCGCGCGCACGCGCCACCAGACGGCGAACGGCGTCAAGCTGATGGTATCGCGGAAAGATCATCGACCGCTCGCCGGTTTTTCGACCCTTCTCGTCTTCTTCCTCGACTTCGTGAATGAAATGCTGGATCAGGTTGAGGACGCTGTCGCGCGTCCAGATTCGCTGCCACAGATAGCTTGTCGCGTAGCCGCCAACGGTAAGTGGGGATGGAGGATTGCCCGCTCCGCCGAACTTGCCCTGGTTAAGGGGAAGGAACCGAGTCTTTGCACCTTCGAGCCGCGTCGTCACATAGACGAGATCAGGATCAACCGCAAAGTGCGCCAGGCAGCGGCGAAACGACGACAGCGCGTCTTTCGGGTCGCGGTCGAACTTGTACTGCTTGATCGCGTTCTCGACGGTCTGACCCGTCAGGGGGTTTTTCAGCTCGGCAGTGAAGAGCGGGATTCCATTTAAGAAGAGGGCCAGATCAATGCTGTTCTCATTCCTGAGGCTGTAGCGAAGCTGTCGCACTACGCTGAAGATGTTGCCCGCGTACACCCTGTTCAGCTCTTCGTTGAGCCCGCTCGACGGCCGGAAGTAAGCCAGGTTGAACTTGCAGCCCGAGTCTTTGATACCGTTGCGCAGCACGTCGAGCGCGCCGCGCGACTCAATCTCACGCGACAGCCGTTGAAGAAAGCGGTCCTTGACCTCATCGCGGTGATGCTGCTTGAGCCGGGTCCACTCCTTCGCCTGAGTGGCGTAAACGAAGTCGAGCACGTCGCGTGGTATCAAGCAGAGCTGGCGGTCGTATTCTTCAGGCTCGCGCCGATGATAGCCGCCCGATACACCTTCAAGCACCGCGGCGTAAAAGCCTCATGCTTCGTGCATTCCGGGTTTCGCGGTGGTAAGCGCCTGCTCGATCGCTTCTTCGAAGCTCAGCTCACTCACTTTGACCATTTCTTAGCTCCCACTTCCCGCGGCTGCCATGGGCCGCCCGCCTTCCAAGTTGCTCCGAACTCTTCACCTCGCGCAATGGCGGTCACGACTGGAATCAAAAACTCCCTCAGTCTGGGAATGACCGCCTCAAGTGCTAGAGTTTCGTCAGCGAGCCTGCCTCTGCGAAGGAAAGCCTTCCATTGAGCTTCGCGGCCCGGATGGTCTATGAACTCCGCCGTGAGCGCGATCGGTATTTCCGTGGAGAGTTCGGTGCCGCGTCGTCGAAAGGTCTCACGAACGGCGAGAGAGAGATCGGTTCCCGGAGAAGTCGAATTTGAGCGACAGAACATGAATATCAAAGAAGTCCTTCATCCGGCTATTGTCCCTGCCGAGACTCACCATCGCCTCGAACTTCTCTGCCACCACTGTCTCGCGCATGTACGTCATTATCTCCGGCGCAGGAAAATCGAGCAGCGCCGGGTACGTCTGCATCGTCGGCGCGGGAGTGACTATGTCACCGAAGCCGATATCAACTTGCACCGGTATTCGAGCCCTTGCCAGATGCGCGGTCATCGTGAGACGTACGCCCTGGTACTCCTGGTCCACTCGAATCTCTTCTCCGCGAATCGAAGCGAGATCGAACTCGAGACCATCTTCTTCCATCGTTGTAGCGCATATGTCCCCGAGTGTCCGCTCCAGATTCGCGACGGAATGCTCGCCGCGTCCGAGCAAGTCGAGATCCCATGTCGCTCGATGGGGTTGGTCGCTCCAAAGCGTAAACAGTTTCGCTCCTTTGAGGACAAACCTATCGCTGTGTTTCGATCGACCGATGCGGTACAACAAACGCTCGATCGCGTACTCGCTCAGCAGAAACTGAAACTCGTCGCCCCGAGCCTTGGCGAGATTCTGCAGCCGCTGCCGCACGGAAGCAGCAAGGTTCTTCTTGGCCGGGCTCACGATAGCGCCTCCAGGTATGGCTGCATCACGCGCGTGACACGGCAGACCTGCGCGTAGCGCCACAGGTCTTCCATCTTTGAGCGGTGCTTACGCCGATAATCCCGAAGAGCTTCAAGCGCCACGTCGAGGCCGATCTTGTTTCGGAACTTGAAGCAGTCCGCAACTGTCTTGGCCGCGCTGTAGACCCGAACAGTGACGCCTTCGATCTTATGTTCCTCGACGGAGCTTTCGAAAGCCTTGCCCGAGAGATGCACTATGCGAAGCGGCGGATAAGAGACCGAAGGCCGCCACGCTTTCTGGTCAATCGCGATCCAGACCTCAAACGGATTCTGGGTGGTGAGTTCGTGGAATCGCAGGGCGGAAAGCAGACAGATGACGCCGCGAGGCACTCGTTTCGAGGCTTGAACAAGGCTGTGCTTCTCGGTCAGATCGGCGCCGGCCAGTGCGTAGAGGCCGCGGCCGATGCGCTCGAGCTCGCCGCCGTCAACGAGCCGTTTCAGGTACATTCGAGGGATGCCGTGACGATCCAGCTCTTGAGGCCGAAGCACGCCCGTCTTACGGACAAGATCAAGGACCTTCTTTGTTTGCGGTTGCGAGCTCACCCTGTTACGAATCCTCGGTAGTTCTTTACAAGTACCGAGGTTTTGTAACACCCTCGCCCTCGCAATGCAAGCGGCAACGGTTCGCGCGTGGTTCGGGTCGGGCCGTCTATTCTGCGGCGTCACCCCGAACGTCGATCTTGCCGGTGACCGCCGCAGAGATCAACAATCAAGCCGCCGCAGCACGGTGAGCGGGAGAATCACGTCTTGGTATTTACCGCGCTTGAAGGACGCGGTACGTTTTGCAGGCACTTCTGCTGAAGTGCCGACGTTCGTACCCATCGCTCCCGTGTCGCGGATCAGGTCGGCGACGCTCCAGATGAAGCTGACGATCTCGCTGTGATTCATGGGAGTGTGTACGCTGGCGCTCGTTCAACCGCCGGGCACATTCGGCGCGCAATTATACCCAAAAAAGAGTATTCGTGCTCAAGGTGACCGCGTGCAGACGTGAGGCGGTGAAGTTCCCGCTTCGAGTTGTTAGCCGACGGACGTAACGCGCCAGCGAGCTTCCTATTCGCCCGCGTAGGAAGCGAGCGCTTCCTCATCCGCGATCGCCACTCGGCGGCCTTCGATTGAGATCAAGCCGTTCTGCTGCAACCGCTGCAATGCACGCGAGATAACCTCGCGTACCGTCCCGATCCGGGCGGCGAGCTGTTGATTGGTCAGCACCAGCTCGACCGTCATGCCCCCCGCGTCTTTCGCTCCTCGCGTGCGCGCCTCCGCGAGCAGCAGTCTCGCAAGCCGCTGGTCGACTTCGTGGAGCGACAGCGTCTCGATCAATTCCGCAGCCCGGCGGATTCTCCCCGCCATCAACTTTAAGGCCGCCAGAGCCAGTTCGGGGTGCTCGACGCAGAGCCGCTTCACGTCGCGTTTGTCGAGGAACAGCACGACCGAGTCTTCTTCCGCAGCCGCCGTCGACGGGTAGGCCCCGTCATCGAAGACCGGCACCTCCGCGAGGGTAGCGCCGGCGCGCTCGACGTGAATGACTTGCTCGCGGCCCTCCAAGCTCTCGCGAAACGCACGCACGGAGCCGGAGACTACGACATAAAGACCTCGCGCGTCCTCGCCTCCGACGAAGAGAACCTCGCCGCGCCGTAACGTGTGCTCGATGGCGCGCTCGGCCAACGCGACCAGGACACGTTCCTCGAGACCGCTGAACAGAGAAGTAGCTCGCAGCGCCGCAATCTTGTCTATCGGCATCGGCTCACATGATAGCCGACAACCGACAACTGGCAACTGACCGATGACTAAAGTCACTGCCCGCCGGGGCGTATTCCTCTACACTGTCCCCGACAAATTCTCATCGGAGGAATCATATGATCACTGATCCGGCCAAAACCGTGCGCGAAGTAGCCGTCGAAGTCCCGGGCGCCACTCGCGTGTTTGAAAAGTTCGGAATCGATTATTGCTGCGGCGGCAGCGCGACGCTCCGCGACGCGTGCGCGCGCGCGGGGATCACAATAGACGAAGTCAACCAGGCGATGGACGGCGGCTCGGAGGAAGCGGCTCCAATCCCGGATGTCGATTGGGCCACGGCTCCGCTCACCGGGCTTACGTCATACATCATCGCCAAGCATCACACCTTCACAAGCGAGGAACTCAACCGATTGGGCCTGCTCCTTGGCAAGGTATGTTCGGTTCACGGCGCCAATCATCCCGAGATGCTCAGAATCCAGGACCTGTTCGCGAGCCTGACTCGTGAACTGCTCCCCCACATGATGAAGGAAGAGCGCGTGCTGTTCCCTTACATCGATGAGATGGACGAGGCCGTTAGGAGCAACCGGGCGAAGCCGCACCCATTCTTTGGGACCGTCCAGAACCCGATCCGGATGATGATGCAGGAACATGAAACGGCGGGCGAGGTGCTCAGGCAGATTCGAGAGGCCTCCAATAACTTCGCCGTTCCCTCCGATGCGTGCTTCAGCTTTCAGACGCTCTATCCTGCGCTCGAAGCATTCGAGGCCGACCTGCATCAGCACATTCACCTCGAGAACAACATTCTCTTCCCGCGAGCGGCGGAGATGGAATCCGCTTGAGGCTCGACGGCCGCAATCGGATGCTGCGCAAAATGCCGCATGGAATGAGGAAATGTGCGCAAGGATGCCCGTCGAAGGCGCCTTTCTATCGAGTTCGTCTACGTTTAGGAGTCGGAACGATGATTGCACACTGCGCTACCTGACTTGTTGGCGGCGTGACTGCGGTCACAACGGGAAGTGAGGGCTTCGGGTTGCTGACGCGCAAGAAGGGGTTGTGGATTCGGACTGACGACGCGGGCGCCGCACCTCAAGAGCGTTAGCTGAATCATGACGGACTTCAAGTATCGGACGATCATCCCCGACGTCGAATTCTGGAAGGGCATGATTCCCTGTCAGGCCGCCTGCCCCGTCCACACCGACGCCGGCCGCTACGTCCAATTAATAGCCGAAGGCCAGTACGAAGAAGCCTACCTCGTAGCCCGCTCGCCCAATCCCCTCGCCTCAATCTGCGGACGAGTGTGCGCCGCGCCCTGCGAAGACCACTGCCGCCGCGGAAAGATCGACGCACCCGTCAGCATCCGCGCGCTCAAGCGATTCGTCACCGAAAAGTACGGCGTCGAATCGCTCCTGCCCGACACTCAAGACCTGCTCGCCGTCGGCCGTACCGAGTTAGGCAATCAACGTCGTGGACACCTGCCCGTGTTGACCGCGTCGCGTAAGAGCGTCGCCAGGGGGCAGAAGGTAGCCGTGATCGGCGCGGGTCCTGCGGGTCTCTCCTGCGCCAACGACCTCGCGTTGATGGGCTACCGCGTCACCGTCTTCGAGGCGACCGAAACGCCCGGCGGCATGATGTACCACGGCATTCCCGAGTTCCGCTTGTCGCGTTCGGTGATCGACAAGGAGACCGGCAAGATCAAGAGCCTCGGCGTCGAAGTCAGGCTCAACGCGCCGCTCAGCGCCGGCTTCGGGTTGAAGGAACTCAAGGGCGAGGGCTTCGAGGCCGTCTTTCTCAGCGTAGGCACGCAGCGCGGCCGGGACCTGATGATCGAAGGTGCGGAGCTGGACGGCGTCGTCAAGGCGATCGATTTCCTGATCAATGTAAACCACGGCTATCGCGTGAACCTCGGCAAGCGGGTGCTGGTCATCGGCGGGGGATTCGTCGCGTTCGATGCAGCGCGCATGGCGCTCAGGAAAGCCGCCGAGGCGGAGGCCGGTGAGCCGATAGTGGGCGGTGCCTTGGTCGGCGCGCTCGACGCCGCACGCGCCGCCATTCGAGCCGGCGTGGCCGACGTCCGGCTCGTGAGCCTCGAATCGTTCGATGAGATGCCGGTGATGCGAACGGCTCAGGGCAAAGACGAATTCGAAGAGGCGAGACGGGAGGGCATCGTCTTTCATCCGCAGCGGGGCGCGCGCCGGATACTGGGTGACGGCGGCCGCGTGCACTCGGTCGAGATGATCGGCGTCAAACGGACCTACGATGACGACGGGCGCTTCAACCCGGTCTACGATCCTGATTTCAGTGAGAACCTGAAAGCCGATACGGTCATCCTTGCGATCGGCCAGCAAGCCGACCTCTCTTTTCTAAAACCCGAAGACGGCATCGAGTTGACGCCCGCGCGAACCGTCAAGGTAGATCGCGAGACGCTGGCTACGAGTGCGCCGGGAATCTACGCGGGCGGCGATGTGGCTTTCGGACCGCGAAACTTGATCGAAGCGGTCGCGAACGGCAAGCGGGCGGCGCTCTCGATCGATGATTACCTGCGCGGCGTTGCGGGCGCGTCGGTGTTCAACCTCTGGATCGACAAGGTACCCTCTCGCAATTATCAGCGCGCCGAAGATTACGAGAAGTTCGAGCGCGAGGCCCCGCCTTCCGTGTCGCTCGATCGGAGGACGGGAATCTCCGAGGTCGAGACCGGCTACGATGAACAACAGGCGAAGCGGCAAGCCGAGCGGTGTCTATATTGCCACGTCCAAACGATCTACGATCCGAAGCGGTGCGTGCTCTGCAATCGCTGCGTCGACATCTGCCCGGAGTATTGTTTGAAGCTCGTGCCACTCGAGCAACTCGACCTTGCGCCCGATCTCGTCGAACGGATCACCGAATCGACCGGCGTGCGAATGGGCGGGAGTTTGTCGGCGATGCTCAAAGATGATGATAAATGCATTCGGTGTGGCTTGTGCGCAATTCGCTGCCCGACCGATGCGATGACGATGGAGGTCTTCCACTATGAAGAGCGAGAAGCGGTCTGAGAGTGATGACGCAACGTTGGCAGGCAAGACCAGCCGGCGGTCTTTCCTCGCCCGATTCGGGCTGGGCGCGACGTTGCTTGCCATCGCCGGCCAGACCTACGCGTTCATTAGGTCGCTGGTGCCGAACGTGCTGTACGAAGAACCGCAGCGCTTCAAGGTCGGCACGCCGGATCAGTTCGGCGAGGGCGCGAAGTTCCTCGAAGACAAACGCGTGTTCATATTTCGCGAGCGCAACACTTTCTACGCGATCTCGGCGTCATGCACGCACCTCGGCTGCACGGTGAAGATGGAGCGGCTGAACCAGCCGAAAAAGGTCCGCGTGCGAGGGCGCGAGTTCGAGGAGCAGGCCGAATTTCATTGCCCGTGCCACGGGTCGAAGTACTACGGTGACGGCACCAATTACGCGGGTCCGGCGCCGCGCCCGCTCGCGTATTTCGGGCTGGAGATATCGCCCGATGACGGGCAGTTGATAGTCGATGCGTCGAAGAGCGTGGGGCAGGACTTCAGACTGACGGTGTGAAGAACGCAAAGGACCTAATCACGATGGCGAACATTCGAGCGACCTGGCAAAAGATCAAATGGACGTGGCAGCCGGCCAGTAACCGCGAGGCGGGCGACTCGATAGTCCGGAACTTTTTGCTGCACTGGTTCCCGGCTAAAGTGAGCCTCCGCAGCTTATCGTGGGGCTACTCGTTTTGGCTGGGAACGATCACCGCCGTGCTGTTCCTCGTGCTGTCGGTGACCGGCCTCGTGTTGATGTTCCTCTACGTTCCGTCGGTCGAGCGTGCCTACCTTTCCGTGAAAGATCTGGAGTTCACCGTTTCCTATGGCTGGTTTATCCGGGGCTTGCACAGGATCTCAGCACACCTGATGGTAGCGGTCGTCTTCCTGCACATGGTCCGGGTCTTCGTCACCGGCGCTTACAAGAACGGGACCGCCGCCAATCAGAACCGCCCGTTGAACTGGGTCGTCGGAGTTGTCCTGCTGCTGGCGACGTTGTTGCTCTCGTTCACCGGATACTTGCTGCCGTGGGATCAACTCGCGTTTTGGGCGATCACGGTCGGGACCAACATCGCGAGCGCCGCGCCTTTCGTGGGAGAGGGCGTGCGCTTCGTGCTGCTGGGCGGCACGACCATTGACCAGAGCGCGCTTATTCGGTTCTACGTGCTGCATTGTTTCTTCCTACCAACGCTCGTGCTGTTGGGCTTCTCGTACCACATGTGGCGGGTGAGGAAGGACGGCGGGCTCGCGTGCGCCGACAATCTCGCGCTCTCGCAGAAAAAAGCGAAGGCCGTGCCGATCAGGAGCAAGACCTATTCGCTGCTGGGCATCACGAGCGGCGCGACCGTCCACGTCGAGACTTCGCTGATCGACGAAGACGAGCACACCGTGAACTCGTCTCCGAATCTGACGCGGCGGCTTACGGTTGTGACGCTCGCGACGTTGGCGGTGAGCGCGGTGCTGACGGTGTTCTTCCGCGCGCCGCTCGAAGAACCCGCCAACCCGAGCGTGACTCCTAACCCGGCAAAGGCGCCGTGGTACTTCCTGTGGCTGCAGGAACTCGTCACGGACACGACGTTCACGATTGCAGGCATCACCTTCAACGGCGCGCTGATCGGCGGAGTGATACTGCCGGCGATACTGGTGATCTGGCTGCTCGTGTGGCCCTATCGCGACAAGTCGCCGGTGACCAGCGTCGGAGTGTGGTGGGCGCCCGAGCGAAAGCGGCAGAACATCGTGTTCCTCGGGATCATGCTTGCGATCGTGATTCTGACGATCATCGGTACTTTCATGCGCGGGCCGTATTGGAATTTCTATTGGCCGTGGGAGAGCTGGCCTGAGATGCCGCGGCGGTTCTAGCGCGACGGGGGGACGGGGAGACGCGGGGACGCGGAGGGGAGGTCACCAGTGATTGGCAAGGATTCGATCTTGAGGAAGGACTCGGTACTGCTCTACTCATTTGGCGCGGTCGCGCTCCTGGTCACCGGGTTCCTCTACTGGACCTACTTGATGCCGGAGTGGAAGGGATATCAGGGCGAGTTCCGCGACCTGGTCGCCCAGAAGTTCGGCGAAGATCGAGCCTCGCGCGTGCCCACTGGAATCCAGCAGATCTGGGCGAAGGACCTCGGCCGAGTAGATCGTTGCGTCACCTGCCACCAGGGAATCGAGTGGAAGGGACTCGACGGCGCTAAGAACCCGTTCAAAGCCCATCCGAAGGAGATCCTTCAGAAACATCCCATCGAACAGTATGGCTGCACGACCTGTCACGGCGGGCAAGGGTTCGCGACCGACATGGATTCGGCACACGGGTTCACCGGCTACTGGGAGGATCCCTTGCTGGGCAAGCAGCTTGGGGACCTCTACCTGATCAAAGACAAGACGGCGCTCATGCAGATGAACTGCAACGAGTGCCATCGCTACGATCGCGAGACCAAAGGCGCGGAGCTAATCAATCAAGCGAAAAAGCTCGTGCAAGAGAAGAGCTGCCGCGCGTGCCACACGATCAACGGCCGCGGCGGAGTCATCGGACCCGATCTGAGCTTCGTAGGCACGAAGTCGCCTGAACAGTACGACTACTCGCGAATCTCGGGAGTCAAGACGGCTTTCGCGTGGCACGTGGCGCACCTTCAAAACCCGAAGGCGCTTGTGCCCGAAACCGTGATGCCTAACTTCAGTTTCACAAGCCGCGACGCGCAGGCGCTCGCGCTGCTGGTCATGAGCTGGAAGCGGACCGATCTTCCTGCGAAGTACATTCCCGGCGCGAAACCCGTCGACAAGCCCTCACCCGAAGAAGCGGAAAAAGAGAAGCAGATGTTAGCCGGCGAAGGCGCGTTCTTCGTCAAGAAAGGCTGCTTCATCTGTCACTCGGTCTCAACGCTCGGAATCGAGTCGGCCGCCAAGATCGGACCCGACTTGTCGGAAGCCGCCGTCGACGTGCAAAGCCGCTTCGGCAAGACGCTCGAGGACTTTTTAGCAGCACCAACCGGCACGATGTCAGTCGTTCTGGCAACGCAGATTCATTTAACCGACGAAGAGAAACGCGAGGCGATCGAGAAACTGAAAATCGCCTATCAAAAGAAACAAGAACAGACGGCCGCACCGCAAAAGTGAGGTCACAGGGAGGACTGGAATCATGAACGTTACTAAGACGAGGCTCACATGGCTTGGGATTGGAGTCGCATGCGCGCTCACGCTGTCATTTGCACTGATGAGCTGTGAAAAGAAACCGGCGGCGACCCGCGCCGGCGCGGCCGAGGCAGCGATAGCGACCTATGTCGCGCCGGGCGACACCGATGAGTACTATCTGTTTTATTCCGGCGGTCACTCGGGGAACGTTTACGTCGCCGGGGTTCCGTCGATGCGGCACATATCGACGATACCGGTCTTCACGCCGTATCCGGCGACCGGCTACGGCTTCGACAAGGACTCGAAAGACATGCTCGGCGGGTTCACGTGGGGCGACGCGCACCATCCGTCGATCAGCGAGACCAACGGTGACTACGATGGCCGCTGGTTGTTCATCAGCGACAACGCGAACAATCGCATGGCTCGGATCGACTTGCGCGACTTCAAGACGAAGCAGATTCTCGGGCCGATCCCGAACGTATCGGGCAATCACTGCTCGTCGTTCGTCACGCCCAACACCGAGTACGTGCTGGCAGGCTCACGTTTCTCGATACCGCTGCCGCGCGGGACCTACCAGTCGCTCGATGACTACGCGACGAAGTACAACGGCGTAGTCGCGGGCATCGCCATCGATCCGAAGTCGGGCGAGATGAGCCTCGGATGGGAAATCCTGATGCCGCCGTTCAACTACGATCTGGGCGACGCGGGTAAAGGCGCCTCGAACGGCTGGGCCTTCTGGACGTGCTACAACTCCGAGCGCGCGACCGGCAAGCTTGAAGTCACCTCGACTCAGAAGGACCGCGATTACATCGCTGCCGTCAACTGGAAGGAAGCCGAGAAGGCCGTGAAAGAAGGCAAGACCAAGATGATCGGCGGGGTTAAGGTGATCGATCCCAAGGACACGCCCGGCGTCGTCTTTCTGATCCCGTGCAGCAAGAGCCCGCACGGCGTCGACGTGAGCCCCGACGGCAAGTACATCATCGGAAGCGGCAAGCTTCAGTCGATCACCACCGCGTTCAACTTCGAGAAGATTCTCACCGCCGTTCAGAACAAGGACTTCACCGGCGACGAGGACGGCATACCCGTGCTCAACTACGATCACGTGAAGGACGCCGAAGTGCCCGTCGGCCTCGGCCCGCTGCACACCCAGTTCGACGATCAGGGTAACGCTTACACCAGCCTCTTCGTCGAGAGCGCGGTCGCGAAGTGGAAGCTTGGAACTTGGGAAGTGCTCGACAAGATTCCGATCACCTACAACATCGGCCACCTGTGCACCGCCGAGGGCGATACGGCCCACCCGCAAGGCAGGTACCTGGTCGCGCTCAACAAGCTCTCGCACGGACGTCACATGGGCGTCGGGCCCTCTCAGCCCGAGTGCTCGCAGCTCATCGACATAAACGGCGAGAAGATGAAGCTGCTCTACGACGCGTTCACCGAACCCGAGCCGCACTACTCGCAGATCATAAAGGCTGACAAGCTCAAACCGATCGAGGTCTATCCGAAAGAGGAGAACACGAACCCGAACGCAGTCTGGGACGTGAAGGACGCTTCGATCGCGCGGTCGGGCAGCGAGGTGACGGTGAAGATGGTCGCCGTGCGCAGCAGCTTCGAGCCGACCAAGATCGAGGTGAGTCAGGGCGACAAGGTGACCATCTACATCACGAACATCGAACAGACGACCGACGAGCTGCACGGCTTCGGGCTGAACGAGTACAACATCAACGTGGTGATCGATCCGGGCGAGACGAAGACGGTGCAGTTCGTCGCGGACAAACCCGGCGTGTTTCCGTTCTACTGCACGAACTTCTGCTCGGCCCTGCACCAGGAGATGCAGGGGTACTTGCTGGTTAAACCGAAGTAGGCAGGGTGACACGATGAATGAGGGGTGATGAACGATGAACCGGCGAGCCATTCATCGTTCATCATTCATCGTTGACTCGCGCGAACAATCGGCGTCGGGAACCTGTTGGACATGAAAACGATCATCGAGCCATTCAAGGTCAAGACGGTCGAGCCGATCAAGATGACGACTCGCGAGGAGCGCGAGCGGTACCTGCGCGAGGCCTCGTTCAACCTCTTCCTGATCCGCGCCGAAAACGTCATCATCGATCTGTTGACCGACAGCGGAACCGGCGCGATGAGTTCCGAGCAGTGGGCGGCCATCATGCGCGGCGACGAATCGTATGCCGGAAGCGCAAGCTTCTACCGCTTCGATGCGAGCGTCCGCGACATATTCGGCTTCAAGCACATCATCCCGATGCACCAGGGCCGCGCAGCCGAGCGCATCCTCGCCGCGATCATGTGCAAACCGGGTCACGTCGTTCCCAACAACACTCACTTCGACACGACGCGAGCCAATTTTCAGTATGCCGGCGCCGATCCCGTCGATTTTCCGATACCTGAATTCTCGAAGCCGTCGCTCTACCATCCGTTCAAAGGGAACATGGACACCGAGGGGCTTCGCGCGCTGATCAAGCGCGTCGGCGCGGAACGCATTCCACTGGTGATGCTTACCGTGACCAACAACTCGGGCGGCGGCCAGCCGGTCTCTATGGCAAACATCCGCGAGGTGAAGTCGATCTGCGCCGAGCATCGGATCCCGCTCTACATCGACGCGTGCCGGTTTGCCGAGAACGCCTACTTCATCAAGCTGCGCGAGCCGGGCTACGCCGATAAGTCGGTGAAAGAGATCGCTCGCGAGATGTTCTCCTACGCCGACGGCTGCACGATGTCGGCCAAGAAGGACGGGCTTGCGAACATCGGCGGGTTCCTGTGCACGAACGACGATCAACTGGCCCAGCAGGAAAAAGACCTGCTGATCCTGACCGAGGGGTTCACGACGTATGGCGGATTGGCTGGCCGGGATCTCGACGCGATCGCGGTAGGACTCCAGGAGGTCATTCACGAGGATTACTTGCAATATCGCTTCGCGTCGATCCGCTATCTGGGCGAGCACATCGCCGGCCAGGGTGTGCCGATAGTGCAACCGCCCGGCGGGCATGCGATCTATATCGACGCCGGCGCTATGCTGCCTCATATCCCGCCGCGCGAGTATCCGGGCCAGGCGCTGGCCGTCGAGCTGTATCGCGAAGCGGGGATTCGCTCGTGCGAGATCGGATCGGTCATGATGGCCCGGCGCGACGCGGAGACCGGCGAAGAGATTCCTGCTCAGTTGGAACTCGTGCGGCTCGCGGTCCCGCACCGCGCCTACACTCAGAGCCACGTCGACTACGTGATCGAAGCGATACTCGATGTCTTCGAGCGGCGCGGTTCGCTTCGCGGGTACCGGATTGTGAGCCAGGCGCCCTTCCTGCGTCACTTCACCGCGCGCTTCGAGCCGTGCTGAGATATCCTAACGACCTGAAGTCGTGAACGGAGGCAGACGATGAGAGCTTTGATAGACCGAGCAAACACCTTCTTCGAGTTGCCGCTCTCGCTCAGGAGTCGCGTGCTGATTCTTGTCGCGGTGGTGGCGCTGGTGCCCGCGTACCTGTTCCCGCTTTGGAACATGACCTTCACCTCGAACCAGTACACGGACGGGCTGGCGCTTCATATCTATGCTTACCAGTTGGAAGGCGGCAAGACGCCGAATCGCGACGATCTGCGCGAGATCAACTCGCTCAATCACTACATCGGGATGAGGCCGCTGCTCGAAAGCGACTTCAGCGAGTTTGCG
Source organism: Blastocatellia bacterium (assembly GCA_035293105.1). Classification (GTDB taxonomy): domain Bacteria; phylum Acidobacteriota; class Blastocatellia; order UBA7656; family UBA7656; genus DATDOV01. The sequence goes on from DATDOV010000063.1 coordinate 35,207, forward strand.
TGGCTGCCGCTGGCGATCGGAGCGCTGATCATTCTGGCGCTGCGGGCGATGGTGATCGGCAAGATGTCGAATCTGGTCGACGTGTTCGTGCTGTTCTCCTACCTGGGCCTGTTCTCGCTGTGGAGCTTTTATCATCGGCTCTACAGCTACGGTCACAACCTCGACCCGCAGGCTTCAATCAAGGTGGAGCCGTTCACGCCGCCGCTGTTCGGCACCAAACAGATCGCGAACTTCTCGGTCACCAGTTTCCCCGACATCGCTTCGTTCTCGCTGCTGGCATTCTCGGTGTTGCTGCTGGCCGCGATCTTCTTTTCAAGAAAACCGGCCCAGGGGTGAGCCATGAAGCACTGGTGCACATCGCTGGCCATCGTTGCGGCCGGGATTCTGACGGCGGCAGGCGCAGAAGCCGCCACGCTTACCGTCGGCCCGGGCGGCGCACATCGTACTATTTCCGAGGCAGTCACCGCCGCGCGCGACGGGGACACAATTCAGGTTCACGCCGGCGTGTACTACGAACAGGTCGTGCTCGACAAGCGGCTCACGCTCGAAGGCCTGGGCAAGCCCCGACTCGTCGGCGGCGATCGGGGCAGCGTGCTGGTGGTCACGGCCGATGGTTGCGTAGTGAAAGGTCTGCTGATCGAGCACAGCGGATCTGATTTGCAGCGGGAAGATTCCGGCGTTCTCCTCAAGTCCAACGACAACATCATCGAAGGCAACGAGCTTCGCGACGTCCTCTACGGCATCTACCTGTTGCACTCGGCGCGAAACACCATCAGGCAGAACGTGATTCGCGGCCGGACTCAGCTTGAACTCGGAGAGCGCGGCGCGGCGCTTCACCTTTGGAACTCGCCCGACAACACCATCGAAGACAACGCGATTTCGGACGCGCGTGACGGCCTCTACATCCAGAGCAGTCCCGGCAACGTCATTCGCCGCAATCGAGTATACGGCCTGCGTTACGGCGTTCACTACATGACTTCGGACGACAACACGTTCGAAGACAACACGTTTGCGCGCAACGTGGCGGGCGCGGCGATAATGTACTCGCGGAGGATTCAGTTTCGGCGCAACGCGTTCATTCACAATCGCGGGTTCAGCTCGTTCGGCATCCTCTTTCAGGACTGCGACGATTGCCTTGCAGAAGGGAACTTCATCATCGACAACACGACGGGAATCTTTATGGAGGCGCTGCGAAAGAGCACCTTTCGCAACAACGTCATCGCCGAGAACGACATCGCGATCGAGATGTTCAGCAGCGCGAGCGAGAACGTTTTCCAGGGCAACAACTTCGTCGAGAATACTAGTCCGCTGCGGTTGGTCGGCCGGAGCAGCACGACCCGGTGGAGCTTGAACGGGCGAGGCAACTACTGGGGCGATTACGGCGGCTACGACCTGGACGGCGACGGAATCGGCGACGTGCCGCACAAGGTTCAAAACGTCTTCGAGTACATGGAAGGGAACCACCCGAGGCTGCGGATCTATCTCGACAGCCCGGCGGCACAGGCGCTCGCGACCGCCGAGCGGACCTTTCCCGTGATTGAAGGATCGCGTGAGATGGACCCGGCGCCGCTCATGAAACCAACGGAGATGCGCTCGCAGGCGGATGATGCGGCCGCGAAACCGGCTACCCAAGCCTCACTCGCGGCGCTGTCGATGATGTTGCTGACCGCGGCGGGAGCCGTGATGTGGAAGGGGCGCAGGCGGCGACAAACAAGATGATTCAGCTCAGCAATCTGACAAAGCGCTTCGGCCCCTTTACGGCGGTCGGCGACCTGTCGTTCGACATCGCGCGAGGCGAGACGTTCGCGCTGCTTGGTCCGAACGGGAGCGGCAAGACGACGACGCTGAAGTGCATAGTCGGGCTGACCCATCCCACCTCGGGGCGGATCGTCGTCGATGGAATCGACATCAGACGGGATGGCCGCAACGCGCGACGATTGATGAGCTACTTGCCTCAGCGGGTGAGTTTTCAAGAGAGCCTCACTGCCCGCGAGGTGATGGAGTTCTATTGCCGCTTGAGGAAGCTTCCGCGCGCGCGAGTCGATGACCTGATGGAGCGGTCGAGTTTTCACTTCAACGGTTTTACCGACAAACCGGTGAGCGAGTTTTCGGGCGGGATGATCCAGCGGCTGGGCCTTGCGGTGGCGTGCCTGGCCGATGCGCCGATTATGGTCCTGGATGAACCGACCATCAGCCTCGACCCGGCCGGCGCGATCGAGTTTCGCGAGTTTCTCGCGTCGCTCAAGCGGCAGGGCAAGACCTTTCTGTTCTCGTCGCACATGCTGACCGACGTCGAACAGCTTGCCGACCGGGTTGCGATTCTGGTTGGCGGCAAACTGGTCGCGCTGGAGTCGGTCGCGGCATTGCGTGAGGGCTTGATGCGCAATTCGAAGATGCGAGTAGTGCTGCGGAATCCCGACGCGAGGTGGATCGAGGTTGCGCGCGAGGCCGGCGCCGAAGCTGCCGCGCTCGATGGTGATTCGCTGCTGATTACTTGTCGCGCCGAGGATCGCTTGCGAATTTTGCGGGCGATCGAAGCAGCGGGAGGCGCGGTCCGGAGCTTTGCAACCGAAGAGCTCTCGCTCGAAGATGTTTACTTGAAGTACATCAACGAAGGGGCCGACCGATGAACTTCAGGACCTCTCAGGTTAGGAAGGGCAGCTTGCTCCCGCTTATGTTAGGCATGTTCGTCGCCACAAGCTGCCGCAACGGAGAACCAAAACCCGTCGTAATCGACAAGGACGATATGTGCTCGTTCTGCCGGATGGCAATCTCCGAGAAGCGCTACGCGGCGGAGGTGATCGACAACGACGGCCAGGCTTTCAAGTTCGACGACATCACGTGCATGACCAGCTATGCGAACTTCGATGGCAGACGCGAGAAGCTCGCCGCCTATTTCGTCATCGACTTCAACGCGCCGGAATGGATCAAGGCGGAGGAGGCTCACTACGTGAAGTCGCTCCAGTTCCGAACGCCGATGAGCGGCGGCATCGTGGCTTTCAAGGACCAGACGGAAGCCGAGGAAGCGGCCGCGCGGTTTCAGGGAACTGCGCTTACCTTCGACCAGTTGACCCGCAAGGAGCAGTAGATGGACTTCAACGCAATCAGAGCCATCGCGCGACAGGAGTTGATCATAAACATTCGGAACCGGTGGACGATCGTCTTTGCCGCCGCGTTCGGAGTGTTGGTCATCGCGATTTCGTTCTTCGGGCTGGTGACAGCGGGCGCGATCGGGTTCCAGGGCTTTCAGCGCACCTCGGCGAGCCTGCTCAATCTGGTTTTGTACATCATTCCGCTGGTGGCGATGACTATGGGTACGCTCAGCTTCTCAAGCGAGAAGAGCGCGAGCGAGCTGCTGTTCTCGCAGCCGGTCACCCGCACGGAGATTCTACTGGGCAAGCTGGCGGGCTTGTTCGCCGCGATCCTGACCGCGACCCTGTTTGGGTTCGGGTTCGGCGGGCTCATCATCGCCGCGAGAGCCGGCACGACGGGATTCTCGCGCTATCCGGTCTTCGTCGGGTTCGCGCTCGTGCTCGCTCTGATCTTCCTGAGTCTATCGGCCCTGATCTCGGCCCTCTGCCGGCGGAAGGCGAAAGCGTTCGGCGTCGCCTTGTTCGCATGGTTCTTCTTCGTTCTGTTCTACGATCTGATGGTGATCGGCGGCACGTTCGTGTTCAAGGAGCGAACCGCCAACGCGTTCATCTTCGCCTCGCTGTTCGGAAATCCGGTCGACATGGTTCGAGTGGCAAGTTTGATCGCGCTTGACGGCAAGGAGATTTTCGGGGCGGCCGGCGCGGCGCTTGTGAAATTCCTCGGAGGCGAAGCGACGGGCGTTGTGGCGTTGATTGGAGCGCTGTCGCTTTGGATTGTGGCGCCGGTGCTCGCCGCGCGGCGGCTCCTGGAGCGGCAGGACATCTGAGATTGCAAATTAGAGCGGAGACATTGAGTGAAGCGGTTGTATCCGGTCTTCGGCGTGACGCTCGCGATTGTGTTCGTCGCGGGCGCGATCTTCGGGTTCAGGTACGCGAGGCGCCAGTACGAGGAGAGCAGACACTACGAGCGCGACGAAACGGAACTCGTGCTGTCCTCCGTTTCACGCGTGACCGCTCATCTGTTCAAGGCCGGAGAGACGCTCGAAGCAGCGACCGAAGTGATGACCTTCTCGGAAGGGCGCGCGTGGCTTCCGGCAGGCAGCTACTTCTTGAAGGTCGACCACGAGACCGGCGAGTTGTACTATCCGGTTCCGATGACCGGCTATCGCGGCGGCCCCGACGAGGACGGAAGCTTCATCGTCACGGTGCGCGGCCGGCCTCGTGAAAGCCCGCCGCGGCTGCGCGGCGCCCCGGAGTTCGTCTTCATCCCAAGCGGCCATTTTCTTTTTGGGGACCGCCGCAATCCTCAAGACCCGCACCTCGTCTGGCTCACCGGCTACTTCATCAGCCCGTTTGAAGTCAGCAACGCTGAGTTCAGAGAATTCCTCGACGACCCGGGCGGATGGGACGACGACACCAACTGGACCGAAGCTGGAAGAGCCTGGAAATCGCGAAACGTTTCCCGCGCAAGCGCGCGTCTCAAGAACGGCGACGCGGACCTCAAGCGGTTTGGACAACCCGATCAGCCGGTCGTCGACGTGACATGGTTTGAGGCTAACGCGTTCTGCCGGCGGATGACCAAGAAACTTGGGGGCGGCAAATGGCTCTTTGCGCTTCCCACCGAAGCCGAGTGGGAGAAAGGGGCGCGGGGACCCGACGGGTTCGAGTACGGATTGGGGATGAAGATCAGCGACGACGAGTCTCACCTGTACAACTGGAAGAAGAACCCGAGCGCTGAGGTCACGGTAGTCGGGATCGATGCGTCGAGGTCCGAGTACCAGCCCAACCGGTATGGTCTCTACCACGCGACCGGCAACGTCGCGGAGTGGACTCAATCGGTCAGCCGCGCCGCGAGTAAGAAGCGGCCCTACGTCGATGACGACCGGAACTACGACGATGTGGCGGGCGTGCGGGTGCTGCGCGGAGGCTCGTGGTACAGCGCGAGCACGGCGACGCTCGGGTTGGCATACCGCGAGACGTTTCAGCCTGAAGTGAGCGCCCCGTATTTGGGTTTTAGAAAAGTGGCCCGCCCGCTGCCGTGAGAACTAGCGAGGCTGAAACACGATCAGCCGCCCTGCCGCCAAGGAGGCCGAGCCAGCGCCGAGATACTCATCTCGTCTCAGTTGGATCAGTTGGACGCTCGGATTTTCAATGCGAGCGTGGGGTTGGTAGAATGTGCCGCTCGGCGATCACATGCACGACGGGGGTGGGTAGATGTTCAAAGTGGCGCTGGTCGGAACTCACGGAGTTGGCAAGACCACTATTGCGTACGAACTTGGCGGCGCAATCAAGCGAAAGGGGCGGACCGTGGAATTGCTGACCGAGATCGCCCGCGAGTGCCCATTTCCGCTCAACGAACAGGCGAGCCGCGAGGCTTATCTGTGGATAATCGCGCGCCAGGTGCAACTTGAGATCGAGAAGGCCGTGCGAGCAGACTTTCTGATTTGCGACCGCTCGGTGCTGGACAACTACGCCTACTACACGCGACGCTACGGAGTCGCCGGCCGGGAAGCCGAAGCGCTCGCTGCTTACTGCCGGGCATGGATGACCACCTATGATCTTCTTGTACGCCTTCCAATCACCGAGCCGCTGATCGACGATGGGTTCCGCTCGACCGATTTGAAGTTCCAACGCGAGATCGATCGCTTATGCGACGAGTTGTTCGAGACGGATTACAACGAGGCGACCCGGCCCGCTTACCGTCGCGGCCTGCTGACCGCAACCGAAATCGCCGAGGTCGTGCTGGCCGAGCTTCGAGCGGACGGACACACCGAGGGCGCGCGGTGACGCGAACGCGCTATTCGGAATTCAGATTGAGACTTCAGGTTCCGCGCGGTCGAGTTGTCGTGGGAGTTGCTTAACTTTTGATTCAGCCCGTGCTAGCTTTGACCGCGATGACCATCACCGAAGCGATAAAACGCGTCGTCGAACGTTACGACCTCAGTGCTGCGGAAGCGGAACTTGTCCTCGATCAGATAATGACGGGCCAGTGCACCGACGCGCAGATCGCCGCGTTGCTGACCGCGCTGCGAATGAAGGGCGAGACGGTCGATGAGATCACCGGCTTCGCTCGGGTGATGCGTCGCAAGGCCGCGCCGGTCCGGCCCCGTTCCGCCACTGCCGAACTCGCCGGCACAGAGCGCGAGGCGCTCATCGACACGTGCGGCACGGGCGGCGACGTGAGCGGCAGCTTCAACGTCTCGACCGCGACTGCATTTGTGGTCGCGGGCGCGGGGGTGAGGGTCGCCAAGCACGGGAATCGCTCCGTATCAAGCCAGTGTGGCAGCGCCGATGTCGTAGAAGCGCTCGGCGTCAAGCTCGACCTCTCTCCCGAGCGCATCTCGGAGTGCATAGACGAAGTGGGCATTGGCTTTCTCCACGCGCCGCTGCTTCACGAAGCGATGAAGTACGTTGCGCTTGCGCGCAAACAGATGGGCATTCGGACGATCTTCAATCTCCTCGGCCCGCTCACGAACCCCGCGGGCGCCGACACGCAGGTCATCGGGGTGTACGCCGAGCACCTGACGGAAGTCGTCGCCCGAGTACTTCGTGAATTGGGAAGCAGACGCGCGCTGGTGGTTCACGGGATGGACGGCCTGGATGAGGTGTCGATATCGGGCCCGACGAAAGTCACTGAGTTGAAGAACGGAGAGTTGAACACTTACACCGTACAACCCGAAGACTTCGGCCTCAAGCGAGCTTCGATGAAGGACATACAGGGCGGCGATGCGCGGCAAAACGCTGGGATCATTCTGGAGATCCTGAACGGGACGAGCGGACCACGGCGCGATATCGTTTTGCTGAACGCCAGCGCCGCTTTCGTGGCAAGCAGCAGGGTCAGAGACTTCAATGCCGGCGTTGAACTCGCCGCCCAGTCTATCGAGAGCGGTGCGGCGCTCAACAATCTTCATCGACTGATCGATTTCACTAATTCGTAGCCACTTATCCCTGATTTAGAACGGCAGCCAGTTCCTACGTTTCCTGGGCAAGACGGGAGCGGGCCGGAACGGGATACTCTGACTTTGCACGACTGCCAGCGGATTATCCTTCGACATCCCGCCGGCATACTCGTCTCCGATCATCTCAGCCGCTGCCGCAACGGCCCTGGACATTCCCGGCACACGGCTTCTGGTGTTATGACAATCGCTCGCAATGATGTGAACCAATCCGCTTTCGAGCATCGTTCGGGCGGTCTTTTGAACTCGCTTGCCGAACTGGCCCGTGAGCGATCCGGCGTCAACCTGGCCGAGCACCCCTTGTTCGACGAGTTCGTAAAAACGGGCAGGCTCCGACATCAAGAGCAGGTTGCGTTCGGGATGGGCGATGATCGGCCTGTACCCGCAGCTCATCAAATCGAACAGCGCGCGATCGCTGCCCGGAGGGACGAGCGCATGAGGGAACTCGACGAGAACGTAAGACCCGTCCGCAATCGTTGGTGCGGTTTCGCCCGACTGCACCAACTTGACTATGTCGTGCGTGAGGCGCAACTCGCAGCCGACTTGAACGTGCGGGCGACCCCCCAGGGTCTCGTTCAACTCATCGACCTTTTGTCGGAGCTTGGAGGCTGCGTGTGTTTCATGAACGCCATCGTGCGCATGAGGAGTCGCAACGATGACGGTTATGCCGTCGTCTTCGGCGAGCCGGCACATCGCGACTGATTCGTCGAGCGTTTTGGCGCCGTCGTCCAGCCCAGGCAGTATATGACTGTGAATATCGACCACGGCAGGTTACGGCTCGTGGAATCCCCCCGGTGTCGCGGCGCGGTCCTTATCCCTGGAACACAGGCAGCGGGACGCCGGACACATTGACGGGACCCCCCAGCGCCGATTCGAGCTGGCCACCGAGTTTCTCGATCATCCGGTCAACGAGGCTTTGGCAATACGGCCTGAACTCAGCTTCCATTGACGCGTAGCTCTCGCGGACGTGATCGCGCTTCTCGATCAGGTATCGCTGAAGCCTGTCGAGCTTCTCGTCGAGCTCAAGCGAACCGTCCTCCACCAGCCGCGACGCCCACTCGCGCCACGACTCGTATTCGCGATGGAGCCCGTGCTGCCAATCGTCGAGTTGCTTGAGCGACTTCACGTACTCCGCGTTGTCCGAGAGTATTCGCTTGGCCAGTTGCCGCCCCTTGATCCGGATCAGGAAATTAAACAGTCCGCGGCCCTGCATGAGATGCCGAAACGCCTCGCGATAAGAGTAAAAGCGCAGCGATGCCTCGATCGTCCCCATCTGCAGTTCGTATGCGGTCATCTTCTTGGGCCTCACGACCGCGTGCTGCGCGTCAAACAAGTGCCACTGACCCTGCGCTATGATCTTCCCCTCACTCTCGTAGCGGGCGGTCATCGGAGGCCCGGGCACGGCAGTGAGCGCGAAGAACTGCGCGGAGTCGAGGTTCATTTCCTTCGCGAAGACGAACGTGTCGGAGATGGTCTGGGGAGTGTCGGCGTCCGAACCCAGCACGAACATCCCGTGCACGCGGATGCCGACTTGGTGAAACGCTTCGATGGCCTGCCGGTTCTTCTCCAGCGTCGAGTGTTTGTGATAGAGCTTGAGTGTTTCATCGTTGATGGATTCAAGACCGATGAATACGTATGAGCATCGGGCACGGGCCATGAGTTTCAGCATCTCCGGGTCGCACGCCGACTCGACGCGCACCTGAGCGAACCACCGCGGCATCTTGACTCCGTCTTCCAGCAATCGAGTGAGTACGCGCTTAACCCGGCCGCGGTTGGCGTTGAAGATGTCATCGCCGAAGAAGATCGGACGGTGCTTGACCCCGATCGTGTACTTGATCAGATCGACCGTCGTGTCGTCGTCCAGGAACCGAAACTGGCGCCCGAAGTTGTCGATCACCGAGCAGTACTCGCACTCAAACGGGCAGCCTCGCGAGGTGTTCACAACGTTGTGAGTGATCCCTCTGATCTCGCCGGCGGTGTACTCAGGGAAGGGCAGGGCAGACAACTGATCCATCGTCAGGAACGGCCTCTCGGGGTTGACTCGGATCTCGCCATCATTCGTCTTGTAGGCCACGCCGAGCACGTCGCCCAGTTCGGGACGCTCCAGGTTGTCAGCCAGCCGTGCGGCGGCGTCCGGGAACGTGTGATCGCCCTCGTGCATAACAACGATGTCGCCATACTGGAGCGATTCGTGCGGAAGCGCGGTGGGATGCGGGCCTCCGAAGACGATCTTGATCTTCGGATTGGCTTCCTTGAGCTTGCGCGCAAGCTCGAACGATTGCAGCGCCGTGCGAGTGATTGCCGAGATGCCGACAACGTCTGAGGAAAGCAGCCGCGCCCAGTCGCTGGCGTCGAGGTGACCCGGATCGCGGCGATTATATTGAGGGTTGATCGCGACGGTATCGCGGTAGCCCGCGCGCTTCATTTCTGCCAACAGCATCGGCACGCCGCGCGCCGGATACTTGAGCAGCGAATAGATGTCCTTTGCAAGCTTCCCATCCAACGTACCATCGACAGTCGATGGCAATTCAATCAGCGTTATCGCCAGGTCCTTTTTCATCACAGCTCCTTATCGCGTTGAGAACTAGTGCCGTGGCCTTCGTCGCTCAGCATCAGTGGATCGAGTATAAGAATCAGGCCACATTTGCTGCGGTTGAAAGGGAACCAGGCGAGCTATCCGTCAAGCAAAGACCAAACAGTCGAAGCAATACTACGCCAGAAAATCGGGCCCGACAATGCGAATGCGGAGAAAAGGAGAGAACGGAGGACGCGACGCGAAATCCGAGGCCACGAGTCTTGACACCAAATTTCTACGGCGGTTATCATCCTCGCGAGTCACGCAATGTTCAACCCGTGGATGTGTAGCTCTCTCATAAATCGACGTCGCGATTCCGAGCGGGTTTTGAGCGCCCCTGAACAGGAAGGATTATGAAGCATCTAGCCATCGCACTCTGCCTCGTTGTGGGATTTGGCGTCGCAGCGTCGGCCGACGATCCCAAGTCAAAGCCCGGCTTCATGCCGGTCGAGGAGATTCGACCCGGTATGACGGGGCACGGTATGACCGTGTTTCGAGGCTCAACTCCGGAGAGCTTCGATGTCGAAGTGCTCGGCGTCCTGAACGGCATGCCCAACCCGAAGCAGAGCACCATCATTGCCAGGCTCAGCGGACCGCAGGTCGCTCGAACGGGCGTCTTCGCCGGCATGAGCGGAAGCCCCGTGTACATTGATGGCAAGCTCGTCGGGGCCGTCGCGTATTCGTTTCAGTTCTCCAAAGAAGCCATCGCCGGAATTACCCCGATCAAACAGATGATCGACATATTTGAGCGCGGGCCGGAAGAGAATCCACGAACGGGCCAGCGCCTCAGCTTTCTTACGTTGATGGCGGGCGGTTCGGCCGGAAACCTGCCGGCTTCGGACGCCGCGGTTGTCGGCGTGGACGCGGCTTCCACGCCTTCGATGATTCCGGTCGTCGGCCAGACCATGTCGCCTATCGCCACGCCCGTGACGTTCGCGGGGATTCCCCAGTCGGTCATTGAGATGTTCGCGGGCGATCTAAGGAAAGCCGGCATCCAGCCCTTTGCGGGAGCGGGCGGGTCCGCTCCGCTCACTCCGATGGCCGCCGCCACCGAGACCACGCTCCTGGCCGGCTCTTCGGTCAGCGTCCAGCTTGTGCGCGGAGACTTCACGATCGATGCGGCGGGCACGGTGACTCACCGCGATGGCGACCGCATATACGCCTTCGGTCACCCGTTTCTCAGTTCAGGTCAGACCTCCTGGCCGATGGCCGAATCATCCGTCGTCACCGTAGTCCCCAACCTCAGTAACTCGTTCAAACTATCGATCGCGGGCAAGCTGGTCGGGTCGATCAATCAAGATCGAGCGACCGGTGTATTCGGCAAGCTCGGCGAGCAGCCTCGAATGATTCCGGTGCACATATCGGTGCGCACGAGCCGACAGAAGACCGAGGCCTACGATTTCGAGATCGTTTCGGATTCGTTCCTCACGCCGCTGCTGCTGAAGATATCGATGTTCTCGGCGATCTCGGCGACCGAAAGGCAGTTGGGGAATCAGACCATCAAGCTGAGTGGCCGGATCGTGATGGCCGCCCAGCCGGACGTTACGTTGGACAACAGCTTCTCGGCTGCGGCGGGCGCGGGGCTGATGGCCGTGGCGGCGGTTGAACGGCCGCTCGCGGCGCTGCTCAACAGCGGCTTTGATTCGGTCGACGTTCGGCGCATCGAGATCGATGTCACGTCGCTCGACAGGCGGTCAAACGGCACGCTCGGACGGCTCTGGGTCGACAAGACCGAGGTGCGCCGCGGCGAGATGATTGAGATTCAGGCCTTCGCGCGAAACGACAACGGAAACGAGTTCGTCGAGCGCATACCGCTTGCGATACCGGCCGACGCTCCGATCGGAGCGCTCACCATCGTTGTCGGCGACGGCACGGCGATGAACCAGTATGACCTGCGGTCGCGGCCCGGAGTGGACTTCTCGCCCAAGGACCTTGGGCAACTAGTACGCGCGATAAACAAACTGAAGAAGAACAACCGGCTTTATGTGAAGGTGATGTACTCGGGCGCGGGCGCGGTGGTCAACAATGAAGAGATGCCGGCTCTTCCGCCTTCGGTGCTGGCGACGCTGGGGTCGCAACGGACTTCGGGAGGCTACGCGCCGCTGACGGTCGCGACGCTTGCCGAACAGGAGCTTCCGCCGTCTCAGTTTCTCATCAGCGGGCAGCAGAGCATTACCGTCAACGTGGTCAAGTGAGATCGCCCGCTGTTCACATTTGAATCCGCACGAGGCCCGCGCGCGCTGCGGGCCTTTTGCGTGTCAAAGGGCGAAACGTGCGAGTTGCCCAATGCCCGAGTCAGTAACACGATCCGCGTGTCCGCGAGTCTTTTGAAAGGAAACTCATAATGCCTCATCTGTCAGTTCCGTGGAAAACAGCAATCTTCAGCCTCGTTCTTGTGGCGTTCGCCCCGATAACGCTGGCAGGCGGTGCAGTCTTCTGGGAAGTCTCAAAACAGGAAGACGTCGTCAAAGGCGACGCGCGGGGAGTCTCGATCGCCGACGGCGGGTCAATAACCCTCGCCCCCGCCTTCACAATCGTCTACGACACCAAGGAAGCCTACATCTGGTCGAGCGCCGCCGACGCCGCCGGAAACATCTTCCTGGGCACCGGTCACGAAGGCCGAGTTTTCAAAGTGACTCCGGGCGGCGAGGGCCGGCTGCTCTTCGACTCAACCGAGTTGGACGTTACCGCGCTTGCGACCGACGCGCTGGGCAACCTGTATGCCGGAACTTCACCTGATGGGAAGATCTACAGGATCACGCCCGATGGGGGTCAGTCGGCCTTCTTCGATCCACCCGGCAAATACATCTGGTCGCTTGCTTTCGACAAGAAGACTTCGGTGCTCTATGCCGGGACGGGCGACAAGGGGGTGATCTACAAGATCGACTCCGGAGGCAACGGCTCCGTTCTCGCCGACACGAACGAAACCAACATAGTCTCGCTCGCGCTCGACTCGGCGGGGAACTTGCTCGCCGGGACCGATCCGACCGGACTCGTTCTCCGTGTTGCCGCCGATGGGAAGACCTTCGCGCTGTTTGATTCCCCGATGCAGGAGATTCACAGCCTCGCCGTCGCAAGCGACGGCTCGGTATTCGCGCTCGGCGTAAGTCAGCAAGGATCCGGCGCGCGGCCAACGGCGACGGGCGTTTCGTCGTCCACGAGCATATCAAGCGAAGGCGTCATCACCATCGCGGCTTCGGACGACCAGGAAACGCCGAGCGGGATTCAAGTCATGGACCTCTCCGGATCACAGGGCCAGACGAGAGGCCGCCAGAACGCCGAAGGAGCAAAGAGCGCCGTCTTCCGAATCTCAGCCGACGGAGGCAGCGATCTCTACTGGCGTTCGAGCGACGCAATAGGATTCGCGATGAAGCCGCTTGAGAACGGTCGCTTGCTCGTTGGCACGGGAAACAAGGGGCGCATCTTCGCGGTCGCTGCGGATCGCAACCGCACACTCTTGATTCAATCCCCGGAGGATCAGACGTCGACGATCCTCGCGGTTGGAGAGAACCTGTTTGCGACATCGAGCAATCTCGGCAGGCTATATCGCATCGGGCGGCAATCCTCCGCCGAAGGCTCGTACACGTCTCCGGTTCACGACACGAAGTTCGCCGGCAAATGGGGCGTGATAACCTGGCGCGCCGCCGGCAGCGTCGAGCTTCAAACGCGGAGCGGCAATACGGAAAGTCCGGACGCCACCTGGAGCGAATGGTCGGCCGCCTATCACAACGCGGCGGGGGACCAGATAACGAGCCCGCGAGCCCGCTTCATCCAGTGGCGGGCCTTGCTGCGGGAGACGGCAACGCCCGCTCGAGTCGCAGGCGCACCGGGCGCCGGATCGGCTGCTCGGCTCGAATCGGTGGTCGTCGCGTATTTGCCGCGAAATCAGGCGCCGGAAATCACATCAGTGAATCTTCTCCCGCCGGGTGTGGCGTTGCAGGAGACGCCGATGGCTATCGACCCCTCGATCGCGTCGTCGGGGCTTGACCCTCAGTTGTTCGGGCTGCCGTCGAACATCCCGCCGCGCAGGTTCTTTCAGAAGGGCGCACGCACGATCACGTGGCAGGCGTCGGATCGCAACGATGATGCGCTCCAGTACAAGGTCCTCTACAAGACCGTCGACGACCGCGACTGGCACTTGTTAGCCGAGAACCTTGTGCAGTCGTATTACACGATTGACGGCAACCGGCTGCCTGATGGGGAGTACCTCTTCAAGGTCATAGCGAGCGATTCGCCGAGCAATCCGGCGGAACTCGCGCTCTCAATCGAAGAAACCTCTGACGCCGTAGAGGTCGACAACACGCCGCCGCTGGTCAAACAGCGCGCGCCCGCAATCAGCGGGCAGGCCGCCGAGGTGACTTTTGAAGCGAGCGACTTGACGAGCCGTGTTGTACGGGGCGAATACAGCGTCGACGGCGGCCCCTGGCGGTTAGTTTTCCCCGGTGACGGGATCGCCGATTCGGCGGTTGAGAGCTTCAGCGTGAAAGTCACGTTTGATAAGCCGGGCGAGCACGTCATCGCATTCCGCTGCGCGGATTCGAGCGCGAACGTCGCAACGAGCAAGGTGACGTTGGGGTTGAAGTGACGCGTTCAGTGTCGGGCGTTCAGAGTACCGACTTTAGTCGGGTTTTTGGAATTCAAATCCACGGTATCCGACTGGAAAGCCCCGACTGAAATCGTACTCTAATTGCCGTTAGACTCTGGTGAACGTGAAGCACTCGCCGCGCCTCCAATCTCATGCTCGTAGCCACCCGGCAGAAGCGGCTCACGCGCTCCGCGTTCCAATTGCGCCTCGTCGCCTTCCACAATCTCACCGATCGCCGTGATCGGCAGTCCGAGCGCCGCTGATAACTCATCCACCTCTGCACGCCTTTCCCGATCCCCAGTGAAAAGCAATTCGAACTCTTCCCCGCCGTGGAGCGCGAGGCCCAGGGCATCAAACCCACCGGCGATGCGAGCGGTCTCCGATGACGGAGGTGATGACAGCAACTTGACGCACTCGGCAATCGGGATCGAATCGGCGTGGATGATTGCGCCCCGTCCGCTCTCAGCCAGAATATGCCAGAGGTCGGTGCTCAAGCCATCGCTGATATCGATCATCGCCGTGGCAAGCCCGCCATCGCCGATCGCCTTGCCGGCTTCGAGCCGGGGTTCGGGTGCGAGGTGCCTCAACAGCGCTTCGTTGCGGGCACGCGATTCAGGGTCACCGCTCTCTACTTGGAGCCTGTGCCCCCGCTCCAACAGCTTCAACCCGAGAGCCGACGCGCCAAGCGAGCCAGTGACGAATATGAGGTCTCCCGGACGCGCGCCTCCGCGCGTCACGGCCTTGCCTCTCCCACATTCACCGATCGCGATGGTGTCGATGAACAACGGACCGGGCGAGGTTGAAGTATCGCCGCCAACGAGCGCAACACCGCTCCTGTCGGCGATCTCCAGGACGCCGTCCATCAGTTCATCGATGAACTCCGACGTCGCGCCGTGAGGGAACGCCACGCTGACCATCGCGAACCGAGCGGTCCCGCCCATCGCAGCCACGTCGCTAAGCGTCACGGCAAGCGACTTGTAGCCGATCAAGCGCGGCCCCGCCCATTCCGTTCTGAAGTGAACGCCCTCGACCGACAAGTCACAGCACGCGACGACATCGGTGCCGGCGTCGAATCTGAGCACGGCGGCGTCGTCACCGATTCCCGTCGCGACTCGGTCGGTCACCCGCGCGCGTCTCCTGATGCGCGAAATTATCTCGGATTCGCGCGGCATCATTCCCCTCAAACAGAGGCCAGGTGCTCCTTTTTTGGCCGTCCTCGCTGACCGTCGCCCGAGTGCGTCGCTGTTGTTACACGGGCCGTCACAGAGCGCTCGTCATAATCGAAGCCTGGGCCAAAGCTGGTCAATCCGCTGCTTCACCTCGTCGCTCATCTCGATCTCTTTCGGCCACGGGCGGTCGAAGCCTTCGGTTTTCCACTTGCGCGTGCCGTCGATTCCCATCTTCGATCCGAAGTTCGGCAACCGCGATGAATGGTCCAACTGGTCGACCGGGCCGAGCATGAACTGAATGTCACGTTCGGGGTCGATGTTGTTCAGCACCCGCCACGCGACTTGATTCACATCGCGCACGTCGGTGTCGTCGTCCACGACCACGATGCACTTGGTGAACTGCGCCTGAGGCAGCGACCAGATTCCATTCATCACCTTGCGCGCCTGCCCGGGATAGTTCTTTCGTATCGACACGATCATCAAGTTGTGAAAGACTCCCGCGAAGGGCATGTGGTAGTCGACGACCTCCGGGAATTGCCGCTGCATCAACGGCAGGAAGATTCGCTCTATCGCCTCTCCCATCCAGCAGTCTTCCTGCGGCGGCTTGCCGACGATGATCGTTTGGTAGATCGGGTTCTTGCGATGCGTGACGCAAGTGACGTGAAAGACCGGGAACTCGTCTTCGAGCGAGTAGTAGCCGGTGTGGTCGCCGAACGGGCCCTCAACACGAAGCTCTTCCGAATCGACGTAGCCTTCGAGGACGATTTCGGATGTTGCGGGGACCTCGACGTCGACCGTCTCGCACCGGACCATCTCGACCGGCTTGTCGCGCAGGAAGCCGGCTATCATCATCTCGTCGAGGTCTTCGGGCAGGGGCATGATCGAACAGAAGGTCGCCACGGGATCGGCTCCTATGGCCACTCCTACTTCGAGCCTCCCGCCTCCGGCTCGCTTCAGGTTTCGGAAGTGCTGCGCGCCGTGTTTGTGAATCTGCCAGTGCATACCGGTTGTCGTCTCATCGTAGACCTGCATCCGGTACATGCCGCAGTTCCGCTTGCCGGTGTCGGGGTTCTTGGTGAACACGAGCGGCAGCGTGATGAAGCGGCCGCCGTCTTCGGGCCAGCACTTGATGATTGGGAAATCAAAGAGTGAGAACTCGCCTTCTTTGAGGACCCGCTCTTTGCACGGGCCGTCCTTGACGATTTTCGGAAACATTCGGCCCAGATCGGCGAGACGCGGGATCATCTTGACCTTCTCGATCAGACCCTGAGGCGACTTCACATCGGTCAGTTCGCTGATGCGCTCGGTGATTTCCGCGTAGTCCTTGATTCCAAGCGCCATCATCATCCGCTCGCGACTGCCGAAGGCGTTGATCAGGACCGGGATTGACGAACCTCGCACGTTTTCGAAGAGCAGCGCTGGCCCGCCTTGCTTTGAAACCCGGTCGGTGATCTCGGCGATTTCGAGTTCGGCGTTTACTTCGACGCGAATCCTCTTGAGTTGATCTGCGCGCTCAAGCTCGCGGGTGAAGTCTCTAAGGTCTTCGAAGGGCATATCACTTTCCGCCTCGCTGGGGGCTTGAATGGGTGAGGGTACCACGTGCAATGGGTATTTCCAATTTTTTTGGGAGACGTGAACCAGCACAACAGGACACTTCTCAAGCAATTCCTCGAAGGCTGGTCAGAACGCGAGCGTGATCAATTTGTAGGGCTGAGGCGCTACGAGCGGCACAACAGACTGGCGACCAACCTCGTTACCACCACAACGGCTATTACGAGCGAGATTGGGTAACACGATTCGGGACCCTTCGGCTGCGGATCGCTCGCACGCGCGGCAAGAACTTTCTTCCTACTGTAGATCTGTCGCCGGAATGTTCGATCTCTCTAGACAGTCGGACTAGCAGACCGAAAAAACTGCCTTCGAGCGCCCGCTCCCTTCACAGCCATGGACGGCTTCAGGTGATGCCCGGCTCCTCTGACGGACACGACTTGCAGTGCGGCCACGGTTAATCCATCTCGCTTCGAGCCTTCACCAGCGCCTCTCGTACACGCTCATATGATGTTCCGCCACGCGCCGACTTACTACCGAGCGAGGACTCAAGTCTTAGGGAATCATACAGGTCGCCGTCGAAGACCGGAGAGAATGTCCGGTAGTCTTCAAGCGGAAGCTCGTCCAACTTCTTGCAGCGCTCGATCGCGTGCATCACCAGCCGGCCTACGATGTCGTGAGCCTTCCGGAATTCCAATCCCTTTCGCACAAGATAATCCGCGAGGTCGGTCGCGTTGACGTGGCCGGTCAGAGCTGCCAGCCGCGTTCTCTCGCCGCAAACCCTCACATTTCTCAGCACCGTTGCCATCACTCCAAGCGAGCCGGTCACGGTGTCGATCGTGTCGAACAGGGCCTCCTTGTCTTCCTGCATATCCTTGTTGTACGCAAGCGGCAGCCCCTTCATCGTCGCCAGCATCGCCGCGTGATGGCCGAAAACGCGCCCGGCCTTTCCGCGGATCAGCTCCAACGAATCCGGGTTCTTCTTCTGCGGCATCAACGACGATCCCGTGGAAACAGCGTCCGACAATTCGATGAAGCCGAACTCAGAAGTCGAGTAGATGATCAAGTCCTCGGCGAGCCGGCTCAGGTGAACCATGCCAATCGCCGCCGAGCCGATGAACTCGATCACGAAGTCGCGGTCGCTGACGGCGTCGATACTGTTCTCGCAAACAGAATCGAATCCAAGCCGTTGGGCGAGTTGCTCGCGATCAACGCCGAATCCTGTCCCTGCGAGCGCTCCCGATCCGAGCGGCAAGCGATTAACCCGCGCCCGATTGTCGCTCAAGCGCTCGCGATCCCGCTTGAACATCTCGAAGTACGCGAGCAGGTAGTGAGCGAAGAGTACAGGCTGGGCGCGCTGCAAGTGGGTGTATCCCGGCAGAACCACGTCCTGGTTTGCCTCGGCCAGTTCCACGAGTGCGCGTTGAAGGTCACGCACCAGGTCGCCGCAGCGATCAATCTCGCCGCGAATGAAAAGTCTCAGGTCAGTGGCAACCTGATCGTTGCGGCTCCGGCCGGTGTGAAGTTTCCGGCCCGCGTCGCCGATCGCCGCCGCAAGCTCTGCCTCGACGAAACTATGAACATCTTCGGCTTCGCGGCTGTCGAGATAACCCGACTCTTCGCGCGCGCGGCGCAGGATCTCCCGCAGCCCTTCGTCGATGGCTTCTGCTTCGCTTTTGCTTATGACTCCCGCCGCCGCAAGCGCTTCCGCCCAGGCGCGGCTTCCTTCGACGTCGGCCTCGATCAATCGACGGTCGAACTGGAACGAGGCGTTGAACCGAGCGAAGCCCGCGTCGGTCTCTCCTTCAAATCTCCCGCCCCACAGTTTCATCGCTTATGTAGTCTCCAGCTATTTCGGCCATCCCACATAGGCCACTATCAACACGATGAGGAGCGCTACGAACCCCAGCGCCCAGATGACTCCCTGCCTGATAGCCTGCCAGCCTCCAAGGAACGAGACGACGGTTCCCTTCGACTGCTGGTCGGGCGTCTTGCCGGCCGAATGGGCTAGAACGACGCCGGCTCCGATCAGCGCGAGCGGGAGAGAACGGATCAACCAGGGCATCAGGTTTGCCGAGAAGTTGCTGCTCCCTTCAATGCCCATCAGGAGCATCACTCCCAGCGCGAAGCACACGGTCGATCCGGCAATCAACTGGACGGTTCGTTTGTCGCGATATGGTATCCCCAGAGCGCCCGACCGCGACGACGATGCGGCGTTGAAAACCGCAGTCGGCATAGAGTACACGGCGATGGGGCGCCGCTCCGCGTCGTAGGCTCGACGAGCTTCAGCGTCAGAGAGCACTTCGTAAGCCTCGTTCAGCGTCCGCATCGCGTCATCGGTCCCGCCTAGATCGGGATGGAGCTTCCGGGCTTGCATTCGGTACGCCTTGTCGATCTCCTTCTTGCCGGCGTTCTCGCGGACGCCAAGCGTCTGATAGTAGTCTTTAGCGGGGTCAAACTTTCGCATAAGTCAGAACAGCGCAGGTTTGAACGCGGCCACGCGCACGAACTTGAGGCGACCGACGCCACGCGAATCCCCAGAATACTATGACGGGACGCGGGCGACAACGGGATTCCTAGCGGCGCCATCGCTCGGCGTTGACGCGTTTAGGACAGAGCCACTATTGTTCCACAATGAAGGTGCGCGACGTCCTCAAACTGCTTAAGGACGATGGTTGGTATCTGGTTGCGACTGAGGGCAGCCACCGCCAGTTCAAGCATTCCATAAAGCAGGGGCGCGTGACGGTGCCCGGGAAGCCAGGTGACGACTTGCCTTCGGGTACACTAAACAGTGTTTTGCGGCAAGCAGGGCTGAAGAAAAAGGAGGGTTAGATATGCGCTATGCAATCGTCATAGAAGAAGCTGACAATAACTTTGCTGCGTACGTTCCCGATCTTCCCGGTTGCGTCGCGACCGGCACGACCATAGAAGAAACAGAACAGCAGATCCGAGAAGCGATTGAGTTCCATCTTCGCGGAATGCGTGAAGACGGGCTGCCGGTTCCGGAGCCCTCAAGCCGAGTGGACTACGTGGAAGTCGCCGCATGATCTCAAGTCGGAAGTGGCGCCGTCAGGGGAATGCCCACTAGTTCACACGAGGCCCAACATGCCTGACAAGCGAATCGTTCACGCCGCATGCCCGCACGATTGCCCCGACACCTGCGCGATGCTCGTCGAGGTCGAAGACGGCCGCGCGACTCGCGTATCGGGCGATCCCGCGCATCCACCGACTCGCGGGTTCCTCTGCACCAAGGTCACGCGCTACCTCGAAAGGGTCTACAACCCGGGCCGCTTACTCTATCCGATGAAACGAGTGGGCGCGAAAGGCGAGGGCCACTTCGATCGAATAAGCTGGGATGAAGCGCTCGATGCGATTGCCCTACGGTTTCAGGAGATCGCCGAGTCAGCGGACGGACCCGAAGCAATCCTTCCATACAGCTACGGCGGGACGATGGGGGTGGTGAACGGCTCGAGCATGGACCGGCGGTTCTTTCACCGGCTAGGAGCGAGTCTTCTTGCGCGCACTATTTGCTCGTCCGCAGGCGGAGACGCGCTCAACTACACGCTCGGCGCGAAGATCGGCACTGACGTCGAGAATTTCCATCGCGCCCGGCTGATCGTGTTGTGGGGCACCAACACGCTCTCGTCGAACATCCACTTGTGGCCCGAGATCAAAGAAGCGCTCGAGAGCGGCGCGAGGCTGATTGGCATCGATCCCTATCGCAATCACACGCTCGACCATTGTCATCAGCTCATTCAACTCCTGCCGGGGACCGACGCGGCGTTTGCGCTCGCGGTGATGAACGTGATCGTGAGCGAAGGACTGGAAGATCGGGACTACATTGAGCGGCACACGCTGGGGTTCGATCAGCTCCGCGCGCGCATCAGCGAGTTTCCGCCTTCGCGCGCGGCTTCGATCTGCGGCGTATCCGAAGCCGAGATAGTCGGCTTCGCCCGCGAGTACGCAACCACACACCCGGCGGCGATTCGAATCAACTACGGCCTGCAACGCCATGCCGGCGGCGGCATGGCCGTACGCACGATAGCTTGTCTCCCGGCGCTCACCGGCGCGTGGCGGCATGTCGGCGGCGGAGTCCTGCTGTCGACCAGCGGGATTTTCGCCTTCAACGAAGCCGTGCTTCAACGGCCGGATTTGATCGCCGGAAGGCCGCGGACCATCAACATGTCCAGGCTGGGCGAGGCTCTCACCGAAGCGCGTCCGCCGGTGCGAGCGCTATACGTCTACAACTCGAACCCGGCAGCGGTCGCGCCTGATCAATCGAAGGTGATCGAGGGTCTGAAGCGCGAAGACCTCTTCACGGTCGTGCACGAGCAGTTCCAGACCGATACCGCCGATTACGCGGACATTCTGCTGCCTGCGACCACGCAACTCGAGCATCGCGACATCGTGAAGCCGTACGGTCATTACTATCTCGTGTACAACGAGCCGGCCATCGCGCCGCTCGGCGAAGCGAAGCCTAACTCGGAAGTGTTTCGGTTGCTGGCGCAGAGAATGGGTTTCGAGGAGGCATGCTTCAACGACAGCGACGAGGAGATCATTCGACAGGCGCTGGCGACCGATCACCCGGCGCTTCGCGGGATCACGCTTGACCGCTTGAAGCGCGACGGCTGGGCGAGACTTAATCTCCCCGAGACTTTTGCTCCTTTCTCCGACGGAGGCTACGGAACGCCGTCCGGCAAGTGCGAGTTTTACTCCGAGCGGCTCGCGAAGGCAGGGCTCGACCCGTTGCCGGCTTATGTTCCGCCCCGCGAATCGCCCCAGTCGGCGCCCGACCTTGCGGCCCGATGTCCTATTCAATTGATCAGTCCAGCGGCCAACACATTCCTGAATTCGTCCTTTTCTCATTTGGCGTCCTTCTTGAAGAGCGAAAAGCGTCCCGCGATCCTGATCAATCCCGACGACGCGGAGCGGCGCGGAATTCGTGACGGCGAGGAAGTGCGCGTGTGGAATGATCGCGGCGAGTGCCGGCTGTTCGCGCAAGTGACGACCCGTGTGAAGAGCGGCGTAGCGGTCGCGCCGTCAACATGGTGGAACAAACTCAGTCCGGATCGGCGAAACGTCAACCGCACGGTCTCTCAGGCGCTGACTGACATGGGCGGCGGCGCGACGTTCTACGATAATCTTGTTCAAGTCGAGAGGGATCACGCGAGAGATGACGCCTAGACACGGGATCGCCGGCCAGTCCTGCCTGAAGGTTGTCGCGTCGTTCACGTCGCGCGCGAGTAATTTGGAGCGTACTATTCGCGCGCTCGTGGTCCCGGTGATGTGCGCGGTCGCGATCGTCGTTCTCCCGGGTAGGGTCGGCGCGCAAGCCCCGCCCACGACGCCGCCGGTCAGCAGGCCTACGCTGAAGCGCGACCGAACGCAGCGGATCATCTACCCGAAAATAATCCAGTACGAGGACGAGCGGTTCGCCTCGCCTGAGTTGAAAGACCTTATCAACGCGCCGCATCCTTCTGCCGGCGTGCGCGCCCGCGCGATCGTGGCGCTCGGGAGAATTGGCGCGGGCGTGGCCGATCTCATCGAAGTGCTCAACAACGATCAGAGCCCGCGGATGCGCGCGCTGGCTGCGTTCTCGTTGGGCGAGATTGAAAGCCATCTGGCGGTCCCCGCGTTGCTGGACCGGCTCGACCCTTCAAAAGAAAGCGCCGCAGAGGTTCGCGCTCGCGTGGCTGAAGCGTTGGGGAAGATCACCTCGAACAAGCAGTCGGCCGAGGCGCTCGGCAAGTACGGGATCATCGGAATCAACGACGCGCTCATCAATTTGCTTCCTCCAACTTCGGCGCCGCCCTCAGCGGATGCGAAGATGATCGCGACCAAAGCGATCACCGCGCTTCTGAGGCTCAGGCAGCCTTCCGCTGTCGGTCCGATCTCCGGTCAGCTTCGATCGGCTGACGCGGATTTGAGATGGCAGGCGGCGAACGCGCTGGCGCGAATCCGCGAAGGCATCTCACCCGCCGTGCCTGCGCTCCTCCCTTTGCTCGACGACAAGAGCGAGCTTGTTCGCGCGCACGCCGCCCGCGCGCTCGGTGTAGCGAAGGCAAGCCAGGCCGTACAGCCGCTGATTCGTCTGCTGGCCGATCCCGACGAGCGGGTAGTCGCTAACGCCGTCGTCGCGCTCGGAGTGATAGGCGATCCGAAAGCCGCCGACGCTCTCATCCCGCTCGGCAACAAGTTGATCGAGCGCTACCGGGCATTCGATCGCGCGAAGGATGGTGTGCCCGCACCGCAGAACCTGCTGTTGTTGATCGCCACAGCTCTCGGAAACATCAAGGATGCGCGCGCGCTGCCGTTCCTTAATGCCTTGCGGTCAATCGACGGCAAGCCTGGTCCAAACCCGGAAGTCGAAATCGCAATCGCGAAGTTCGGCGAGGCGCAGTTCTTCGATGACGCCGGCACCGCGAAGGTGCCGTTAGGCGAGTGGAAGACGATGGCTGCTTATGCGCAGGGGCTCGGCCAGTTGGGTACCGACCGCGCGAAACAAGCTCTGAGCGGTTTGTTGGCGGGGACAACCTACGGCAAGCCCGACTGGCGCGCGCTGTCGGATATTCTGAACGCGATGTCGGCGGCGAAGGTGGGCGGATTCCGGAAGGTCCTCCTCGATCAATTGAAGGCCGAGGACGTGATGGTGCGGGCGACGGCTGCGACGCTGCTGGGCGAGTTGGGTGAGCCATCCGATGAGGTGATCAACGCGCTGAAAGAGGCGTACAAGGCCGGCCGTGCGGACAAGATGAACGATGCGCGCATCGCAATCCTCGAGACGGCAGCAAGATTGAAACGCCCGATGAGCGTCGAAGCGCTGTCGGAGCTGACGCGGGACCCCGACTACGTGGTTCGGCTCAAGGCGTTGGAGTTGTTGCGCGAGTCGGGGGCCGACTTGTCAGGGCAGAGGCTTCAGGTGGGCAAGGCGGAAACCGGTCACGATCGAGCCTACTGGAAGCGGATCGCGGAATTGTCGGTCGCAGTGAAAACCCCGGTTGCCGTGATTCACACGAAGAAGGGGATCATCCGCATTGAGTTGTTCGCCTCGGATGCGCCGATGACCGTGGACAATTTCATTCAGCTTTCACGCCGCGGCTTCTACGATGGGCTGACGTTCATGCGGGTAGTGCCGAACTTCGTGATTCAGGGAGGCGATCCGCGCAACGATATGAACGGCGGACCGGGCTACCAGATTCGATGCGAGATCAATCTTCGCGAGTACGGAACGGGCGCGGTCGGGATGGCTCTGTCGGGCAAAGACACGGGCGGCAGCCAATTTTTCATCACCCATTCACCTCAGCCTCATCTCGATGGCGGATATACCGTGTTCGGGCAGGTGATCGAAGGAATGGAGGTCGTGAATCGGATAGGGAGGGGCGACCGCATTGAGCGAGTGGAGATTCTCGCGCCGAGATAGTCGATGTTGCGGCTGTGGTATAATCGCACAGTTCGGACCACGAAAAAGAGGAAAAGAAGGATGTCCAAGAATGTTCAATTCATCACGGATGCGGAAGGCAACAGGACGGCTGTCATTCTTCCAATGGATGAGTACGAGCAGCTAGTGGAGGATTTGCATCTTGCTCGCGTCTACGAGGAAAGCCGCGACGAAGAGCGCATCCCGTGGGAGAAGGTCAAAGCGGAGTTGATCGCAGAGGGGAAGCTTGAGCGCTAATCCCTTTACTGTTTTCTTCACTCGCCGCGCGCGCAAGGACCTCGACAAACTCGATAAACAGGTTGTCGGTCGCATCGCTCCTGTGGTTGACGCGTTGGTCGCGAATCCACGGCCGCCGGGATGCCTCAAGGTCAAGGGGGAACCGCAGCTATGGCGCATTCGCGTAGGCGACTGGCGCATTGGCTACGAAATAGATGATGCGGCTCGGACGGTGACGGTGATCAGGGTAGGTCACCGCCGCGATTTCTATGATTAGGCGGCGGGGTTCCACAAGCCTGTCCGGACGGCGTGAAACGTTGTTCCGGTAGATCATCGCGATGATGTGGATTTCGTGAATCGGATCGCGCGATCGGATGTGATTGAACCCGTGGAGATCATAAAAGCGAAGCCGTAACGGAGCTCAATGTGTCCGACACCCTGCACGAATCGCGTGAAGATAACGGTAGAAAAACGCAGATGCCGATAGGTTTCTCTGCGTGGCAACAACAGTGCACGAACCCACCTGAGTTTTTGTACCATTACACAGACGCACAAGGATTGCTGGGCATTCTATCAAGTGGTCGGTTGTGGGCGACGAACGTTCGGTTCATGAACGATCCGTCCGAGATAACCTATGCGGTAGACCTTATCCGAGGGGTCATAGAGAAAATGAAGCAAGAGGTTGCACCACCGATCGGCAGCGACCTGAAGCCGTTGACGGATCTGGACGCGTGGGATGCCCATCTCGAAAGAGTAGGCAATTCGTTTCCACTGGATTACCTTAAGAGCGCGCTCGAAGCCGCTCTCAAAATGTTCGAGATAGGGATTGGGGAGGCTTACGTGATTTCCTTTTGCGTGAAAGACAACCTTTTGAGTCAATGGCGTGGCTATGGGAAAGACGGCGGCTATTCAATAGGCTTTCGCGCGACGGAGCTGCGATGTCGCGGAGGCGACAACGTGATTCTGAAAAAGGTCATATATGAACCTGGAGATCAGCGCCAGATAACTGCTGACTGGATCAGCGACTTCCTTAAGGGATTCCAGATGCACTCGGTTGATAGTACCAATGCCAGCGCGGCGGACCTGGGGAATGACTCCGACGGAGTGAGCTACGCCGAACGTCAAATGCGGGCGGTGGCTCGGTTGCAACGCCGCGCGGACGAAACCGATTCGAAGTGGAGAGAATTGGGGGACAGAATAATTGGATCCTTGCTGGAGTTAATACCGAGTTTCAAGAACTTCGCATACGGCGGCTAATTTATCTGGGACACAAACCGCTGGAACTGAAGTTTCGAGTCAGAGCCGGGCGTCTCATACCCTATGTTGCGCTTGAGATCACGCCCGATGGAGAGTTACAAGCAAAGTTGCCTATCAATATGATCAGATGTGGACCACCCGATTCAGAAGTGACTTTGAGAGGCATCGACATGCTGAGCAAGGCTTACGGATACACGAATATAGACGTGCGGGCATGTGGAATTCCCTCCTGAAAAAAGACAGTTACAGGGTGTGCTGGGCGACTGACACCCGCGCGATGGCGTACCGAGTTGTCCCTCATCCAGGAGGCCATGCCATATCTCGGCCGCCGAGCAAGTGCATGTGAAGGTAAGGAACTGATTGGCCTGCGCCTTGGCCGGTGTTGATGACGACGCGATAACCGCTTTCGGCGATTCCCATCTGATTTGCGACCTTCGCGGCGACGTAGAGCAAATGACCGAGCAGCGACAGGTCCAACTTCGACGCATCGTTAAGCGATTCAAGTGCGGTCTCGCGCGGTATCAGCAAAACATGAACTGGCGCTTGTGGATTGACGTCGCGGAAAGCAATTACTAGATCATCGCGATAGACTATGTCAGCGGGTGCGTCCCCCGACGCGATTCGATGAAATATCGTGTCCTGTTCGGTCATGTTTTCCATAGGCACTGGCAATTATCAACCAACCTTCTTGAATGAGTCAATCAGAATCGAATCATTTGATCATTGGATCATTGCTTCATTGATTCAATGGCCCAATGACTCTAATGATCCAATCCCCCTCAATCCCTGAATCGCTCGATCTCCGCTCCGACCATCCGCAGCTTCTCCTCGATCTTTTCGTACCCGCGGTCGATGTGATACACGCGATCTATTATCGTCTCACCCTCGGCAGCGAGTCCTCCGAGAACCAGCGACGCCGAAGCGCGCAAGTCCGACGCCTGCACTCGCGCACCCATAAGCGCGCTGTTGCCCTCAACCACCGCCTGCCGCCCGTTGATGTGAATGCGCGCGCCCATTCGCAGCAGCTCCGACGCGTGCATGAAACGGTTCTCGAAGATCGTCTCGGTTATGATCGACACGCCGTCGGCTAGCGACATCAGCGCCATGTATTGAGCCTGCATATCGGTCGGGAATCCCGGATACGCGAGCGTCGTCACGTCGGCCGGCTTGAGTCGCTCTGCCGGCCGAACTCGCAGCGAGAAGGCATTCGGTTGTTCTATCTCGACGCCCGCTTCCTTGAGCTTGTCGATCACCGCGGCCATATGGTCGGGACGGCACCGCGTGAGTTCCAGTTCGCCGCCGGTCATAGCCGCTGCGACGATAAAAGTGCCCGTTTCGATCCGGTCGGGGATGATCGTGTGCTCGGCGCCGCCAAGCTCCTCGACTCCCTCGATTCGAATGGTACTTCGGCCGGCGCCTTCGATGCGCGCGCCCATTTTATTCAATAGCTCGGCGAGATCGACAACCTCAGGCTCGCGTGCGGCGTTGATGAGCGTCGTCACACCCTCGGCGAGCGCGGCCGCCATCATGAGGTTCTCCGTGCCGGTGACGGTCACGGTATCGAAGTAGATTTCCCGGCCTTGAAGCCGCTTCGCCCGCGCGACCATGTCCCCGCCTTCGAGGGCGATGCCGGCGCCGAGCTTTTCGAACCCGGCAAGATGCAAGTCGATGGGCCGCTGTCCGATCGCGCAGCCGCCCGGCATCGACACCCGCGCTTCGCCGAACCGCGCCAGCAGCGGGCCAAGCGCAAGCACTGATGCCCGCATGGTCTTGACCAATTCGTAAGGAGCTTCGTAAAACTCGACGCCTGCGGTTGAAATGTTGAGCGTCCGTTTTTCGGGCATCAGCACGGTGCCGCCCAGGTCTTCGATAAGGCGGCGCATTGTGATGATGTCCCGCACGTAAGGCAGATTGTGCAGCGTGATCGTTTCAGGCGTGAGAAGCGCCGCCGCCATGCACGGCAACGCGGAGTTTTTCGCTCCGCTTATCTGAATCCGGCCCCCGACCGGCCTGCGCCCGATGATTCGGAACTTGTCCATCCCCTCTATCCCGTCGAGTGGAGATGGTAGCACACGGCAAATAAGGCAGGACAGAAGAACCGATCAGGCGGATGGAGGCGATGGTGTCATCTCGCGGGTAGGCGAGTGCTCTGGTTTTGATGTTCCGTCTAGGGTTCACCGCAGAAACGCCGAGGCCGGAGAGATAGCGCAGAGATTTAGCTTCCTCCTCTGCGTTGACTCTCCGGCCTCGGCGTCTCGGCGGTGAATGAAGGTGTTCGATTGTCGGGCTACGATAACTGGGCCGAATCGGTGATCTCCCACGCCGAGTCGTCACGCAGCACGCGAGAGACGAGCGCAGTATGAACGCCGTGACCCGTCCGCTCCGCCTCAACGTGAGCCAGCAGCGGCATACCGAACAACGCGAGGTCGCCCAAAATGTCCAGCACCTTGTGGCGGACGAACTCGTCCGCGAATCGGAGCCCTCCGCGATTCAGCATGCCGCCCTCGGGGGTGAGAACGACGGCGTTGTCCAGCGACCCTCCGCGTATCAGACCCATGTTCCGCAACGCGTCAAGCTCGTCGAGGAAGCCGAAGGTCCGCGCCGACGCGATCTCGCGCGAATACTGTCCGTCGACCAACCGGACCTCGCGGCGCTGAGTCCCGATCATCGGATGGGGAAACTCGACCAGGCACGAGATCGACAGCGCCGGCGCCGGACTCACGCTCATGCGCCGGTCGCCCTGCGCGACTTCGACTCGCTTCAGCACGCGAAGAAACTGGCGCGGCGCCTCGAGGGTAGCGGTACGCGCCCGCTCTATCATCTCGATGAACGGTTCTGCGCTGCCGTCGAGGATCGGGACTTCAAGCGAGTCGATCTCGATCGCGCAGTTATCGATCTCAGATCCCGCGAGCGCCGACAGAAGGTGCTCGACGGTTGAGATCATCACGCCCTGTCGCATGAGAGTCGTCGCGTAGCTGACCCGTGCGACGAAATGAGGTGCGGCGGGAATCTCGAAGTTGTTGAGGTCAGTACGCCGAAAAACGTATCCCGTGTACGCCGGCGCGGGTGTGAGCGTGATGCTGACCGGTTTGCCGGTGTGAAGCCCGTGGCCGCTAACTGATACGGCTTCTTTCAGCGTAGTCTGTTTGATCAAAGCGGAGCCACCTCGGGGCGTAGTAGAACCTTGCCCGGCGATTCTTGGCAAAGCCCGTGCCGGCTTGCTCGAAGAAGCCCAGCGTGGTTTTTGAAGGAAAACCCGATCCGGAGCCAGGCCTTCGCCGGGGCACTGTGGCTTTGAGACCACAGGGGTGTTGTTTTGTTGTAAGTTCGCCTTGCCTCCAGAATCAGATGTGCTAGAATGCGGCTGTACGGCTCGCGAGAGGCCGGTGTTTTATTGCAGCGTCGCGCTAATCATATCCGTTTCGAATCCGACTCGTCTTTGTAACTCTGATGGGAGACGCCTCATGGCTATTAGACCTTGAATCACAACGCCGGGCGAAACGGAAGGCCGGGTTTCGCCGCTTGAGAGTGAGGACACCAGATATGAAACAGAGATTCGTTGGCCACTTCCTGATCATTCTCCTCGCGGTCGCGACGGTTTCACTAAGTAGCGCGGGAGCCCAGCAAGACAAATCGCCTGCGCTGCAACCGAGCGCCGCCGATTCTCCCGCCTCCGCTGCCAAGGGCAACGACGAGAAGAACAGCCAGTCTAAGAAGGATGATCTGAAACCTGTCGTTCAGGGCAGCGACAGGATAGTCATCGGCACCGGATTGGTAAACGTCACGGTCACGGTAACCGACCCGTATGGCAGGTTCGTCACCGGCCTCGGCAGAGAGCACTTCGACGTTTTTGACGACAAGGTGCAGCAACAAATCTCGCATTTCTCCGATCAGGACGCGCCAATCTCACTCGGTGTAGTCTACGATGTCTCGGGGTCAATGAAGGAGCGAATAGGCCGCGCGATGAGGGCGCTAAGGCGTTTCATCGAGACCTCGCACGACGATGACGACATTTTCTTGATCGGATTCAACACGCGCGCGAAGCTCGTTCAGGATTTTACGACGTCGGCCGATCAGGTCCTTAGCCATCTGATGTTCGTTGCTCCAAACGGCTCGACCGCGCTGTACGACGCCGCCTATCTCGCCGTCGAGAAGGTCCAGCAGGGCAGGCACTCAAAGAAGGCGCTGTTGATCATTTCGGATGGCCAGGACAACAACAGCCGATATACCTACAAAGAGCTGCACAACCGGGTCAAAGAAGCGGACGTGCAGATCTATGCGATTGGTATAACCGATCCCGCCAGCGACAGCTTGTCAGGTTTCGGCCGCGCCAATTTGGAGGAGATTTCTCGAATGACCGGCGGGCGGGCCTTCTTCCCCAATGCCTACAACGAGCCCGAGCTCGTGGAGATATGCACGCGGATCGCCCTCGAACTGCGTCACCAGTATTCGCTCGGCTTTTACCCGACCAACAAGACCGCGGAATCGAAATGGCACAAAGTACAGGTCAAGGTGAATCCGCCCAAGGGACTCGGGCGGCTTTCGCTCACGTACCGCGAAGGCTATCAGTCTTTCAAAAAGTAGCGCCGCCTCTCGCTTCCGCGCGAATACAACTGCAAAACACGCGGCGGTCTCCGTTCACTGCAACGGCTCAGCCACGGCTACGCATCTGAAGGTTGATCGACGTTGACGGGTTCTTCCACTTGCGACGATTGCCGAGGCGTGCTTCAAAACGACCGCCGAGGGGGGTAAAATCCAACTATGATTCTCGGAAGCAGACTGGCAGCGTGGCTGGCCGCAAGCTCAGTTTTTTGTGTGATCACCGCGAGTTTGACGGTCACTGGATTTGCCGGCGCGGGCAGTCAGAAGAAGGAAAACTCCAATCCTCAACGCCCGCGACAGGAGAGTACGCGGGATCCTCGCCATCAGGAACCCAAGGAGGCCGATGAGAAGCCCATTCGAATTGGGACCGACCTGGTGCTGCTTGACGTCGCCGTGGTCGATGGAGCGAACAAACCGGTGATGAACCTGAAGCAGGAACAGTTTCAGGTACTTGAGGACAAGGTCCCGCAGAAGATCGAGTTCTTCAGCCGCGAGCAGGTTCCCGTCTCGCTGGTCTTCACGATTGACACGTCCGGCTCGATGCGGCCGAAGCTCGATACGGTCATCGCAGCGTCGTCCAACCTGGTGAAAGAGAGCGAGGCTTCGGACGAACTAGCCGTTGTTGATTTCAAGGACTCGGGCAGCATCGAGTTGCTCGAAGAATTCACGAACAACGTCAACGACGTCGCCGATTCGTTACAAGGGCTGGTTGCACACGGCCAAACGGCCATGCTCGATGCCTTGTACACAGCCGCCAACTACGCCGCGAAAGAAGGTAAGAACCGGCGGAAAGCGATCATACTCTTCACCGACGGCGATGAGCGGAACAGCGTTTATGGGTTCAATGAGGTCGTGCAGCAACTGCGGGAGATCGACGTGCGGGTTTACCTGATCGGATTCACTTCGGATATGGAGAGTGAGTCGAAGATATTCTCCAAGAGTCCGCGAGAAAAGGCTGAAGGGCTCCTCAACAAACTGGCGGTCGAAACCGGCGGAAAGGCCTTCTTCCCGAAAGAACTTTCCGAAGTCCATTCTATTGCGGAGCAAATATCGACCGACCTTCGCACCCAGTACTCGATAGGCTATTACCCGTCGAACCCAAAGCGCGATGGAACTTTTAGATCGATCAAGGTCGAAATCAGCGGCGGGGGCCAGCGACTCGTGGCCCGTACGAGGTCAGGCTACGTTTCGCCTATCGAGGCCGCGCCGAAGTAGAGATCGGCAAGTAATGAACCGATAAACCGGCCATCCGCATTCCGCCTTCATCACGATCGTCCGTTATTCATCACGTCATCGATTCCGCGCGCCTCCGTCCCGAAGGTCCGTTTCGCTCAGGCGCGAGAGAACACCTCGCGGTCTTCACCCAGATCGCGGGCGGCGGGTGTGATTATCGTCTTGCCGTTTATCAGTATCTTCTCCCGCGCCGCAATCGCCCGCTTCACGTCGTCTTCGCAGACGAAATCGTAAACGCGTCCGTTTGCGGCCGGAAGTTGTGTTTGCACGGGAGGCGGAGCCGGCGGCTCTTGATGCGCCGGACTGGCCGGAGAACTCGGCGAGGATGCGTGAAGGTGGGTTTGCGACGGACGGATTTGCCGCTCCGCCAGGAAACGATCGACCAGCGCCGAAATCTCGGCGCGGTCGACGATTGCGGGGCGCGCCGCCGGACGAGCCGCGGGTCGGTCGGCGACCGTCTTCTGATTTATCGGCCGCGTCTCGAATGCGATGCGCTTGATGTCGACCAGGTGTCGCGGCGAGATGTTATCGGAGGTGACGTTGCCTCCCCAGGAACCGCATCCGAGCGTCATCGAGGGTTCGAGGTCGGTCGTGAACCCGATAGCGCCGTGCGTCGACGGACTGTTGACGACGATCCGAGAGGCCGGCATTCGAATGCCGTATTCCTGGGCGGCTTCCTTGCTATTCGTGTGAACCGATGCGGTGTGGCCCATCCCGCCGTACCTCAGAATCTCGGCACACCGGTCGCATCCTTCCTCCAGATTATCGAACACGTAATAGGCCAGCAGCGGCGAGAGCTTCTCCATCGACAACGGAAAGTCCCGGCCAACTCCGTCGAGCTGGAAGATCAGCGCGCGCGTTCCGTCGGGGATGGTTATGCCCGCCATCTCCGCGATGACCTTGGCGCTCTTGCCGACGATCTTTGAGTTGAGCGTCTTCTGCTCGGTGACTACGACGCTGCTCAGCGCGTCCTGTTGTTCCTTGTTCAGGAAGTACGCGCCTTCGGATGCAAACCGGTCGCGGGCCTCTGCGTCCACAGGCCGCTCTACGACGACGGCTTGCTCGGACGAACATATCGTCCCGTTGTCGAAGCACGTGCCGGTCAAAATGTCGCGCACGGCTTTGGTCACGTCAGCCGACCGCTCGATCATAGCTGGCACGTTACCGGGCCCGACGCCGAATGCCGGCTTGCCTGAAGAGTACGCCGCGCGAACCAGACCGATGCCGCCCGTCGCCAGAATCAGCGCCGTGCGCTTGTGCTTCATCAACTCCTGAGTCCCTTCGATCGTCGCCATCGACATGCACCCGATCGTACCGGTCGGTAGACCCGCCGTTTCGCCGGCCTCGCGCATCAATCTCGCCGTCTCATTGATGCAGTTGACGGCCGATGGATGCGGGCTGAGGACGACGGCGTCGCGAGCCTTGACCGCTATGAGTATCTTGAAGATCGCCGTCGACGTCGGATTGGTCGAAGGTATGATGGCTGCGATGACGCCACGTGGCGACGCGACTTCGACGATGCTTTCGGTGCGGCGGACGATTCCCACTGTTTTCATGGGCCGGATGAACTTGTAGATATCTTCAGCGGAGAACCTGTTCTTGGTTGCCTTGTCGGCGGGGATACCGAAGCCGGTTTCGTTGTGCGCCAACTCGCCCAGGCGATAGGCGTCCGCCAGCGCTACGCGGGCCATCGCGCCCACGATCTCGTCGACCTTGTCTTGCGAGAAGGTGGCGAGGGTTCTTTGGGCTTCGGCGGCGCGCTCGGCCAACTCGCGAGCCTGTTCTACCGATTGCCGGTCGTTGTCACTGCTCATGATGTCCCCTCAAGTGATGGCAGGCGCCGGAGGAGTGGTACGGTTGAAGGGAGTGAGGTGTGCGCGAACTGTCAGCCCACCGGCAATCTGCCGCCGACAACTATTTAGCACGCTCTTTGGCGGGCGACTGTAGCCCTCGCTTGCCATCCTCTTGCGTCCCGGTCGTCAACTGGCCGCGCGCCTCACCGCTTGCGATTTGATATGCCTCGTTGATCAGGCCGCCGGCTTCGAGGACTCGCTCAAGTTCGATGTGCGGGCGCGGGATGACGTGAACGCTGACGAGTTCCCCTACGCGCCTGGCGGCGGCCGCGCCGGCATCGGTGGCGGCTTTGACCGCGCCGACGTCGCCGCGAACCAGCACGGTGACATATCCGGCGCCAATGTACTCGCGTCCCACCAGCACAACATTCGCAGCCTTGACCATCGCATCTGCCGCTTCAACCGCTCCGACAAACCCCTTGGTCTCAATCATGCCGAGCGCTTCCATAGTCATGTTGATCGTGCCTCCGTCCTCTGTTTCCGAATTTAATCGAGCTCGAGCGCGAGAGTCGGTGAGTTCACGTGCTCCAAAAGAGACTCAAACCTAACAAAACGAGCCCGGGCAGTCAAGCATGGGGTCGGGTGGCGGCGGGTCTGGCGGCTGCCCGCAAGCTTGACACTCTCAAGGGCTTAACTTAAGATGACGATTAATCCCCCATACCGCTTACGCAGGAGGAAGAGAGGCAGCTTCCTGATATGCCGACACTAGGCGAAGAGTTGCGGCGCAGACGGGAGGAGCGCGGCATCTCGCTGACTGACATCTCAGAAGCGACCAAGATTGGCACGCGCTTCCTCAAAGCCATCGAGACTGACAAATTCTCGGTCCTGCCCGGAGGTATCTTCACTCGGTCCTTCATTCGCGCGTATGCCAAACACATCGGCATGAGCGAAGATGAAGCCATAGCGCTCTATCAACGCCAAGTCACCCAGGAGGCCGAGCCTCCAGTCGATGTCGAAGCTCCTCGCCGGCCGCCGCCCGCGACTGAGTTGCACAGCCGCCGCCCGCCGCCGGTTTCGATGCGGCAGATGTCGTCGAAACCAGTCTGGCCCACAATCGTGATCTCAGCCGGAATCCTCCTGTTCATCGTGATCATAGTGCTCGGACTGGTGAAGGTGTTCGACCGTTCTTCCGCGAGCCAGCAGGCAAAATCCACTCCAACCGCCGAGCCGGAACATCCAGCCGTCAAGACCACGCCCGCGCAACCGCCTCCCTCCTCAGCGCCTGACACCATCGCGCAGGCCCAGACCATCGCCGGCGGCTCGGGACTCGCGATCCAGCTTGAAGCGACAGACGGAGATAGCTGGGTACGCTATCAGATCGACGACGCGAAGCCTGAGGCGATGATGCTGCGGCAAGGACAAACCCAAAGCCTTCCGCCCGCACAGAATCAGGTTAAGCTCAACATAGGAAACAGGCAGACGCTCAAGGTGAAGATCAACAATCGCGAAGCCACCTTCCCGCCCGACACGCCTAACTTCAAAGCTCAATTAGTGATCTCGCGCGATAATCTCCGAACATACTTCCCGTGAAGAAAGAGATGTAGGACGACTGGTCTTCTGACAAGAATACGGACGTACTCATAGTACTCTTAGAGCATGCTTAAGCTTCTTATCAAAGTCAGCCGTTGAGAAGATGCTATGCGGAGTACTCCCTGCTAGGCGTTTCCATGCATCTTGGTGAACTTCCGAGGAGATTAACAGGTGCCAAGGAAGATTCATGGCTTCAGCCACCCCGAGCTCCCAGTGGAGCCAAGGAGACGGCCACCAACTTTGGCCCATGTTCATGCCGCCGTCCGTTGTCCATATCCCGAGAAAGTGCGTACACAATCTCATCAGCGTCATCACTCCTTCTCGAGTCGTAGGAGCTTTTCCAACTTCTTTGCCAAGGACTACCTTAAAATGGTGTCTCTTGGCGGCGTCCACCGCGCGCTTCAGAATCGCGTCGTTGGTGAAGCTAGACGAAATGAAGAGAGTTCCCCTCACAGTGGGTTGTCGGTCCGCTGTTTCCTCAGCCAATAATTTCTGAACTAGGTGAAGCCTGTATGTGTCCTCCGAAGTTACGCCCGGCTGCTTGACCCTTCTCACGAAGTTTTCGTGAAGCCCCCGAAGCCTACCCTCCGTGTCAAGCGCCGGCTTTCCCGTAGCGATATCAGGAAGCGAAGCCGCGGGCGGGGACGACCGCATGGCAAGCCTCTTGCTCTTGAGGGGAGTGACATAGCCCTTGGGGTATCCGATCTCAATCTTATACCGTTCCACTAACTCGCGGCTCGCCAGAGTCTCCTCAAGGCTCGTCTTGATTTGTCCAACACCTCTGTGACTCAGACCGGGAGGCGGTTGCAACACGAATTCTGTCTGCGCTTGGGACCCGTAGCTATAAAGTCGCGAAAGGCTAGTCAGGATATTGAACCCAGCGCGGCGGAGCGCAGCAGTAATTGCCGCAATCGCTCCTATTTCATCTTGGTGCAAGATTGTCGGAGCAATTAGTGGGCTGCCGCTTGGGAAAAAATAGACTCGCAGGAAACGGTCCGTCGTATCCGAAACTAGGAGGTATTGGTCCCGTTTTCCCGCCGCTGGCGACTTGGTCATCCCGAGTACGTACAGGAGAGGCTCCTTGACCTCCGTGGGCAAGATGATAGCGGCCCCCTCATTCATCTTCTGCACGCTTGTTTGCCCGACTGCAGGCGTAAACTCGCCAAGCCGCTGAGCTTCGTTGTAGCTATGAATCGCCTCGAAGAGGTTTCTGACTCTGCGTATCCTCAGCCTCTCACGACCGGAAGGTAGGAATGCGATTTCGTGCAAAAAGTGCGCCAGGATTGTTCGGCGCAATCCGGGAAGCGCCTCTACTCGTCGGCTAGCCCGTTCTTCGTGCGTGCCATCGTTACGCGCGCTGTATAGTCTTGCGTCGACGATCGCCTCAATGGAGTGCAGACGTTGGCGCTCCATGGAACTTGACTCCGCCGCGATCACGTTGATGCTGTTTCTCGCCAGCGCTTCGAATACATCGTGTACAAGCCCAATGCGGTCCTGAAGCGTAATAGAAATTCGCCAAAGGTCGTTCCAGAATTGACATGGAATGGGCGAAATCACAATCTCAGGCAACGTTTGGCCTCCCTTTGTTCCGGGAAGCAGACACAGCCAGACCTTGGCAGTTGGAAACAATGAGAGGTGCCCGCGATGATAGAGAGGGATCTGGATCGTTGACCCATCGAATCTTCTCGGCTTGTCAAGAATCAGCATTGGTGGGGCAGTCTCCTGGCAGCTACCTGTAGCCAGCTACAGCTAGGGCTTTCCTGTCCAGCCTAAGCCGAGCCTGGACTCATTCAAAAACCACTGAGCACCTGACAATATCGCTATGAAACTTGCTCGACGACTCTCAACCGTGTACGACTCCCGTAGTATAGCACGCCCGAATAAAATGACAATGGGATGGTGACGGGTAACACACACGGAGCGGTCATTTACAGTAGGGACGTGAATCCCCCGCAGGTCCGTCCCGCGGCATATTTATCTGTTGCGACACCCCTCCTCACTGATGTACTATCGCCTAGACGAGGCAGAAAATCCTATGGCGTACCCAAGAGGCGAGGATTGATCTATGGTCAAGTTAATGCGAAAAGCTATGTACCGATCACTCTTGGAAGTTGACCCGGATATTGCTGAGGCAGTTAGGAACGAAAGGGAGAGGCTTTGCTACACGCTTGAGATGATCGCCTCCGAAAACTTTGTTTCGGAAGCAGTGCTTGAGGCGCTCGGATCCGAGCTAACCAACAAGTATGCGGAGGGGTATCCTGGCAAGCGATACTATGCAGGTTGTGAATTCGTTGACGTGGTGGAGAATCTCGCAAAGGAGCGTGCTCGACAGTTGTTTGATTGCGAGCATGTCAACGTTCAGCCCCACTCGGGCTCGCAGGCCAACATGGCGGTCTACCTCGCTGTGCTCAAATACGGCGAGACAATTCTGGGAATGAATCTATCTCACGGCGGCCATCTTACACACGGCCATCCTCTAAACTTCTCAGGCCGAAGCTATAATATCGTACCTTACGGAGTGAACGTCGAAACTGAAGAGCTGGACTACGATGAGATGGAGCGCCTCG
Source organism: Blastocatellia bacterium (assembly GCA_035293105.1). Lineage (GTDB taxonomy): Bacteria > Acidobacteriota > Blastocatellia > UBA7656 > UBA7656 > DATDOV01. The sequence continues at coordinate 72,828 of DATDOV010000063.1, forward strand.
CTCACGAGCATAAGCCGAAGCTCATCATCTGCGGTGCCTCCGCGTACTCACGCATAATTGACTTTAAGCGCATTGGACGGATAGCAAGAGACGTTGGCGCTTGGTCTATGGCTGATATTGCGCATATCGCTGGACTTGTTGCCGCCGGACTTCATCCAAGTCCTATTCCGCATATGGACTTCGTTACTACCACGACCCACAAGACGCTTCGCGGTCCCAGGGCCGGCATGATAATGTGCCGGAAGCAGTACGCCAACGAGATCGATCGCGCGGTCTTCCCTACCGTTCAAGGCGGTCCACTAATGCAGGTTATTGCTGCCAAGGCGGTATGCTTCAAAGAGGCATCGGAAGAATCCTTCAAAGCGTATCAGCGGCAAGTGATATCGAACGCCCAGGCGCTGGCTGGGGGCCTCTCAGAAGCCGGGTTCAGGGTTGTTTCAGGTGGCACAGACAACCACTTGATGCTCGTCGATGTGCTCGTTCGGGGGCTGACGGGCTCACAAGGCGAGCGTGCCCTCGAGGGAGCCGGCATCACGGTCAACAAGAACGCAATTCCCTTCGACACCCTGCCGCCTATGAAAGCATCTGGAATAAGGATTGGCACCCCCGCAGTGACCACTCGGGGCATGAAGGAACCCGAGATGATGCTGATTGCAAAGTGGATCGACAAGATACTTGCCCAACCAGACAATGAGTCTCTACAGAAAGATATCCGCGGCCGCGTGAGGGACTTATGTATGTCCTTTCCAATTTATGAGAATCGCGCATTAAGAAGTAGCGGCTCACCAGAGGGAATATTGGTTGGTGTTTGACGCGGCCTTTCGTGTCGTTCAATGTCTCCTCGCTTCAACACGCCTTTCAAGATTAATTGAAACTGAGCGACAGGGGGCGTATTTTGGCAATGTACCATCGCGCTGCTTCTCGTTCCGAATGATGCGCTCGACAAGGAGACGTTCGTCTTGTGACTTAGGCCACTTCCCATGGAAGAAGTATTCGGCCCGGGTGGATTGATCGCCCGCCACCATCCTAACTACGAGTACCGGCCCGGCCAGGTCGAGATGGCCGAAGCGGTCCACCATACCTTCGCCGACGGCGGCATCTCCTTGATCGAAGCCGGCACCGGAACCGGCAAGACCCTCGCCTACCTCATCCCCGCCCTCGCCGCCGGTAAGACCGTCATCGTATCGACCGCGACCAAGAACCTTCAGGAGCAGCTCCACAAGAAAGACATTCCCTTCCTCGAACAGATTCTCCCTCGCAAGTTCAAGGCGACTTGCATGAAAGGGCGCTCGAACTACGTCTGCCTTCATCGCCTGAAGAGAGCCGATCAGTTGCCGGTTCTTGAAGGACTGGAGGAGGTCGACTACTTCGATGAGGTCCGCCGCTGGGCTGCCGAGTCCGAGACGGGGGATCGCGCCGAGCTGACCGACCTCCCCGAGGACCTTTCGTTCTGGCCTCAGATCGACGCGCGGGCGGAAACGTGCCTCGGCCAGAAGTGCCCCGATTACGACGCGTGCTTCATCACCCGGGTGCGCCAGCGAGCGATGGAATCCGACATCGTCATCGTGAACCATCATCTGTTCTTCGCCGACCTCGCGCTGCGCGGCGGTGATTACGGCGCCGTGCTGCCGGACTACGAGACTGTCGTGTTTGACGAAGCACACGAGCTCGAAGACGTAGCCGCGTCCTACTTTGGCGCGAGTGTGTCCAACTACCGCGTCGCCGACTTGATTCAGGACGCCCAGAAGCTCGACGTCAAGGACTCCGAGTCTTCGGGCCATCTGGTGAAAGCTCTCGCGCGGCTCGCTCAGCGCTCCGACACGTTCTGGCTTTCGTTTCGCGGTGGGAATCTGGCAGAAGGTTGGGGCGGCGAGGCGGCAGACCGCGGGATGTCTGATGAGGACGTGAGCGCTTATCTCGAACGCGGCAACCGCCAACCAGCGCGACGCCGCTTTGGTTCGCGTGCTGCTGACTCGCAGGACGGCCGCCACGCGCTTACGCAATCTCATTTCGTCCGCCGCGACCGCAAGGGAAGTTACACCGCAACGCCGGCGGGCGAAGCATACGTCGCGTTGTCGAACGCAATTGCCCTGTTAATCAGCACGCTCGCCGGGATCGAAGAGCCTCCGGTCGAACGCGACAACATTCAGCGCCGCGCCGAGAGCCTGAAGTTCGACCTCGAATTCATCGTCGCCGGCGATGATCCGACGTTCGTGCGCTGGATTGAAAAGCGGGGGCGCGGCGTCTTCCTGCACGCAACGCCCATAGACGTGTCTGGAATACTTGAAGAGAAGCTGTTCGAAAACGTCGCGAGCGCCGTGCTGACTTCAGCGACGATGACTGCGGGCGGGAGCTTCGGGTTCATCAAGTCGCGGCTGGGCATCCCCGAATCACGCGATCACATCATCGAGTCTCATTTTGATTTCCAGCATCAGGCCGTGCTCTATCTTCCTCAGAGAATGCCCGACCCGCGAAGCAATGAGTTTGTCGACGCGTCGGTGGAAGAGATCATCCGAATACTCGAAGCCTCGCGCGGGCGCGCGTTCGTGTTGTTCACGAGCGCCGCTTCGATGCGCGACGTATACGAACAGGTCCGGCATCGAATCGACTTCCCGTCGTTCATTCAGGGCCAGGCTTCCAAGAACGGACTGCTGGAGCGGTTTCGCAAGACCGAAGGCGCGGTGTTGTTCGCGACGGCGTCCTTCTGGCAGGGCGTCGATGTTCAAGGCGAGGCTTTGTCGTGTGTTATCATCGCCAAGCTTCCGTTCGCGGTTCCAACGGATCCGGTGGTCGCGGCGCGGCAGCGATTCATCGATGACAACGGCGGGAATTCGTTCTACGACTACTCTGTTCCCGGGGCGATCCTCACGCTGAAGCAGGGGCTTGGCCGGTTGATTCGCTCGACCAGCGATCGCGGGGTCCTTTCGATACTGGATCCTCGCCTCAGAACAAAGGCGTACGGCCGCTTATTCCTTCAGAGTCTGCCGCCGTGCCACGTGACTAATAACCTCAAGGAAGCGGCCGCGATCTTCGAGGCATGATAGTCTGCGCCATCGCGACTTTGCATTTACGCCAGTCAAACGCAAAGACTCTAAGCCGCTATTTCCTCGCCAGCAGCACCGGCGCCTGCTCAGCCGCCCGAATCTTCTCGAAGAAACTCCGCACAGAAGCATACTGCGCGACCGGAATCGTCCCGCCCCTCACCAACAAGCTCCGCGTGAAAGTGAGCCGGCCGTCTTTCACTTCATAGCTGGTCGAGTATGTGCCAAACGGCGTGTCTAGCTTCGCAGGGTCCGGCAGCTCATCGACCGCGAACCCGTCGGGCAATTTGATGCGGACCGTCTCGGCGTAAGCGTGCGGCCCGAGTACGACCGGATGCTCGCGCGTGGCGTCGGTGAGGAAAAGAAACTCGCGCCGAGACACGACCGCCGGTTTGAATACCAGCAACCGCCCCTGCATGAGCTGGCCGTATCTGGCTGCGGTGAATTCAACGTCAAGCGAGAAGCGGCCGTCAGCCGCGTTATCCGCCGGCTCGACCTTCGAGACGTTGGCGCCGGTCGCTCCGCTCGTCACCCACCTCTCGATGAACTTGACGAAATCGGGCCGCGCCAGCCTGCGAAACACGCGCCGCAATGCGACGGCGGACTGTCCCAATGCGCGGTCGCGCACGGTGGCGCTGATCGAGCCGTCCGGGCCAAGCATCACTTCGGATTGCCGTTCCAGACGATTGGCCTCAGGCGGTGTGACCGGCATCCGGAGCAACGAGCCCTGGTCCCCGGCGACAATCAGAGCGAGACTGCCCTGTTCGTCACCGGGCAGGTCGCCCACCGGTGTGTTGTCATCCGTAGGATCGAAGATCATCAATCGCCCGAGTGCCGGATGCTTTACGACCGTTGGGACCTCGGTCTCGTCGCTGACTTTCACGGCAATGATGCAGTGATTGAACTGCTGGGGCGACGGCCACTCTTCCCTGACGTACATCGGGTCGCCCGAGTAGATGCTGACCAGATAGGCAGGAATGTTCACCGCCTTGAGCATCGCGCGCATGAGGTTCGCTTTGTCTTTGCAGTCGCCGTAGGATTTCGTGAACACTTCGATTGCGGAGTGCGGACGGTATCCGCCTCCGCGGCCGATGCCGGTCTGGATCGAGACGTAATTAACCGCTTGAACGTAGCGGCCGATGGCCTGAATACGCTCGTACTCGGTCTTCGCGTTCGCCGTGAGCTGCCGGGCCTTGCTAGCAAGCGCGTCGTCGAGCACCGCTTGCCCGTCGCTCAGTTCCGCCAGCCAGCGTGAAACGGCGGTCCAGTTGTCAAACGACCTGCCTGGCACGGTCTTGGCTGTGGGTGCGGGAAAAAAGCTGACCGCCACCCTCGGCGCGATGTTCGTGACGGCCGGGCTTGCCGGCTCTTCAGTTATGAATGGAAGATCGCGGAGCTCCCACAGGTACATTGCTCCGTTGACGACCGGCTCGATCTTCGCGTGATTGAAGGTGACGCTCTCGGCGCGCCAGCCCTCTGGCAGGCTCAGGATGAAACGCGACACGAGCGAAGGGAGACGTGTTTGAAAGAGCCACTCGAACTGAGTGAAGACCGAGCGGTCTTCGCTGATCGATTCATAGCCGAATACCGCGCCCGGTTCCACATCGTCTTCGGCAAAAACCACTTTTCGCCGGGCTTCGTCGTACACATCGTTAGGCGCCACAGCGACGTCGACTATCTCGTCTTTGCCGAACTTCTTCACCTGGCCTGAAGGCCTTATAACCCAGGCCCGCATCTCCCGCACCTTGCCGGTGTCGGGAGTATAAGTGGTCGCCGCGGCGGCGTACCCGCGGCCTTCCCTGGTGAGGATTCGCATTGCCCCCCGCTCGATCGTGGTGACGCGGCCATCCTCCTCGACCCTCACGCTCTCCTCGTCAAGCAGGACCACAGCGGGAACGTTCTTGTCGTACGACGGCGCCTGACTTGCTGCGGCTTGCCGCAGCCAGGACGGCGCGTCGTCGCCGGCGTGAGCCACGCGGCCTGGCTTGAACGCCACCAGCCCAAGAGCCAAAGTCAACAACAAGAGCGTCGTGATCGAGCGCCTCGATCCGAGTGTCGGGATCAGGCGCGCCTCGACGCCGCTCCCGCCACGCGCGCTGGGCAACCCATTGCGACGCTCAGTGCTCAGATGCATTGTTTCGGTCATACTTCGTCCTCATTCCTACTGCGCCGCCGCAGCCTGTTTGAGCGTCAGCGTGTGATTGTCGCGCTCGTGAAGAGTGTCGAAGATCCGTTTCAAATTAGGATAGACGTTCGCGTCAAAGTAGATCACCCCGTTGGCGCAGAAGCGGAAGCTCCGCTTGTATTCGAGGGTGCGGCCATCCTTCGTTACGCCGATCTTCGGGAGGTACGCGCCGACGTTCGGGACATTGAACTCGGCGGGCTGGTCGGCGTTGTCGAGCGCAAAGCCTTCGGGCAGGTCGATCGTCACTACGTCCGTCTCGGACCACGGATAGTGAAAGTAAATCGGCTGCTTGCGCTCACTGGTCGGAAACAGCGGGCCGACCCCCTTCTGAAAAAAGGCAGGCTGCAGAAACAGCCGCTTGCCGGTTCGCTGCGCATAGCCCGGCACACGGATGTGGAACGAGTAAGTGAACGGCTTCACCGGATCTGCAACATTCTCGATTTTGATTTGCGAGATTTCGGCGGTGCTCATGCGGTCCTTGATCATCTCGCGGAGATTGTCCTCTCGTTGAGAGGGCGAATCGTCGTCGTTGATCTCTTTGCGGTCCAGGCCTAAGTGACCCGAGTACTCGATGCGCACTTCCCCTTCGAGGGTTCCGTCATCGCTCAGGCGGAGCGTTGCGGTCCTCTTCTCGATGGATTTCTCAGGCGGGGACATCGGCGTGTTGACGAAGACCGACTCCTTCGGGTCCGTGATCAGCGCCTCCTGTCCTTCTTCCTGCCAGCGCAGCATTCCGTACGGGGCGTAGGTCGTAGCGGGATCGAAGAAGCGCCACTCGGTGCCAACCCGAACCGCAACATTCGACGCTCTCAAGAAGACAGTATTGGTGAAGCCAGGGCTGAAGAATATATCGCTGCGGTCGGCCAGCATCGTCATTCACGCCTCGAAGCCGGCCGCAGTCGCGAGCGCGGCGAAGAGATGATTGATGTCGTTGCCGGTCCCCATACCACGCTTGAGGGTATCGCCGGGGTTCGAGTTTCGTTTGAGCTTCTCGCGCTCGGACGCCGTCATGCCCGACGCATCGTCGTTTACGTTCTTGATCTTGGAACGGCAGAAGTCAAAGAGCCGCTCCAGTTTCTGGTCAGGCGTCGACGCGTCACCCATCGCCTCGGCAGCCGCCCTTCGAACCTCATCACCGACCTTCATCGCGTCTTTCTCTCTATCGTGGACGAGCTTGCCGATCCTCGGCCAATACTTGTCGGGCGGGCCGGGCGTGTCCGAGCTGTAGTAGATCAGAATCCACGTGCGAACCTGATCTTCGGGAGGCATGCGCGGCTCCTCCAGATAGGCCGGCATGTTGGTCATCGTGACGCTGTAGAAACCGTCCTTCTCCTTCACGAACGGCACATCGGGACCCTGAAACGTCCTGGCGAGCATGCCGGCGCCGCCCGCGAAAACCCTGGAGGGCTTGAGGTGATAAGTGACTCGGTGAACCGGGATGGGTTGCTGACAATGGAGCCTCAGGTAGTTGGCCACCTGATAGGGCCACACTTCCCGATACCGGTATTCAATTATCGCGCCCGGTTCGACGGCCGGCATCGCGAAAGACTTGGCCTGACGTTTTGCACGGCCGACCTTTGCGATGGTGCGCTCGAAGATTGCCTCCTTCTTCAGCTCGACGATCGAGCCGTCGGGTTTGATGGTCCGGCCGGCGATGTCGGTCACCTTGTCGCCGCCGACGTATTCGATGTCGATCTTGCTTTGGGTTTCCTTCCCGCGCTCAGTGAAGATCTTTATGCGAATGTAGTTGTAGAAGATCAGATCCTCGGTCGAGTCATCGAGCCGTACGTCCCAGACGAGCACTTCGGCGTCGGCGTTCTTATCCACGGCCGGCGTCTTCATCGCGAGTTCCGCCGGGATCACCGGCTTCCACTCTTTCCAGTCGTCACCGGCCCTCGCTGCAGGCGGCGCCGCGAGGCCGATCACACTCACAATCAACAACAATAGAAGTCCGATCCTGCGGTTGTATGGGATCATCGAAGTTTTTCTCCTCTCGCCAAAGAAGGACAGTTCGGAGTTAACCCTGGTTCGATAACGAATTGAGACGCTACGGCGCTACCCTGGGTACGTGCGGAGGCTGATTATATTTATTACAAGCACCTGAAAGCAACAAAAATATTAGTCAGTCTCCCACTTTCGTGGATGAAGTCCCCGGCCGGGGATTGTCCGCCAGGTTAAGCCATCGACAGGGCGCTTCTTCGCAGTAACGAATTCATTGGTTCTGATTGTTGAAAACCTGCGAGTCTCTTCCATGTCAGTAAGCGAATGAATTCGTTACTACTAAGAAGTATCCCGACCGGCTCCCGGCGCTCGTCAAGACAAGGCCGAATCCCATCCCGATTGAATATCATCGTCAGCGCGTCCGTATTAGATGCGCGCCGGTTGTCTGGCTCTGGCCCTGTCCGTCTGGTCTTCGTGACTTCGTATCGTTGTGGCGAAGGAGGCTTTCTCGGTGCTCGCTGGAGTCCGTCCGTTCGCCCGCATTCCACGCGGCCTCGGTCACCCGAAAACGGCGTCGTAGACTCGTCGAATCGCTGACGTCTGATATTCGCACTGGCCATCGAGTTCTTCAACCGCCCCGAGCCCCAACGCCCGCGCGAGGTCGTCTCGCGCGACTTGTGACGCAGGCATCACCGGCGTCGGGCGGTCCAAGAGCAACCGCATCCAATGATCGAGCCGCCGCAGAAACGAGTAACCCTCGAACAAATGAGCCGCCGCCGCTTCATTCAGCGCGCCCCGTTCACCGAGATGCGCGATCAAGCGAACCGTGCCCTCCTCGGGCGGATAATAAATCCGGTCGCGAAGCTGCAGGTAGCGAGTTATGAAATAGACATCGGTCATCCCGCCGCGTCCCCATTTGACGTTCAGCCGGCGGCGCCCCGCTTTCTCTTTTTCGAGCCGCGTTCTCATTGCGGCGAGGTCTTCTTTGAGTGACGGGTTGCGCCGAGCCGCGTCGAATACCGCTTCGCGCATTGCTCGCCGCACACGTGATCCGAAGGTCGCGTTTCCCACAACCTCGCGCGCCTTCAAGTAAGCCGAATGCTCCCACGCCGAGCCGCGATCGGTTAAGTACGCGACGAGGCTCGCGAGCCCCACGGCTACGGGCCCGCTCTGACCGTCGGGCCTCAGTCTCAGGTCAACGCGATAGAGCACGCCCTCGCGCGTGATCGACGAGAGCGTGTTGACGATCTGAGAAGTCAGCCGCGCGAAGAACTCCTGTGGGGGAGGGAAGTCTTTCGCGCCGCAGCTCTGCTTCGTTGCAACGTCCAGCGGCGGCCATTCAACCGTGTCATCGTAAACGACCAGAAGATCGAGGTCCGACCCATAGTCAATCCCCGCGTGACCGAGCCGCCCAAGACCCATGATCGTGAACGGCAAATTCCCCGGAGCAGTCGAGACCCCAAGCCCCTCGATCGCAATCCCGGTGGCGATCTGCAAAGAAGCCTCCGCCAGCGCGGTCTGCTCGAGGTTGTTGGCCCGCAACTCCGCTGCTCCTTCGCTCCCCTCGGCGTACTTTCCCGCCCGCACAATGTCCCGATACCCAATTCCTATCACCAGCCTGTACCACGCGCGGCGAAGCGCGTCGCTCTCGGACAGGCCGGCCCCGGCGCCTTCCATTGCAGGACGCAACCATGTCAGGAACTCGTCGCGCGTCAGGCCGAGACTCGGTTCGTCGACGGCATCGGCGAGCGTCGGCCGCGATATCAGAATGTGAGAGAGGTACTGACTGCCAAGTGTGACGATGAGCCTCTCGACGGCTCGGGCTACTCCTTCATTGTGCAGCAATCGCGCCGCCGGGGTCTGTCCGGAGTCGTATGTCGCGAGTGATTCCGCCCACGCGATCAGATTGCGCAGGGAGCGAAGCGGGTTGATTGAGGCCGTGAGCGCGGAGCCGATGATCTGCGTCAGCGCTTCGACGCCGGAATCGGCCTGCCGCCGCTGCTTCGTTCGAGCCCTTAGGACCGGCTCCAGCAGCCTGTTCAGCGCCGACGCTGCGTGGGCGATCAAACGCGCCGTTTCATCGCCGAAGACCGCCTCGCCGGTCGGGGCCGAGTCCGGCTGCGTTTTCGGCTCGCTCTCTATGCCTTCGGTGAAGACTCGGTCGAAGACGGCCCGCACTGCCGAAGTATGAACGGCGATGTCACGCAGCAATTCCGCCGCGGGGTCCGCAACACCGTCGTAGCCCATTCGACGCGCGAGCAGTTTCAACCGATTGGTGTTGAGCGGGAGCTTATGAGTCTGCGCGCCGTGGTCCATTTGCAATCGGTGCTCGACGGTTCGCAAAAAAGTATACGCGGCCGACAATCGCGCGCGCTCGGCCTCGGTGAGGAGTCCCTTTTCGGCCAGCCTCGCGAGCACGATCAGCGTCTGCGTCGATCGCACCCACGGCTCGCGACCTCCGTGGGCGAGTTGTAACGCCTGTGCGATGAATTCAATCTCGCGGATGCCGCCGGGGCCAAGCTTGACATTGAATCCGCCGGGGCTTCCCGCCGATTTACGATCGATCTTGTCCTTCACGCGCCGGACATCAGAGAGCACGTGCGGCAGCGCTTCGGGCCGGAACACGACGTCGCGCACGAGGTCGATAAACCGCGCGACGACCGTCTCGCTGCCGGCCGACGCGCGGGCGCGGATGAGGGCTTGTTGCTCCCACGTCTGCGCTTGAGTCTTGTAATAGTCGGCGGCGCGCTCGATCTCCCAGACGACGTCGCCGTCTCGTCCATACGGTCTCAACCGAAGATCAATTCTGTAGACCGGTCCTTCAACCGCGCCGCCGCCGATCATCCGGACGATTCGCTCGGCGACGCCGGCGAAGAACTCCTTGTTGCTGATGACCGATCCCGGCTGGCGGCCGTCACCGGCGGTCTGGCCGGGTCCCGAGAAAAGAAACAACAGGTCGATGTCGGAGGCGTAGTTCAGCTCGCGGCAGCCGAGCTTGCCGAGCGCCACAATCGCGAACTCGCTCTTGGTCACGCGTCCGCGTTCGTCTCGCGCGAGCGGCGCACCGTAGCGGTTGACCATCTCCTGAAGCGCGATTGCGAGTGCGTCGGTGAGAATCGCATCGGCGAGGTTTGACAGCTCCTCGGTGATCTCCGCCAGCGTCGCGAGCCCAAGACAATCGCGAAGGTACACTCGAAGCAGCTCCCTGCGCTTGAACTGTCCGAGACTCGACGTGCGGTCGACGCCGGACAGCCGCGCGACGAAGCGAGCGAGATCCTCCGACAACTGCTCCTTCGATTTCACCCGGCCGAGGTCGCGCGAGGTCTGTTGCTCGAGCCAGTTGATGTAGTCGGGGTGACGGAGGAGAGTCTCGGCCAGGAAAGGACTGAAGGCGGCGATGGTGAGCAGTCGCGAGAGGAGCAGCGTGTCCCGCGGGGCCCGCTGCGTGCCTTCGACACCGAGCGACTCGAGGCGCGTGAGAAAAGTGCGCGCGGCGTGGGGGTCGGGGAGGCTGTCGATGAACGCTTGGATATCGCTGTCGGCCTCGGATGACATGCCGGGGATAATCTATCACAGGGCGGCGGGAGTGACGACGATGCGATTGAAGAAGGGGTGTGATTAAAAACGGGACCTTCTTTGAGTCAACCTCCAGCAGCGGAGTGACACAATGACGTTCGGATGCCACGGGCGGCAGCCCGTGGAGGCTCCACTTCCTGCCTACATCGGGTGAGACCCCACTCCCCCCACCCCCGCTCCCCGCGCGGGCGGGGAGAGGGGGCAAGGGGGTGAGGGGCGCTGCGGTGTAGGCAGGGCCAGAACAATCCCCAGGCTGCCGCCTGGGGTATTCGGCGGGCGTTTCATGCCTCACGCTGCGCCTGCGCGAAGTCTCGGTTCTAATCACACCCCCAAAAGAAGCGCGACCCCGCGACCCCGCAACAGGTTTTGGTTTTCAAACTCGCCTCGTGGTAAACTCTGCGACCGTAAGCTTGGTGTTCAGGCAATCTCGAAATCATCGGTGGTCCGGCAGTACCTTGAAGGCTCTGGCGGGAACCTACCCGCCGTCGCATCAGGCAGGCGCAACCTTGTGACCGCGTGCGGAGGATTGGCACTCGATCTCGATAACGGTTGGAGGAGATAGCGACATGGCAACGGCGGCTCATGCGGTTCCCGAGAGCAAGCGAAGTCCGGTCTCTCTCGGTTGGATAATCAACACGAAAGACGATCTTGTTTGGTTCATCGGCAGCGTCGTCGCGAGCTACGCGTTCCTTGGCGCGAACCTGACGCTGGTGAGCGTAGGACTGCCGGTGATGATACTGACGTGGATATGGGCGCTGGGATTCGACGGCCCGCATGTCTTCGGCACGATCTCTCGGACCTATGCCGACCGCGAGGAGCGAAAGAAGCGGGCGCGGTTGTACTACGGCACGCTATCGCTCTTCCTGCTGGGTCCGGCGATGGTGCTGGCCGGGCGCGCGCGAGTGTTCGGCACCGACGCGTGGGGGCCGCTGTTCTTTTTCTTCGCGTCGTTGTGGGCTTACTACCATCTGGTGAAGCAGCACTACGGTTTCATGATTCTCTACAAGAAGAAGAACGACGACTTGCGAGAGATCGACAACTTGATCGACCGCGCTTTCATCCTGCTGGGGATGACGTATCCGTTCGTGCGGTTTCTGACTCACAGTGTTGCGGCAAGAGAACGAGTCCAGCAAATGGGTTTGGCTCCCGAGTCGGGCACGGTGTGGTGGTTCGAGACGCTGGTTCTTTCGGCGTTTGTGTTCTCGCTGATCCTGCTTCTAGCCCGTCAAGGCCAGCGGCTTTACCTGAGACAGCCGGTGAATGTTCCGAAGTTGCTGTTGTTGGGGGCTGCGGTGCCGATGCACTGGATCGTGCTGAGAAGTCTCGAGCAAGTTCAGCCGGCGTCGGCCGCGGCGCTTGCGGCGGTTGCAACGCTGACGATCTATCACAACATTCAGTATCATCGGATCATCTGGTTTCACAATCGGAACAAGTACGGCAGGGAGGGCGCGCCCAGTTACGGAGCTGCGTCGTTCATCAGCCGGAACGTCTGGTATTACATCGCCTGCGCGTTGGTGTTCGGGGCGCTGTATCACATCCCGCACTACACGATCGTGCAGCCCGATACGATTGCGATGGCGTTCATCTGGGGCGGCGCGTTCACGCACTATTATCTGGACAGCAAGATATGGCGCGTGCGCCGCGACGCGAAGCTGAATGAGAATTTAAGGATGGGCGAACCGGTCACCAATGCTGGGCTGTGAAGAACGCGCGGGTACCGCCTTCTCGTCCAAATGTCTCTGCTGTACAAAGAGCTGGAGATCAACGGCTCGAGTTTGCGGCGCTTCCCCGCGACATTCGCCGGATAGCGCTCGAAGATGAGCTTCCTCCCAGGGTGAGCCTGTGCTGATGCTTCGCAATCCGAGAGTAGTCCTCGAAAACCACGAACATGTCGACACGGAATGAAAAGACAAGCGAGATGCGAACGTCTCGCCTCATTGAAACCGACGCATTCCAGTTCGAGTTCCTGTCGGTGCTGGCCGAGCGAGAGAGCTGGAGAAAGGAGGTCTACCGTCCGATCTACCACGTTCATAAGTGGTGGGCGAATCGGCTAGGCTCCATTTTTCGAGGGATCATCCTTGGAGCGCTCCTACCGGAGGAAGCGGATTTGACCGAGGCCTTCTATTCAAAGCACGATTTTCGCGACGTGTCTATACTCGACCCGTTTATGGGAAGTGGCACCACTGTAGGAGAGGCGCACAAACTTGGCTGCGTTGCGCTGGGGCGCGACATTAACCCGGTTGCCTGCGAAAGCGTGCGTGTCGCTCTTGGGCCGCTCGACCGGGGCAAGCTCTTGGCAGCGTATTCGGATCTCGATGCCACAATTGGCAAGCGCCTTCTTCATCTCTACAAATCAGAAGACGACACAGGACATCTCTGTGACGTACTCTATTACTTCTGGGTCAAACAAGTTTCTTGTCTCCACTGCGCGTCCGCAGTCGACCTGTTCTCTTCTCGCGTGATCGCACGCAACGCTTACCCCGATCGCAAGCCTGAAGTTCAGATCTGCTGCCCTGGTTGTGGCGGCATCTTCGCGGCGATGAATGGCGATGAACGCACAGCGTGCCGTGTTTGTGGCCTGAGCTTCAATCCGCACGCCGGGGCCGCGAATGGGGCTAATGCCACCTGCCATGTGTGCGGCCGTTCGTTTTCCATCGCAAAGGCCGTGCGCTCCAGCGGGCATCCTCCAGCCCATCGGCTTTACGCGAAACTCCTGCTGAAGCCAGATGGTCAGAAGCGCTACCTTTCAACGAACTCGACCGATATCGAATCCTATGAAAAGTGTTCCGCTCTGCTGCAACATGAGCTAAGCAGCGGTGCGATACGATTGCCGGACGCATCCCTGAGCCACGGGTACAACACGCGCCAGGCCATAAACTACAACTACCGAACGTGGCGTGACTTCTTCAACGAACGGCAGCTCCTAGCTCTGGGTTGGCTTCACGAGGCCATCGCGAGTTTGCCTGAAGACTCAAGCCGTGACGCTCTTCTCCTGCTTTTCTCCGGCGTGCTGGAATTCAACAACGTCTTCGCGTCGTACAAAGGCGAAGGCACAGGAGCGGTGAGGCATATGTTCGCTCACCACATTCTTAAGCCCGAGCGCATGCCTATCGAGGCAAACGTTTGGGGAACACCCAAAAGCTCCGGCTCATTCTCGAACCTATTCAAGACGCGGCTGCTGCGTGCGCTGGACTATCGCGCCGCCCCTTTCGAAGTGAAACTGGACGGGTCCGCGAAGAGCCATTTCACGAGTCTGCCCTTTTCCGGGAAAGTGAGCACCTCGTGGCCTACGGACGGAAGCGTCGGCGAGCGGGGAATCTATCTGTCTTGCGGAAGCTCTGACAAGACGGGGTTGCCTGACGCGAGCATAGATCTGGTAATCACTGATCCGCCTTTCTTTGACAACGTGCATTACTCTGAGCTCGCGGACTTCTTTTACGCCTGGCAGACTCGGCACCCTCGAGGCTTCATCGACGATGGCTCAACTACACGACAGAAGGAAGAGGTTCAGGACACCGAAGCAGGCAGTTTTGCTCGGAAACTTGAAGCGGTCTTTGCTGAATGCCATCGCGTGCTTCGATCCAGCGGGCTGTTGATCTTTACGTATCATCATTCTCGCCCAGAGGGCTGGACGTCGTTAGTAGGGGCCGTTTACGGCGCGGGGTTTTCTGTTGTCAATGCGCATCCCGTGAAATCAGAGATGTCCGTTGCGGCTCCCAAGTCGCAGGCGAAGGAACCCATCCAACTCGACATAGTGTTGGTGTGCCGCCCAAGAGAGCGGGATTCGCGTACTCCCGCTGAGCCATCCACATGCGTGGGTATCGCCGCCGACCGGGCCGTTGAAAAGCTGTCGAGGCTCAGAGCCATCGGCCTGGACCTGTCTTTGAATGATTGCCGAATCACGGTAATAAGCCAGTTCGTTTGTTCGATGGGTCCGGTTCCGTCGTCCGAGGCAGCGGTAGGTATGTTAGTAACTCAACAATCGCGTTTGGAGGAAGCATCTCAGCGGGCCTTCGAGAGTATGAATGCCATAGAGAGTTCGAACACCTCGGTGGCGACTTCACAAGAGCAGCAAATGACACTTCATTATTAGCCAAACCTCGGGGAAGGTTGGTGGCGAGAGAAGTGACTGATGAGCCGCGCAGGATTCAGACTTCGCGGCTCGAAGATTTGATCTGTTCCGACACCTGCCTACTTGGTTAACTGCCGCTTGGTCAACTTGATCACCTGAGAACAACGATGTAACATCGGCTCGATTTCCGGGGCTGGGTTCCGTCTCGATCCGTCAAGGGAGCCGTCGCTCATGGAGGAAGCACGAAACCACATGCGCTACTGAATGCAGGAAAGCTCGGCGAAGCCAGCACCGGGATTCGTATGCGCAAGTGATAGCCCCGATGTAGAGGACATCTTATGTCAAAAGGATCGACTTGGAGAATTTGGGACTTTCACCTGCATACGCCCAACTCTGGCCTTAACAATCAATTCGGAGACCCAGAAAGCGACGAAACATGGAAAACCTATCTGGGAAAGGTCGAAGCGAAGGCGCGGGAGAGAGGTATAGCTGCGATAGGATTCACTGATTACCTCACCATCGAGGGATACAAGAAGGTCGTCGCATACAAAGATCGCGGTGGACTTGACGGCATTTTCGTTTTCCCGAACGTAGAGTTTCGCGTGGACAAAGTCATATACCGTACGAGAGGCGGGACGGTCCCGAAGCGACTGAACTTCCACGTACTCTTTTCTCCCGAGATTAGCATAAGGGACATCGAAGAAGGCTTCCTACACGACCTTGACTTCGTGTATGAAAACGAGCCCTTCGATCCCACGAAAACGCGAAAGTTGAAGGTAACAAACCTAGTTCAGTTCGGCGAATTGCTTCGCACGCACCAACGAGAATTCGAATCTAGCCCTGCCTTTGAGCTGGCTGCATGACTGCCACTGTAAACGCTGAGCAAATCAAAAGAACGCTCGAAAACCGGTTCAACGGTCAATACCTGATAGCGTTGGCCGATGAAGATCTATCCTTGATGGACTGGGCGAGCCAAGACCACGCCGTGCGGAAGCATCTCCTCCAAATGTCTCATGCAGTGCTGTCCTCAAACTCCAAGACGAGAGACTTTTGCCTTGGCAAGACACACGACTCTCACGCTTCCTACATCGAGGAGTTCAGATCGCTCAAGCCGTGCATCTGGGGATGCGACTCGCACGGTTATGACGAGAGGTTTTTGGAGCCTGAGGGTAAGAGGCTCTGTTGGATCAAGGCTGAGGTTTCGTGGGAAGGGTTGAAGCAGATACTGTACGAGCCCGAAGAGCGTGTCAGGATTCAAGAGACTTCCCCAGAGCCGGGCAAGAGCATATACACGATCGACTCGATCGAGATAGCTGGGACTGACATTACTGAAGGCCTTGGCGTTGATAGTCTCGCAGTGGAACTAAATCCCAATCTTGTCGCGATCATTGGGGGGCGCGGTTCCGGCAAGACGGCACTACTCGATCTGATTGGTTGTTGTTTCAGGGAGGGTAAGAAACTTGAGCACATCGAGCACTCCTTCTTTCACCGCGTGTACGGACCCAACAAAGCGCTGCACAAGTCTAATAGCCTACCGGTTAACCTACGGATCAAGTTCAGGTCGGACGACCAATTCGCCAAGGACGTGGGTCGAGACGAGTCTCGGTTTGACAAGGCCGACATCATTTATCTCACACAGAATCACTTCGACGAATACTCAGCCAATCCAGACAAGTTGACCAGTCACATCGTGAGTTTGGTTTTTTCTAGCTTTGCTGATGAAAAGAGAGACTACGAAAGGATCGCAGCGGAGGTCAGCGAGATTGAGCGCAGGATAGAGTCAATCAATCTTGAGATAGCCCAGCTCCGATCCGAAGTCTACGGTGAAAAAGAGACGGAAAAGGAGAATCTTAGAATACAAAATGGTGAGAAGGACGACTGCACTCGGAGGATTCAGGAGATTGAGGCAAATCAGGGCGGGCAAGACGAAGAAACCAAAAAGCTCACCTCCGAATTAGAGACTCTAAGATCGCGGAAGCGGCTCATCGAGAACCTCATCGAAAAATTGACTGAATTGCGCTCACACGTCGAGTCATTTCTCGACGGCTACGGCGGTCGCGCTAACGCGATTAACGCCGATTTGGAAGCGCTATCTGACAGCGTTGCTCTCGATGCACTGCCGACGACGCTAGCAGATGCGACAAGAGTTCAAGAGATCATCCTGCAGACCGAAGACAGCCTGGATCGATCCAAGAGTGAGACGGACGCAGTGCTAGAAGAGCGGCGTAAACGTGTGGATGAACTTGAGGGCGCCAATCGAACTATCGCGGAGATACAGCAAAGACTGCAAGACGCGTCCTTGGCCATTGCGGCAATAGAAAAGCGCATTGAGGAAATTACCAAGAAGGAAGGGAGGATAAAGGAACTTGAAACCGAAAGAGTAACCTTGTTCGCGAGTATGATTGAGAAGGTTGTTTCATTGCGGACCTTCCTGCAACAGATGATCGAGCGGTTCGAGGCAGACAAAGACAACATCCTACAAAATCTCAACTTCAACGCGGTGGTCGAAGTCGACGGGAGCGAATACGTAGCTGCTTTAGCTGAGAAGGTGGATAATAGGGCGCACTCAGAGACTGACCTGCGCGGGTCGCTGACGAAGGTTTTCCAGGCACTTCACGAACAGATGAACTCCGGGGAGAGTTTGGTTGATTTCTCCTCTCCGGTACGGGAGCTCGTTGCCATCGTTGAACCGTTGAAACTTAAGAAGTCCACTGCCTATTCTGACTTCTACAACGTTGTTCTTCGAAAGTTCTTCGGGATTGGGGTTGAAATTCAGTTTAACGGCAAGGGCCTTCGTGAGTTGTCCATGGGCGAAAGGGCCATAATACTGCTCAAAGTACTTTTGGCTCTGGACGACAAGCCTCTTCTAATTGATCAACCGGAGGAGCATTTGGACAATCGTTATATTTTTGAGGAATTGACTCCTGCCATCAGGGAGGCCAAGAAGCGGCGACAGATCATCATCGCGACACATAACGCGAACTTAGTTGTGAACACCGATGCCGAACAGATCTTCATAGCCCAATCCAAAAACTCAAGACTGACTTACAAGCCGGCGACTCTCGAAGACCTCAGTACGCGTGAAGACGTCAAGACGATTCTTGAAGGGGGGCACGAGGCTTTTAAGAAAAGAGAGGAGAAATACGGATACATTTTCTGAAGGAGCAAGAACGATGCCATTGAGAGAGTTCGATCTCAACATAGAAGAGGTGCTTGAAAACTGGGAAGTCGAGCATGCGCTCCGCGAGATAATAGCCAATGCACTCGACGAACATCTGATTTCTAGCACCGCTGAGATCAGGATTTTCAAAGATAGTCGCGGAGCTTGGCACATCCGAGACTTCGGGAGAGGTCTTCGCATTGAACACTTCACCCTAAATGAGAATCAGGAGAAGCTCAACGCGCCGAGCGGCATAATCGGCAAGTTTGGGGTTGGTTTGAAAGACGCTCTTGCGACTTTCCACAGAAGAGGAGTTGAAGTCCACATTCAGTCATCTTGTGGTGCTTACCGACTCAAGCGCGCTCAAAAGCACGGTTTCAGCGACATCGTTACACTGCATGTCGAATACGAAGATGCGGACACCGATCTTCAAGGAACAGTAGTCATTCTCGTTGGGGTGACGGACGCGGACATGGCAAAGGCCAAGTCGCTTTTCTTGAAGTTCGCAGGAGAGGAAGTGCTTGAAACTGGTCCTTACGGCCAAATCCTGGGGCGCCGCGAGGGTGCTGCGCGAGTGTACATCTTAGGAGTCCTCGCGAGCGAGGAACCTAATTTTCTATTCTCCTACAACATTACGAGCTTGACCGACTCTATGAAGAAGAGGCTTAACCGAGAGCGTCTGAATGTTGGCAGAACAACGTACGCAGACAGAGTGAAGGCTATTCTTAAGAACGCGTCGGATGAAAGAGTGCAGCAGCTATTGGTAGAACAGGTCAAGAAGCGCGCGACCGGTGATCAGTGCGACGAAATGACGTGGATTGAAATCAGCCAGATGGCTTTGAACCTGATGCATGAAGAATCTCAAGTGGTGTACTTCACGGAGGCCGAGCTTCAATCTCGTCCGAACGTCTTGGATACGGCGAGGTCGGATGGATACGAGGTGGTTGTGATCTCAGAGCAGCAGAAGACGAAACTGCAAACACAGATCCTCGCAGGCGGCCCCGAGGTTCGCACAGTCGAAACCTACGTGCGAGAATACAATTCAAGTTTTGAATACAAGTTTGTCGAGTACGGAATGCTCACGAGTGAACAGCAGCGGATTTACGACATGACGCCAAGAATTCTCGCGCTGGTCGGGATCACTGGGTCTCGAACGCCGTTAGTGCGGATCTCCGAGACGATGAGAGTAACGACGGATGACACCGAGGGCGTGTGGGACTCGTCGATTCCCGCAATTGTCGTCAAGCGCAGTAAGCTCAACTCAGTTCTGAGCTACGCGGCGACACTTCTACACGAGGCTGGCCACGCGACGACCGGCGCCGTTGATGCAACTAGAGAGTTCGAGCGCGTGCTCACTAACTACTTAGGGCGAACCGCAACGGCGGCCATTAACCAACCGAATAGCCTTGGGCAACAGCCTGGTCCGACAACGTTGGAATGGGTTGAAACACCAGAGTCGTCTAACCTGGCTCGATTTCGCTACGATCCGACAGACCACATTCTTACCGTTGAGTTCAAGGATGGTGCGACATACAACTATTACGACGTGCCAGCGTTTGTCTTCGAGCAAATGAGCTGGGCGCCCTCGAAGGGTCGATTCTTAGCGCAAACCGTGCAGGTAGCGTACCGCCACGCTCGCGTCTAAGACTCTCTCTAGGTAGTATGTAGACCCAACTGAGCGCAAGATGACAGTAACTCGATTACGTCTGGACCCCTGGCCCGCTGAATATGAAAGCTCTTACCAGATCGATGAGTTCGGGCTGGAGTCAGATGGTAAGGCCTCAGCCGCGTGCGACCCAAGCCTATCCATTTCGTGGACGGTGTCCTGCGCGTTGAGGCTCGCATTATTCCTTGATGGTGAATCTGGCCGGATCATTCGAAGTCTGTTCGGTTCAGCCAGAGTCGGAACGGTTCGCGTCGAGCGACGCGCCGCCACTTTCCAAGAGGTCAGAATCCAGCGCTTCATTGTAGTCGGCTCAGGCGTCCCGCTCGACGACAAGGCGACCACAGCGTTCGTGATCCGCGCTCGCCGCAGAACCTTCTCCCAATCGGGTCGCGCAGTTTCGTTGACGGTTGCTCCGAGATCACTTAGATTCTCAGTGCGATGCCTACGGTATTGAGGCAGGGACCGTATCGCCTCTTCTTTTATGCCGGTGACCGTGATGAACCACCTCACGTTCACGTTGAGAGGGACGACGATACCGCGAAGTTTTGGCTCGACCCGGTGAGGCTGCAGAACAGCGGCGGGTTTAGAAGAACCGAGATCAATCGGATACAGGAACTCGTCGAGGACAACCACGGCGACTTATTGAGGAGTTGGAATGAGTACTTTGACCGCTGAAGCAAAGGCGCAGACTGTCGTTGTGACAGATGATACCCTCGCGGTTGATTTGACTGACGGGCGGACAATCTTCGTTCCTCTTGCGTGGTACCCTCGCCTATTGCACGGGACCACTGAGGAAAGGAACAACTCGCGCTTCATCGGGGACAGAGAGGGAATTCACTGGCCCGATCTCGATGAAGATATCAGTGTGGAGAACTTGCTTTTAGGCAAGCCCTCCGGCGAAAGTCAAAGTTCGTTTAAGCGGTGGTTGGAGGCGCGGGCCGCCTGACTTGATAGCGAGAGTTCAGCCGGAGCGCAGGTTACTTCGCCTCTTGCACTCGCGCCTCCCCGCCCTCATATCCCAAATCCCGCGTAGCTGGCACGGGCTGAACTTCAGCCTCTTCCTTTTCGCGCGCGGCCTCCCCGACCGGCGCCAGCGCCTTAGCCAAGAGGTCGTCAATACGCTCAACAAACACGAATTCGAGGTCGCGCTGCGCCTCTTCCGGAACGTCCTTCAGATCGTGCTCGTTTCGCTTCGGAAGAATAACTCGCCTGATCCCCGCACGGCGCGCCGCCAGCATCTTCCCCTTGATCCCGCCGACCGGGAACACCAGCCCGCTCAGTGTGATCTCACCAGTCATCGCCGTGTCGTTGCGAACCGGACGCCCCGAACACAACGACGCGAGCGCTGAGACGATCGCGACGCCGGCTGAGGGCCCGTCTTTGGGAGTCGCGCCCGCCGGCACGTGAATGTGCACGCCATTCTTTTCAAACGTCTCGCTGCAATCAAACCCAAGGTCCTTGCCGTGCGACCATAAATAACTGTGCGCGGCCTTCGCCGACTCTTGCATCACGTCGCCGAGTTGGCCCGTTAGAGTCAGGCCCTTCGCCCCAGGCAGCAGCGTAGCCTCGATGAACAAGACCTCGCCGCCCATCTCGGTCACCGCAAGACCCGTCGCCACACCCGCCGGCAGCATCTCTCTTGCCATCTCGTGGAAGAATCTCTCGTGTCCGAGATAATCCTCGAGTTGATCAGGCATGACGGTGAAGACCTCGCCCTTCTCCTGCGCGACCTTCAGCGCGACTCTTCGAGCGAGCTTGGCGATGGTGCGCTCCAATTGGCGGACGCCCGCCTCGCGCGTGTAGCGGCTGATAATTGCCTGAATCGCTTCGGTCGTGATCTGAAGCTGTTCCTCGCCAAGCCCCGCTTCCTTGATCTGGCGCGGGACGAGGTAGCGCTTCGCGATGTGCAGCTTCTCCTCCTCGCTGTACCCCGCAAGCTGGATGATCTCCATCCGGTCATTCAACGCGGGAGGGATCGGCCCGAGTGAGTTGGCGGTCGCAATGAAGAAGACCTTCGACAGGTCGAACGGCAAGTCGAGGTAGTGGTCGCGGAACGAAAAATTCTGCGCCGGGTCGAGCACTTCGAGCAACGCCGAAGCCGGGTCGCCGCGAAAGTCCATTCCGAGCTTGTCCACCTCATCAAGCATCATCACCGGGTTGTTCACTCCGGCGCGGCGCAGGGCTTGAACAATACGGCCCGGCATCGCGCCTATGTAAGTGCGGCGGTGCCCTCGTAGCTCGGCTTCGTCACGCATGCCGCCAAGCGACATTCGCTCGAACTTGCGGCCCATGGATCGCGCGATCGATTGGCCGAGACTCGTCTTTCCCACGCCGGGCGGGCCAACGAAGCAAAGGATCGGCGCTTTCGACTTCGGGTTGAGCTTGATCACCGCGAGGTGCTCGAGTATTCGCTCTTTGATGTCGTCCAGGTCGTAGTGGTCCTCGTCGAGCACCTCGCGCGCGCGGTTCAGGTCGAGAGAATCGTCCGTCGATAATCTCCACGGCAGGTCGAGAATCCACTCCAGATAAGTCCGGATCACATGATAGTCGGGAGCGGCAGACGGCAGCCGTTCGAGCCGGTGAAGCTCGCGGTCGGCTTCGGCGCGTACCTCGTCGGGGAGATCGGCCTTTTCGATGCGCTCGCGGAGCATTACGGCTTCGGCCTGTTCAGGCTCGGTCTCGCCCAGCTCCTTCTGAATCTGCTTCATCTGCTCGCGCAGAATGTAGTCACGCTGCGCTTTGCCGAGTTCTTCCTGAGCCTGATTGGCGATCTTGTTGCGTATCTCGAGCACCTCGACCTCCCGGCCGAGGTACGAATGCATGAGCCGGAGAAGCTCGCCCTCGGTAGAGGCATTGAGGAGCGCCTGCTCTTGAGTCAGCTCGAGTTCCAGCACCGAGCCAAGGAAGTACGCGAGCCGCACCGAGTCGTCGGCGGCGACGATGATGCTGCGCACTTCGTTGGGGACATTCGGCAAGAGCGCGAGCGCCTTCTGGATCAGATTGTTGATATTGCGGCGCAACGCCTCGACCTCGGGGGTCTCTTCGCGCGCGGGCTCGGGCAGGATTTCGACGCGCGCCTTAAGATACGGGGTGTGCTCGGTGAACTCGATGACGCGAAAGCGCTCCTGACCCTGCACGATCAGATGAAGCACGTCCTCGGTGCCCGGCGAGCGCATCATTCTGTTAATGACGACGAGCGTCCCTATCTCGTACAGGTTCCCGGGCGTGGGTTCGGCTTCGTTGTCCTCGCGCTGAGCGACGACCCCGAGCAGCTTCTCTTCAGTCAACAGCGCCGCCTCGGCCGCCTTCAACGACATCGGCCGCCCAACAGTGAGCGGAGAAATGCCGGCCGGGAAAATGACCGTGTTCCTCAGCGGCAGAATTGGCAACTCCAAGATCCGATTGTCTGTCATCGTTTCAACCCCTCGTGGCGGGATTCATGGCGCCTGCGGCGTGCACGAATCCCAATGCCGGCTCAACCTCCTCGTTCTCGCTCCGCCGCAGTCCTACGCGCAGTCGATGTGCAACAGAAGCCATCCGTCGACCGCCTCGGTTCTCACTTCGGCGCGCGACAAATCACACGGTATTTTCATGACGCGCTCGAAGCGGCTGTAGGTGATCTCCAGTTGATGGTAGCTCCACCCTTCGCTCATCACCCAATCGCGACGGACGCCTCGAATGATGAGCTTGTCACCCGATATCAGGATCTCGACGTCTTCCGGTTTGACGCCCGCAAGATCGAACTTGATCTTGAATCCTTCGGGACAGCGATACACATCCGCCGCCGGTTGCCAGAGCGGACCCGATGGGCGCCGATACGGCGTATCGTCGCTCATTCGCTCGATGAAAATCTTTCTCGTCCTGGACATCTTACTTTCGCTCCACTGCTCAGACTTGACGATCGCGTGTTCGCTACCTCGAGGCTACTCAACCCCTCTTCCTGGGACGTGTAATTCAAAACCTCAACACTGCTCCGATCTTCGCGTCTCCCAGCTTCTGGGCCGCCAGCCCGGCGACCAGTTGGACTTTTCCGCCCTGCTCGATCACCTTATGCGACACGCGATTGATCAGGTCGGGAGCCGGTTCGAGCCTGCCGCCGCAGAACGCGCAATCCGCGGACTCGTCGGCGACCAGGACCTTGCACGCGGAGCACTGTTTGCCTTCAGCTCTGTAATCCCTCGCGACGACCAGGCAGTAGACGCGGCCCTGCTCGACGGCGGAAAGCGCATCCGCAAGTCCGAGAACAGCCCGGTCTCCTTTGTGCGCGGAGGTGATCATCGACTCGACCAGCTTAACCTCGCTTTCGAGCTCGGCCTTTTCCTGCACCGATTTCAACTCGGCGGCGAGGCGTTCGTGACCGGAATCTATCGGCGCCGATATCGTCCCGATTATCATTTGCTGCACTCGCTTGGGCAGCTCGGCCACAAACATCGAAGTTGCTTCGACAGGCCCGCCGATCACGATCCTTGCGATCTTCATCCGGTCGATTATTGCCTCAAGCTCATCGGAGACGCGCCTGGCGTGCCACTTGATGTGCTTGGTGTGATCCCGGTCCATCTGGCCTTGCGACCAGATGTGGTCGGTGCCGGTCGTCGAGTGCTTGTTAGGCACGTCGGAGAAGACTTCCGCCTGCTGGACAAGCCCCGTCGCGTCCACGGTCAGGATTCTCGCGTGCTGTTTGTCGATCAGCACGACGCCGAAGTGGTCGTGAGCTTCGAGGACCTCCAGCAACGGCCGGACCCACGGGCTGGGTGACCAGCGCACCTCGGTAGGCAACTCAACCTGAAGGTCCCGCTGCCACCAAAAACTCTTGCTCGAGTCGCTGAAGATCACGAGCCCCCTGCCATGAGGCGTGTAGTCCTTCAAGAAGCGTAGCACCCGGCTGCATTCAACTTCGAAGCGATGTCTGCTGGCGGCTTCCGCCTGATTCTCCCCCAACTGCCGAAAGAGATGCGTCACGGCGGTCTCGAATCCGCGATTGAGATTCGCCGCCCTCGATTGATCGACGTTGACGTACAAACTCATGATGAAGGAATCCGGTCCTGATGGGTACTGCTGCAACTGACGCAGGTCGTCGTAAGAGATCATACCCGCCCTCCTTGTTTATGACGTTCTCATGAATGCGCTTGGCTCTCCGGTTGGCACGAAAGCAGGTTGCAATCAAACGCCCACCGATACAGGCGCGACCGAGTCTTCCGGGAGCATTGCCTCAATCGGGATCGGCGTGCCCTCTTCAAGCGAGGCGCCGGGGTCGTCTTCGGACAGAAGGAAGAACTCCGGCACTGCTCCCTTGATGTGTTTCAACAACGAGCGGTCCAGCCGGACTGGGAAGTAGATCAGGAGTTCATAATTCCGCAACTTGTACCGTTCCGCAGCTTCGCGGCTCGACCAGACGGGCACTCGAAGCCGGCCTTCTATCTCCTCTGCTAGAAGGTCGCCATTTGCCCGTCTCATCACGAATCGCTCGCCCATAACCGTGGCCCCCTATTCGATTGTCAACCATCAGTGAAGCCATGATAGCACAAGCGAGAGTGCCGGGAACGATGAATTGCCGCGACGGCCTGCCGGGTTTCATCGCTCGCCGCAGTCGATTGTGCTATCGTCCGGCTTCGGCTTCCGCGGCCGCCGGCTGCGAAGAAAACGTTATCTCGACGCCCGCCATCGAGGCTCGCACGACCGAGTTATCTTTGACATCGCCCTTGAGAATCAGTCTCGACAACGGCGTCTCGATCTCGCGCTGTATCGCTCGCTTCAACGGGCGGGCGCCATAGACCGGGTCGTACCCGGCCCGCGCGAGATGCGACTTCGCGTCGTCGCTGATGTCCAGCGTGATCCTGCGTTCATCCAACCTCGCCCGAAGCCGTTCAAGCTGAATATCGACGATCTTCTTCAGATCGTCCTCCGAGAGAGCGTGGAAGACGATCGTCTCGTCTACCCGGTTCAGGAATTCCGGCCTGAAGTGGCTCCGCATCGCATCGAGCACGGCCTCCTTCATCTTTTCGTACTGCTCGCCTTCCATCCGGCCGCGGTACTCGAGGATCAAGTGGCTTCCCAGATTCGAGGTCATGATGACGATCGTGTTCTTGAAGTTGACGACGCGGCCTTGCCCGTCAGTTAGCCGCCCGTCGTCGAGTATTTGAAGCAAGACGTTGAACACGTCGTGATGCGCTTTTTCGATCTCGTCGAACAAGACGACGGAGTAGGGTCTGCGTCGCACGGCCTCGGTCAACTGGCCGCCTTCCTCGTACCCGACGTAACCGGGCGGCGCGCCGATCAGCCGCGCTACGGTGTGTTTCTCCTGGTACTCCGACATGTCGATTCTGATCATGGCGTGCTCATCGTCGAAGAGAAACTGGGCGAGGGCGCGAGCCAACTCGGTCTTGCCGACGCCGGTTGGTCCGAGAAAGATGAATGAGCCGATAGGCCGGTTGGGGTCCTTCAATCCTGATCGCGCGCGAATCACGGCGTCGGAGACCGCGCTGACTGCTTCGTCCTGTCCGATGACCCGGCGGTGCAGGTGCTCTTCGAGCGAAAGCAGTTTTTGGAGCTCGCCTTCAAGCAGCTTGGAAACGGGCACGCCGGTCCAGCGGCTGACGACTTGGGCGATGTCCTCTTCGTCGACCTCCTCCTTGAGCAGCCGCCCTCGCGCCTGCTGCTCATCGAGGCCCTCCTCGTGCTCGCGAAGCTGTCTTTCGATCTGGGTGAGCTTTCCATACCGAAGCTCGGCCGCGCGATTGAGGTCGTACTCTCGCTCGGCCTGCTCGATCGCCACCTTGGTCTGCTCGATCTCCTCGCGTATGGCGCGGATTCGCTGTACGGACTCCTTTTCGGTTTGCCATTGGGCCTTGAGCTGGTCGGCGCTTGCCTTGAGATCGGCCAGTTCCCGCTCAAGACGCGTGAGCCGCTCCCTTGACGCCGCGTCGGTCTCCTTCTTCAACGCCTCTCGTTCGATTTCGAGCTGCATGACCCGTCGCAGGATCTCATCAAGCTCGGCCGGCATCGAGTCAATCTCGGTGCGCAGCTTGGCGGCCGCCTCGTCGACCAGGTCGATCGCCTTGTCGGGCAAAAACCTGTCAGATATGTATCGGTGCGACAACATTGCCGCCGAGACCAGCGCCGAGTCCTTGATCCGCACGCCGTGGTGGACTTCGTAGCGTTCTTTCAGGCCGCGGAGTATCGAGATGGTGTCCTCAACCGTGGGCTGGTCGACCTGAACGGGCTGGAAGCGCCGTTCGAGGGCGGCGTCCTTTTCCACGTGCTTGCGGTGTTCGTCGAGCGTCGTAGCCCCGATGCAGTGCAGCTCGCCGCGAGCCAGCATCGGCTTGAGCAGGTTCGAGGCGTCGACCGCTCCTTCTGCCGCGCCCGCTCCGACTATCGTGTGCATCTCGTCGATGAACAGAATGATCTCGCCGGCCGCCTCCAGAATCTCCTTCAATACCGCCTTGAGCCGCTCCTCGAACTCGCCGCGATACTTCGCGCCGGCAACCAATGCGCCCATGTCGAGAGCGACGATTCGTTTGTTCTTCAGGCTCTCAGGGACATCGCCCCGGATGATTCTCTGCGCGAGACCTTCGACTATCGCGGTCTTTCCAACACCCGGCTCGCCGATGAGCACGGGGTTGTTCTTCGTCCTACGCGAGAGGACTTGGACCACCCGCCTGATCTCATCGTCGCGACCAATGACCGGATCGAGTTTTCCCTGGGCGGCCATCTTCGTGAGATCGCGGCCATAGCGGTCAAGCGCTTCGTAGGTTGCTTCAGGGTTTTGTGAAGTGACGCGCTGGTGCCCGCGCACTTGCACCAGGGCCTGCATCACGCGGTCTCGCAAGGCGCCGGCAAGCTTGAGTGCCCGCGCCGCCGGACCCCCTTCGTCTATCGCAGCCAGCAACAAGTGCTCGACGCTGATGAAATCGTCCTTCAGTTTTTTCGCTTCGTCCTCGGCGGCGACGAACAGCTTGTTCAGGCGGCCCGTTATGTACACCTGATCTACGGGACCGGACGGGCCGGTGACTTTGGGGAACTTCCTGACCTCGTTCTCTATCGCCTGCTTCAGAGGTTCGACAGCAACTCCCGCTTTGGTGAGGACTGAACTGACGAGTCCCCCCTCTTGTTCCAGCAGCGCGAGCAACAGGTGCTCGACGTCGATTTGTTGATTGCCGTAGCGCGCGGCGAGCGTCTGCGCGGACCGGACAGCCTCTTGCGCCTTCTCCGTCAAACGGTTGATGTCCATTTTCTCTCCTGCCCCCTCCGCAGCCTACTTGAGGCTCTTGAATGTAACCGCTCAAATCTAAGATGACCGCATCATAAAATATGAGTAGTCTGCTGTCAAGTTATGAAGTGTACGGTGTGCCAGAGTCCGATGTGAGCATGACGCGGGCGAGGTGCCGACGATCTCTTCGATATCGCCGACGAGTTGCCTCAAGCCACTTAATGACATGGTGACAGGGCGGATCAACTCGGCGGCGGAACACCCAACAGTTGGTAGTCGCGATGGAGTCTCGGCTCGGCGTAAGCGAGCGGTCCAAGTGAACTCAGGTGCAGCGAACTCAAGCGCAAGCGAACTCAGTTGTCGGTTTACGATTCTTGCGCTATTCTTCTGCCTTGGTGAGAGCGCGGCGTCTCGCGGCGCAAGTGCTAATACGACTTCGTGGAGGTGGTACTATTCCGAAAGACGATATGATCCCTGTCGAGGGAGTTGTGACTGAATCCCTACCTAACGCGACGTTCAAAGTACAGATAGGAGAGGGCCACCTCATACTGGCGCATCTCTCCGGCAAGATGCGCAAGAACTTCATCAAGGTACTGCCGGGTGACAAAGTGACCGTGGAACTCTCACCCTACGATCTGACCAAGGGCCGTATAACCTACAGGCATCGGAGCTAAAACGAGCGACGCCTCTTTCGACCTTTTGAGTTCCCGCCGCCGCTAGCGCAGGGCGATCTTGCGCACCAGAAAGTTCTCGTAATCGCAAACGAAGAGGAGACCGCGCGCGCGGTCTATAGCCAATCCGATAGGATTCCTGAACGTCGCGCGGACGCCGGGTCCGTCGTGAAACCGAACTCCGCCCGTTCCCGCCAGCGTGCTGACGTTGCCGGCCGTATCGACGCGCCGGATGAGGCTCCCCGTGAATTCGCTCACGTAGATCGTCCCGTCGGAATCGACCGCGACGCCGACCGGTCGGTTGAAACTCGCCAAGCTTCGCGGGCCGTCGTCGCTGACGGCCGCACCTGAGCCGGCGACCGACCTCACCTGCAACGTCACGAGATCGAGCTGCCGGACACGGTGATTGAACGTATCGGCCACGTAGAGAATAGACTCGTCAGGCGAGAGGGCAAGTCCGGTTGGCGTATTGAACCTGGCGTTCCTGGCCTCCCCGTCGGCAAACCCCGGGACTCCAGTTCCGGCGATGGTCTCCACCATCAACCGACCATCAACACTCCTGATCCTCCGGATCGCGTGATTGTTCGGATCGCACGCATAGATCGAACCATCTGATGCAACGACCATATCATCGGGAAGCCGGAAGGCGGCCGACATCGACTCGCCATCTCTGAAGCCATCGATCCCCTCAAGCGTGCTCTTCAATCGTTCCTGTCGCGCGGGATTGGTAATGGGATGTGTAGTTCCCGCAAACGTATCAATGGTGACCGCACCGCCGGCTCCTCTTACGAGGCGCCGTATCACATTGTTGCCGTTTTCGCTCACCAGGATCGTTCCGTCCGCGGCGACTGCGATACCGTTGGGAAACGAGAATGAAGGCTCATAACCAGCGGCGTTCCCAGAATCGTTATAGCCCATCTCGCCGGTGCCAGCGATGGTGCATACCTCACCCGTCGTGGTGTCTACGGTGCGAATGACATGATTCTGCTGATCCGTGAGATACAACAACCCGTCGGGGCCGAAGCTGATCCGCCTCGGACGCCGAAACCGCACATCGTCGGCGGCGGCGCACGGCTCCGGATTGAATCCGTCGCGGGTGCCCGATAGCGTACTCACCGTGACGTCCGCGGCGACCTCGAATTCGGCAACGTTCGAGACCGCCCCGTCCTTCTCCTCCACGACCTGGACCATGTGCATTCCGGGCGTGGACAGCAGCTCCTTTGAAATCGATACGGTCAAACGTCTGGGGTTTTCATCCTTGATGTTTGCCTCTTGCCCGTCGATCAACGCGCGAATCTTCCCGCGGAAGTTGGTCCCGATGATCGTCAGCGTCTCCTTGCCTTCCTTCTGGCGGAATCTCGCGGGCGAGATGGTGAAGATGAAAGGATCTTCGGTCGGAGAGACGTCTATGATTGCATCGGCGGATTGGATGCCGTCCTGTTCAACGCGAATGGCGACCTGTCCCGGCTCCGACCGCAGCGCGGCCGGCAATACGGCTTCAATCTTGCCTTCCCTTTGCTTGGTGATCTCGAGTTCGATTACGTCGCCGTCTATCGGCTGGGCGACAACCTTAGCCGACGGTTTGAAGTTCTCGCCAAACACCGTGATATCTTCATCCTCTGTCCCGACTTCGAGTGAGTTGGGGTTGACTTCCGAGAGCAAAGCCGGCGCCGGTATCACAAAGAATATGTCCGCATTCGAGAACTTGCCGCCCTTGTTGCGGACGAAGACCGGTATTCGCGCCGGATCGGTCGTGAAACTCTGTGGAATCTCAAGGGCGAGTTCGTCCTCTGAAATGAACGTCGTCGTCGGCGAGCCCTTGCCCCACAGCAGGCCTTTGGAGGATTTTTTGAAGCCGTCGCCGATCAGCCGCACCTCAAAGTCAGTTGCCAGGTCTTCCTGAAGCGCGTTTCCCTGGAGGCGCATGTTCAAGTCGGGGTCTTTTGCGACGACCGTCAGTGTCAGGGTACTGGTGGTCATCCCGTCCGGGTTCAGTGCGTGGACCGCGTGGGTCCCTGGACTCGCGACGACCTCACGGGCGACCTCAGCAAGCAACACCTTCCCTTTAGACGTGACCCTCGATGAGCCCAACTCGACGCCGTCAAGTACCACCCTGGCGTCATCCGCAAACCGCCTGCCTTCGAGCCGGATTGTGAACGTATCGGTGCCGGCGGGCATCGTGGAAGGAAACAGCTTATCCAGCTCCGGCGGTTTCTGCTGGGCGATCACCGCTGCCGGCCCCCACTGAATCATCAACGCCGCCGGTGACAGGCTCAGGATCACTGCCAGTAATCTCGCGACCACTTTCCTCATCCTTGCGATCTCCTCAGACAATCATCCCCAACCTAAACGCACTGCAAACCCAGCGCTAATGAATAGAATTCTCGCCAGGCGTCGGCTTGCACAAAAGCTCCGCGTGATTCTGTGGCCGGGATGAATCTCCTCTCCAATTGCGCAACACGGGCTGGTAGAGCGAGGGGAGAGTATAACCATCGGCCAGTCGGTTTCACAAGTTCAAGCCTAGCCGTGTAGTGGGGCCGGGTGTGATGAAGAGTGGCACTTGAGGCGTATGAACGCTTTTTCCTTCGCATTAACACCTACACCTCAATTTAGGTTGACAGCAAGCTACTGCGGGCTGACGCCAGCAGCATTCAGGGGCGCTCGCGCCGCGTGGTTTTTGGGTTGACAGCAAGCTACCGCGGGCTGACGCCCGCAGCATTCAGGGGCGCTCGCGCCGCGTGGTTTTTAGGTTGACAGCAAGCTACTGCGGGCTGACGCCCCGCAGCATTGACTGTCTTCTTTCCACTGTGCATTGCGCAATCCGAGTCGGGTAACTATGCTATCGGCCGAACGGAGGCAAGAACACCCGCGATGAAAGACAAGCTCGATCAGTTGGAAGAAGCGAAGGAGAGCATCACCCCGACCGCGCCCTATTCAGTTTCTCAGCGCTACACACTCTCCCACCACATGGTGACGACGGCATTTACGCTCGACGGGTTCAGGATCGTCCGGACACTCGGCGTCGTGCGAGGCATAACGGTCCGCTCCCGCTCCATCTTTGGGACGCTCGGCGGCACGCTCCACACAATCGTCGGCGGCAACATCACGGCGTTCACGAAGCTGTGCGAAGTGGCGCGAGCCGAAGCATTCGAGATCATGATCCAGCACGCCAGCGAGATCGGCGCGAACGCGCTGATCGGAATTCGATACGATGCGAACGAAATAATGAACGGGGTAACCGAGGTGCTGGCTTACGGTACGGCCGTCGTCGTGGAACCGATCGACTGATGCAGCAGTCGTTGAGAGTACCGACTTTAGTCGGGCTTTTCCCCCTCGACCCATTACACCTACCGAAGAAAAACCCGACTGAAGTCGGTACTCTATAAACGCCTTCTACGTGAGGATCGCCACCACTTCGCGCTGGGGCTCACCCCCGGTCACGCGGGCTTCACTTTCGCTGACGTACACATCGATCTCGCTTCTAACGCCGAAGCGGCCTTCAAGATAGATTCCCGGCTCGATTGAAAAGCACGTTCGAGGTATCAACGCCCGCTCGTCTTTGGTCTCGAGGTTATCGATGTTCGCGCCGTTGCCGTGGACTTCGGTGTGGATGTTGTGCCCGGTGCGATGGATGAAGTACTCACCGTAGCCCGCGTCTTTTATGACTGCGCGGCAAACGTCGTCGACCTGCCAGCCGAAGATGCTCTTGCCGGACGCGAACGCATTCTTGACGAAGTCGGTTGCGGCGTCGCGCGCGTCTCTCACGACGTTGAAGACCTTGGTGATTTCTTCCGGCACGCTGTGGCCGACGAATGAAGTCCAGGTGATGTCGGCGTAGACGCCGCCGGGCCGATCCGGTTTCGCCCACAGGTCGATCAGCACGAAGTCGCCGGGTTTGATCGCGGAGTGCTTCGCTTCGGTCGGCCCGTAATGAGGCATCGCGCTGTTGGCGTTGACGGCCACGATCGGCGGATCGCGAGTGATAAGCCCGCGCACTCCGAACCGGCCGAGGATGAACTGCTGAATGTCGTACTCGGTCGTTGGAACGCCCCCTTTGATCCGGGTGGCGATCTCCTGAAACGCGTTGTGGACAATATCGTAGAGAGCGCGCGCCGCTTCCTCGTGCATCGCGAGTTGCTCGCCGCCCCAGGCCGATTCGAACTGTTGAACAAGATCAGCCGACGAGACGAGATCAACACCGAACGACCGAATCAACTCGACGGTCCCGGCATCCACTCGTGATAGATAGGGAATCGCAGCGTTGGGTGAATACTGCATAGCGACTCGGGGCTGTCGGGCGGTTGTCAGCGCTCCCAGCGAAGCGCGCAGGTGACCGTGAAGCTGCTGCCAAGGCAGGTATATCAGCTTGTTGCCGGGCAGATTGTCGAGCACGTCGCGCTCAATCGAGTGGACGATCTTGGTCGGAAACCCGGACTGCGGTATGAGGTAGAACCACCTGCGGGTTGCGATGTGACCTGTTCCGCCAACGCCGAGTATATTTGCGGCAATGGGATCGCTCTCACGAAAACTGTAGAAGAGCCATCCATCAAGGCCGGTTTCCTTCAACGCATCTTGTATTCGATCAATCACGTTCCCCTCCCGGGCTGCGTCGTTCTGCGAGCGACGTAAACATACCCGGAGATATCGGGTTGGTGCAACCGCGACTTTTCACCTGCTTCGCCGGCTTGTGCTATATTCAGCCTTCGAGATGACGCCATGTCAACGCGCGCGCAAGCAGCATTAGCCGCCCTGTTCTTCGCCTTCGTGTTTGTGTACGCGGGGGCGCGCACCTATCGAGCTTTCACCGCACTGGGAACCGCAAGCGACACCGGTTGGTCGCTCCGCCAGGCCGGAACACGGGCACTGATCAGCCAGGTCC
Organism: Blastocatellia bacterium; assembly: GCA_035293105.1. Taxonomy (GTDB): domain Bacteria; phylum Acidobacteriota; class Blastocatellia; order UBA7656; family UBA7656; genus DATDOV01. Next base: position 106,228 of record DATDOV010000063.1, read on the forward strand.
GTTCCGGCGTTGATGACGCGGGGCTGCAGCCCGGGGACGAAGTGATCGCAATCGACGGGCGACAGGTCCGTGGGAATGCGGCCGCCGCCAGCCAGCTAGCTCAGCAGATCAAGCCCGATGTTCCTTACACGCTACTCGTCGTCCGGGACGGCCAGCCGCTTCAGTTTGTTCTGCGGACGAAGCCGCTGTCGCTCGCGAGCATCGTCCTGATCGAAGCGGCATACATCGTGATACCCACTGTCTTTCTTATCACCGGGCTGGCGGTCTTCTTGTTGCGCCGCAGCGATAAACAGGCGCTGCTGATGGCGCTGATGTTCGGAATGTTCGTCGGGGTGCCCGGTGCGCTGGTAGCTACGTATCCGGAGGCCCCGGCTTGGTTGACAGGCGTGACGCTCCTGACTCAAGTGGTGTCGTTGTTCTTCTGGCCGGTCTTCTTTCACTTCTTCCTGATATTCCCCGAACCGTCGCCGCTCGTTCGGAGGTACCCTCGCATCGAGTATTACCTCTATGCGCCGCATGTTCTGACCATCTTCCCTTATCTGACGATCGTGAACATTCTGGCCGCGCTCGCGCCGGAGAAAACCGCAAGTTTCCGCGAGGCGTATTCGCCGTTCAACCTGGTCAGCGTAATCGTGATGGTTCTCTACATCGCAGGCGGATTGTTGTCGCTGGTGATCAACTACCGTCAGGCGAGCAGGCCATCGAAGCGCAAGATGCGGGTCATCGTAGCCGGCAGCCTCGCCGGATTCGTGCCGTTCTTTCTGCTGCTCGGCTCGGCGTTTCTGGTTGATCTTCAAAAAGCCGTTCCCGGACTCTTCCAGTGGTTCGTACTGCTGGCGTTCGCCGCGTTTCCGCTGTTTCCGCTTTCGTTCGCCTACGCGATCGTTCGCCATCAGGTGATCCCAGTCAGACTGATCCTGCGACGCAGTGTCAGGTACGTACTGATCGCGCGCGGGTTCATCATCGTTCAAGCGGTCGTGGTTTTCGCCGTGCTGAGCTTCTTGTTGACTGGGACCCGCATTGCCGCCATAGACAAGTTGGGCGTGCGAGCGGACATCGTCGCGACGATGCTCGCGACGGCCGTCGCCATCGGACTGCTGACGCTTTTGAACCAGCGTGTGATGCCCGTGATAGACCGGCGCTTCTTCCGAGGAGCTTACGATGCTCAGCAGGTGCTGACCGACCTCGGACAGGAGATGCGCAAGGTAAAACACGCGGGTCACCTGCTCGAGCTGGCGGTCGCCAAGATCCAAGACGCGCTTCATCCCGAGAACGTCACGATCTTTCTGCGCGACGTCTCAACCGGCAACTTCAACGCCGCCATTTCATCAACGCTCAACGAAGACCGGGTCAGGACATCGGAACGCGCATCCGGTCTCTCAATGCCCGGCGACGGGGTGGTAATCGAACGGCTGAGGCGCTCGTCCCTGCCGCTCAACGTCGACCGGCAGAGATTGAAGCAATGGGGGTTCGGACCTGGCGACCGGTCTCCAGCGACGGAACCACGCAGCGGCGAGCGGGCGACGATGGACCGCCTGCGCTCATCGTTGTTACTGGCGGTCGCGACCAAGGACGAGGTGCTTGGGATCATTTCACTCGGCCGGCGGCTTGGCGACTTGCCGTACTCGCGAGAAGACAGACAACTGCTCGTGGCTGTGTCGCTGCAGATGGCGCTGGCGATTCAAAACGCCGAGTTGGTCCGCCAAATCACCGAGGAAGAGCGGCTCCAGCGCGAACTTGAGATCGCCACGAGCGTACAGCGCCGGCTATTTCCCGAGCGGCCTCCGAAACTGCGCCGATTGGATTTGTCCGGCGTGTGTCATCCGGCGCGCGGAGTAGGCGGCGACTATTACGACTTCATCGTGCTGGACGCGGACAAGATCGGGATCGCGGTCGCCGATGTTGCGGGCAAGGGTATATCGGCTGCGCTGCTGATGTCGACGATTCAAGCGTCGCTGAGAAGCCAGGCGCCGGCCGTGAACGGCAGACTGACGGAACTGGTCTCGTCGATGAACGAGCTGTTGCACCGTTCCACCGATGCCAGCAGCTACGCGACGTTCTTCTACGCGCAGTTCGATGAGGAGACGGCGGTGCTGACTTATGTGAACGCCGGGCACAACCCCCCGCTGCTGGTTCGCGGGAGCGGATCAACCAGAACGCTTGGTGTGGGACAAGCAGCAGGAGCCGGGTTCGAAGCTTTGAACGCCGCCGAAGCGCAAGCCCAGCGAGTTGAGCCGGGAGTCCATCTGTTGACCACCGGAGGGCCGGTGATCGGGGCGTTCAGCAACTGCGTCTACGAGCAGGAGACGATTGAGTTGCGCGCAACAGACTTGCTGATCGCCTACACTGACGGCGTCACCGAAGCGCTCAATGCTAAAGGCGAAGAGTTCGGAGAAGGCAGGCTGCGCGAGATCGTGTCGAATTCGGCGGACCTGTCGGCTCACGACTTAAGCGCGAAGATCGTCGAGAGCGTGCGAGCCTGGTGCGGTGACACTCCGCAACACGACGACTTGACGCTCGTTGTGATGAAGGTAAAGTAACACCGCCTCATCCGCCAGCCCGCTCGGACGAGAGAATGAAAGAGGTCCGATGGCTCGTTACTGGACCCTCAAATACCTGCTCATCATCTCCGCGTCCGTCGCGTGGATGGCGGGATGCCGTGAACGGCCGAAGACGGTTAGCAGTCCTGTGGACGTGCCCCCAGTCACGATCGCACCGCCGCCGCCCGTTGAACCGAACGTCGAAACTCTTGTCAACAGGGCCGGGACTCTTTGCGAAGGCGCCTTCTCGTCTCGGACCGCAGCCGTTTCCGCCGGCCTGCGAGCCGGAACTCTCACGCCCGGATCACTGCTTGTAGTTCGATCGGGGTCTTCGGCGGCGGAAAGCTCCTGGTCGCACAGGCCGATCATACTCGAGGGTGCGTCATCTGAGGTCCCCTTTCTCGAAGCCCCGACCGCCCGCGACGTAAAGTGCCTCGTGTGCATCAGGGAGATCGAGACACTGGTCGGCTCTTACACCGATGGCTCGCCGGCCTATCGAGTCAACTGGCTGGTGCGTCTAGTGCGCGAGGCTGACGGCGAGGTGTTGGCACAAACGAGTCTCGCCGGACGCCAGCCGCCGCGAAAAATATACCGGAGCGCCGACGAGGGCGCCCGCGCCGTTCACGGCGACGACCAGCGGAAAGCTCTCTTCCGATGGCTCGCGGCAGGTTTCGAACCCGGGCAAGTGCTCTGGCTCGACGGAGAGGTCAAATCCTTTTCGCTAGCCCCGGATGGGAAGACGGTGGCGACGTTGATCGGGGCTTTCACCAAGACCACGGACCGGGAAAGCCGCGTCTCCTTCGGCTCTGAGGATCGACTCGAGGTTTGGGATCTGACCACAGGCCGGAAGAAAGCGGCCTTCGGAACTCGGGAAAAGTCAGTCTACAGTGTCGCGCTTTCGCCAGACGGGCGCACGCTGGCTGCCGGCGTCAGCGAAGAATCAGAGGGCCTGTGGGCGGATGCAACGGTCAAACTGTGGGACGTTGCATCAGGAAAGGAGCTTCGCGCGCTGCGGGGGCATGCCGAGCCGGTTGATGCCCTGGCATTCAGTCCCGATGGAGCACTGCTCGCCACGGGCAGTCGGGATCGCACGGTAAAAACCTGGAGTCTGGCGACCGGCGAGGAAGTTTCGATGCTGGCGGAACAGTTGACGCGCTCGCCAAGTCTGGCCTTCGCTCCGGATGGCCGGACGTTGGCTACCGACGATCAGGAGAAGTCGATTGTCGTGTGGGACCTCTCAACGGGCAAGCCCCATCGCGTGCTTCGCGGACACACGGGCGGCGCGACGGGCCTCGCGTTCTCCCGCGACGGCCGGACGCTGGTCTCGGGCAGCTTCGACAAGACGGCCAATCTGTGGGACCTTGAAACGGGCGAGGTCGTTCGGACATTCACCGGTCACGCCGAAGGGATCCTCGCTATCGCGCTCTCTCCCGATGGGACCACGTTGGCGGCGGGAGGCTCTGACCACACAATCAAGCTCTGGGAGCTAAGCTCAGGCAAGGCGGTCCGCACGCTTCGAGGGCATATGGGCAGCGTGGTTCGGGTTGCCTATTCGCCGGATGGCAGAAGCCTGGTTTCGGGCAGCCGGGACGCTACGATCCGTGTTTGGAATCTGAGCGGAAACAGCAGTGATTCACGTGGAGTGACGCGCGCCAGCGATCGTTAAACAGTGATGAAAGAGATCGAGATCCAGGACCTCCAAGCCCTCACCGAAAGGGCCGCCACGCTCTCAGACGACGAGCTGTTCAATATGATCAACGTCGATTACGAGCGCTACCGGCCCGAATCGCTCGCCATCGCGCGAGAGGAGATGCTTAAGCGCGGCTACAAGATCTCCAGGAGGGGCAAAGTAACCGCCAGGCGAAAAACGGGACAGCAATCGGATGGAGCGACGCGGCCGGGTGAAGAGACGCAGCCACGACAGGAACCAAAGCAGTTGTTATGTCAGCGGTGCAGGATTCGACTTGAATACGTTGGCACTCGGCGGATGCACGAGGACAAAGCGCTGAGCGTGCTTGGGGAGCTCGGCGAGATGTTCAAGAAAGGCGCGCATGAGTTCCTTGACGTCTATGTGTGCCGGCGCTGCGGCCGCGTTGAGCTTTTTGTTGACGGCATCGGAGACGAGCTTCGGCCCTACTAACCTCGAGGAGCTAGGACTGCTCTTGAGCGTCGTAACATTGATCAGTTACTCCGGGGTCACAAAAGAAGAAGGGCCGGTCAGCCCGGCCCCTCTACAGTGAGTGTTCCAGTGATTAGGACTAGGTCGCCGCTTGCTCCTCGATTTTAGTCACGTGGAGGGTGTCACCTTCGACCGTCCCTTCCACCTGCACTGCGAGCCCCTTCTTGCTCTTGGTGTTCTTCAGCAACGCCCCGACCTTCTTATTGCCTTCCTCATCCAGCTTGTAGACCTTGCCTTCGGAGAACAGCGCGTAGCCCGACTGAGCGCAGCGGGGCATGAGCGCGCAACTTATGGGATGTCCCTTGGCGAACTCCATGTCGCCGGTGTGAGAGCTGGCGCACGCGTTGTCAACGATGTAACCCTTCAACGTCACACTCGCAGTTCGAGTAGTGGCCAGCGCCGCGACCGCGAGCGTCAACACGAGCCCGAACACAAACAGGTTTCTCTTCATTGTCTCCTCCTTATTGAGCTTGCCGTGGCAACCGGTTTAGTGCCGCATGAAAGCTAGCACTCCGCCACAGGCCGGTCAATCGCCGCTGCTTGGCATGGCATCCTTTCGCCTTCCCCACTCAAACTGCAATGCTATAATCTCGGCGATGGAAATCGACGCGTCACAGAGACTCGACGAATTGCCGATATTCCCGCTCGCCACCGTCCTTTTTCCCGGCGCTCTGCTGCCGTTGCACATCTTCGAGCCGAGGTACAAGGAGATGGTAAGTTTCGCCATCGATCACGGCGGCATGTTCGGCCTCTCGTATCGCGACGACGCGGCTATAGGCCGCGAGACGATTCCCGAGATCGACAGCGTCGGGTGCGTCGCGAAGATCAATGCGGTCATGCCGCTTGAGGAAGGCAAGATGAACCTCATTTCACGGGGAGTCATCAGGTATCGCGTGCTGGGGTTTCGCCAGGTGTCGCCCTTCGTGGTGTCAACGGTCGAAACGTTCACCGACGACCTTGAGCCCGGAGAGGACCTTGCGAGATTGTTCGTGGAAGTGGTCGAGCTGTGCAAGGACTTCCTTTCGACTGCCGCCCGTGCTTTGGACGAGCCGGGCATTGCGGAGCCCTCACCGCTTCCAGGCGATCCCGAAGCGCTTTCGCTGTTGATAGCCTCACTTTTACCTCTTGAGAACGATTCGAAGCAGAACATGCTTGAAATGCGGTCGACACGGCTGCGACTTTCGCGTCTGAGGCCCCACATCACCGCGTTTCTCACCGACTACAAACGGCAGATAAGGATGAAGGAGCTCTCCAAGGGCAACGGTCACGGCAAGCTGGATCAGTAGGTGAGGAGGATTTGATTCCCGGTTCGCTGGAAGAAAAGCGCTGGGAGACTCAACAAATGCTCGCTTGAAAACTGCTGTAGTCGTGTTATCATTCTGCCGTTTTGGTCATCACGCACTGGGTAATGAGGGGCGCTCCGGAGCACCAGTGGCATAGCGCCCGCTGAGTCACCCAACGATAAGGCCGTCAAACCACCGCGGAAAGTAACGCTCGCTTGGCGCCCTGTGTCGCGACGAATATCTCTCCAACCCGAGGTTGCAAACAATGGAAGCTATCAGATGTAGAAACCACCCCGACGCCAGCGCCGAAGGTCGTTGCGCCGGCTGTGCCGAACCCTTCTGCCCTAATTGCCTGGTGGACATACGGGGGCAGAAATACTGCGGCTCCTGTAAGGTACTGGCCGTGAGAGGACAGCCTCTTGTTGAAGAGGCGACTATTCCTTGTGCGACCGCCGATGAGGCATTGAAGTACGCGTTGATTGGAATCGTCTGCTTCGGGATCATTCTCGAACCGATTGCCATCTCGAAGGCAATGAAGGCAAAGAACGAGATCGCTGCGGATCCACGCTTGACGGGTTCAGGCAAAGCTAACGCGGCCCTGGTCATTGCAATCGTCGCGCTTGGCTTGTGGGTCCTCGGGATCATCGCGCGATTCTCGAGCATGTAGCGCGCGGCATTCGCCGTGTAGCAGCGATTTCAGGTCTGCCTGTGGTTCCTGCTGCGCTGGGCGGGAGAATCCGAGAGAATCGTACTGCACCCTCATTTGGGCGCAACAGCGGAGTGAATCAGTAGGAGGGTGGCTTTTGGAAATCAATAAGTGTCCATCTTGCGGGACTGACGAGCCGGCAGTAAGCGGAAAGTGCCCCGTCTGCGGATTTGGCTTCGAATCAGCCCGAACTATCAGCGCTGCCGCGAGCCCCGCCGTGACGCCAACGGCTCAATCAGTTCCGAGGTGTGTCCAGCACCCGACGGTACAGGCTGCGCACCGATGCGCCGGTTGCGAAGCGTGGATATGCACGACATGTGACTTTGTGATACCTCGACCTCCCTCCGACACGCTGTCGATAATGCCGGATAACCACCTCTGCCCTAAGTGCATGAGCGCAAGGGGCGCCGCCGGTATCGCGTATGCGCCTGGGCAGTTATTACCTTCTCCTGTGCGGCCACTGGCTGACGGTGTAGTGTGCGCAAGGCATCCCGGCGTACAAGCAGTGCGCCGGTGCGGAGTGTGCAGCGCGACGATGTGCCAGACCTGTGACTTTGAGTTGCCCGGCCATTTCCACCTGTGTCCTGCTTGCGCTACTGCGCCCCAGCGAGGACTTTCGCAGAAACGAAAAACGTACATAGTAATTTCCTACTGCCTGGCGGTATGGTCAACGATTGGAATAGCTGTACTACTGAGCGGGGCATTGGCAGGTTCGGTAACCACAGAAAGCGAGGAGGAGGTTCTTGGAATGGTGTTAGGCCTGCTCATCTTCGCCCCGTCAATCGCCGGCACTGCGATGGCCGTCAGCGCGTTTGACCGGCGGCTTGTGAACCCTCCTGCGATCTGGGTCGCGACAATATGGAACGGCGTTGTGTTGGCTGCTCTGATTCTGCTCAGCATTATCGGATCGCTTGGTTGAGGCCGCATAGGGGAGCCGCCAATGAGCACCTCGCGGACAATGGTACCTTCTCGAAACACTGCGTTGTTGCACCGACGATCTCACTCGGCCAACACGCCGCTGGCCATCGCGTTTGCGAAGGTTGGGCTCACGTCACGGATCATCAATCACGTAAGCGGAGACCAAACATGGGAATGGTGACAGTACGGGTCCTGGATGTGACAGGCAGCAAGAGTTGCGCGGTAGAAGCGCCTGACGACGTGTCTGTCAGCCGGATACTGGTTCTTCTGATCGAAAAGATGAACTTGCCGCTCAACAGCCCTGACGGCCAACTGATGAGCTATAAGCTGCACCTCCGCCGAACGGGAACACAGCTTCTTGATGGGCAGACCTTGTCTGAGGGTGGCGTGATCGGCGGCGACGAACTTCGCTTGCAACCGGAAATAACCGCGGGCGGGTAGGGGGGCGCTCGTGACCGCGTTCGATGAACGACCCATAGTACTGGGGGAGGGGCGGTTCGACCGGCTCCAGTCAATAGAATGGTGGGACCAGTCGTTACTGCAGGCGGCCCGGGTGCTTGTGGTCGGAGCCGGCGCGCTGGGCAACGAGGTCGTCAAGAATCTGAGCCTGCTTGGTGTCGGTAATCTGGTCATCGTAGACATGGATCGAATCGAGATGAGCAACCTGAGCCGCTCGGTCCTGTTTCGCGAGGAGGACGAGGGGCAACCGAAGGCCGAATGCGCTGCTCGCGCAGCGCGGTCCATATACCCTGGCGTGAGCGCGGTTCCGTTTGTGGGCAACGTCTTGGCAGAAGTTGGGCTTGGCTATTTCAACTGGGCACAGATAGTCGTCGGGGCTCTCGACAATCGCGAAGCGCGAGTCTTCGTCAATGGCGTATGCGCGAGGATAGGGCGACCGTGGATAGATGGGGGCATCGACGTCCTGCAAGGGATCGTGCGCGGTTTTGCTCCCCCGTCGACGGCTTGTTATGAGTGCACGATGAACCAGGTTGACTGGGACTTGTTGAACAAGCGCCGTTCCTGTTCGCTGCTGGCGCGCCGCGCCGTCCAACATAGAGGCGTCCCAACAACGCCTACTGTCGCGTCCGTAGTCGGGGGTATTCAGGCGCAGGAAGTCGTCAAGGTCCTTCATGGCATGGACTCGCTTCTCGGGCGCGGATTTGTTTTTGAGGGTGCGACTCATAACTCGTACACCGTCAATTACCCAACTGCCCCGGACTGCGTGTGGCACGATCCGCCCTGTCCAATTGAGTCGGCAGAGGGTCTCAACTCGTACTCGCGGCTGCAGGATGTTTGGGAGCTCGCCGCCGAACACTTAGGCGGCGTAGACGCAATCGATCTTGGACGCGAGATGGTTGACCGACTTGTATGCTCGTGCGGGCACAGCGAAAGAGCGTTGACGCCGGCGGAACGAATCGACGACGCTGACGCAGTTTGTTCACGCTGCAACTCTGAAATGTATCCGCAGTTCTTTCATTCAATCTCGGCGGGAAACGATCTGCTTGATAAGGCGGTCCGTGAACTGGGCCTGCCCGAATGGGACATCGTTTGGGCGAGAAGAGGGGAAACGTCTCTCGGCATCGAGTTCGCCGGCGACAAGCCAGGTCCCTGTAAGCAACCCTGACTCCGGTTCGATGGAGTTCACAACAGGGCTATGTTGGGAGGGGAGTTTCAATGTTACTACGTAAGAAGCACTCAAGATCGAAAGCGAAGAACGCTGGTGCATCGATTCCGCCCGAGCCCGGCTCACAGAAAACCGGTGAGCGATCGAGTGACGAAGGGGTGTCCTTGAGCGGTTGGGCGAGTCGCAAACGGACAGTCCGCCGCTCTTTTCCCGGACCTCGAATGCTGGACATAGCACTTCGCGTAGCCGTGGACCGAAGCGCATACGCCGAGTTGATCGCCCACGCCAAGGAGTCGCTCGACGCGGAAATATGCGGCGTGCTGGCTGGTAATGTGTGTGAGGACGACGAAGGTGTTTTCGTCGACATCAAGGCGATCATCCGAGGTTCCGCCGCCGAACAAGGGAGCACTCATGTTACCTACACGCAGGAAACCTGGAGCGCGATCCACAAGACCATGGAGGAAGAGTATCCCCGAATGCAAATCGTCGGGTGGTACCACTCGCACCCTGGTTACGGCGTGGAGTTCTCGGATATGGACATCTTCATTCAGAAGAACTTTTTTTCCAACGCCACGCAGATAGGATTGGTGATTGACCCGCTGGGCGGGGATGTTGGTATTTGCGTGAATGCCGACCAGGGAATCAAGCACATCGAGCGATTCTGGGTAGATGGCCGCGAGCAACGATGCCGCGTCCCGCCAGTCTCCGAGAAGGCGGCGTCTTCAGACGCGCAAACGGGCGAGGAACAGTCGCGCCTTGCTTCTGTCGAACATCGCCTCGATCAGGCGATTCGCGCGCTGGACGACCTGCGCGGCACGATACATCGCTACGCAATGTCGACGGCCATGATGGTTGCCGCCGGCGTCATCGTGGCAATAGGGTACTTCGTCTACACCAACTACTTCAGGGCCATGCGTCCGCCCGAGGTTAAACCAATCGGATGGGTGCCGGTGAAGATTGGCGACAAGACGAGCCTCGTCACCATCGGAATACTGAGCTGGGAGGTCCCCCCCGAGTTGCTGCCCAAGCCGCAGGAATCCGAAGAGGGAAAACCTTCGTCCGAGGTGCAACCAGAGCCGGGAAACCAATCAACGCCGTCGCAGCCATCTCAAAGCGAACACTCAAGCCAGCGCTCTGAGGGTGGAGATGGCGCGAGCAACAAGAATTCGACGCCCGCCGCCAAACAGACGCCTTAACGGTAAGGACATGGCGGGTACCAGCTTGAATCTAAGTCAGCACGTGATCCAGGAGAAGAAACTATGGACCCTTCTGCCAAGCAGGAAGACCGCAAAGACTTCATCAGGATCACCCGTGAAGAAGCGACCAGCGTTCACGTTGATGACCTCCTGAAGCGTCAGATGAGTCTGCGCGGTGAAACCGGCGTGACGCGAGACCGGAGGCGGTCGTGGTACTACCAGAACTGGTTCGTGTTCATGGCCGCCGGTCTGTTGGCGGCGCTGGGCGGGTGGGGGATGCTGGAACCCTACTTTGATGACCTGCCTTATATCCAGGGACCGATTGAGCGGCTGAACACGTCCGAGACGCTGCCTACTCGGCTTACGATTGGCAATCAGAGTCTCGAACTCAACGTCACGCCTCAGGGATACATAGAGATAAGGGATCAGAAGGTCTGGCTGCTCAGGGAAACCAGACTTCTACAACCTGGCGGCTCCAAGGGTCGCGTCGACGCATCTGCCCTCCAGGTTGGCCAGCAAGTCGGGGTCTACGCGGAATTCGCGGTGGCGGGCGATGACCACTTTGCGTTCGCGATGTACCTCGACCCCTCTCCTGCTCAGCCGGCGCCCGACAAGGCGTTGCTGACACTTCGCCAGTTGTCGGCGCGAACGGAGGCAGCCGGGCTGCTGTTGTTTGCCCTGGTAGGTGGACTCATCGGCCTCGCCATCGGGAGCATTGACGGAATAATCTGCCGGCTCCCTCGGCGAGCCCTTATAGCCGGTGGCGTTGGCTTGGTTGTGGGCTTCATTGGCGGGTTCGTATCGGGCATCCTAGCGAATCTGGCATATGCGCCTCTGACAACGCTCGCCATGAAGCAGACAGGGGAATCAATCGGCTCTCTTTCCACGTTCGGTTTCCTGTTACAGATGGGTGGCCGTGCGCTCGCTTGGTCACTTGCTGGGATAACGATGGGGCTTGGCCAGGGCATAGCGTTGCGCTCCAAGCGCCTTCTGATTTATGGGTTGCTGGGCGGAGTCATCGGCGGTCTCATTGGCGGATTGATGTTCGATCCGATCCACTTTATTCTGGTCGGCACTGACGCGCCGAGCGCTCACTGGAGTCGGCTTGTTGGTCTCGCAGCGGTTGGCTCGAGCGTTGGGGCGATGATCGGCGTGGTCGAGTTATTAGTACGAGACGCGTGGCTTCGCATGACCGCCGGTCCGCTGGCAGGAAAAGAGTTTCTCATTTTTAAGGACGTAATGAACATCGGGTCGTCTCCGCGTTCGGACATCTTCTTGTTCAACGACCCACAGGTGGCTGACTTGCACGCCACTCTTCGGTCGGTCGGTGACGAATGCGAGATTGAGAGCCGCGACCAGCTCCGTCCACTCCTCTTAAATGGGCGCCCGTTGAAGCAATCACGACTGCGGCATGGGGACGAGATAACAATCGGGCGGGCGGTGTTCGTGTTCCAGAAGCGGCAGGGTTAGGCTATGAACCAGAACTCGGTTGGTCATGAAGGTACCCCGCCGGTCTGTGCAATCTGCCAATCTTTGGTGGGGCCGGACGAGTTGAAGACAGCGTGCCCCGACTGTCACACCGGCTATCATGTGGAATGTTGGGAAGAGAACAAGGGCTGCGCCATTTATGGCTGCGCCCAAGTCCCGCCGACCGAACACAGAGAGGCCCTTGAGATCCCCGCGTCCTACTGGGGGCAGGAACACAAACCCTGCCCGGCCTGCGACAACCAGATTCTTGCCGCAGCAGTGCGCTGCAGACACTGCGGCGCAATGTTCTCATCGGGACGGCCTGAGGACCCGCTAGAATTCCGTAAGCGCTCAGAAATCAACGAGCGCCTTCCGAAGCTGAAACGGACCATCGTCTGCTTGTTCATTCTTTGTGCTCTGCCATGCGCAGCTCCTTTCGCCGCAGTGTTCGGACTCATCTGGTATTCTTCTAATCGTGACGCAATAAAGGCCATGCCCGCGCTTTACTCGGGTCTGTGCAAGATAGCGTTAGGCGTTGGCATTGGCCAGTCCGCGCTCGCCGTGTTCATGGTGATTCTGTTTGCCGGGCTGAAACAGTAGTAGGCGCCCGGGGAGGACCACGTATGCAAGCCCGACTTCGCAGATTGAATGCCGACTACCAGCGAGTGTCTCATCTGTTCGGCGAGCATCCCTACATTTGCCTCGTCAGTGTGGGGGGGGACCCGCCCGACAGGTACACGTTTGAGTTTCATGTAAGCAGCGTCGTGCTGAACGCGGACGAGCAGGTCGTTGTAAAGTCTTCTCATCAGGCACAAGTGTTCCTTCCCATTGATTACCCGCGTCGGCCGCCTTTTTGCAGAATGATCACTCCAGTATTTCATCCCAACATCGACCCTCAGAAGATCTGCATTGGCGACCACTGGAGCGCGGGCCAGTCACTCGCGCAGCTCATAGTGAGGATAGCGGAGATGCTGTGCTATCAGAGCTATAACGTCAGGAGTCCCCTTAACGCTTCCGCTGCGGTTTGGGCCCAGCACAATCTCTCTAGGCTGCCGCTTCAACAAATCGATCTAACCGCCGGCCTCTGAGAGCGACCGTGAACCGCGAGGCTCTCGGGATCGCGACGGGAAACGTCATTCCGACTTCGAGGGCCGCCGCCTCGTCTCGGGTGAGCTCAGCTTGCTGAACACTTCCGGCAGCGATCGAATCACCACGTCGCCGACGATTCTAAGGCTCTCCCCGCTTACCTTATCGAGCGTATCTTCGTTCGTGTGCCAGTAGGCGTTGTTGGGACCGTAATTGAAGTCGATCAGGTCCACGACCGGAACGCCGGCATTCTTGAAAGGTATGTGATCATCTGAATACGCGCCCTCGTAGTCGAGAAAGTGTCTTCCGACGCCGATCCGGCGTGCGGTCTTCCAGATGATGTCGACCAGCCAGGGAGTCGATTCTCCGTCGCGCAGCAGGCCCAGGTCGCGATCCCCGATCATATCGACGAGAATCATCGCCTTAACGGAATTTAGCCTGCCGTCAGCCGCGAGCCGCGAGACTGCATGGCGGCTGCCGTACGTGTTGTCCATTCCGTTATTCGCGCTCCAGTCCACGAATGCCTCTTCCCCGTCGAAGAATGCAAACCAGAGCGTGTATTCGTGTTTGGTTTTTCCCAGTACACGCGCCATCTCGAGCACCGCAGCCGTGCTTGATCCGCCGTCGTTGGCGCCGACAAAGCCGGGCTGCGGTTTCGTATCGTAGTGACCCGCCATCATGACTATGCCGGGCTTTTCGCCCTGCAACACTCCAAAAATGTTCTTCATTGCCACGTCGCCGCGCGTCGTCTTTGCAATGAAGCTATCCGAAGTTAAGCTCAAACCGTAGGACTTGAGCTCCTTTTCGATGTACGCCTGGGCCTTCTTAATGCCCTCCGATCCCGGCGGCCGCGGACCAAACCCGACCAATTGCCTCATATGCTCGTATGCCCGGCTGGGATCGAACTCGGCGCTCTTGTTTATGTCGGAGACGCCGGCGCCGATTGCCGGGGCGGTAGCTTTAGGTTCGACGCAACCGACGGCTAGAGCGATCAACACACCCAGCCCCATCAGTGAAGCGGCGGTGCGGTGGCTGTGAGGGTGAGATGTCATTCGCAAAACTCCACGCTCCGATGGATGGGAGACCCCTTCTAACAAAAGCGGATCGTCGCGATAGTCTTCGGCAATCGCTCGTCAGCGTCTGATTGGCTGCTCGCGCGCATGCCCGCCATCCGTCGCTCGGCAGCCAACTGATCGAGTGTCACGCGTTCGGTCTTGATGAAAGTCACATCGCGGAGGTTGACCAACGCCGTGTCGGTGCACTCACTAGGATTCTGGCAGGAATAGGAACTGATCACGGCATACCGGATGTCGGCCGATAGCGCCCGCGCGTCGATAGGATCGGCGGCAACGTAATGGACCGACTCTCCGTTACTGAATCGCACGATCAGCTTGAATAGCGGTTCCCTTAGTTGAATCTGCTCGCTCATGACGTCCCCCGGATTCCCATATCTACTCAACGTGGACTGAATGGCTACATCTCAAGCTACAAGGCGGACCCGTGTTGGTCAAGCACCGCTCGAACAGGGGTGCGCGTCAGCTTTTCGCGGATACCCACTTTGCCAGAAGTGGGTCGCTGATGTTCTAGCCTACGGCATTCAAGACGCCGCACCGCGTGCCTCTCATACCCACTTCGCGAGAAGTGGGTTGCTGATGTTCTAGCCTACGGCATTCAAGGCGCCGCACCGCGTGCCTCTCATACCCACTTCGCGAGAAGTGGGTTGCTGATGTTCTAGCCTACGGCATTGGCATACTCACCTCGCGCGAGATGGGTTCTGTGATGTTCCGCTTAAACGACCCTGACGTTGTGGCCATCGCTTTGAGCCATTCTTCGGGCGATTGTCGCGGGCCTCGTCGTGCCATAGGCTGGAGCAACACAACCCACCTCTCGCGCGAGGTGGGTATGAGGCGCTTGACTGGCCGAGCGCGAAAATCTGACGCCCACCCGTCGAAGAGGCGCTTGCGACATCGGGACGTGGCGTTGGACGGAGCGGTCCGATTGAGTTGCGGCGCCTGCTGGACGTAGCTACCATTGAGCCGCCCTGGGAGGCCGGTTTGGTGAGCTTACCGCGCTACAACGCCGTAACCGCACGCGCCAGCCGCCCGTCTGAGCAACCCTGTATGAAAGTTCTGATTTGTAGCGACGGCTCTCCGCAAGCCGAGAACGCACTTCGCTTCACTGGCATGATCGCCGAGGCCGCGCGCGCCGAATTGACGCTCCTCGCGATAACCGAGAAACCCGGCCAGGAAGATGCCATTTTCGATTCGCTTCGGCGCGGCCAGCAGTATTTTAACGAACGCGGACTTCAAGCGGAGCTGATAACCAAAGCCGGCGAGCCCATTGCCGAAATCGTCAAACGCACCCGGGAGACTCACTACGATCTGGTCGTCATCGGCGCGATTCGCAAAGGCACGCGCGGTCCATTTCTCATGTCGGCCAAGGCCTACAAGATCATCAAGGCCGTCGAACCTCCGGTCTTGATCGTCATCGGCGAGCGCTCAACACTCAAACGCATTCTCATCTGCAGCGGCGGCGCGAAGTACATCGAAAGGGCTGTCTCGTTCGCCGGCTCGATCGCCCGTTCGGTCGGGGCCGCCATCACGCTGTTCCACGTTGTCGCCGAACTGCCCGCCGATTATTCCGACCTGATCAAGATGGAAGAGGACGTGAACTTGCTGCTCCACTCCCAGACAGGACTCGGGCAGAACCTCCGGCACGAGAAGGAAGCGCTCGAAAAGATGGGAGTCGCCAGCGAAGTGAGGCTCCGGCACGGGCTGGTCATCAGCGAAGTTGTGAAGGAAATCCGCCGGGGCGATTACGATCTGGTTGTCACCGGCTCATCGCCCGAAAGCGCTACGCTGAGGCGTTACATCATGGGCAACATAACCCGCGAGATCGTCAACCGCGCAGAATGTCCGGTGCTCGTGGTGCGCGGCGGCGAGGAGCCTGCCGGCATCGGGCAGAGCCTCAAGGGCTTCTTCTCAGACATCACCCACGGATTTGGCCAATCGAAAGATGCCGAGTCCGACACAGAAGCGAAGACGCGCCAACAAGGAAACGCGGAGAAGGGCTAGAACAGCCACAACTCCGGCCTGAGTGCGTTCCACAGCTTGTCGGCCAGAATCAAGCCGATAGACTGACGCCCGAAGCTGATCCGCGCAAAGCCGGTCATTCCCGGACGCAACAGGCCATCGGAGTTCTCGACCTGCACTTCGACCGGGTAAAGCCGCTGGCCGAGCTGATTTGTGAGCGGCTCGGCGTTGATCTTCGATACGCGGCCGGTGAAGGTACGGCCGGGCACCGTCTTCAGCTTGAAGCGCACCGGGCTATCAAGCCGGACACTGGCGATCTCGCGCTCGCTGACGTCGATCCTGAGCATGAATCGCTCGAGCTCGCCGATTCGGCATATTTCTTCGCCGCGGCCATAGCGGCGGCCGATCATCTTGCGCAAATCGTCGCCGAGCACGACCCCGGCTTTGGGCGCGGTGATCGTCATGCCGTCATGCTCGCGTTGCAGGATGTCGCGCCGCTGGCGAAAGGCCTCGAGTTGCTGGCGATTTTCATGCAGCTCGGCGATGAGCGCATCGAAGTTCGATCGGGCCGCGCGCGCTTCGGTCTCCGCGACGAGCGAGATGGTCTGGGCGCCGGTCGTCGTCCTGCGATGTTCGACGAGCGCCGCTTCGAGTCTCGCCCGCGCGCCTTGAAGCTCCTTTTCGCTCACTCTCATCTCGGCGACGGCACGGTCGTAGAGTTGCGCGCCGACGAGTCCCTGCTCCAGCAGCTTCCTGTATCGCTCGACCTCGCGCCGGTTGTGATCGACTTCGGTCTGCTTCAGCTCGATCTCCGATTGCAGGACCGCGAGCGAAGCGGGAAGTGACGCGGCCCGGTCGGCAGCAGCGGCATTTGACACTTTAGAGAAACCGCTGTCGGGTTGCGCCCCTGAATTCCAATTCGCGATCTGAAGCGATTCGTCCTTCAACTCAGCGGCAAGCCGCTTGCGGTCTACTTCCTTGAGGTTCGACGACAGCAGCAACTCGCTTCGCACGCGGAGCTCTTCTTCGAGCTTCGACGCGTTGGCATCTAGCCGCGTGATCTCGGCGTTCAGTTGCGTGAGACGATCCTCGACCTCCGGATTCGTCAGTTGTGCGATGCGCGCGCCTTCGCCTACAGCGTCGCCTGGCTGGACGAATATCTCCGAGAGGACCGCGTCGGTGTTAGCGCGCGCGACGGCTTCGCGGCCGGGCGGCAACAGCAGAGAACAGTCGCTGCCGGTCGAAGCCTCCCAGGGCGCGGCAATCACGGCGAGTACGACTAGCGCGGCGGAAGCCTTGATCACACGCCGGCGAGTGACAACGGGCTTCCGTGGTGTTGTAGCCGTCTCGGTTTGCGGACGCTCGGTTTGCGTTGCTGGTGTTGCGGACATGGTGGTTACTCCTTCGGCCGAACTTGGGTTGCGCACCGGCCTGGGCCTCACGAAGGCGGTCATCGATCTGAGCGTTTTGGGAATGCGAGCTGTCACCGCGATCAATCCTTCGCGGCAGTTGATCAGAATTGGCTTCCACCACTTCTCGGAAAGCAGCAGCGCGAGCACGACAGTCACGGCCAGTCCCAACAAGCCCAGGTGATCGATCAGGCTGCTCCCCGCCCAATCGAGAATGAACCAGATCAACACCGCCGAATAGATGATCGAGCCGAGCCAGTAGCTCACAAAGAGAACCGGCCGGCCGGCTTGGGGGCTTCGCGCCTGCGGGTCGCCGGTCACGCGCGCGATGAGCGACCGCACGTACTGGGTCGAGCGCGCCTGGAGGTTGGGGGTTCCTGTGAATTCCGCGAGTGCGTAGTAGCCATCAAGTTTTATCAGAGGATTGCAGTTGAGAATGATGTTCAGCGTCCCGCCTATGAACACAAGGAAGGCGAAGTCCGCCAGCAGCGCGTACGGTGTCGAAACCAGCCAAACCAAAGCGGCCATCGCGCTCACCGCGAGTTGCCAGTAGATGCCTGCAAAGATCACCCAGAGGCGCTGGCTTCTCCGCCCGAAGCGGTAGATATCTGTGACGTTACAGTAGAAGGCCGGGAGTACGTAGTAGATCAACAGGACGCCGACTTCGTTGACCCGACCGCCGAAGTGCTTGCACGCAACGCCGTGGGCCAACTCGTGCAGCGCGGTGATCGTGAGAGCGATCAGTACAATCACTGCGATCCCGTATTCCGAGTAGATGTAGCTCGAGTAGCTCGCAACGTCATCGGCTCTGCTCAGCATAGCCAGGCCGGTCAGAATCATCATCGCGAACGACGCGGCGATGAAAGGCCGCCCGAGCGCCCACCCGAAGCGTCGGTCGATCCACTCGAGCAGCTTGCTTGGATTGAAGAGCCGGTACCGGATGTATCGGCCGTGGCGGGTCGCGCTCTCCTCGATCGCCGACCCAAGGCCTCCACGTTCGAGGAGACCGAGCGAATCGAGCTTTGAAAGGAAGCTTGCGAGAGTTGCGGGGGTAACGCGGGGATTGAGACCGTTCTGGCCGCTCGCGATGTCATGGGGCGTTTTGAAGCCGTCGAACTGACAAAACACCTGGTACTCGGCGAGCTTTAGCAGAAAGTACCGCGAGGTCACCGGGTTTCTGACGACGTACTGGATCGAGTCGCCGTCGCTCCTCTCGGTTACTTCGACGCCCTCGGCCACGCGAGGAGGGAAGAGGCAATGACGGCCTTCGACTTGTGAGAGGTCAGGGGGCTCGGTGTGCATGATCCATCGACCTCGGATTCAAACGGACAAAAGGCGCGGTGACAACGACTGAAGCTGGGCACTCACCGTCGCGTGGTGGGTGCGGCGTTCGACGCAGTCTCCGCGCCTAGCGGGACTTGTGATCAGGCAATCAAAATGACCGCCGGGGCTATCACCTCTTCCACCTCTTCGATCTCCAAATTGTCGAGAATCACGTCGTCACTGTAGATGGTTCCTTCGTCAGCCATGGTTGACTCCTTTCGTTGTTCTAGCAGTCTTGCGATGCGTAATCGTTGATGGGACCAGATCAACCGCCACAACTGATTACGGCTAGTGATAGAGCAACGTACGTGCCGATGTGAGGAGGCAGCGCCAGGAGACTCGACACCGTTGAGGAATCAGCCACTTAGCCCGGCAAGGACTTTGGAGGCCGCGAATTGTGCGTTGTGAACCCGTTACACAACCAATGCTAAGCGAGTGCATTCACTTTGGGTTACAGCGCGCGGGTAGGAATGATGCTGCTGTGTATCAGTTACACAGCATTGATTGAGCGAACTGGAGTCACATCGATCCGACGGCCACCTCGTCACTGAAGGGAACCAGCGAAAACCCCGTGACCCGATGGCGATCCGCTATGCACTCCATCTGGGCGGCTTGGATCAAATCTTCAAAGCTGTTGCCATCGTCGGGGCTAGTAGCGTGGCCCAGGCTCACTCTCAGGTTCGTTCCGTGGTTGAACAGGTCGAGGGTCTGTCGAATCCGTTTGCGGGCGTCGACGGCATCCGCGTCTCCGGTATCGGGCAGCATCGCCAGAAGCGAATTCGATGAATGGCGGACTAGGAGGTCCGTCTCCCGAACCTGTTGCGCGATCAGCTTCCCGACCGACGCCAGCATCTGATCGGACGCGGTGTTCGCGGCCAGCGCAGCTTCTTCGAGGTTGTCGAGGCTGATCGTTACCAGCGACAGAGGAGTACCAAGCCGCTGGCTTCGCGCCCGCTCCCGCTCGAACTGCATTGTCAGAGCGCGCGTGTTCGGCAGCCCGGACGCGGGATCGGTGAGCGCGTTGCGCTGCGCCTGTTCGAACATCAACGCATTATGAACGGCATCTGACGCCGGCTCGGAGACCGATTCCATCAACTGAATGTGGTCGCTGCCATAGCTCTCTATTTCGGTCGAGTACAGGGCGACCGCTCCCAAGGGCTCGCGATTCTTTGCGAGAGGAAAGACCATCACCCCCTTGTACTCGTTTGCCGAATCGGACCCGAGGAAGCCAAGATCGAGCACCGGGTTCGTGTTGTACATGGCGCGCTGGTTGGTGATAACCCAGCCGGTGATGCCCGCCTCCGCCGGCAGCCTTCGGTGCATGAGCCTTTCCGCATGGCGCCCAACGGCATACGCGATCTCGAACTCAGATCTCGACGGGTCGAATAGCGAGATGGCGCATGTCGTGAATGGGATCAGTTTGGAAATGCGGTTTGCAAGGATCGCAATCGTGTCGTCTACCGACAGGATACTCGATAGCGTGCGCGACATTTCGTACAGAGCAGTGACCCTCTGATTTGTTTCGGCTATCGATGTCAGCGCCGCCCTCGCGCGGTCGACACTGGGAGCGACTGCAAACCCGGCGGCCGGTTTGGCTGCGGCGAGCGCGGCACTGGTGACCTGGCTCAGCCTCTTGGTCTGGGAGTAGTCTAGGCTCGCGGCCTCGGCTTCCAGTTGATCGACCATTGACAGGAATGTATCAACAAGCTTCGGGTCGAATTGCGTGCCGGCGTTCTGTTTTATGTATGCCAGTGCCGACTCCTTGCTCATCCCGTTCTTGTACGGACGATCTGAGCGGAGCGCGTCGTAGTTATCGACCAGAGTGAGAATCCGAGCCGTTATTGGTATCTCTTCCCCTGCGAGTCCGTCCGGATAACCGCGTCCATCCCAGCGCTCGTGATGGTGGCGGACGATCGGCACCACAGGGTACCTGAAGTCCACGTTCGATAACATGTCAGCCCCGATAATGGTGTGCATCTTCATCTGCTCGAACTCGTGCTCGGTGAGCTTCCCTGGCTTGTTTAGGATGTAAGCAGGAACGCCGATCTTGCCAATGTCATGAAGGAGCGCGCCGGCGTTCAATGCCTCGATTTCGAGTTGTGATAGTCCCACAATCTCGCCCATCCTCCGGGCGAAGAGCTTGACGCGTTGCAAGTGGTCGTGGGTTACGTCGTCCTTAGCGTCAATGGCCATGGCCAGCATTTCGAGAATCGAATCGTAAATCGCGGTGAACTGTCTGTGGTGTTTCTCTTGCTCGCCTAGTTTATCGTGATAGGCCTTGAACGCGTAGTAGATGACGATCAGAACCGGAAGGACTAGAGCGAGAGTGATGACCGTCGAGACGATGCCCTGCCGACAGGCATAGCACGTAATACCAGCAATTATCGCGCAAGCAAGGAAACTAACCGGCTCCCACGGGAATGTGTCGCGAAGTCTGCCGCGGATCTTGGTCAGACCCAAAAAATGGGAGATACCCGCTATCATCGCCATCTGCAACAAGTAGTCGGCTAGCGCGAGCGATGCGAGTGGGAGCGCAAACTCCAGGAGCGCCTGTCCGACTCCCGTTGTCACCGGATTGTTCGGGAGGTATGCCGAGACCCAATAATAGGCCTGGCCAGCGGCAAAAACCGTGAGAGATATATTCGCTATGTTGAAAACATAGATGCTCGGACTCATCTTAAAGCGACGACTCGCGAGTAGCATATCAATCGCCGCAAGAAGTGCGGCGTGGTAAGGACCGAGCGCAATCACTGCCAGGAAGACAAGTGCTTCGGAAACCGAAATGCCCGTGCCAGTGCCGAAGAAGCCGAGCGGGTGCTGTGCCGACGTGATCGTGACGATCAGCGCAAGCGCCAGCCAGATCAACTGCGCCTGAGTAGGTGATGACGCTAGGACGACAATCGAGGCGCCGAGCAGCGCCGTCGCCATTAGCGTCAGACAAGCGAGCAGAGCAATCCCACCCCAGCCATACCGCTTCAAGTCGTCCTTCAACCGTTCCATCGGAAGCTTCTCTCAGGCTAAGCCCACCATCGCGCGTCCCCGCTGATGCGGCTCAAAGCCGCGAAGACACGTCAGGGTCATAGCCGTTTCTACAACCAGAGTGCCAGACTCTCCGCGTTGCGGATTATTGCTGAAATAATAAGAGTTAGTGTCATATCGTGTCGTTTGGCCGACTGAGCTCGTTCGGTCAGAATCACCCGTTCTGGCTATTAGCACAAGTCAACTTGATGTTATGAGGATGACTGAGGAGCGAGCGCGGAGGACAATGTGCGGGGGCGGACGGGCGACCTGCGACGAAGAGTCCTCGACCTCATGAGAGATCGGTCCGTCGTGCCGCCGTTCCTTCAGAGGATCGGGGGTGTTCATATCGTATTGATAGTGCCGCAGTGCTCCCGTGTTTATTGTGCAGTGTTGCTTGACATTCTCGTTCTTGGAAGTAGAATCACGGCAATCTCGCGCCCTTACCTGGCTGCGGTCTCCGAGGGCGGTGAGTTCTTGTCGGCGATTCGCGAGGAAGGGTTGAATCCGTGGCTCCGAGGAAGTGCCATGCGTGGCGGTCTTAGATCGAGACAAGCTCGTCGACTGCCTCCTTCATTTGAGCCAGTTGTATGACCGAACCCATCGCCCCCAAGCAGCGCGCGCCGAAGCCACCCGCGCGCTGGAACTGGCCACCAAACTGAGGCTTGAGCATCTATATGTCGAGGCAAAGAACCAACTCTCCAGTATCGAGTCGCTGGTGCCGGACACGTCACAGAACATCCGCGAGTTTCACGGCTTGTTGTATCTCAGCGGCCAGATGCAGGGGGTGATTTCACGGCTCAAGATCATCGCCGCCACCAGCGAAGTTGTTCTCCTTCTCGGCGAAACCGGTACGGGAAAGGAACTCGCTGCGCGTGCCATCCACGCAGAGAGCAAACGCAAGAACGGACCATTCATACCATTCAACTGCTCAGCTCTGTCGCGCGATCTCATCGAGAGCCGGCTATTCGGCCATCGCAAAGGCGCGTTCACTGGCGCCGACCGCGATCACGCTGGTGTCATTCGCGCGGCTTCAGGCGGGACCCTGTTCCTGGACGAGATCGGCGACCTGAGTCTTGAAGCGCAAGGCGCGCTGCTTCGCTTCTTGCAGTCTGGCGAGATCCAACCCGTCGGGACGAGTAAGCCGGTGAAGACCGACGCCCGCGTAATAGCCGCGACCAATCGCGACCTGCGAAACGAAGTCGAGGCCGGACGCTTCCGCAGAGACCTCTTCTATCGGCTAGACGTCGCCACACTCTTGTTGCCGCCGTTGAGGTTCCGCCGCGACGACATCGCTCTACTGGCTCGCCACTTCGCCGAACTCTTCAGCAAGCAGTATAACCTTGCCGAGCCTGTTTCCATTCGCGCTGAAATGCCCAGACTACTGGAGCACGACTGGCCCGGCAACGTACGTGAGTTGGAGAACTACGTCAAACGGCTCATCCTGTTCGGAACGTCTACGATCGCGACAAACCCGGAGGCGACTCAACAAGAAGAAGCGGGCGGCAACGGGGCTCCGCCCTCATGGCGCGGAATGAGTGAGTCGGATAAGCTTCAGCGCCTCGTCGATGCACTGCGATCAAACAGTGGCAACATCACCGCGACAGCCAGACAGTTGAGCATTTCACGGCGTACTGTCTACAATCTTCGCCGGAGAATCACCGTCGAGGGCGATTCTGATGATGGCTTGAAACTATAAGGTGTGAATCGGTGTGAACTTCACACCCGGTTCACAGTGAACTTCTCACCTCTACCCAAGCCGGAACCTGCCGTCGTCGAAAAGCGAAAAGCCTAAGTCTCGCGTCACAATTCGGTTGCCGCTGGGAGCACAGCTCAACCTGCCTCGGCATACCTGTTGCCCATAGTGTCCCGGCTATCTCGGGGTTCTACTGGTTTCTACTTGCCTTCAGCCTTCGTGTGCCATGCCGAAGGCTGATCGCCGATAGCTGTCATCGTCGCAATAGGCGCGAATGGGCAGGTCCTTTTGCGTGCCCGGCCCGTCCGCGCCCGCATGCAGAAGCGCAAGTGCGCCTCTACTCGGGCGTACTTGTACCCACACCTCAACCGAAAGTCAACGCGACTTTCTTCACAACGGAGGATATATGTTTGGTACAATACGGTTCACCAAATCTCGGCTCTCGGCTCATGGTGTTTCTTGTGGCAGCGAGTTTTTTCATCGGCGGATTGCCATTGCGTTTCTCCGGGAACGCTCACGCGTCGCGCGCATTGATGCCGAATCCCGTTTCGATGAGACCGACTGCGACGCCGACCACGACGCCGGCGACAGCCGCTGTCGTTCAGGCGACTCAACCAACTTACGATCTCTGCCTGCAGGATGACAGCAATCGGAGCACGCTGTTTCTCAATTCGGCGACCGGAGATTACATTTTCACATGCGGCAACTGCACCAAGAAGACCGGCAAGGGCACGCTGACTGTGAAAGGCTGTACCCTCACACTGCAGCATAATCCCGCAGACCGCAGATTATCTGCCAACATCGATAAGTGCGCAAAGACAGGGACCGCATCGCTCCAGTCGCCGCCGGGAACGGTGGCCTGCTCGATAAGGGATACGAACAAGGCCCCCGACGCGTGCAGCAACGATCTTGCGGCCCCGCAGGTCAGCATCACGGCGCCCAACGGAGGCGAAGTAGTCGACACCGGCTCGGGCTTCACGATCTCGTGGAACGCCACCGACGACGTCGCGGTAACGAGCCAGGATGTCCAGCTCTCAACCGATGGAGGGACGTCATTTTCAACCATCGCGGCCGGACTCGCGGGCAGCGTCAATCAGTACTCGTGGACCGCACCTGCAAGCGCCAACAATCAGTCAGTGCGCGTGCGCGTTGTGGCGCGCGACTCGGCGTGTAATCTCGGAAACGACGACAGCGACGCCAACTTCATTCTGTGGAACCCGGGCCGCGCGTACACGCATGCGGCTGAGGCCCCGATTTACATCGCCCAGGGAGGCTTCATCTCGACCGCTCACTTGACCAACACGTCATCAGACCCGGTCGATGTCGAGCTCGATTTCCACAAGCCAACCGGCGACGCAACGCCGAAGCTGCCGCTTCAGTTCACGCTTCAGCCTGATGAGGCGCGCACGGTGAACGTGGCTGACTATCTGACACCGGCAACTCCGGCCGACCCGGGCGATCCCAATATCTTGATGGGCAGCGTCCGCCTCCGTCACAACGGGGTTGACGCCGACGCAGTAAGGGGGGTCATCGCGGTCTCCAAGAACGACGAGGAAGAATCGTTCGTCACACCGTTCGTCGATCCCGCCGCCGCGTACTCGTCAACTAACACGATGCTGTGCGCGCCGATGTTCTACCTCGACGCGGAGACGACGGCGTACCTTGCGCTTCAGAACGCGCTCAACTCGCCGGTCACGGTCGGGGTGAAGTTGGTCTACGGAACGGGCGAGGCGAATACGCCGAACGGCAGTTACAATCTTCCGGACCTCGCCGTTGGTGCCCAGCAGAACTTGATCATCAACCTTGCTAACTTCAGAGACGAGTTGCAAGGAGCGAAATGGGGATCGATTATCGTCAGCGCGCCGGCCCGTTCGGTCGTGCCGCACACGGTGATGGTGTCAGGCACGAACAGTTTGGCTTTTGACTCCGGGTTCTGCGACCCGGCGATGTGCGCGGGCACCACAAAAGTCGCGAGCCTGTTGAAGCTGGACTACGACACTAACGTCGCGGGCTGTTTTATGGTCTCCAACATGTCGGCCACCGATACGCGTGTGGTGACGGCGACTTTTCAAACCGACAATGGAACGGTTATCCCATCGCGCCAGTTGACGCTCGCGCCGGGCCAGCAGAGCCTCGTGGAGCTCGACCCGAGACAACTGCTGTCGGCGGGTCAAAGCACGATGGCCGAGGCGCGGCTCACGTACAGCGGAAACGCGTCGGACATAATCGCCGGAGCCGTCTCGATGTCACCCACAGCAAGCATGGCAATACCGGCGAGCTTTGGTGAGGCAAGGCCGACCGATAAGCGCCGGCTCATCAGTCCACTCTTCAAGATCAACGGGCGGACCACGGCCGTCGTTCGGGTGTCGAATCTCGACGCGACGGCGATCAAGGCCGGAGTAGCGATGAAATTCGCGGACACGAGCCTGCCGCCGCTGACGACCGACCTGGTGACAGTGCCTGCGCGAGGCGCGGCGACCATAGAGCTTCGGCGGTACTTGAACCAGGTGCCCGATGGTGTGAACGCGCGCGGACGAGCCGAGCTTTTCCACAATGGGGCGGGCGGATCAGTGTCGGCTTCGTTAACGGTGATGGGCGTTGGAACGACGCTATCTCAGACGTATCAACTCAAATCGGGCGCGGATTTTCCGGCGAACATGATGGTGATGTTTCCGAATACCGTGCCGGTTCAATCGGGCACTCCGTACCTGATCGGTGAAATGTCAGGTGGAGAGACGGGCGAGCCGACCTGGAGCGCGACGGCCCCGACAGGCGGAGGGGGGACCTTCACGCCGGTCCCGTCGGAAGACCCAGGCGTCCACTGGGCGACCTACACGCCGCCGTCTGAGGACGCCGAGCCTGATACGGTGACGATCAGTGTCACGTCGCCGAGCGGGTCGGTGATCGGGACGGCGACGATTGAGAAGGTGAAGCTGAGGAGGATTGAGACTTCCAACGCTCAGGGTCTGGACACGGGGGGAAGACTGAATCCTGAAGGGGACGCAAGGCCGACGGGCCGGACCAGATTCAGGTTAGTCGGGAAGAAGGAATTTCCGGACGGTCCGCTTCAGGTTCAGTTTCGGCAGGACGACTTTAGGGTTTCGACGGATGTTTCTCGCGATCCAGGCGACCCGAAAGCAGTCCTAGGACTCGGGCCTCCGAACTCGCTGTTCATAGGTGATGCGCAGATCGTCGTTTGCATCCCTCAGCCTGATGGATCCTGTACGAAGATATCGAAGGACAAGACGGGCGGAGATGAAGGTACCGGCGCCTATTACGCCTTTGATCCCCCTGCGCCAGCGACCGCCTCGACTCCGGACGGTTTTGACCGACTTGGGGGAATCTTGACGATCACTGCACAGGAGGGAGGCTACAAGCAGTTTGCTTCGAGTATCACCCAATCGAAGGTGAGCCCCCGCGTTACCATTGGTGGAATCGACTTCGACGTGAATACGGTGAGTTTGACCCAACTAACCGGACAGGTTAAGCGAGCTGGGGGTGATATCGATTCCTGCATCATCGAGAGTATTTCCCCCTGCAAACGAATCTTCGTCACGAACCCCGGGGGCAGGAGCGGCGATAAGGTGAAGAGCTTGATCAATCTATACAACCTGAAGGCCGGGCCCGCCCCTACGCCGCAATTCATCAACATCCCGAGAGGGCCGTCGGTAGGCGGAACCGAAGTGACTATTCGAGGCGACAACCTAGATTGGGTCAAATCTGTCAAGTTCGACCGGACGCCGGGGAGAATCACGCTCCAAGAAGAAGGGCGCATCAAGGTTGTTACTCCGGCCCAGTGTTTTGGTTCCATCCCGATCACGATCGATAGCATCGACCGTCAGAGCGTTCCTTTCGGGAGCTTCACTTACGTCAACACTCTTCAAGGGCCTCTTCTCGATGGGTTGCCCAGCATTACGGTGGAACTCGGCAAGTCCAGGACGACTTTGCGCACGACGGTGACGATCGGCCCGTGCGAAACTTTGGAGATAGTCAACCCTCCTGGTCAGGGAGAGAACGGCTGTGTGACCGCCACTATGGAGGCAACACAAGTATCCGGGGGCGGCCTCGCGCCCATAACATTCGCGGTGTTCGTGACTGTGAGCGCAAAGAACTGCAACACGATCGCGTCCGTAGGCAACTACACCTTCACGTTTACGGTCAGAAACGGACCCGTGAGCAGAAGGCTGAACATGCCGGTTGAAGTACAATAGGCTGAGGCGGAGTCACCTTCGCGACTGGTGGCTCCGCCATCGCCATTTCAAGAGAGGAAGGCGTTATGCGGTTGAGGGAGATCGGCAGACAACCTCCGTTGGTCGTAACTGCTCTTGGTTTGATCCTACTCCAGAATCCACTGGCATTCGCCCAAAGCTCCGGCTTTTCAATTACGCCTGTGGTCAAGCGGGGCGACCCGATAACGGATGGGGGTCGTTTCTTCCCATCCGAAGATTCTGAAGGTCGCGTGGTCGGTTTGAACGCGCTCAACAGCCGGGGTGATGTGGCCATCGACGCCGATACTTCTGGGAGCTGCTCGGTCGGGCGTTTTCTGATTAGCGGCGGAGAAAGCATCCGCTTGGCGGATTTTTGTCGGCAGACGCCGTGGGGTAAGATGGGCCTGCTTGGGCCCGTTAACATCAACAACCACGGGCAGGCAGCATACCTGGCAGGACCAGTTAACGGGGATCGAATTCTCAGCACTCTATTCCTGTACTCGGACGGCGAGATCTCAAGGATCATTGGCGAGGGCGACGCGACTCCGGTCGGCTCCGTTTTCAACGGGTGCGGGTTCAGTCAGCCCTCAATCAACAACAGCGGCGACGTGGCATTCTCCGCGTGCATCCAGCCATTCGGTGGCCCGATTGGCGACGGAGTTTTCGTTTACAGCGGTGGTGTGATACTAAAAGTGCTGACTGACGGCGACCCGTTCCCAACAGGCGGCGAACTGGTGGTGAACTTCATTCCCCCGGTGGATACGTTTATCAACGACCGGGGGGACATGCTTTTTTTCGCAGGACTGATCGTCAGCCCTGCCATCAAGGAGCGCTACGGTCTCTTTCTCTCAACAGAAGAAGGCCTAAAGACCGTCGTGTTGGATGGCGATCCGATGCCCACGGGGGGGATCGTCATGCGCGAGACACTTACTTATGGCGCGCTGAACAACAAGAGGGACGTGGCCTTTCTGGCAATACTCCAAGACGGGCCGACAAAGAGCGGTATTTTTATTTCCTCAAATGGGCAGGTCACGAAAGTCATCGCCGAGGGGGATCAGACGCCGTTAGGGGGCGTGTTTGCGTCGCAAGGGAGACGGCTTGCGAGCCTTGTGAGACCGCGGTTTAACAACAATAGCGCCGTAGCCTTCTACGCTCCGATTACGAACGGCGCCGCTCCGTGGGCCATCTTTCTGGCTTCGCCGCGCGCGATGGTGAAGGTCGTAGCCATCGGAGACCATCTCCCCACCGGCGGCAAGATTCGCGACATCAACTCATTCGCCCTCAACGACCTCGGACAGGTCGCCTTCTTCGCCGCCGTAAAAAACGGTCCCCAAGGCGTATTCCTGGCAACGCCGCTTGCACCGGAGATCACCAAGGTCAAAGTTAAGCGCAAAGGTGGTAGCCTTGAACTCCGGGTCGACGGCAGCGCGATGATCACGAATGACACAGTGATAGAAATCAACGGCGTTGCGTTGACCGACTTGAAATACCCTTCGGCGTTTCAAGAAGACGGCGGAACGATCACGCGGGTCATCAGCCGAGACGCGCGCATCGAGCAGTTGGTTCCTCTGGGGCAGACCGTCGAGGTCAGTGTATTCAACTCCCTCACTAATCTGCGCAGCGCGGCTCGCAGCTTCACTCGATAACAATCCGGGAGCGAAGGCGCCGGGCCTGGGTGGAGTTGCAATTCACGGGTTTGTTTGTGCGCCACGGACACGAGAAGAGATGGCGGCGCATATGAATTGCAGATTGAACACCTGCCCCTGACGCTATCAGACCAAATCTCCCTCCGTTCAATATCGCAGTCCGTGCGTTCACGCGGTCTTGTAGTAGAGAATTGCCCGATGCTACATTTCACCTTTCCACGCGACCGAGATGAAGGATATCGCACTTCAAAACGTCCGATTCGATGAGCGCGGGATCGTCCCCGCCATCGTCCAGGATGCCACAACCGGCGACGTGCTCGCGCTCGTGTATATGGATAACGCGGACTTGCTCGCGACGCTTCAAACGGGACGCGCTTCGTTCTTTCGGCGCGCCGCGGCCGGTGAGCCGACCAAGGACTCGTATCCCGTCGAGGACGTGAGGGTGAACCCTGACGGCGGATCGCTTACCGTCCTGGTGCTGCGCGATACTGAAATGCTGCCCGAATCAAAGCCCGTCAGCCTGTTGCGCGACTTCGCCGCCGTTCAAAAGTCGAAGTCCGAGGTTTCGCTGGTCGATGCCGGGTCGATGGAATTCGGGCTTGCGATCAACAAGCTCTACACGCTGATAACCGAGCGCAAGGAGCAGCGGCCAGAAGGCTCCTATACGACTTATCTGTTCAACAGCGGGATCGACAAGATACTCAAGAAGGTCGCCGAAGAGTCGGGCGAGGTCATCATCGCGGCTAAGAACAAATCGACCTCGGGGTTGGTCTCCGAGTTGGCTGACCTCTTTTATCACCTGCTGGTCTTGATGGTCGAGCGTGACCTGAAACTCGGCGACGTGCACAACGAGCTATCCCGCCGCGCGGCGCAGGCCCCGAAAGGCGCGCCCGCAGGCGATGAGTAGTTGATGTGCCGGCGCTGCCGCCGGTCCCCTCACGATGAATAAACTCACCCCAGGCAATTACGAGGAGTTCGTTAAGCTCGCAGGCGAGGGCACGGTCGTGCCGGTCTTCAAGCGCGTGATGGCGGACCTGCTCACTCCCGTATCGGCTTATATGAAGATCGAGCGCTTCACGCCATACTCCTTCTTGCTCGAATCGATCGAAGGCGGAGAGAAGGTCGCGCGCTATTCATTCCTCGGCTTCGACCCGCACACTATAGTCCGCAGCAGCGGCGGCAAGGTGGCGATCGAATCCAAGAGCCGGACGGAACAGTCTAGTGAGCCGATGCTGGCAGTGCTGCGCCGACTTTCGGGCAGGCACATTCCGGTCAGGTTGCCCGAGATGCCGCCGTTCGTCTGCGGCGCAGTCGGCTACATCGGCTACGACGCGGTGCGCTGGTTCGAGAAGATACCCGACCGTCACCCGAATGAGCTGGGGCTGGACGACGCGGTGATGATGTTCTTCTCGCGGCTGCTGGTCTTCGATCACGTCCGCCAGCAGGCGCACCTCATCGCTAACGTTCTGACCGAAGGCAAGGCCGAGGGACTTGAACAGGAGTATCAGCGCGCGGTCGATGACATCGAGGCCATGGAAGCGCGCCTCGAAGACCCCGTAGAGCCGCTGCCGAGGCGACGCGACGCACAAAAGGCAAAGCTGAGATCGAACGTCACGCGACAGCAATTCGAGCAGGCAGTGATCCGCGCAAAAGAGTACATCGCCGCCGGCGACATCTTTCAGGTCGTGCTCTCGCAGCGATTCGAGATCGCACTGAGCGCGCATCCGTTCGAGGTCTATCGCGCGCTTCGGGTCGTCAACCCGTCGCCTTACATGTTCTTCCTGAAGATAGACGGCCAGTCGGTCATCGGGGCGTCCCCGGAGATGCTCGTGCGCGCGACGGGCAGGCGGCTCGAATACCGCCCGATCGCAGGCACTCGGCCACGCGGCGCGACTGAGACTGAAGACCTGTTGCTGGGCGAAGAGATGCGCGCGGATGAAAAAGAAGTCGCCGAGCACGTGATGTTGGTTGATCTGGGCCGCAATGATCTTGGCCGGGTGGCGGACTACGGGTCGGTCGAGGTCACCGAGCTGATGATCGTCGAGCGTTACTCTCACGTGATGCATCTCGTGTCGGGGATCAAGGCGCGGCTTCGTGGGGGGATGGACCGCTTTGACGCGCTGGCGGCGTGTTTCCCGGCGGGGACGGTGACGGGCGCGCCGAAGGTCCGAGCGATGGAGATCATCGACGAACTGGAGACTTCTCGCAGAGGGGTGTATGCCGGCTCGGTGATGTATCTGGACTACTCGGGCAATCTGGATTCGTGCATCGCGATCCGGACGATTCTGGTGAAGGACGGCCGGGCTTACATCCAGGTGGGCGCAGGGATTGTCGCCGACTCGGTGCCGGAGAGAGAGTTCGTCGAGACGGTCAACAAGGCCCGCGCGATGCTCCAGGCGATTGAGATGGCCGAAGGTCGTTAGTCAGCAGGTTGGTTGTAGTTCTTCGAATGAACCGCCAAGACGCGAAGAACACCAAGGTCAGCGCCAAGGAAGAGATCCAGGCGCTACGTTGGCGTTCGCGGTGACCGAGATTATAGCGCTATCACTCCGCGCTTATGGCGTCGGGCTTTTCCTTGGGGATCAACTCGTACCCCTTCTCAGCGCTCCACCTCGCAACCTTTTCGCCTTCGTGCTGGACAACGACTTCGAGACCCCCGGGAGGCTTGCCGTCGCCGGCGCGCGCCGACTGCCACATCGCGAACCACTGACTCGTCGCTCGCACCTGCAACCCCGGCGGTGAACTCATCCACGCCTTGTTAACATTGACTGTCAGCTTATCGCCGTCCATCTGATAATCGGTAACGCGAGCGTCGAACTTGAGCCGCTGCTCGAGCTCGTCATTTGTAAACGCGGCGTTGCTTTGACCGGTCTGCCCGCCCTCGTTGTTTGCACCACCGCACGCCACGACCATAAGCGAGGACAGGAGAACCGAAGCGAGCGTCACCCAACGCAGGAATGTTGACCTTGAAACCCTGTCGTCGGCAGGAATCGTGTTCATTGAGGCCTCTCGTCTAGGAAACTCACGCGGTGAAGGCCGCGCTCTTTGATGAACGTCCATTATCGTGATTGACCCTCGTGTCGTCAATTGGTGAATGGCGGGCGTAGTGTTGGTGGGTCGCCGACGCCTCAGCCTACACGCAGCGGCAACTCCTAATGGCTCCCGCGTACCCACTTCGTGAGAAGTGGGTCGCTGATGCTTCGGCCTAAAGGCGAAACAACTTTTGATTCGCTTCGTAGGCGACAACTTCAACGGACACACTTCTCACGAAGTGTGTATACTCCCCGCTGACGCCGTGAGCATCGGCGCTCTGTCGCCTCGTTGTAGGTTGAAGCATCAGACACTGCACCTCTCCCGCCGCGCGTATAATGCGCATGCGTAGCCGAGAGCTAGAATCCGGCCCGGATTCATCTCAGATTGTGAACAACCGAAGGGAGCTTCACTTGATTTCGTCGGGCGAGTAGATCAGCGGCAACAAAGCGGATTCGTACTCGAACAGCTCGGAGGCACTGAAGAAAAGTGCGACTTCGGTCCGGGCAGTCTCAATCGAGTCGGACGCGTGAACCAGATTGGCCTGGATGCTCATCGCCCAATCTCCGCGAATCGTACCCGGCTCGGCCTCGCGCGCTTTGGTTATTCCGCAGAGCTTGCGCGCGGTCTCGACGGAATCGAGGCCTTCGAGGCATATCGCAATCACGGGAGTCAGTTGCATGAAGCGCTTGATGCCGCCGAAGAACGGTTTGCCGGCGAGGTGACTGTAGTGATCGTTCAACAGCTCGTCGCTGAGATTCATGAATTTGATGGCGGCGATCTTCAAACCCTTATCTTCGAATCGCGCGATGATCCGGCCGGCCAGCCCGCGCTGTATCGCGTCGGGTTTGATCAGTATCAAAGTCCTCTCCAAGATCGTCTCCTATGAATGAACCACGGAGGCAGATGATAGCGGAGCGCGAGCTTGACAGACAAGCGGCGGTTTCGGCGATGTTGTAGGATGAATCGAAACGGACATTCGCTCCGCTTCGTTGGCCTCCCCATAGCCCTCGTTCACCCTTCGTTCCATGCCGCGCAGCAGGTATCGCCACAGCATCGGATAATCCGATTCCACTTCCCTCTCAGGCAAGTCGCACGAAAGTATATAGCGCCGACTGGCTATGTGTGGCTCCCCATGCTCATCCGCGAGAATCTCGTCAGTGACGAGTTCTCTCGGACTCGGTAGGATCGGCCTCAAGAACTTCTTGGGAAGGTTCAATTCGTCTAGCAAACTTAAGGAACTACCGATTGTACTGATCGACTGATCGGGCGATGTCTTCTTTCCATCGTTCTGGCCGGGCACATCAAGAACGTCCATTCGTGCTAGCGCAATCAAGGGGCCAGTATTGATCACTATGCGTTCAGCCATTGCGAGCGAAGTCCAATTCAACATCCGCATCTTCTGGCTGGAGATTGCTCAGCGGGATGCCAACTCGGGTAAGTGACATCAAAAAATCGACCCGCCCTCTGCCGGACAACCGGGCCGCCTGTCCAGAAGTGACTTTGCCCAACTCGTAGAGCTTTGCCGCTAGCAGGAACCTGGCCTCCTCCGAGAACTGCTCAGCGGACATCCCGAGGCTGAACAGCACATCGTCTCCGTATTCTATTGTCAGCTTCCGATCCATACTTGTGCTCATTGTAACTCAGCTCGTCGCGAAGTCCCACCGCAAAGGATCAGCCGCAAACAAGCGCGGCCTACTTTTTTTGGAGATGGTCTATTTTGGAGATGGTCTATAATGATCCGCGACAATTATGTCGGAGGCTGAGATGAGCGAGCGAATCAGTGAACCAGACTTTCAGAAACGCGCGGAAGCCGCGATTGCCGAGTTGGAGCAGGCATTCGGCGCGCTGGCAGACAACCGCGACATCGATGTTGAGGTCGAAGGCGGCGTCCTGACCGTTACCTTCGAAGAGGGTGAGCCCGGTAAGTTCATCGTCAGCCCCAACTCTTCAGCCCGCCAGGTGTGGGTCTCTGCGCGAGTGTCGAGCTTCAAGTTCGACTGGTCCGAACAGGCCGACGCGTTCGTGCTGGCCGGCACTGGCGAGACCCTTCCCGCTGTGATGACTCGGCTGACGCGGGAACAGTTGGGAGACGACGAGGTTTCGCTGTGACCGCCAGAAAGCGAACTACACCGCATCGCAACAAACGCGGCGGCGCGCCTACCAAACTCGACCGGCGCGCCCTCATCCGCTTGCTAGCCGCCGGAAAGGGCGGACAGAATCTCGGCGCGCGAGTCGAAGCGATCTCGCGTCAACTTATCGGTCTCCCGTACATCGAGAACCCGCTTGGCGGCGGGCCGGACCTCGAAGAGCGCCTGACGCTCTCTCTTGGGGCCTTCGATTGCGTGACCTTCGTCGAATCGGTGCTCGCTGCCGCGCTCGCGCAAACGCCGGGCGACTTCGTTTCGATCGTGCGCGAGATTCGATATCATCGGGGCTGCGTAGAGTGGGCCTCGCGGAATCACTACATGACCGATTGGGTTCGCAATAACCGGAAGCAGGGCTTTGTCGCCGATAAGACGCGGGGGCGCGAGAGCATCACGAAAGAACGCCGCTTGAATCTCGTCGCGGGTCTGCCGAAGAAGATGGCGAGGCTGCGGTGTTTTCCGAAGCGCGCCTTCCCGCGCATCGCGCCTCGGATCGAAAGCGGCGATGTGATCTTTTTCGTGTCAACCAGGCCCACGCTCGATGTCTTTCACACGGGGTTGCTGGTCAAGCGCGGAGACGAGGTCTTGATGAGACACGCAGCGAGGGGCGCCGGCAAGGTGATCGAACAGCCGCTCCCGGAATTCCTGAAGACCCAGCGGATGGCGGGTTTCATGCTGGCGAGGCCGGTCATGAGGTCGGGGGCGCGCGGGGGTCGGTAGTCACGTGGCATCGCTAACCGCATTGTTGATCTACGACGGCGACGAGACTCGGGTTGTGCTCGCGGACGCCTTGTCACGGGATCCGGCGGTCAGCGGAGTCGTGTTGATCGACACAACGGTCGGCGGCGGGCGCATGGTTCCCAGCGCGCGGAGCAGAATAACGGTCGAGCGCGTTGAGGCTCCCTTGGGCTCCGGACTCGCTCGAATTCTGGATCGGATTTCGACCGACTATCTGTTGTTGGTCCTTCCGGGTCACGAGATACAACTCGGCCAACGGACAATCGAACGGCTCGTCTCAGTTGCAGAAGACACCGGCGCGGGGCTGATCTACTCGGACTACAGAGATCGCTGCGGCGAGGAGGTCAACGATCACCCCCTGAACGACTATCAGCCGGGCAGCATCCGCGACAACTTTGACTTTGGGTCGATGGTGCTGGTCTCGAAGCGGGCCGTCAATCTCGCGTTCGATCGACACGGCGCCCTGCGGTCCGGTCTGAGATGGGGCGGGTTCTACGACCTTCGATTGAAGTTGTCGGTTGACTCATCGGTGCTCCGAATTCCCGAGCCGCTGTACACTCGCGCGGCCAACCGGCCTGCCGCCGACGGCGAGCGCCAGTTCGATTACGTCGACCCGCGACAACGAGATTACCAGCGCGAGGTGGAAGAGGTTGCAACCGATCACCTCAAGCGCGTCGGAGCTTATCTGGCCCCGGAGTTCGATTCAATTCCAACCGCTGAATCGGAGTTTCCGGTCGTCGCATCGGTCGTCATCCCCGTGCGCAATCGCGAACGGACGATTGAGGATGCCGTTCAAAGCGCGTTGTCCCAGCGCGCGCCGTTCGAGTTCAACGTCATCGTGATTGATAATCATTCGACCGACGAGACGACCGAGATACTTGTTCGTCTCGCGCGCGAAGACGTCCGCCTGGTTCACCTCAAACCCAGGCGGCGCGATCTTGGGATTGGCGGCTGCTGGAACGAAGCCATCTACTCCGAGCACTGCGGCCGGTACGCCGTCCAATTGGACTCCGACGATCTCTACGCGGACGATCGCGTGCTGGAGAGGATCATAGCGAAGTTCGACGAAGGCCCATACGCGATGGTGATTGGCTCGTACACGATTGTCGACTTCAGTCTGCGCGAGATACCCCCGGGCCTGATAGATCACCGCGAGTGGACTCGCGAGAACGGCCGCAACAACGCGCTTCGGGTCAACGGCCTCGGAGCGCCGCGCGCGTTTTACGTTCCGGCGCTTAGGCGGATCGGATTTCCAAACACGAGCTATGGCGAAGACTACTCCGTCGCGTTGCGCATTAGCCGGCAGTACGAGATCGGCCGCATCTTCGAGTCGGTTTACTACGCGCGGCGATGGGAAGGGAACTCGGATGCGGCGCTTCCGCTCGCCACAGCAAATCGTTACGACGCGTACAAAGACTTTCTGCGCACGGTCGAGATCCCTGCGCGAATCAGGATGAACCGACGATGAGATGGGATGACAGATTGATCTCGGCGCATGAGCTGGCCCCGTACGTGAAGCGTGATGGCGGCCCGCCTTTCGGTGCGCTTGCAGCCGCGCTCGTAGAGCACCAGAAGGAGCACTGGCTAATGATGCGCGAAGGCTACGACGCGTTCGCGCAAATCGAGGCGAAGCGGTTCGACGGCGAGGGCTGGCACGTCATCGTGCAGCACAATCCGCGGCGGATTAACAGCACCTCCGCGCGCGTTGACGCAGATTCAGTGCAGGCGCGCCCTTGTTTTCTGTGCTCGGAGAACTTGCCCGATGATGAAGAGGGAATCCCCTACGGCGAAGAGCTGGTTATCCTCTGCAATCCGTTTCCCGTTCTCGACCGGCACCTATCCATAGTTCACCGCGAGCACGTCGAGCAGAAGATCGAGGGCAACGTGGAACAACTGCTGCGGCTCGCGATGGACCTCGGCCCCGAGTATTTCGTTCTGTACAACGGCCCGCGGTGCGGCGCATCGGCGCCCGACCATTTGCACTTTCAGGCTTGTTCGCGCGCGCTGCTTCCCATCGAGGAGGACATGCTCGCGGACCAGCCGGATGCCGCTGCTCACTGCGACGCGTGTGACGACGCGGCGCGCGGTGAGTTCGAGTTGTTCACGCTTTCGACCTGCGGCCGTACGCCGGTCGTCTTTCGCGGAGGGGTCGGCAGTCAGATCGCGGAATGGATCTACCGCACCATCGCCGAACTGCGAGGCGATCCGGACGCCGACGAGCCGATGATCAACATCATCTGCACTCACGATCGCCGCGGGTGGACCGTGTTCCTGTTTCCTCGCGCGCGTCACCGGCCCGCGTGCTTCTTTGAGGAAGGCGACGACCGCTTGATCGTCAGCCCCGGCGCAATCGACATGGCCGGAGTCGTTGTCGTGCCCGAAGCGCGGCACTTCGCCCGCATCGGCGCGGCGGAGATCGAAGCCATCTTCAGTGAGGTGAGCCTCCCGGGAGAGTCCGTCAACGACCTGGTCGAGCGCGGATGCGACATAGCGAACATGGAGGGCGTGTATTGAGTGTGAGCCGCATTGAACGCGAGCCAGTCATCCGCGTCGGGCTAATGACCAGTGCACGCGCTGAGCCGGTTAGGTTCACGCTCCGCGGAGAGTTCCGGACGGATGACGGCCGCATGCTTGCTTCGGGTGATTACGTTGCCTCTTCGATTGACGGCCGGGTGAGAATCGACGGTCCCTCGGGAGTTGAATCCGCGCGTTCGATCCGGCTGACGGCGACGGACCTCGACGCATGCAGGGTTATGGTTCGCGACATAACGATCGGGATCGACTTTCACTGGGAACGCCGCGAGGAGCAGACTTTTCAAGGGAGCCTTCTTTTCCAGTCATGCGCCGACGGGCTGTTGTTAGTTAACGAGCTGCCCCTCGAGTCGTACCTTGTCAGCGTAATATCATCAGAGATGAGCGCCGCTTGTCCGACTGAACTCTTGCGCGCGCATGCGATCGTGTCGCGAAGCTGGTTGCTAGCAAACGTGTTCAAAGATGCTGGAAGAGGGTTGAGCGACGGACCCTCACGTGAAGCTGAGGTAAGGGCCGACCCGGCGGGCGGTGCTGTCGGCGATACGCGCGAGATCATTCGGTGGTACGGGCGCGAGAGCCACTCGGGCTTCGACGTGTGCGCGGACGACCACTGTCAGCGATATCAGGGGATCACCAGGGCCTTTTCGCAAGCGGCCTTCGACGCGGTTCGCGACACGCGCGGGGCCGTGTTGATGTTCGGCGCCGAGATATGCGACGCGCGGTATTCGAAGAGCTGCGGCGGCGTGAGCGAGATCTACGGTGCGGCGTGGGAGGATCGCGACGTGCCGTATCTGGCGTCGGTTTACGACGGGCCGGGGACGCTCGACGGTTATCCGATGGGGTTGACCACCGAAGCGAACGCCGAGCGATGGATCACTTCGTCGCCGCCGGCATATTGCAACACCGACTCGCGCGAGATGCTCGAGCGGATTCTTCCGGGATTCGATCAGGAGACGCGAGACTTCTATCGCTGGCGAGTTGAAAACTCGAATGAAGAGCTGAGCGACATCATTCACTCGCGGAC
The DNA here is from genome assembly GCA_035293105.1 of Blastocatellia bacterium. Classification (GTDB taxonomy): domain Bacteria; phylum Acidobacteriota; class Blastocatellia; order UBA7656; family UBA7656; genus DATDOV01. Next base: position 145,030 of record DATDOV010000063.1, read on the forward strand.
CGGCGTGGATGTCGGGCGGCTGATAGCTCTTGAGCCGGTGGCGCGAGGCGAGTCGGGCAGGATCGTCCGGCTCAGAATAGTCGGCGAGAAGCGGTCGATCGTCATAGGCAAGGAGCTTGAGATTCGCCGGTCGTTATCGCGATCTCATTTGTACAGTTCGGCGTTTGTAGTTCGGCCCGGGTTTGGAGTTGGGTCTGAAGGCGACGCGGCCTCGAAGTTTCCGACTTGGTTCACGTTGATCGGCGCGGGCTGGGGTCACGGAGTTGGCCTGTGCCAGATTGGGGCGGCGGTGATGGCAGACGTCGGCAAGAGTCATCAGCAGATTCTCGCTCACTATTTTCGCAACGCCGAGCTTCAATCAGCTTACTGAGCTTAGAGTGCGGCGGCCTGGCGCCGCTTTGGTAGTCCCTGACGGATCGCGAGTGCTAAGAAGCCGCCGAAGGACTATTCGTTTTCATAGGCGGCGTACTATTTCAGCGAGAGTATTTCGATTTCAGGAGGAGACATGAGGCGAAAACAAATCACCGTTGCACTGACTGCTGCCATGATGTTTGTGGGTCTGACTGCCTCGGCTCACGGTCAAGGCGCCAAAGGTCCCAAGCCGCTGTCCCTATATCAACGGCTTGGAGGGTATGACGGCTTGGCCGCCATCTTCGACGATGTAGCTCCGAGGATGGCCGCCGATCCCGAGCTGGCTCGATTCTTCACGGGCCATTCAACCGATAGCGACCTGCGTCAGCGGCAGAGGCTCTTGGAACTGCTTTGTCAGGAGACCGGCGGCCCGTGTGTCTATACCGGCCTGCCTCTCAAGAAGGCGCACGGCGGGCTCGGAATCAGCGAGTCTCAGTGGAAGACTTTTCAAAAGCACCTGACCGCGACTCTTGATCACTTGAAGATCGGCGCGAAGGAGAAGGGCGAGTTACTGGCAATCGTCGGGGGGTACAAAGCAGACATCGTTGAGAAGCAGTAGCGAACGGCGCTGAAAGGGGCTACTCCGATGGACCGTCCAACACGGGAGTCAGCGGTTTGGCCTGACGGGACCTGGCTTCGATAGTCACCATCGCGGTGACCTTCTTAAGCTCGGTCCCCTTCACGCCGAAATAATTGGCCATTTGGAGAATCTGCGCGGCGCTGACGAAGTCATTTGGATTAGAGCAGAACTTCTCGATGCCGGGCTCGAATTCGCGGCAACTCATGCCCTTCGGCAATCGCAGGCCGAAGGCGCAATCGCCGTCGTCTCGCATGTGCAGGCAGAATTCGCAGATCACCATTGTGGACTCCGTGGGCTGTGCTCAACTGTTGTCTTTAACATAATCCCACTGTTCGGGCAACGGCTGAGGGCCGGGCCGAATTCCCGCGAGGTCGGCATCGAGCGCCGATTGTCCGCTGGCCCGACGTTCCTTAGCTTCACTCCGCCGCGCCTGCTTGTCTTTCTGCTTTTGCTGTCGCGCTTTTTCCTTCTCTCTCTTCTGAAACGTCGGTCTGGATTTTTTTGCCATTTATGATTTCCTACCTCCGAGTTTGTATTGTCTCATGGCCTGTTTCCGGCCTGACCCGCGAATCGGTAGATCAATCACTCCCTTCGCCTTCGGGCTCGCTCACGCGGCTGGCGAAGTTCTCACCACCCAAGTCATCCTCGCTGGAATCGTCATCGTCGCCGAAGAACTGTCCGCCGACGCGTTCACGGAGCGGACCCTTGGGCGGCTGATTCGGTTGTTGGCGGCGAACTGGTTTCGCGCGGCCGCGGCGCGGCGCGGCGTCAGGGCCGAAGTTACGGGCAGCGCCGTCACGCGCCGGCGGCGGCGTTGAGAAGCGAGGGCCGGAGGTTGAGTCGATTCGCGCCGTGCGTGGCCGGTCCTCTTTGGCGCGGGCCTCATTAACGGCGAGAGGCCGGCCCTTGAATAACTGATTGTTGAACCGACGAACTGCTTCCGCGGCGTGTGCGCCGTCACCGAACTCGACGAACGCGAACCCGCGAGGCTTGCCGCTTTCGCGGTCCGTTGCCAGATGCAAGTAGGACAACGGCCCTATGGCAGCGAACAGCTCTCGCAGATCCGCTTCCGTCGTGTCGTATGGCAGATTTCCGACAAAAAGTCGAACAGTCATTTCGATCCTCATTCGTCGGGTAACTCCCGACGACGTGAGCCGCGCGCCGCGCGCCACGTCAGCGAGACGCGCGCCGCGGGCTGAACGAACGCGTCGAGATGGAGCGCAGCCTTCCGATCTCAGTCGACATGCTAATCTGGCGCTCCGATCTTCCGTCCGAGAAACCGGCGAGAAACGATCGCTCCAGTGTCACACCGGTTGCCCGCTCGATGGATGATAACACTCCTTCCTCCTCGGGGCTCACCAGCGTGAGCGCCGATCCCGGCCGGCCGGCGCGCGCGGTTCGGCCGACGCGATGCACATAATCGTCGGCAGTAGCCGGCACCTCGTAGTTCACGACGTACGAGATGTCGTCCACGTCGATCCCGCGGGCGGCGACGTCGGTCGCTACGAGTACCCTGACTCGGCCGGCGCGAAAGCTCGCCAGCGCCGCGTTGCGTTGCGATTGGGTCCGGTCCGAGTGCAGCGTCACTGCGCTGTGGTCGTTGGCAGCCAGCAGTCGGGCGACCCGCTCGGCTCCGCGTTTAGTTTGCGTGAACACCAGCACCGACCCGTCAGCGTGGTGAGTCAGCAGCTTGAGCAACAGCGGCGCTTTGGCATGCGACAACACCGAGAATGCCTTTTGGGTGAGCGTCGCGACCGTTGCCGCCGAGCGGGTGGCTTCGACTCGCACGGGCTGGGTTAGCATCTCGCGCCCCAAGCGCTCTACCGACGGCGACAGCGTAGCCGACAAGAGGAAAGTCTGACGCTTGCGAGGAACGCGAGCGACGATTCGTCTCACCTGCGGGAGGAATCCCATGTCGAGCATTCGGTCGGCCTCGTCGAGGACCAGCACCTGAACGCCGCTCAGTTGTACGGCCCGGCGCTCGATCAGGTCGTTCAAGCGGCCGGGAGTTGCGACGATGATGTCGGCGCCTGACTCGAGAACTCGCACCTGTTTGGGCAGGCTCTCGCCGCCGACAACGGCAACTGTTCGCAGCCGGGCCACACGCCCGTAACTGTTCGCCGTGGCTTCGATTTGAAGGGCAAGCTCTCTGGTTGGCGCGAGCACGAGCACGCGCGCGTGTCCGGCCCTTTCGAGCCTTTCTATGATGGGCAGCAGAAATGCGGCGGTCTTTCCCGATCCGGTTTCGGCCGTCGCCACAATGTCCCGGCCCTCCAGCGCGGGCGGGATCGTCTTGGTTTGGATCTCGGTTGGCCGGGTGATGCCCTCGCGCCGCAGCAGGGCTGCGAGCGAGGCAGACAGGCCAAGACTGGTAAAACTATCTGAGTTCATTTCTATCGTTGATTCTTCCTTCGGCGACCCTGGATGGGCAGCCACGGTTTGTTCGCAGGCGATGAGTGGTTCGGACGGCGTCGGGCGCGGGACCCGGCGATTCGTGAGACGTTGAGGTGTGTTCAGCAGTCCGCTCCGTTCTATTTAGGCCGTGCGAGGTTATTTGATTGAAGCAAAGAGCAGCCACTCGGAGAATGGCTGCCCTTACGACTCGCGTTAGTAGCGATTGTAGCCGCCACGTCCGCCGCGGTGACCGCCGCGATTGCCGCCGTTGCGGTCCTCGCGCGGGCGCGCTTCGTTGACGGTCAGGGTCCGGCCATTCAGCTCGGATCCGTTGAATTGTGCGATTGCTTTGTCCGCGCTCTCACTTTCCATTTCCACAAACGCAAAGCCCTTCGGCCTGCCAGTGTCGCGGTCGGTGATGATGTTGACTGACTCGACCTCGCCGGCCTGTTCGAACAGGCTGGTGAGATCACCCTCTGTCGTCTGATACGACATATTTCCAACGTAGATTCTTTTTGTCATGTTTCTCCTGAAACTGGTTACAAGGAAATTCCAAAGCTTTGCGGGAAGGGGATGAAAAGCAGACTCAAACACTCACCGGACAGCAGGACGTTCCTAAAGTCAAAAACCGCAGCAGCTCTCGCGCTGTTGCATGAAACACCGTCACCTTAACAGACCAGCCCGACAAAGTCCAGCCGCATAAGCTCCGGTCACGCCGCCTTGCCCGTTCCGCCTTGACCACCCGCTCCCGGAGGGTATACCCTTCAAACGTCTGCAATGCCGCAGAAAGCCAACCGGTCTGAGTGGTAGCCGGCATGACTCCACGAGATACCACTTGTGGAGACTCCCCATTGTGACATCCAACAACAGCCCATCGCGGGACTGAGATAAGCGTCCCATCGCCCGTCTTGAATCGAGATGCACGACGCGTTGATGTTGGGGACTGCGGACAGAAGAGAAGAGAGGAGCAAAAGGTATCTTGAAATCGACGAAGCTGATGGATGAAAAGCCGTGGACGCGCCCGTGGTGGAAGGCCTCGCGCGGAAACGGAGCGGTGTTGTTCTACATCGTTGTGATTCATATCCTGGCCGTGATCGGCCTGATCCTGTTCCCGCTGCCGGGCCTGCGAGTGTTGGCGGTCGCGGTTTTGATCGCCTCAATCGGAGGCATAGGCACGTCGGTGTGCTACCACAGGGCCCTCGCGCACCGCGCATTGCGATTGAATCCCTTCGTTGAGGGCCTGTTGATTTTCTTTACGGTCTTCAACGCATCGGGAGAACCGCTGACGTGGGTGGCGAACCATCGGCATCACCACGCCAAGGCCGACACCGCCGAAGATGTCTCGAGCCCGCGCCACGGCGGCTTCTGGTGGGCTCACCTCAGATGGGTGTACCAATGGTCGGGGTCGGAGATCACGCGTTGGTGTCCCGATCTGAACAAGCGGAAGTACAGAATCTGGCAGCGGCTTCAGGCTCCTCTGGTCGCGCTGTCGGTTTTCGTGGGGCTGCTGCTTGGATGGGAAGGGTTTTTCTGGATCGGCGCGCTTCGCCTCGTTTATGTGATGCACTTTCAGATGCTGGTGAATAGCTTGCTGCACATGACGCCGGGGTTGCCCGAGGGAGTTGATTCAAGCCGGAACATCTGGTGGCTTGGCCCGTTTCAAGCCGGGGCGTGGGGTGAGAACTGGCACAGGAACCATCACTCGGACGCTAACGCAGCCCGGTTCGGCCGCAGGTGGTGGCAGGTCGATGTAGGATGGTACGTCATCTGCGGGCTTAAGCTTCTGGCTTTGGCTAAAGACATCAAAGTGCCTGAAGATAAGCTCGGCAGAACCAGACGTCAGGCCGCGTAGCCTTATTCGTAGCGGAGGCACTCGATCGGATCGAGCCGGGACGCTTTTCTGGCGGGCCACACCCCGAACACAAGCCCGACGGCGGCTGAGACAACCAACCCGGTGATGACCGCCCACATGGGTATCGTCGCGGGGACGGACGGGAAGATCAGGATCACCAACTGGCTAAAGCCCGCAGCGATGATCACGCCTATTACTCCGCCCAGGAACGTGAGCGTCATCGCCTCGAACAAGAACTGTTTGACGATATCGCCCTGCCGGGCGCCGATTGCTTTTCGTACTCCGATCTCCTGAGTGCGCTCGGTGACGCTGACCAGCATGATGTTCATCACACCGATTCCGCCGACCAGCAGCCCGATGCTGGATAAGGCTATCGCGACCAGTCCAATCATCGCAGTGATGCTGTCGAACTGTTCTATGAACCGGTCGGCGGTGTTGAGGTCGAAATTGTTAGGCTCGTTGTACTTCACTCCGCGCTGGCGGCGGAGTATGTCTTCGACTTGATCGAGCGCCGTTCTCAACTGACCCGACTTGGCGCGGATGATCAACATCATCCATTCGCTGCGCGGCGACAGCTTGCGCATCGTCCTAAACGGAATATAGACGGCATTGTCTTCCTGGTTCTCGCCGAAGAAGCTCCCTTTTCTCTTCTCGGTCACCCCGATCACTTCGAACGGCCGCCCGCCCATCATCACCAGGGTGCCTGCGATCTGGGCTTTATTGGGGAAAAGCGCTTCAGCCACCGCGCTTCCGATGACCATGCAATCGCGCCGGTGACTGTCGTCGAACTCGCTGATGAACCGTCCTTCCTGTATGACTAAATTCGCGGTTGTCGCGTAGTTGGCAGAAACGCCTTCCAGATTCCCCTGCTTGTAGGTGTGCCCGCCGTAGGTGATCGTTCTGTCGAAAGTCCACTCGATGAATCCGTCGTTCGCGACCTCTTCGACCGCGCTCGCATGCTGAAGGATCGCCTCGCCGTCTTCCGGTTTCAGCGGTTTTCGCGTGCGCTCGGAGCGGTCGTGCCCGCCGATGTTGATACCGGTCGAAAGGTGAAACGCGTAGATGTTATTCGTGCCGTACTCCTCGACGAAGTTGACGATGTTGCTGCGCAACCCGGTCAGGATCGACGCGACGACGATAACGACTGCGACGCCGATGACGATGCCCAGCACGGTCAGAAAGCTGCGGAATTTGTGCGCCCGGACATTGTCGAGCGCCATCGCGATAGTTTCGGTGGGAACGAGTGAATTCAGTTTCATCGCAGCTCTCAACTCTTATTCAACGCCTTGATCGGATCAAGCCGCGCGGCTCGATGCGCCGGATAGATGCCGAAAATCATGCCGATGCCTCCCGAGACGGCGAGAGACAGGACAACGTAGACCGGTGTTATGGTCATCGGCACGGCCGTCGTCGCGCTGACCAGCGATGAGATTCCCGCAGCCAGCAGTAGTCCCATCACCCCGCCGAACGCGGACAGCAGCGACGACTCGATCAAGAACTGAGTCAGGATGTGACTCCGCTTTGCGCCGATGGCTTTGCGAAGTCCGATCTCGAAAGTCCGCTCGGTCACGCTCACAAGCATGATGTTCATCACGACGATGCCGCCCACAACGAGCGAGATGAACGTGATCGGGACGACGACCAGCGCAATGCTCCCGGTGAACTGGTCGACGTTGTTATTGACCTCCTCGACATTAACCAGCCCGAAATCGTCGTCTTGATTCCCCTTTAGCTTGTGGCGATTTCGCATCGCAACGCGGGCCTGTTCAATGGTGGATTCGAGAGTTTCGCGGCTCACGGACTTGCCGTGAATCTGCAAGCTCTGCCTGCGGCCGAATATCTTACCGAAGGTCGTCAGCGGGATGTACAGGTGGTTATCGAGCGATTGTCCGAAGAACGAGCCGCGTTTTTCTTCGATGCCGACAACGGTCATCGGCAGCCCCTTGATTTTGAGCTCGCGCCCGATTGGATCCAGACCCTGAAAGAACTTCTCTCGAACGTCCCATCCAATCACGCAGACCATGGCTGCGCGTTCCACTTCGTCGGTCAACACAAACCGGCCTTCGGCGATTGTCTTGTCTTCGATCTGAGCCATGTTGGCTGTAACGCCGGCGATCTGAGTGCCGAAAAGCTCCTGGCCGTTCTCCTTCAGGTCTTGTTGCGAATTGGCCTGGCTCCCGACCTCAACGCAGGACGTGCACTGGTGCTGGAGCCATTCAACGTCGTCCCAATCGAGCCGCTTGTTGCGTTTGTTCATCCGCTCCCATTCTTCTTGCGACCGCCGCCCGGTGCTCGCCATCCGCGCGATCATGAAGTGATTTGCCCCCAGCAGCTTTGATACGCGGTCCACGACGTATGCATTGAGACCATTGATCGACGCGCCGACGACGACCACCGACGCGACGCCGAAGATGATTCCGATGAGAGTGAGAAAGGCGCGGAGTTTGTGCGCAAAAATGGCCTGGAGTGCGAGCTTAGTGGCGTCGGCGTAGAATGAGTAGACCCGTCTCATATCAGTCGAGCAAACCTAGTTACCGGAGTATCAGCCTGTACGATACCGCGGCACATGATGTTTAGACAATTCGGGGCGTTGCTTGGAGGGCAGAAAATCAAGCTAGCACATCCGGATTGCCGCCGCCACTGTGCTAGCGACCCGCTGCTCGCGCCGAGGTAATGTCCGATGACGAGCTTGGACATCTTTTTTCACGGCGCGTCAGCCGCGGGGTCGAATATCTATGGTGTCCTTGAAGCGTCGAAAGGTAATCTCAAAGCCGTCAAAGAAGCCTGACTGCCCCAACAAGGCCCCCACGCCGCCTGAATCCGTAAACCCCACGTCTAGATCAATACTGCCCAGCCGCAAAACGGTGAGATGGACCCGATGAAAATAGGCAGTAACCTTGGCCTGAGGCCCAGAGATGCCGCTGAACTCTCTTGACGGCCCCTGCTTGTAATCGATCTCGAGGGCGTCCGCAACTGACTTATGAAATAGACACGCGTCATCTCCTGAGTCGATCAGTGCAAAGCAGAGAGATATGCCTTTAGTGCCGTGCGACAGACGAACCTGGATCATTGGCTTGGCAATGACCAGTTGAGGATTATTCTTGTCTTGAAAGTGTTGGTAGGGGAATTTCATACAACAGGTATGTATCCGTAATCAGACGATGGCACCTTCAGAATAAGAGGCTCCTTGTAACCATTCCTTTCGGCGGCCTTGTTTGCTTCATTGGCATCTTGCCCGACCCCGACCACCTTGCCCCCAGGCTCGGACAAGGCGACCCATCTGTCCTCATACTCAGCTAGATCATATGTAGGATTGTCCATCTTGCCTCCTTCGTCTACTACCCAGAGTAACGAGGCGAAGAACGTGAACGCTCTTCGCCTGGAGGTGATTATGGAAGCACTCAAATAGCCTGTCAATAAGGGTCGGTCCTTCGGTGTCGGTCGCTTCGTCTCAACTCTTTGCGCGATCGCTCATTTCTCAAGGGACCTGACTGCCGCATCACTCGCAAGCCCACACGTAGCTCTCTTCGTCCTTCCAGCCGCGGTCGCCAGTTACGCGCCACTCGCCGCTCATCGGTGCGGTTGATCCTTCCTCTTCCGAATGCGCGGCGAACCGGCGACAGTCCGCCTCGTTGATCGCGAGGAGGCCGATGGTGTTTGGCCCGATCGGATTGCCGTTACCGTCTACAACCTCGACGCGATGCCCGGGAGCCGGGCGGCCGATGCTGCCGGGCTTCGAGGCAAACCACTTATGGCAATGTGCGGTGACGAGCCCTACATCGCGCGAGGCGTAGCACTGACTCACCGAGGCGCCAAATCGGGATCGGACCCGTTGACGAGTCTCTTCCCCCAGCATCCCGCCGGTGCTGATGACGTTGCGCAGCTTCAGAGTTGATTGCGGCTTTGCATCTACGTGGCTTCGCGCAAGAGCTGCAATCTGGCCGGGCGTCATTAACGCGGTCGTGACGCCGCATCGCCCTATCACCTCGATGGCCCGCTCGCCATCGAAGCGTGAAAGCTCAGCCGCAACGACCGGCAGTCCGTACGCCCAAGCTGGATAGAGTAAGCCAAGAAGCGACGCCGTAGTCGCCCACTCGTTCGGAGTCCAGAACACTGTGTCACGATCAAGCGCGAGCCCGTTACACATCTCGAACGCGGGCAACCCGCCAATCAGCGAGCCGTGGCAACGGGTCACTCCTCCCCTGGATAGATCAGGAGCGGGATCGTAGAAATTGAAAGCGGGAGTGTTCGCGGTCGTAGCAACGGCGTCGAAATCAGACGAGGCTTCGTAGATCTCAGCCCAGAAATTCCTGTCGCCCTCCGCCAGGCGCTCGCCGACGACGAGATCCGTTGCAACGAAGATGGCTCGAACCGTCGCGACGCCGGCGATGAAACCATCGAGCTTGCCCCGCACACCGATGTCGACGACCAGCAGACTCGCGCCGCTCTCTCTGACTATGCACTCAAGTACCGCCGGATCGAGCACGGGTGAGATCGGTACGACCACGGCGCCGGACTTCAACGTCCCCAAATGTGCGACTGGCACAGCGGCTGATTGCGAGAGAATCGTAGCGATGCTGTCGCCTGGACTCACGCCTGAATCAACCAGCACCGTCGCGAACTTGTCTGCGAGAAAATCGATCGCGTTGAATGTGTAGGTGTTCGCAGCGGCGGGACGCATTTCGATGAGCGCGATTCGAGTGACGCTATCGGGGTGCCGCTTGCAGACCGCGTCGGGTATGTTGAATCCCTCGGGAATCCTCCATCGAAACCTCCGGCAGGCTTCTTCATAGTCTCCGAATCGCTCAAGATGCGGGATGAAGTCGTCGCCAGTCATGCAATCGAATCAGTCCCCGGCGCGCGTCGCGCGCGTCACGGGCTCTTCGGCGCGGTCGATCACCAGCCGCGCGATTCGCTCACGGTGATAGGTCGCATCACCGAACATCAGCTCGCTCGCTTTAGCTCGTTTGTAATAGAAGTGGAGGTTCTCGTCCCAGGTGAAACCGATGCCGCCGTGCACTTGAATCCCAAGGTTGCCGACTTCGCGATACGCGTCGCTCGCGTAAGCCTTGGCCATGGAAACGGCCAGCGGAGCGTGTTTCGGGTCGTTGCCCATCACCCACGCCGCGTAGTAGACGGCCGACCGTGCGCTCTCGGTCATCAACAGCATGTTCGCACAGTGGTGTTGGACCGCTTGAAACTGGCCGATGGGTTTCCCGAATTGCTTGCGGGTCTTCGCGTACTCCACCGAAGTCTCGAGCACCCACCCCATTCCGCCGACCATCTCCGCCGATAGTGCGAGCGTCGCGACGTCGATCGCATGCGCGAGCGCGCTCTCCGCGGCGTGACCCTGAGCGAGAATGTCGCCGCTCGGAATATGCACGTCGGCATAACTGACTTCATACAATCGTCGCGTCGCGTCAATAGCCGACATGTGCTTGATGCCGACGCCGGCGGCGTCGCGGGCTACAATCGCGAGAATCAACTCCGAACCCCGGCGGGCGGCGGTGATGATGATGTCCGCAGCCCCCGCGTCCGAGACGAAGAGCTTCTTGCCCTTGAGCTTCATACCGTCCGCCGTCTCGGTCGCCCTCAAGTTGACGGCGTCGAGGTCCCAACGTGCGTTGTCCTCCAGAAGCGCAACCGTCGCCTTCGCGCGACCCTCGCAGATGTTCTTGAGGTGCCACTCGCGGGCGGCGGCGTTTCCGGCGCCATCGATCAGCGCGCCGGCGAGCGGCACTGTCGAAAGAAACGCGCCCGGGACCAGCGCCCGGCCCATCTCCTCGAAGGCCACCGCCATCTCGACCATTCCGAGTCCGAGTCCGCCGGCGTCCTCTTCAAAGATCAAGCCGGTCCACCCCTGTTCGACCAGCTTATCCCACAGCTCACCCGAGTACGGCGCGTCGTTCTCTATCATCTGTCGCACCGTGGGCGGCGGGCACTCCTGGGCAAACAGCTCCCTTGCCGAACGCTGGAACAGTTTCTGAGTCTCGGTCAATTCAAATTCCATCTTCTCTCCTCAATTCCCCGGCGGCCCGCCGCGCGTGATCAGTAGCTCTTGGGAAGTCCGAGCACAAAATGCCCGATGATGTTCCGCTGTATCTCGGAAGTGCCCGCTTCGATCGTGTTGCCACGCGAGCGCAGGTACGCGTAAGCCCACTGGCCGTGATCGACCGTGTAGTCGCTCTCGCGCGTGAGCTGGCCGTAGGGCCCGAGCAATTCCATCGCGACCTGCTGCATGCGCTGATTCATCTCGCTCCAGAAGATCTTCTGTATCGAGCCTTCGGGTCCCGGCACGCCGCTCTTGGACATTCGCGTCAGCGTCCGGAGCTGATTGAGTTTGAATATTTCGATCTCGGTGAAAATCTGCGCGAGCTTCTGTCTGATGATCGGGTCGTCGCTTGCCGGGCGGCCGTTTCGGTCGATGCCGCGCGCGAGCTGGATCAACCGCTCGATCTGGCGCTTGAACGTGATCTGAAGACTCGCGCCGAGCGTGCCGCGCTCGAACATCAGGGTCGCGATGGCGATCTCCCATCCGCCGTTGATCTTGCCGACGGCGTTCTCGACCGGCACCCGCACATCCTGAAAGACGACTTCGTTGAACTCGGACTCGCCGGTCATCTGCTTGAGCGGCCGCAAGCTCACTCCCGGACTGTGCATGTCGATCAGCAGGTAGGTGAGTCCCTTGTGCCGCGCTGATTCCGGGTCGCTGCGCACCACGGCGAAGCACCAATCGGCGTGATGGCCGAGGCTGGTCCAGGTTTTCTGTCCGTTCACGATGAAGTGATCGCCTTCGAGCCTCGCTTCGGTTCTCAGCGACGCGAGGTCGGAACCCGCATTGGGCTCGGAGTAGCCCTGACACCAGATCTCGTCGGCGCTGAGAATGTTCGCGAGAAATCGTTTCTTCTGCGCCTCGGTCCCATACGCGATCAACGTCGGGCCGAGCAGCGACAGTCCGAGCACGTTGAGCAACGGAGGGGCGCTGGCGCGAGCCATCTCTTCGAGAAAGATCGCCTGCTGGATCAACGACGCGCCGCGGCCGCCGAATTCTTTAGGCCATGAAATCCCGGCCCAGCCCGCTTCGTACATCTTCTTCTGCCAGGCACGCAGGAACTCGAAGCGGTCGTCGGTTGATTCGAATTCATGCGACTCCGACTTGCTCCATTCCGCTGGTATGTTCGCTTCGAGCCACGCGCGAAACTCGTCCCGAAATCTCTGCTCCGCGGCCGTGAGATTCAAGTCCATTCCTTCACCTCGTGCTTGCCGTTCTTGTCCCTATCGCTGCGGTTAGAACGCTACCCGCCACGCGCGGGCGCTCATTATACCGTGACCCGGCCATTTGACCTAACCTGTTTCGGACGCAAGCGGCCTTGTCCGGGAGTTCAGGCCTGCGCTATACACATGCAGGTGACGGGCATACCACATTCCCCGAAGGAGCTTCAATGTTGCGCAAACTAACAGGTTTTCTGATCGCAGCAGTGCTTGCTGTCTCGGCGTGCGGCTCGGCGTCGGAATCGGGCAAGCCGGCGGAGCCCGCGCGCTCCGAGGTCCCGCAGCCGGGCGTCGATGCCAGGGACGAAAAAGGACAAACCGCGTTGATGCGTGCCGTTGCCACACCCGACAGCCGCGACACGGTCGAACGACTGCTCAACGAAGGCGCCGGCGTGGACGTCCAATCCGAGTCGGGAGTCACTGCGCTGATGATCGCCGCAGGTGTAGGGCCGGCTGACACCGTGAAGCTGCTCATCGACAGGGGCGCGGACGTGAACCGCCGGACACCGGGCAACTACACCGCCTTGATGGCTGCGGCGCTCAACGGACAAACGGAGATCGTCAAGCTGTTGCTCGATTCGGGCGCGGACCCGACGATCAAGGACGCCGGAGGCAAGACCGCTTCCGATTGGGCCGCGTCCAAGAGTCACGCCGACATCGTCGAGCTTCTCAACGAGCGACGAGCGCCTGGGACGGGGCGAAAATAACCGCTCGGCGTTCGACGGCTCGTTCTTTGTGCCACGCGGCGAGCATTGTTAGAATGCTCGACAGCAATGAGTGAGCGCGCTGACTTCATAGTTCTCGGTAGCGGCATCGCCGGCTTGCGTGCCGCCGTCGCGCTCGCCCCATCGGGCAACGTCACTGTTCTCACCAAAGATCTCGTCACCGAATCCAACACCGAATACGCTCAGGGGGGAATCGCGGTCGTGCTCGGCGACGACGACACCATCGATCTTCATCTTCACGACACCATCGAAGCCGGCGCGGGCCTGTGTGACGAGGAAGCCGTCGCGGTGCTAGTCGAAGAAGGTCCGCGCTACATCGTCGAGTTGATCGAACACGGGGCCGAGTTCGATCGTCAGGACGGTCACCTGGCGTTCACCCGCGAGGCCGCGCATTCACGTCCGCGAGTTCTGCACTCTCGCGGCGATGCGACTGGACGCGAGATCGTCCGCGCGCTCGTCGCATGGTCGAGGAAGTTCTCTAACATCGAGTACCTTCCGCACGCTTGCACGCAATCGCTCATCGTGAAAGAGGGGCGGTGCGTGGGAGTGACGTACGTCGAGCCGGACACGAACCGCATTCGTGCGATCTACGGCAGGGCGGTCGTGATGGCGACGGGCGGCGCGGGCCAGCTCTACCTGCATACGACGAATCCCGACGTCGCGACGGGCGACGGGCACGCGATGGCTTATCGCGCAGGGGCGGTGATGGCTGATATGGAGTTCATTCAGTTTCACCCGACGGCGCTGGCCGTGCCGGGCGCGCCGCGTTTTCTGATCACCGAAGCGATGCGGGGCGAGGGCGGAGTGCTCCTGAACAACCAGGGCGAGCGATTCATGCCGCGCTACGATGAACGCGGGGAACTCGCGCCGCGCGACGTGGTCAGCCGCTCGATTCACTTCGAGTTGCAGCGCACCGCGTCAGACCACGTTTCGCTCGATATGCGTCACCTGGACCACGACTTCGTTCGCGAGCGCTTCCCGAAAATCCACAACACCTGTTTGCTCTACAACGTTGATATCACTCGCGATCTGATTCCGGTCAGCCCGGCGGCGCATTACATCATGGGAGGCGTGCGAACCGACACGTTCGGGCGCACATCGATCGTCGGCCTTTACGCGGCAGGCGAGGTTGCATGCACCGGCGTGCACGGCGGGAACCGGCTGGCGTCGAACTCGCTGCTCGAAGGGTTGGTCTTCGGTGCCCGGGTCATCGAATCGATCGATCGCGGCAAGGAGAAGGCCGAAGCGACGGGCGCCATGCGCGCCAAGAACGGGCCGACCGTCGATATCGCCGTC
>DATDOV010000064.1:0-22944 GCA_035293105.1 Blastocatellia bacterium
GTGACGAATCACGAGCCGGCGACGGGCGGGGCCGACGCGGAAACAAACGACTCGATGATCGAGCGCGCGCCTCGCGCGATACGGCATCGCGGCCGCGCAGTCACGGTCGAGGACTACGAGGACCTCGCGCGGGTTGCGTCGCCGGGAGTCGCGCGCGCGCGAGGTGTGCCGCTTTACGATCTGGAGGCCGACCCTCGCGCAACGGACGTCAGGCCCGGCGTGGTCAGCCTGATCATCGTTCCGCAGTCGAACGACGCGATGCCGCTTGCCACAACCGGTCTGCTCGACCGCGTGCGCGAGTACGTCGACGCCCGCAAGAGTCTGACGGCGCGGCTTGTGGTGGTGGGACCCGAATACGTGCGGGTCGATGTCGCGGTCGAGGCTGCGGTGACGTCGCTTGAGGGCGCAAGCGACGTCGAGCTTGCGATCGCGGAGACGCTTGCGCGGTTTTTGCATCCGCTCAGCGGCGGGCTCGATGGCCGCGGATGGGATTTCGGACGGCGGCCGCGCAAGTCCGACCTGTATGCGCTGATAGAAGCCGTCGACGGCGTCGATCACATTCGCTCGCTGACCGTAAGAGGCGTGGACCGCCGGACGGGCCGGGTGATGGTGGAAGACGCTGACTACGCGCCGGCAGGAACGCTCTTTCTGGTCTACTCCGGCGCCCACGTGATCACGCTCAGCTTCGAGGAGGCCTGAGCTAGGAGTTGATGCGGTATGCCGATCAGCTTGCCGAATCTTGACGACCGAACATACGCGGACCTGGTCGAAGAAGCGCGCGCGCTTATTCCGACCTACGCGCCGGACGAGTGGACCAACCACAACGCGTCGGATCCGGGCATCACCTTGATTGAGATGTTCGCATACCTGACCGAGATGTTGATGTACCGGCTCAACCGGGTGACCGACGCGAACGTGTGCGCGTTTCTGAAGCTGATCGAGCCCGAGCGCGACGGGGAAGTCGTGGACCGAAGGCCGGTGGGCGATGGCTGGATCGAGGAGACGCATAAAACGACGGGCAGAGTCGAGCGAGTGAAGCTGAGCGAAGCGACGCGCAGAGTCGTGCTTGCGTTGCGAAAACCGGACCGCGCGGTGACCGCGGAGGACTACGAGCGACTCGTGCTTGAGGGATTTCCGGACCGCGTGTCGCGTGTGCGCTCGGTGGGCGATCGCAATCTGGAATCCGAAGACCCCGACAGCCGCGGCGTATACAGGCCCGGTCACGTCAGCCTGATGTTGGTGCCGGCCGTGGGGCCCGGAGTTGCGAGACCTGCGCCTGACGACCAGCTCATTCAGGACGTGTTGACTTACCTCGAGCCGCGCCGGCTGCTTGCGACGCGACTCCATGCGGTCGCGCCGCGATACCTCGAGGTCGGCGTCAGAGTCACGCTTTTTCTCAAGCGCGACTGGCGGAGCGACGACGTTGGACCGAAGGCGATTCGCGAGCTGCGACGGTTCTTTGATCCGGTCGAGGGCTGGAAGGACGGGGGCGGATGGCCGTTCGGGCGGAACGTCTACGTCTCGGAGATCTACGAACTGCTCGACCGGCTGGAAGGCGTCGACTACGTACAGCGCTCGACAGATCCCGATACGGACGAGCCGCTCGAAGAAGTGATCGCGGCCGACTCGAAGCGGCTGATCCGCACCTCGAGCGGCGCGCTTGTCGGCGTCGAGTTACTACCCGACGAGTTGGTTGACTTGAGAATAGACGACTACAAATCGGAGATCACGGAGAAGACCGTTTCGATCACGACGGCGTTGGAACCGTCGGCGTGAGCGCGAGGCGAAGAGAGTATGTCGACAGCGAACCAGCCACCAAACCGGCTTCTGGAGTACCTTCCGGCGATCTTTCACGAGGACCCGCTACTGGAGCGGTTCCTTCGCGCATTCGAGAAGCTGCTGATCGACCGCGACGATGGCGTGGAGGGTTACACGAAGAGCCTCGAGGAAACGATCGATGACATCCCGGAGCTGTTCAACCCGCGAAACACAGAGGTCGTGCGGTCGGAGTTTCTGCCGTGGCTGGCGAGCTGGACGGCACTCGCGCTTCGCGCGGATTTGGAAGAACCGGTCCAGCGGGAGTTCATCGCCAACATCATTTCCCGGTACCGCTGGCGCGGGACGCGCGACAACCTGCAGGCGTTGCTGAATATCTTCGTCAAGGGGAAGCACAAGGTCACCGAGACGACCTCGGGTGAGTTTCAGATCGGAAAGGCCTCGACTGTTGGAGTCGATACGTGGATAGGCGGCGGACCCGCGCACTTCTTTTACGTCACGGTATCACTGCCGCGGCTGGACAGCCGTACGCTGGAACGGCAGACGGAGATCACCCGCTCGCTGATTGAGCTTGAGAAGCCCGCGCATACCGTGTACTCGCTCGAGATCAAACACCCGAGCATAAAGATCGGAGAGCACTCGACGGTTGGCGTCGACACGTTGATTGGAACCGGCACCGAAGACTAAATGAAAGGAGCGCACAGATGGCCGAGATCAAGCGACTCAATTACTTCACCTCCCAGTTCCTTCAGGAGGACGACTTCAAGGACGAGCAGAGTTACCACGTCAGCATGCGGCGGTTGCACAATCGCGCGCTGCACACGTGGGGCGTCGTCGCCGGGCTCGAGGTCACGACGGTGGCGGGCACGAAAAAGGTCGCAGTCGCAAGAGGCATCGCGCTTGATAGCCAGGGCCGCGAGATCGTGCTGCCGTCGGACCCGATGGCCGGTTCGCCGGCTCAAGTCGCCGCGCCGCCCGAGGAGGTGGACCTCAGCGCGGTGTCAAAGGGCACCGACGTGTTCATAACCATCGCATACAGCGACGTCGACACGGATGAATACACGACGGCAGGAGTCACGGGAAAGTACAAACGGAAGACCGAACGGTCGGTGGTGAGGGTGGACGCGTCGCCGCCGGCCGACGGCTCCGTCGTGATTCTTGCACGGGTCTCGGTCGACGCAGGTGGCAACGTGAGCGCGGTCGACAACACGGTGCGGCGGTTCGCGAGCAGCCTCCTGACCGGCGCGGGCGATGTCCAGTTTCGCAACCTCTCGGTGAGCGGCAGCGCGGTAGTTGGCGCGGCTACCGCGGAAGCCAAGCTGCAGGTGGTGAACGCGAGTCAGGATGCGAACGGCAACACGTTGATACTCGGGCAGACCGGCGGCTCGAACCTGAGGCTGGGGTATCACAACGACTACACCTGGATTCAGTCGCACGGCAACCGCCCTCTGCTCATCAATCCGCTGAGCAACAGCGTATCGGTTGGACCGGTTGCGATGCCCGGCGCGCAGGGTCGGCTGATGGTGTCGGGATCGTCGGCCGAGGTGGGCTTCGTGAAGCGGGGATTGACGAAGTGGCCGACGACGCCGGCGGCGGGCGACCGCTTCTTGTGGTACAACCCGGATGGGACGGCCCGGCTGTGGACGGAGGTGAACGGCGATCTGCTGACGGTGAAACCCTCGGGCTTTGTTGGGATCGGAACGCCGGGACCGATCAGTCAACTCCACATTCGCAAGGATGCGGCCGGCGCGCTCGGACCGACGCTCACTCTGATGAACGGCGTGGGTCAGGCGGGCGCCGGAGCGTCGGTTGATTTTGACGGGTACGACACCGGAGGCAATCCGCCTTCTCTCAGGATTCAGAGTCTTGACGATGGGAGCTTCTCGAGCCACCTGGCCGTCCTGACCAAAAAGTCCGGCGCCGCAGCAAACGCGCTTGAAGAGCGTCTTCGGATCACAAGTAGTGGCAACGTCGGCATTGGCGTGCCGGGCCCAGATAGTAAGCTCCATGTGAGGGTCCCGAGTTCTTCCAGCCCTATTGGCGCTATGACGGTCGATGTTGAGTCGTTTGGCACCGGCGCGAATTCTCAGGCCAGCTACTTTTTCAGGGTCCGCGATCTAGGTGCAGGGCCGAGCACACCGTTTTGCATTCGAGGCGATGGCAACGTCGGCATCGGGACGACCAGTCCGGGATCGGCACTTGACGTTAATGGGGCTATTCGGGCCGGGAACTCGGATATCTACTTCACCAAGACTGACCACGCCCACTCCGGGATCGGCAACCAACCCGGCTTTGCCTCTATTGAAAACGATGGGGCGACCTATAATGCTCTGATGATCCTCGGAAGAACTACCGGCCCCCCGAACGCCTTGAACCGCCGCGTGCGTTTGTGGGACTACCTCGAGGTGAATGGGAACCTCGACGTGACTGGTGTTGCCGGGATTCGGCAGAACTACAACTACATCAGCGGTGCTGCGGGGTGGAGCAGCGTCAGCTATAACGCACGTCACAACGACGCGAATAACGCGTGGGTGTTCCCGGATCAGAACAGGGTCGCGGTCACTGTCGAAATGGACGATCAGAAGGGCAGCGGCGGACGATTCGAAGTCTACTCGACGACAAAGGCCGCGAAGACGAGCTGGCGGAAGTGCCTCGCGTTGGATGGTGAAAGCGGGGATATGATAATCCTCGGAAATCTGGGAACGCATGGCTTCCCGTCGGCTCCCAAGAAAGCCGGCTGGGGCGGCGGTCTTCGCACCTGGGACGTCGAGGCTGAAGGGACAATCTGGTCGGCCCATGGAATTGACACAAGCGCCCATGACCTCGCCGAGAATTACCTCTCCGACGCCGACCTCGCGCCGGGCGACGTCGTATGTCTGGACAGGAGCCGCAATCGAATCGTGCATTCCGAGCGCCCCAACGATGAGCTGCTCATCGGCGTGATATCGACTGAACCCGGATTCCTGTTGAACTCGATGCACGCCGAGGAAGATAGCGTGCCGGGAATGCTACCCTATCCGGTCGCTCTGTGCGGCCGCGTGCCCTGCAAGGTGACCGATGAGAACGGTCCGATAATCAGGGGCGATCTTCTGACGACGTCATCGACGCCCGGCCACGCGATGAAAGCAACGCCGGTCACGGTCGGCGGAGTTGAAGTCCATCGCCCGGGCACGATCATCGGGAAAGCCCTCGAGCCGCATAGATCAGGGAGGGCGATGATCGAGGTGTTCGTGGCCTTGCGATAGTGGACGGAGTGCAGTCTTGCAGCTAATCGAATGGAAGAAAGGAAGGAAGTGCGATGAGCTTTATTCAATTCCTGAACGGGCTCGGCGACGCACTGGAGCGGGGCGACGTTGTGGTCATCGGGGACAAGCAAACAGGCGAGAGTCCTTCCCAGGAGGTCTTCCCCGAAGTCGACCTGACTAACCAGAGTTACGACTCTCGCGTGTGCGGAATCGTCAGCGCAGTGAGCGTCGAATTGAAGCTCCAATCCGCGCAGGAGACGTCGGCGGCGGAGCCCAGGGCCAAGAAACGCGTGAAGACGAAGGTCCCGAAAGCAACCGGCAAAGGGCTTCAGCCGGAAGCCCATTCGATCGAAGAACTCGACGAGATCGATCGGACCAGGGTCGAGCCCGGGCAGATAGGACTGATTGTGATCTCTGGCATGTTTCCATACTGCAAGGTGAACGCGGACATCGCGCCGATAAAAGCGGGCGACTTGCTGACTACCAGCCCGACCAAGGGCCACGCGCAGAAAGTTCTCGACCCGAGCAAGGCGACCGGCGCGATCATCGGCAAGGCGCTCGGGTCGCTGAAGAAAGGGAAAGGTAGGATTCCCGTGCTGGTGACGCTTCAGTAGCAATGACGCATCGTCCCTGAAGGGCGAACACACTGCTAAACACGGCGCTATCGAGTAAGGACATGTCGATCGTGGCAAGCAAATCCAAGACTCACGCGACCAACTCCCAATGCGCCAAACCGCGAGCGCCACAACCGAGGACCCACGTTTCAAACAACCCGTCGTCGAAGACGGTTCCATATCTTGCGCTCACACGCGTGCTGTCAGCGCCGCGCTCGACCTGGCGTTCGTCGGACATTTTCGTTCTCCAGCGCACGGTGGGGAATAGGATCATTCAGCGGCTGGTTGGCGCAGCAGTACAGCGCGAAGCTCTCGGACGAGAAGAGGAGCAAACGGCGCAGCTCAGCTCTCTCAATTCATCCAACGCGGGTTTGGCGCAACTGCAGGCGAAGGCGCCGGAAGAAGATGAGACGCTTCGCACGAAACCTCTGGTCCAACGCGGGCGCGACGCGCACAGTACGGCGCCACGCTCGCTTGAAGACAACCGAACAGGGCTACCCGAATCGCTGCGCGCCGGCATTGAAACTCTATCCGAGATCGCGATGGATGACGTGAAGGTCCACCGCAACTCTTCAAAGCCGGCTGCCGTGCGGGCTCTTGCGTACACTCAGGGTACGAGTATCTATCTGGGACCGGGACAGGAACGTCACCTCCCGCACGAAGCCTGGCACGTAGTGCAGCAGAAACAGGGACGAGTGAAGCCAACCCTGCAACTGAAAGGTGCGGCGATCAATGATGATCCCACGCTGGAGAATGAAGCCGATGTGATGGGCCAGCGAGCTCTGAGTATCCAACCGGCGTGCGATTCCAGTGATCCGAGCGCTTGTGCCGAAGGCGTTGCATCGGGCTCAACCGTCCAAGTAATCCAGCCAATGTGGGACAATGAAGGCTCGAACGACGATGACCACGCGGAAGGTTACTCGGAGGAGGAAACCATCGATTGGAGCGAATTGACGCAGCAGGCGACTAGACTGCCGCAATGGGTTCTGTTCAACATATTCTATAATCTCGCGGAAGACTATTATCGCCGAGCGGATAAGCGTATGCCCGGACGAGATGCTTTCTTGAAGCCGTTCATCGGCTGGATGATCGGAGGAGTCTTTACGCGAGCGCGGTTCAAGCAACTTATCGGCATCCCGCCCGCGATGGGTGACGATACCAACAAGTCCATCATTCAGCGTGCGCGGACGGGCAATACCTACAGCAGGAACGGTGGATATCAAGGCGCTTCGAATTCCCATAACTATGACGAGGTCATCTACTATCGGGACGGTGGCGGCAACATCGGTTTCGAGACTGATCCGATCGGTATTGTCGCCAACTTCAATTCTACGGAGACTCCGGCGGTCGTTCCCGGCAATGTCAAATGGAAGGACCCCGTCGATCACAATTCACTAGTGCAGATGAACAACGATCTCACCGATAAACACAAAGGAGTGATGCCGTCCGGAAAATCTGTGAATCTTCCGTCGGCTTCCAGGGCGCAGCATTTTGCCGTCGCCGACATGCTGTATCCCAACATTAGAGGCGGAAAGTTTACCTGGCACCATCTGACCGCCAAATACTATATGATTTTGGTGGACATGAGAGTGCACGCCAAGCATGGACACAACGGTGGCGTGCATCTCTGGAAGTAGAGGACTGAAAGGCTAAGAGCATGAAAGAAGATCTGGAAAAGCGGCTCGACGAATTGAAGCGAGAATTCGAGGTGGGACAGAACCGGCTTCGCGAGCTTGATGCGGAACAAGCCCACGTCCGCGAAACCTTGCTCCGGATCAGCGGCGCGATTCAGGTCCTGCAGGAAATGCTCAACGGCGGGGACCAGAAAGATAAGACTCCCCTGGCGAGTGAGGCCGGACAGGGAGTTCCATAACACCCGCGGCCGTTCGTCCAATCGACGCTCTGAAAGAAACCAGGGAACTGAATGCGCGCGAGAAAGAGTAAATCGCCTAACGCTGATGGCACCGCCCGGCGGGACATACAACGCGCGAAGCAGCGGCCCCCCATTCCAGCCGCCGGCTTCGGGCTCTCCCATGTCTCGGCAGCATCGGCGCCGGCCACTTCTAGCATCCTCAACCTTCAAAGGACGATCGGAAATCAGGCTCTGCTGCGCCTTTTGAATGCACGGCAGCCAGCGGGTGAAAGTACCGGCTTGCTCCAGTTGTTCCCGGCGAAGGCTGGCGTTGCGACCGAAGTTGCGACCAGCATCTATACCAACTACCTGAAACTCGACCCGCCGTTCAAACCCCAGAAGGGAACCTACGGAAAGGTGTCATGGTTTAGCGGGCAAGGAAACCCTTTCATCGGCGCGCGAGCCGTAAGCGCCGACATCGTCGTCGACGCGGAGATAGAAGGCGGAGCGAACAAGCTCCCGAACCTGCTGACCTGGCACCTGGCGGAGGCCAAGAGAAAGAACCCCAAAGTCAATTACAGAACCGACCGGGATGGGCAGCGCGAAGTCTGGGCGGCCGTCGGTAAAGACCTCGAAGCGTACGAAGTTGCGGAAGTGGAGGTGCCGGTTAATGACTTGAATTGGAATGAAGCCGGGACCTTCGTTGCCGTTGGTCCGCGCGGAAGGACCCGAGTCGAACTGGCAAATCCGGACAAGCTGAAGGCGGACCTGAAAGGCAAGGGAGTAAAAACGGAAGCCTTGATAAAAGCAGAAGAGCGTAAGGACGAAGGGCGGTCAGGTAAGTTCCTCGTTGTCTTTCCTCGTATCAGCCAGGCGGCATATGATCGGTACCTGCATCCCAAGGATCTTTTGGAAAGCTGGTACAAAAACGCGACGGTGACAACCATAGAAGACAAGGTGGTCGCGGCGAAGGAAAAGCCAACCCTGGCAGAGAAGCTGCGCGGCGCTGCCAGCCCCGGGCATCGCGTTATGGTCGAGGTCGATTATGAAACCTACCGGCTGGCGCGCGCCATCGCAAAGAGCCTCGCGGATTTCCTTGCCAGACACAGAGAGGCGGCGGCCGCTTACGGCGGAATTGAGCTGTCGTACTGGGCTGACAGCGGTTGGAAGCCGACCGCGATACGGGGGTACGAGGCGGCGTATTGACGCCGGGCCGACAGCGACACGATTCATCACGTTTCAACTTGGGGGAACAAACCATGATGAGAGCTGGGAGAGATCACACAGCCGATGAAACAGCGGCTAAGGCGCACAGACCACCGGCATCCACGCTCGCGCCGAATAAGGCTGCCCGAACGTCGCTTTCCCCGGACGCGGCAGCGCCATTGATGACTCGCTCCAACGTCCTGTTCTTGCAGAGGACCGCGGGTAACAGAGCGGTCCAGCAGATCATTGCCGCGCGGCTCAAGGGCGCTTCAACACCGTCGCCCCTTGTGGTTCAAACCAAGCTGATCGTTGGAGCCGCGGGAGATCAGTACGAAGAGGAAGCCGACCGCGTCGCGTCGCAGGTAATGACCGCGCCGGCCCCGGCTGCTCAGCGTCAGGGCGAAGAGGACGAAGATAAACTCAGGAAGTCGCCGCTTGTTCCGTCGATCTCCCTGATGGCGCACAAGCAGGGGACGGGAGAACGAGAAGATGAGGAAGTGCGAACAAAATCCAATTCGGTCTCGATCGCCCTGCGCGAAACGAAGGATGAGGAGGAAGAGGTTCGGACCAAGCCGGCCGCGGACTCAATCACTTCATTCCTGCGGCGCCAGCCGAAGGAAGATGACGAGGAACTGCGCACGAAGCGCGTGGCCGGCCCTAGCGGTACTCTCGCCGAGCGCGAGTTGGACGACGAGGAACGCCGGGGAGGCGCCGGTGAGAGTTTTGCGGCGTCCGACGATGTCGAAGGCCGAATCGCAGCGCGGCGCGGGAGCGGCTCCCCTTTGCCCGCGGCGGCTCGCGAGTACATGGAGCCGCGCTTCGGCGTCGACTTCGGCGGTGTGCGCGTCCACTCGGACGCCGAGTCTCATTCGCTCAATCGTGAATTGAACGCGCGCGCGTTCACGATCGGACAGGACGTCTTCTTCGGGCAGGGGCAATACTCGCCTGACGGCGAGGACGGGCGCAGACTTCTAGCTCACGAGCTCACCCATGTCGTGCAGCAACGAGCTTGCTGCGCCAGGCATGTTGCTCAAGACGCCGGCAGCAAACGCCATCTCGCGCTCTCCGGCCGGCAGCGTTCCCCGGACCTGGCGGTGAGAGCTGTTCATGCTGTCGTGCTGCAACGCGCCGTCCCGCCCACCAGCGTGACGTGGACGCCAGTCACGCTCGCCGACACCGACGCGAAGGCGAACAAGACCGACACCTTTACATTCCCAAGGGTCATGGAGGCCGACCCCCTGAGCACTGACCCGGATGGCTTCAAGGGAAGCGAGCCTGACGGAAAGTCGCCGTGGTGGAAGCTGTTTCAAGAACGGCACAAGGTCGGCCCGCTCTATTGGGTCCAGGGCCACATGCTGAACCACCATGTGCACGGGCCCGGCGACACAAGAAACCTCGTTCCCCTCAGCAACACTTCTAATACGAATATGGAAGCTCAGGTCGAGCATAGCGTCAAAGACATGGTCCTCAATAAGGGGAAGGTCGTCCACTACCGAGTCACCGCGCACTGGAATCTACCACCTGACAAGGTCAGGAACGACTACGGAATGAAGTATGACGGCACCGGAACCCTGAATTGGGGCGAACAGTTCGCGCCGTCTCACCTCACGTGGCAAGTGTGGGAGAAAACGGAGACGCCGCCCAATTCGGGAACGTGGGTGGACGGCCCTGCGTTGAAAGACGAGAACGCGGATAGCTGGTATAACACCTACCCGGACTATTAGTTGAGTAGTCACGAAGGTCGTTCGGCCCGTCTAAGGAGTGCGATTGCCGCCGAACGCGGCAGGGCCTGGCGGCACGAAACCATCGCACGAGGTTGAGCGGCGATCCTTGTGGTGTCGCGTCCGGCGCGTTCGCGCTCTTTTAAGCGTAGCCGAGTTTCTTCATCAACCTGTCTTTCACCTTGAGGGCGCTTTCGAATGCCGCGTCGGCTTTCGCGCGAACCGCCTCCAGATTGAAAGCGTGCCAGCCGACCTTGGCCTCGCTCATCGTTTGGCGCACGGCCTTCATCTGTTCCGCTTCAGCGGCGACATCGATCTTTTTCTTCTGCCCCTCGTCCACAAGGCTGTTCGCCCAGATCACCATCGAGTTGGCGCGCTTGATCGACTGCATCACTTCGTTGGCCTTCGCGGGAATCTCCGGCCGCCGCGGAATTATCCCGTTGAGCGTGTCGTGACATCGCGCGCAGAGTTCTTGAGTCTCGTCGGGGTCGCGAATGACATTTGAGGCCATGTGCGAGTGACAAGTCGAGCAACTTGGCCCGATGCTTGAGTCCTTGAGCCTCTGATAGTGTTTGCTCCCGACGAACGAAGTCACGACGCTGTTGTGGCACGCGCCGCAGGTCTCCGGAAGCTTCATCGGATGAAGCCGGCTTTCAAGGAGCGATGGCCCAAGCACCGCGGCGTGCGCCTTCTTCTCGTCCCGAATCGAGGGATCACCGCCGTGGCATTTGTCGCACGCCACTCCCTTGTCTTTGTGGGCCGAAAGGTGCCAGTCGAGATACCGGTTGCTCATCCCGAGGGGTGAGGAGACGCGCGAGTGACAGGTCACGCACGCGTTGTCTTTGAATGCCGCAAGGTCCTCTTGCGAACCGAGCGCATCGGAGTTCCCCCTGAGTGTCAGCGACATGACTATTACTGCGAAGATGAAAAGTGAGAATCTCTTGAGCATGACTCGCCTCCAGGTGAAACCTCGTCGGATCACTTGAGCCATTTTGCAACTTGATGAATGAAAAATCAGTGTCCGCTTGTGTGATCCGGCAGAACAATCCCATGGTATCTCGCCGCGAACGTTCGCGCAAAGAGGTGGCGCGGAGACTTGCGGAGTAACGATCAAAGACTGCCCTATGAACGGCGACGTTCGATGGGCGGAGCGATGCGCAAAAGCGAAGGGCGAAAGGAGTCAGTCGGCGGCGCGCGCCGAGATTCATGGGCCGACGACGCTGCCCACTTTCTCGCCGGTCACCACGCGAACGATGTTGCCGCGCCTGTTGAGATTGAAGACGTGAATCGGAACGCCCTTCTGCCGGCACAGGTCGATCGCAGAAGTGTCCATCACTTGAAGGTCGCGCTGGAGCACCTCGAGGTAGGTCAGGCGGTCGAGCAACGTCGCCGACTTGTCCTTCGCCGGGTCGGCCGTGTACACGCCGTCGACTTTGGTCGCTTTCAAGATCGCGTCGGCCTTGACCTCCAGCGCCCGCAACGCCGCAGCCGAGTCGGTCGTGAAGTAGGGATTGCCAGTGCCGGCCGCGAAGATCACCACGCGCATCTTCTCCAGGTGGCGAATCGCGCGGCGGCGAATGAACGGCTCGGCGATCTCGTGCATCTCGATCGCAGTCATAACACGGGTAAAGATGCCCTGATTCTCCAGCGCGTCCTGGAGCGCGATGGCGTTCATGATCGTCGCGAGCATTCCCATGTAGTCGGCCGACGCGCGGTCCATGCCTTTGGAGGAGAGTGCGACCCCGCGAAAGATATTCCCTCCGCCTACGACGATTGCGACTTCAACTCCGAGGTCGCGCACGTCCTTGACCTCTTCGGCGATTCGCGTGAGCGTGGCAGGGTCGATGCCGTAGCCCTGGTCGCCCATCAGCGCTTCGCCCGACAGCTTCAGGAGGATTCGCTTATAAGCCGGTTGGGGTTTTGCGGTCATTAGAAAACAGAAGCGAGGAATAGGATGATTGATGAACCGCGCTGTTCATCATCTATCATGCATCGTTTCCTCCGAGGAGGCCTCGCACCTCGCCCGCAAGGTCCGAGCCCCGTTTTTCAAGGCCCTCGCCGAGTTTGAACCGAATGAAGCGGCGCACTTTCACGTTCTCACCGGTCTTGGCGACCATCCGGCCGATCATCTCGCCCACCGTGGTGTTCTGGTCCTTCACGAAGGGCTGCTCCAACAAGCAAGCTTCCTGATAGAACTTGGTCACCCTTCCCTCGACGATCTTTTCGAGCACCTGCTCGGGCTTGCCGGCGTTCTTGGGGTCAAGCCGCGCCTGGTCGAGCGCGATCTCGCGCTCCTTATCGAGAACTTCTGCCGGCACGTCCTCTTTACTCGCGAATCGGGGCTCGGCGGCGGTGATGTGCATGGCGAGATCGTGAACGAAAGTCTTGAACTCATCGCCTCGCGCGACGAAGTCGGTCTCGCAGTTCACCTCTACCAATACGCCGATCTTTCCACCCGCGTGAATGTAAGCGTGGACGAGCCCTTCTGCGGCGACTCGTCCGGCCTTCTTGCTCGCGCTCGCGAGCCCCCGCTTGCGCAGGATTTCGATTGCCTTCTCCTCATCGCCGCCCGCTTCGGTGAGCGCGGACTTGCACTCCATCATGCCGGCGCCGGTCTTCTCGCGGAGCGCTTTGATCCGGGCCGGGGTCACTTCGTTAGCCATCTAGTTCTACTTCTCCTGTCCAATATGGCGACGCGCGGCTGATCGAAATCGAAAGCCGCGCGCCGTCGCAAAACAAGCAGTCGCCTTTTGCTCTACTCGCCCGCCTCGGCTTTCTGAGCGGCGGCTCCTTCATCGGCGGCAGTCGCCTCCGAGGGTGCGACGGTTGCGGGGCTGGGCGCGGCGGTTTCGGATT
Source organism: Blastocatellia bacterium (assembly GCA_035293105.1). Lineage (GTDB taxonomy): Bacteria > Acidobacteriota > Blastocatellia > UBA7656 > UBA7656 > DATDOV01. The sequence continues at coordinate 13,271 of DATDOV010000064.1, forward strand.
GCGGCGGCTCAGCGGGCGCTGCCGTTTCCAGAGTGCTCAACACTTCCGGGATGGGAGGTGCGCCGGGCGGCACATACGTAGAGCGGCGGACGCCCTTTCGTTCTCCACGGCCGCGGCCTCGCTCTCGGCGTTCAGCGCGCGGGGCTTCTCCGGCTGGAGCGGCCAGCGCAGCTTCACCAGTCTCTGCGCCCTCGCCAACGTCGGCTGCGCCCTCCTTGAGCATCTGCTGGCCTTCTATGATCGCGTCGGCCATCTTGGCGGCGAACAACCGCACCGCGCGCAGCGCGTCGTCGTTGCCCGGCACGATGTAGTCGATCCCATCCGGATTGCAGTTGGTGTCTACGATGGCAACGATCGGGATGCCCAGTTTGTTGGCTTCGTGAATCGCGATCTCTTCCTTGTTCGAGTCGATTATGAAAACGACGTCGGGGAGGGTCCGCATATCGCGGATACCGGCGAGGTTCTTCTCGAGCGCGGCGTGCTCGCGATCTAGCTTGAGCCGCTCCTTCTTGGTCAAGGCATCGAAGCGGCCGTCCGTGCGCATGGACTCGATGTCCTTCATGCGCTGGATGGACTTCTGAACCGTCTGGAAATTGGTCATCAGCCCGCCAAGCCACCGCTGGTTGACATAGAACTGGCTGCACCGTTTGGCTTCCTCTTCGACCGCGTCCTGAGCCTGACGTTTTGTGCCGACAAACAAAAAAGTGCGGCCTTCGATTGCCTGCTGGGTTACGAACTTGACTGCCTCCTTGAAAAGGCGCTGGGTCTTTTGGAGATCAATGATGTAGATTCCGTTGCGCTCACCAAAGATGTACTCCTTCATCTTTGGGTTCCACCGCCTGACCTGGTGTCCGAAATGGACGCCGGCTTCAAGCAGTTCCTTCATTGTTACTGTAGCCAATCAGCCCTCCGTCAAACTTGAATTGGTTTTTGTACTCGCCGGCCCGCGTCCCCTACGGCCCCAACGTCTGATGGGTCCGCTGGAACAACCAATCACGAGGATCGGCAATGGAGTCATTCGATTTCGGATTTACCATTTGGGTTAGCGACAAGTTCCGCGGCTTCAATCCAAAATCTAAAATCCAAAATCCAAAATCGAACTACCGCTTCGAGAACTGGAACCGCTTCCGCGCGCCCTTCTGCCCGTACTTCTTTCGCTCTTTCGCCCGGGGGTCGCGGGTCACGAATCCGGCTTTCTTAAGGCGGGTGCGGAACTCGGGATTGAGATCGATCAGCGCGCGGGTGATCCCGTGACGAACCGCTCCCGCCTGACCCGCTATTCCACCGCCATCGACGTTTACCAGTATGTCAAACCTGCCGGCGGAGTCTGTGAGATGTAGCGGCTGGCGGACGACCATTTGATGGGTCTCGTTCGGGAAATACTCTTCGAGCCGGCGCTTATTGACGACGATCTCACCCGATCCCGGCTTAAGGAAGACACGAGCCGTGGCGCTCTTGCGGCGGCCCGTTCCATAATTCTGAATCGTATCCGGCACTATGACTCTCCTTCGATGATCCGGCCGAGCGCGCTTCAATCGCCCGCCGGGGTCCTTGCCGTCACACGGCGAGGGCCTTCGGTTGCTGCGCCTGGTGCGGATGGTCGGCTCCGGCGTAAACCTTGAGCTTCTTGCCCATCTTTCGGCCCAGTTTGTTTTTTGGCAGCATGCCGAGCACGGCCGCTTCCAGAATCCGTTCCGGATGACGCTGAAGCTGCTTCTGCGCGGTGGTCTCCTTGAGCCCGCCCGGCCAGCCGCTGTGGTGGCGGTAGACCTTGTCCCGCCACTTGTTGCCGGTGAAGACGACTTTCTCGGCGTTGATTATCACCACGTGGTCTCCGAGGTCGAGGAACGGCGTGTAAGTCGGTTTGTTCTTCCCCATCAGCAGGCGCGCGGCCTCGGTCGCGAGCCGCCCAACAGTCTTTCCGCTGGCGTCGATGACGTACCACGAGCGACTTTGCTCAAGGTTCTTTCCACTCGGCACGAACGTTTGCATGACGCGAATCTCCAAATCTCGCTTAAAGAAGACGAACCGAAAGGATACGGACGGGGCATCTTGTTGTCAAGGCACGCTCAAACGCGCTTGACGCGCTTGAACCCTCGCTTCACTCCCCGTGTTTTCTTGTGTTAGGCTTACCCAGCGCCAATCTGCGGGGATGAGGATCGACATTAGTGATCACCACAGCCGGCAAGATCGAACAACTTCAATCAACAATCGAAGGGGTCATCAAAGGCAAGTCCGACGTGGTCGAGCTCGCGCTGGTCACGTTGCTCGCCGGCGGACACCTGTTGATCGAAGACGTCCCGGGCGTCGGCAAGACCACGCTCGCGCACACGCTCGCCCGGAGTTTCGATTGCACGTTTCATCGCATTCAGTTCACCTCCGACATGCTGCCCTCCGACATCCTCGGGCTCGAAGTCTTCAATCAACAGACGGGCGCGTTCGAATTCAAGGCCGGACCCATCTTCGCCAACGTGATCCTCGCCGACGAGATCAACCGCACCACGCCCAAGACGCAATCCGCGCTGCTTGAAGGCATGGCCGAGGGACACGTCACCGTCGAACAGGCGACCTACAACCTGCCGCGTCCGTTCATCGTTCTGGCAACTCAGAATCCCATCGAGCATCACGGGACCTATCCGCTGCCCGAATCACAGTTGGACCGTTTTATGATGAGGCTCAAAATGGGTTACCCGGAGGCCGATGACGAGAAGACGATTCTCCGGCAGCAGTCGCTCTACTCACAGTTGGATCACCTGACGCCGGTCATGCACAGCGACGACGTGCTGGTGTTGCAGCGCGAGGTGAGAGAGGTGGGCGTCGACGAATCGCTGGTCGATTACCTGATTCGCATCGTGCGCGCGACGCGTTCGGCGGACATACTCGATCTGGGTGTCAGCCCGCGCGGCAGCCTGGCGCTCTATCACGCGGCCCAGGCGCTCGCATTCGTCGAAGGCCGCGACTACGCGATCCCCGACGACATCAAGCGGCTTGTGATCCCCGTCTTCGCCCATCGGGTCGTAGTCAATTCGCGCTACTCGACGGGCCTCCGCCGCAGCGATGAAGCCGAGGCCGCGCTCCAGGAGATACTCAACACCGTGAGCGTGCCGTTGTGAGGTGAGTATGAGCCGGCAGGCGTGGCGCGATTTCTTCATCACGGTCATCATTCTCGGCATATCTTTCGTCCTCGCGCTGTTCAGCTCGGTGGCGGCCGAGCGTTACCAGGCGAAGCTCGCGGCCCTCGCCGCCGCAGTCTCCCTGATCCTCGCGCTGCTTGGAGCGATCTACATAATCCCGCGTCTTGCGAGGAACGTCCGGCTCGAGATGCTGCGCTTCGCATTACGCACGACGGTCACCCTCGAAGGGCTGCTCTTCGTGGTCTTCCTGATGGTGGTCACATTCGCGGCGTGGAACAGCGGCAACAATCTGCTCTACCTGGTGCTGTCGGCGATGATCGCGTTTCTGATCGCCGCTAACCTGATCGCGAGAGTGGCGCTCGCCGACGTCTCCGTTCAGTTGAGATTTCCGGATCACATATACGCCGGCGAACCGGCGATGCTGGCGGTCACGCTGTTGAATCACAAGCGAGTGATGCCAAGCTACAGCTTGATGGTCGAGGCGCTGCCCGAAGCGGGCGATGAGGACGAAGAAGGCGACGGGGAGAAGCGGAGACACGGCGACACGGCGAAGGAAACGGGGCTGGGAAAGCTGGCTTATTTCGCGCTCGCGCCGGCCCGCTCGAGTGTTCGCCGCAGGGTCGAGCGCAAGTTCGCCCGCCGCGGCCGGTATCCGATAACCGGGTTTCGCGTTTCCACGAGATTCCCGGCCGGGTTCTTCAAAAAGTGGAGGTCGATCGACGCGTCGGGGGAATTGCTGGTCTATCCCAACCCGCAGCCGCTTGATGACTTCTACCACGCGCTGCCGATGCTGGCCGGGATGGTCGCCAGTCAAACGCGCGGTTCGGGCGACGATCTCTACGGCATACGCCGCTATCATCCCTCGGATCACATGCGTCACATCGATTGGAAGGCGACCGCCAAATCGATGCAGATGATGGTGCGCGAGTATATGCGCGAGGACGAGTGGCGGCTGACGATCGTTTTCGATACGGCGTATCCGGAATTCGACACCGGCAGCGACGGTGAACGGGAGTATGCGGACGGGTTCGAAAATAAGTTCGAACGTGCGGTCGTGATGGCTGCTTCGCTTGCGAACCACTTCGTCATGGAGCGGGCGGAGGTCGAATTCGTCACCGCGACCGCGGAGCACACGGTGGCGTCCGGCTCGGGGTATGAACATCTCTACAAGATTCTGCGGTCCCTGGCAACGCTGCGGCCGGCTTACAGAACGGGCCGGGAGAAGAAACCCGGAACCGAGGGGCGAGGCTTGTGGGGAGTGTTCGGGCGATCATCCAAGAGACAACCTGAAAAGACCGGCGGGGAAAGCGCGCCGCCTCCCGCCGGGGCAAAGCGCATTGAATGGCGGCTGCTTGATGACGTTCCTGTGCTGGCCGATGAGCGGCGCTTCAAGGTGCTGATAACGTCCGCAGCTAAAGGCACCATCCCGGCGACCGTGTGGCGCAGCGCCCACGTCGTGTTCATAGAAGACCTTTGATAAGAGCAGAGACGTGATCGGGATGCGTGATGCGCGTGGCCGACACAGCTCACGAATCACGAGTCCGGTATCGCATGCAACAATGACTTTCGACGCCTACTTTCGCTTCACCTCATACGCGCTGATCGCGACGGCGTTCGCTGGTCTGGCGTTGACCGGTGAATTGGACGCCGCGTCCATCGTCCTCTACCCGATCGCGCTCGCGTTGAGCGCTTACGTCGAGGCGCGCGGCGGGAACTACCCTGCGGTGCGGCGATGGCAGTGGCGCGCCATGGTCGCGATCTATGTGCCGGTTTTTCTTATTGACGCGAAGCTGCTCACGAACTGGACCCTCGCGCTGGTTCACCTGACCCTGCTGGTCGCGGCGGCAAAGCTGCTTCAGGCGAAGCGCGATCGCGACTGGGTGTTCTTGTTCCTCATCGCGGTATTTCAAATGTTGCTGGCGGCGGGCCTGACTTTCAATGCGTCGTTCGCGGCTTCCCTGGCGGTGTTCATCTTCTTCTTCGTCTCGACGCTGGCAGCCTTCGAGATACGGCGCGCAGGTCGAGAAGTCGCTGCGATGAGCCAGGAAGAGATTGTCAGCTTGTCGGCGAAACCCAAACGGCCGAAGCGCGGCGGCGTGCGGCAGATCAGGTACTTTGTCGGGGCTTCCGCCGGCCAGGTCTTCATCGTCGCCGCGCTCACGCTGCCGCTGTTCTTCCTGATACCGCGGGGAAGCGGGGGCGTTGCTCGCGGGTTTGGCGACACATATTCGATGACGGGTTTCTCGACAACCGTCCGGTTGGGTGAGGTCGTGTCGATCAAGGAGAGCCAGCGGGTCGTGATGCGGGTGCAGTTATCGCGAAAGCCGGGCCGGATGCTGCGCTGGCACGGAATAAGCCTGGACAAGTACGACGGCACGACGTGGAGCAACACGTTCCCGCCGTTCGATCAGGATCAGCACAGGCGCACCGGAGCGGAAGGGTGGCAGGATGATGCCAGCTTCGAGAAAAGCTATCCGCTGGGCCCGGGAGCAACCGAGGATGCCCAGGGCCTGGTTGCCCAGAAGATGTTCGTCGAGCCGTTGGCATCGGGGACGATCTTCGGCGCGCAGCGGCTCGTGCGCGTGCGAGGTCCAATCGCCAAGGTGTCCGTGAGAGGGGCCGGGGAAGCCGGTTTCGGGTTCCGGGACCTGACCGCTGTGACCGCCGCGGGGTTGAAGGGCCGGGTGCAATACACGGTCTGGTCTGATATCGCGCTCCCGACCGAAGAACAACTCCGGGCCGAGCCGACCAAAACACCGAGAGAGAACGTAGACGACGAGAACCTCAAGAAGTACGTCGAGCTGCCGCGCGGGCGCTACGGCGAGATACGACTCGACCCGCGCATCAGGCTACTTGCTCGCGAGCAGACCCGCGGCCTTGCCAACGCATACGACAAAGCGCGCGCGATCGAGACGTTCCTGAAGACGCGCTTCGGTTACACGTTGAATCCGCAAGCGACCGGCGATGACCCGCTCGCGGCATTCCTGTTCGATGTGCGCGAAGGCCATTGCGAATACTTCGCCACCGCGATGACGATAATGCTTCGGACGCTCGACATCCCGTGCCGAATCGCGAACGGCTTTCAGATGGGTGAGCACAACGAGATCAACAACCTATACGTTGTGCGCGGGCGAGACGCTCACTCGTGGGTCGAGGTCTATTTTCCTGCCGCCGACGCGTGGGTCGAGTTTGATCCGACGCCGGCCGCCGGGATCAACGACTACTCGCAAGGGGGATTCTTCGCCCGGCTGCGAAAGTACATCGACGCCGCAGAAGTGTTCTGGCTCGATTACATCGTCACTCTCGACCGTGACGAGCAAGCGTCGATCCTCGTTGAAATGCAACAGAAGATGGTCACGGTCAAGGAACGGCTGAGGACCGCCTACCTCGACGTCAAGCGCCGCGTGAATGACATCCTGGCTTCGATACTGGCGGCGAGGCGGTGGGACGCTGACGAGTTGCTGAAGCTGATTGGCGGGCTTGCGTTGCTGATCGTCGCCGGGTTTGCGGCCTACGTCGGCGTGTCGTACTTCAAGCAACGGGGCGCCGAGCGGACGGGCTACGGACCGTGGTGGCGGAGGATTCTCATTCTGGCGTTCCGGTGGAGGCGCGGGCTAGTGAGGGGCGACGCGCGCAAATCAGCGGTCCTCTTCTACGAACAGATGCTTGCGATAGCCGCGCGACGCGGGCTGATCAAAGAGCCCCATCAGACTCCTGTCGAGTTTGCCGCGGCTTCGGGATTCGATCAAATCCGCGAGATCACCGCAGTCTACAACCGCGTGAGGTTCGGCGGAATCAGGCTGGACGACGAGGAAGCGCTCCGCGTTTCGGAATTACTGCGAGAGCTGAGGGGGACGGTGGGCGGCTCGCGGAAGACGCGAAGGTCGAAGCGCAGTTCGCATACCGCGTGATTTCTCACCGTCGCGTTTGCACGTCTCCGGTCGTCCACCGGCCCTCAACGCCGCGAGCGGAAAGACGTTCAAAATTGACAAGAGTGAGGCCGGAACTTAGTATGCCTCGGTGACTCGGCGGGGTGTTTGCCATGAAAATCTTCGACGTGACGGTCGCGATCTCAAAAGACCTTCCAGTCTACCCCGGCGACCCGCCAATCAAGATCGAGCGCAAGAAGCCGGCCAGAACGGGCGGCGACTCGAAGTACTCGCTGAGCCGGCTGTCGATGGGTTCACACACCGGCACTCACATTGACCCGCCGCGCCATCTGATCGACGACGGCATGACCGTCGATCAGATACCATTGGAATTCCTGGTCGGGCCGGCCCGCGTCGTCGAAATAGCAGCGCCGGTAATCGACGAAGCCGTGCTCAGGGAATTCGACCTCGCCGCAACGATCCGACTGTTGTTCAAGACCAGAAACTCCTATCTATGGAATCAAACAGCATTCGCCCCGGACTTCGTGTACCTAACGCCCGGCGCCGCGCGCTCTCTTGTGCAGCAAGGCATCAAGGTGGTCGGCATCGACTATCTTTCAGTAGACAGGTTCGAGGCTGACGAGTTGGAAGTCCACAAGACGCTGCTCGAGGCCGGGACGTTTATCATCGAGGGACTCGATCTGCGTGATGTTGACCCGGGCGACTACGAGATGATATGCCTGCCGCTGAAGATCAAGGACGGCGACGGCGCGCCGGCCCGGGTTGTGCTGAGGCAGTGACGGATGACCGACTCCGAGTTTGCAGACCTCGTATCCAGCAACAGGGTGTTCGCCGTCGTGCGTGCTGATTCGGCGGAATCGGCAGTCCGCGCGGCGGAAGCGGCCATCATTGGCGGCATCAAGCTCATCGACGTCGCCGTCAACACTCCCGGCAGCTATCGAGTGATCTCCGACCTGCGCCATCGCTACGGTGATCGCGCGGTAGTCGGAGCCGGGTCGGTCGTCAATTACGATCAAGTAGACCGCGCGATAAAAAGCGGAGTCCAGTTCATCTCCACGCCGCACACCTCCGCGCCAATGGTTGAGTTCTGTCGCAAGAACCGGATTCCCACCGTCGTGGGCGCAATGACCCCGACCGAAGTCGCAACCGCCTGGTCGCTCGGCGCACCGTTGATCACTGTGTTTCCCGCGTCATCGGTTGGAGGCCCGGGCTTCGTTCGCGCTCTGACCTCACGGATGACCGACGCTCATATCGGGGCGTCGGGCGGAGTTGGGCCGGAGAACATTGTGGACTACTTCGCGGCGGGCGCGTTCGCGATCGCCGTGGGCGGCCGGCTCTTCACGCGCGGTGACATGCAGAACGAGAACTACGCCGCCATCGCCGAGCGCGCGCGTGGAGTTTTGCGGCTTGCAGGCGTCGCGTGAATCCTGCTCACGGTCTCCTCAGATCTTCCGTCGTGAGCGTCGGGCTTCGGCGGCCATTCGATCGCGGTGAGCCCGCCGATTGTGGCGACGTGACCCCGTAAGGCCGCCCGTCGCTGGTCATCAGCGAACCAAGCGCCGCGAGCGCAAGCCTGCTAGGCAACCGTATCTCGAGCATGAACCCTTCCGGGTCGGGCGTGATGACCAATCCGCTTGCGGCAGGCGTCCCCGTTTCCGGGCTCGTCTTGTCGCCTCGCCCGACGATCGAATTGAGAAGCTCTCGCGAGACGTTGGGTGAAAGGTAGGCTTGCAGCGTCGCGGGCCTGGGCGCTCCAACCGCCGCGAGAAACGGTTCCGACGAGCCAAGCGACGTGCCCGCCGCGTGCCAGTCAAGCGCCTGCTGAACTGCGGCGCGGCCGCTCGCGAGAATGAAGAAGCCGCCGCTCACCGTGTATGCGATGTCGTGGCGATAGCTGATAGCGGCGCCGCGATAGGACGACCGCAGAAAACCTTGAGCCGACTTCGGACCCAACTTGGAAATGAGCTTGCCGACGAGCGCCTCGAACCTTGCCGCATCTCGAACCGCGATCATCAAAGCGAAACGCGGCTTCGGGGAAGCGCCGCCGGCGCCCGCCGCCGCCGGCCTCAACACTCCGTTCAATCCCGATATCGAGAACGCGACTTCATTGCCCATCGCGGGGATCAAGTCGTTGCGCACGCTGAAGCCGAACGCCGCGTCCGCGGCGGCGAGCAAGTCTACGGCGCCCGTTCCGGCTTCATTGGTTGCGCCCTGACTGCCGGCCGCAAGCGCGGACCCGATCCCGTCGAAGAGCCTCTCCCAGTCCACCATCAAACTCACGAACAGGTCCGAGTCCGGCGCTGCGTAGGCGGCGGCCATCGGCTGCGCCGCCCGCGTTCCCGTCAGCAGCCATGAAAGCACCCCTGGCTTCTTCAAATCCTGAATCATCAGCGCCCGGACGCTCGCACTCTCGCCATGAATCGACCCGCCGAAAACGATCGCGCTCGGCAAGCTGCTGAGCGCAGTCAGCGCTCCAGCCGTGTAAGCCGCCGACGCCGCGCCGCTCTCGCCCGCCATCAACGACCTCAACGGCGCCCCGATCTCCACGTAACCGAAGATCGGCTCGTCTGCGAAGCGCGCCCTCGCCTTCTTGAATGACTCATCATCCGCGAGTGATCGCTCCGCTCCCGAACTCATCAAGCGCTCTACT
>DATDOV010000065.1:0-15923 GCA_035293105.1 Blastocatellia bacterium
CGTACGCAGCATCGCGGGCCAGGGCCGCTTGATCACGAGTAGGCCGCCCGAGCCGGGCGGAACCGGCTCGCCCTGACGAGTCACGACATCGACGATCACGCCTGGGAACGGCCGCGTCGCGGAGCCAGGTTTGGTCGCGATCGCGCCGGGCAGCGGGGTGATCATTATCATACCGGTTTCCGTCTGCCACCACGTGTCGACGATGGGGCAGCGCTCGCGCCCGATCACTTCGCGATACCACATCCACGCTTCGGGGTTGATAGGCTCACCGACCGTTCCCAGCAGCCTCAAGCTGTTCATCTCGTAGCGCCGCGGCCATCGCTCGCCCCACTTCATAAAAGCTCGAATCGCAGTCGGCGCCGTGTAGAACACATTCACCTTGTGCCGCTCGATCATCTGCCAGAAGCGGTCCGGCTCAGGGTGATTGGGCGCGCCTTCATACATCACCGCGGTCGCGCCGTTTTGCAACGGCCCGTACACGATGTAGCTGTGCCCGGTCACCCAGCCGATGTCGGCCGTGCACCAGAAGATGTCTTCGTCCTTAAGATCGAACACCCACTTCGCGGTGATGTAAGTCCCAACCGAGTAGCCGCCAGTCGTGTGCACGACGCCCTTCGGCTTACCGGTGCTTCCCGATGTGTAGAGGATGTACAGCGGATGCTCGGCGTCGAGCGGTTCGGCTTCGCAGTTGTCCGACGCATCAGCCATCAACTCGTGCCACCAGTGATCGCGGCCCCATTCCATTTTGGTTTCCGAGCCGGTGCGCTTGTAGACGATGACTGCCTTGACCGAAGGACACCCCGGCAGCGCTTCATCGACGGTCGCTTTGAGAGGGATCTCCGCGCCGCGCCGGTAAGAACCATCCTGAGTGATGACCGCTTTGCACTGCGCGTCGTTGATGCGATCCACAAGCGCGTTGGCCGAAAAGCCTCCGAAGACAACCGAGTGAGCCGCGCCAATCCGCGCGCACGCGAGCATCGCGATCGGCAATTCGGGAGTCATTCCCATGTAGATCGCAACGGTGTCGCCCTTCTGAACGCCGAGCGACTTCAGCACGTTTGCGAACTTCGAGACTTCGGTGAGCAGTTGTTGATAGGTAAAGGTTCGGACTTCGCCGGGCTCGCCTTCCCAGATGATGGCGGCCTTGTTTCTACGCCAGGTTGCGACGTGACGGTCGAGACAGTTGTAAGAGAGATTGATCTGACCGCCTACAAACCACTTCGCCCAGGGCGCAACCCATTCAAGCACCTTATCCCACTTGCGAAACCAGTGAAGCTGACCGGCGATTTCACCCCAGAACCTCTCGGGATCCTCTTCGGCCTCGCGATAGAGTTGTTCGTACTGTTCGAGGCTCTTGATGTGCGCGTTTTGGCTGAACTCCGGGGAAGGTTGAAAAACTCTACGCTCATTCAGAATCGAATCAATGGACTGCGACATCCGGGTCCTCCGTGAATGATCAATAGCTGCAAGAGCTAGAAAGTATCACATGGGAAGGGGCGGCTCAACGAGTAGCCAATGCGGGGCTTCTTTGCGTCTTGGCGGCTCTTGGCGTCTTGGCGGCTCTTGGCGTCTTTGCGCGAAAACTGGTTTTGGAATCGGCGTTTCGCGCAAAGACGCTAAGACCCGCAAAGGCGCAAAGAGCCGCAGCTCATCCTTATTGGAAGATCTCTTTGACCGAACAGCGGAAGCCTGGGAGCAACGGCGTGGATAACACATCGCGAACGCCAAGTGTGGCGGACAGTTTGAGCCTGGCCGTGCGAAACATTTGGACCGTCAGCCGCTGGGGATCAAGAACCCAATACTCTTTCACCCCGTACTTTTTGTAGAGCTGCCGCTTTGCGTGCTCGTCCCGCCGCCGGTTTTCAGTTCCCGGAGAGAGGACTTCGATTATCAACTCCGGCGCGCCGGTTATTCGATCTCCAGTCGCGATCTCTTTCGCGCGCTCGTGACTGAAGTACACGAGGTCAGGGATGACGCCGCTGAAGTCGCTGAAGATCACTCCGGGTCCAGGGAATATCTCTCCGACAGGGTTTTCCCGGAGATACTGGGCGAAAAGAAAGAGCACATTCCCGACTGTCCTTTGATGAATCAAGGTGTCCGGGCGGGACACGAAGAGTTCTCCTTCAATAAGCTCGTAGCGGTTTCCATCTTCAGGCATCGAGTCGAGGTCCGCTATGGTTAGAAGAGGTTCAAGCTTGGCTGCCATGCTTATTGCTCCGAGCGGAACGTAGCACAGAGGGAGTGGTTTTCAAAGAGGGGGCGATTGTTGCAGGCCTATCCCTCCTGACTAACGGTCGCTAGGAATGCCTGGACCTCCCGATCGTCCTTCCATCCGCGCGCCAGTTCCTGCACCGCCGCCTGACGAACAGCCCAGTGGTCATCGTTGGCGGCGCGGTCTTTGAGCCAAGGCAAGGTATCGGGATCATCCTTCCAGCCGCGAGCGAGTTCCTGCACCGCCGCAAAACGGACCCACTCATTGTCATCGTTAGCGGCGCGGTCTTTGAGCAAAGGCATGGTATCGGGATCTTCCTTCCAGCCGCGTGCCAGTTCCTGCACCGCCGCCCGACGAACAGCCGAGTGGTCATCGTTGGCGGCGCGGTCTTTGAGCCAAGGCAAGGTATCGGGATCTTCCTTCCAGCCGCGTGCCAGTTCCTGCACCGCCGCGTGACGAACAGCCCAGTGGCCATCTTTGGCGGCGCGGTCTTTGAGCAAAGGCAAGGTATCGGGATCATCCTTCCAGCCGCGAGCGAGTTCCTGCACCGCCGCCTGACGAACATCCCCGTGGTCATCGTTGGCGGCGCGGTCTTTGAGCAAAGGCAAGGGATCGGGATCATCCTTCCATCCGCGAGCGAGTTCCTGCACCGCCGCGCGCCGTACATACTCGTTCTTATCGTTGGCGGCGCGGTCTTTGAGCCAAGGCAAGGTGTCGGGATCATCCTTCCAGCCGCGAGCGAGTTCCTGCACCGCCGCCTGACGAACATCTTCGTCCGCGTCGTTGGCGGCGCGGTCTTTGAGCAAAGGCAAGGTATCGGGATCATCCTTCCAGCCGCGAGCGAGTTCCTGCACCGCCGCCTGACGAACCCACTGATTGTCATCGTTGGCGGCGCGGTCCTTCAGGAACTGCTGCGGGCGGTCGGTCAGGCGGGATACCGCGATGACGGCCTTGTTGCGAACCCGAATGCGATGCGTGGCCAGATCAAGTTCCCGCCAGTCCTCGTAGTAGAACGGGAAGTCGAACCGAAGCAGCGACTCTACTCCTTTGATGACCTCCTGCCGCACGCGCCCCAGAGAAGACGGGCTCCGAACTTCCTGGTAACACCTGGCCGCGAGAAACAGATGGTGGAATTCGTAGCCGCGATCCTCTCGGCCCAGCAGGAATTCAACGATCTCGCCCGCTTGTTCCACGGACGAGTCCGCGACCATTCCCGCAATCAGGCACAGTACTTCGTGCCAGTTCTCATCGGCCCAGTGCTCGCCGTAGACCTCGTCCTTCAGATAGTCCATGCTGAGCTTCTGCCGGAACCGGACCACGATCGCCGAGGCGCAGAAGTACTCCAGAAACGTCCGGTGCACGAACGCGTAACTGTCGCCCCCCAGATAGCAGAGGATGAAGTTCCGCTCGCGGAGTTGCTCCACCAGCGCGCGGGCCGGCGAGTGCGGCTGCGTGAAGCCCAGCTTGTCTCTGAGGTACTCTCGCAAGATTCGTTCGAGTTGTTCGCGAGCGATGATGTTACCCGCGAGCCCTTCGGACGCGTGCTGCATGTAATCCGCAACGTCACGGAGAATGCCGGCCTTTTCCGGGTACCCGATCGCGTCTTTGACTTGCGGGTCGCTCCCAAGGGCGCGCTCGGTGTCCCAATCCTGCAAGAGCACGCGCGCCGCCTGCTCGTAGAGGCGAACGCGGTCGCGAGGCAGCTCCTGATTGCGGTTCAGTATCGACATCATCGTCAGCAGCAGCGGGTTTCCGGCCAGCTCTCGAATCGCTGGCGACTCTCGCAGCGCCCGAGCGAGGCGTTCTTTCTTGAAGTCGCGGTCGTCCGGCTTGTCGAACGTAGTCTCGTGCCAGCGGGCGAGGAACTCGCCGATCTGCAAGTCGTCCAGGTCCTGAAGCATAAAGTGCCGGAACTCCGCGTCGGCCAGCCGCTGCGGTTTGTACCCGAACACCCGCGACGTGACGATTACTCGTGCGCCGGGATAGTCGTTGCTGAATCGCTGTACGCCGTTGATCGCTGCGTCGCGTCGCGCCGGGTCGAATACCTCGTCAAGTCCGTCGAGCAATATCACGGCGGCGCCGTGCCCTCGAAGCTTGCGATCCAGATCTTCCTGATTCAACCGATGCCACGTCTGTCCTTCGTGCAAGAATCTCACAAAGCTCTTTCCGCTCGCGCACTGCCATCGGTCGTATTCGCGCAATTCGACGAGCAGCGGAAGCGGCTCGGTGTAAAGCAGGTTAGGGTCTTCGATGCGCGCCCATCTCAGGGCCAGATACCGAAGCAGAGATGATTTGCCCGAACCGGGATCGCCGAGGATGACCAGCCGCTGAATGCGATCATCGCCGCAGACTTCGAGCACCGGGCGCGGTGATTGATCGAGATACGAGCGGCGGCGCTGCTCGACGATCTCTCCTTCGATCGCGGCTTCTTCTTCATCCAGGTCGCCGCGCTCGCGCATCCGGCGCAGGTGTTCCTTTGGCACTTCAAGAAGCTGAGGGTAATACTCCGGGGTCTCGCGGACCGACTGCGGCACGAAGACGCTCCACAACTTCACGTTGCTGTAGTAGGCGCCGGTCGTGTCGAGGGTTTGAAAGTGCAGGTTGGCGTAGCGCTCTAGCAGCGCCTGGCGGTACGCGTCGAGATCGAAGTCGGGCGCGAGGCCGGCCTGTTGTCTGACGGCTCGCGCTGTTTCAACGGCCGCTTGAGTGCTGAGGATGTCTCGCAGCTCGGCATCCTGTTCCCGCAAGCTCCGCACGGCGCGGGTGAAGCGATTGGCTATTCGCTGCCAGGAGAAGCCTTCGGGAAGCGGTGTGCTTTCGGCAAGCGCCTGCCAGCTACTGGCAAGGAGGGCGGGGTCAACCGCTGAGTCGCTTTCGGTGAAGGCCTGCCGGATGGCTTGCTGCACAAGCTCGCTGCGGGTGAGCTGCTTCACCACGGGGATCCAGGTTTTCAGATCGTCTTCGGTGAGGCCGCCGTCGAGCAACTCGTCCTGGAGCAACGCGAGCAATTCCCGAAGGGCTTTTCCGAGAGCGCGCTGCAAGGGCTCCTTGCGGAGAGATGAAAAGACGCTGCCGAAGCATCCTTTGACGTAGTCCTTGGCGACGTCTTTGACGACGTCCTTGGCGAAGTCCCCCAGGATGGGCTTGAACACGAACCCTACGACGCTTGCGACTCCCCATACTGCTAACCAATCGACTGGCATAGGTGAATCTCCCGCTGTGCCTGTGAACCGAGACAGAATCTCGTCTTCGGTATGATCGTACCCATTGCGTAAGACGTAAAGCGACGGCGGGATGATTCAACGCGAGCTGCGGCTTCTGGGACACTGGCAGGGCGGCCGGCGGATTCGCGAGGCAAGTAAAGACGGGCGGGCCGGAGTTGGACTTGATGGCCAAGCCCAACTCCGCCCGAGTCGCTCGAACCCGATTCACGGCTTCATAACCGGGCCAAGCTTCAGACCTTCAACGTCTGCGGTCACGTCGTCGCGAAGTCGTCAGCGCAACATCGCGATTCGTCCTGGTGGGACTCATCCCGATGCCGCTGCAAGCCGTGCCCGGCATACCGCCGAACGGAGTCCACGTCATCTGATTCACGAACCCGAGGATCTGCGTAGTCACCGGCAACAGCTCTCCTCCGGTACCCATGTACATCACACAGGGGTCGGCCGGGTTCATATTCGGCGGCAAAGTGCGTATGCCCGTAGCCATCACATGCGTACTTCCGGTCGCGCTCATGGGGCCGATTCTGGGAACGTCGAGGAAGTCGATCCGGTAGGTGATGTCGAAGGAACTGTCAGCAGACTGGAAAGTGCCGTCGGGCCGCTGCGTTACGTTCGTGTACTGACCGAGTGACGGCGGCTGACCCAGGTTCCTTCCGGCAGTGAACCGAATCGGCCCGAGATTCGGACTCATCCCCTGTAGTTGCAGGCTGAGCATCTCGGTGTCGATTGTATTTCCGGCCTGGGGTTGGCGCTGTACGACGCCGTCCGGCAGCCCGGCCGAACTGAGCTGAATCATCTCGGTCGGCGAGCCGGGAATGAAGTCTTCCCTCAAGTCGATGACCATCGTCGATGGGAAGATATCAGTCCCGGCAGGGATCGGAGTGATCGCGGGTCGCGGATTGGGTGTGTGCGAAGCCCCCGAAATCGCGACGCCGGCCGGCTGCTCGTTCTCGGTGAACAATTGGATGACGTCGGGGTTGAAGTAGGTCTCACCCTCAGCCGGTGGTTTGTGCGTGATCGTCGATCGCATGCGTTTGGGATCATGCGAGTGCAACACTACGGCGCCCGTCGGAGTGCCGAGCTCGACCTCGAAGAACACGTCGAAGAAGCTGTCGGCGACGCCGGCTAACGCGAATGGAGGGAGGTCCAATCGCCCCGCCTGGGTGTTGGCGCGCTCCTCGATTTCTCCCATCGTGCGCTGGTTGGGATGCTTGCTTGGGTCGCGGAGCCGAACCGTCACCGGCCCGAGCGGAGTCATACCGGCGAGGCTCAACTCGACCATCTCCGTTTGAACCTGGTCCAGTCCGTCGCCATCGGTGTCGGCGGCCCCCGTCCCATCTTGCGCAATACTAACAAAGACGGTTGTCGGCCCGCTGAGTTGAAGCTGCACCGGCTGAGGCATCTGGACCGTCACAAGCGCGACTGAGCTCGGGAAGCGGTCGACTTCGATGTCCCTCGGCGATTCGGAAAGCGCGAAGCGGACCTCGCGGCTGCGCGTCCCCAGGTTGATCATGCCGTCGCCGTCCAGGTCTACGGTGAAAGCTCGGACCGTCTCGAGTCCCTTACTGTCGTTGGCATCTTTGTGAGTCTGGAGCTTGTCGTGCAGGTAGCCAATCCATGGTATGCCGAGCGTCGTCCCGCACTCGAAGACCCTCACCGCGTGGCCCCCCGTCGGGTTCCCGTTCGCGTCATCGAAGCTGAAGACCAACTCGACATCCTGACCCTTCTTGATCTCGTCGCAAATCCAGGCCCAGGTCACTGCCGCGCCGTCATCCCGCGACGTTATGCCGCTGCTGGTGAAGTTCCCGGCGGGCAGCGCTTCATCGGGTGGGTTGCCGTAGCCCCGGCCTTGATGCTTGTGCTCAAGCGCGTTCTTCAGCCCTTTCTTATCCAGGTAGGAGAACTTGCCCTTGAGCATCGGGCTGAACCACACCCCGCTGCCCTTGTCGCGAGCGGGCGCGTCTCGGCCGGCTTCGGAGTCCAATTGGCCCACAAGCGTATCGTCCCCCTTGAGACCGGGTTTGTGATCGTTCGGAATGTTGGTGCCGAATCGGTTCTCGAGGTACTGGAGGCTGTTGGCAATCGACATCGGGAAACACTGATCCTTGGCGGTCTGAACGTTAACGGCATTCGGCTGGGTCGTTCTGGAGTTGCCGCCCGTCGCGATGAACGTGATCAGGTTCGCGGGCGGAGGGGAGCCGACTGCCGAGGTGCTGCGTTGTCCGGCGCCTTCCGCGTTCCAGAACGCCGCGCCGACCGGATACGTGTTGCGAGTGCCATCGCCGAAAGTAGTCTGCGGTGAAGTGCTCACCATCGCGCGTGCGTTGAGTGGACCGGAATTGAACGGTCCGAGGTCGAAGTAGGTGGCAATCCCTCCGTCACCGGCGGCGACGAAGAGGTTCTGCACAACCCATCCCCGGTCGGTGAATACGTTGAGATAACCCTCGGTGGCGCCGAGCGGAGCCAACACCCTCTGCGAGTCCGCGGTGAACCGGCCCCAGTCCGAATCCATCACTGTTGCCGAGGGGAACAGAAAGCTGACTCGGTCGATGGACGCCTCTCCTGGGAATACCTCGCCTTGTTCAGGAGCGCGGCTGTGGCGGACGCCGATGTCCAGGCGCGATGAGTCCATCTTCGAGCCGACGCGCGCCGTTTCGGTCGCGCCCGGGCAGAAATTCTCACTAAAACCCGGCAGCTCCAGCGAATCTGGAGGACAGTTATGCACCCAGAGCACGTCGTCCTGCTTCAACTCAATCACCGGCGGATCGAGCGTTCTGGTCCCCCCTCCTTCCACCTGAGTAAAGATGAAATGCGCCTGAACAGGCAGTGTCGACGAGAACGTTCCGCCCTCCGTGCGTGTTTTTCTTATCGTCATCATTCCGTCAGGCTGGGGAGTCGGCGGCAGCACAATCGTCACGTCCCACAGTTGAGTTTCGTCCGGGAAGACTACAGTGATGGGGTTGGCGCTTCGGAGCGACAAGGCGACAATCTGAATCGGGACGGTCGCGGTGCTGCCAACGGACGGCAGGTTCACGGATTGCAGGCGCTCGACTATTGTGTCCGTAGGTCCGGTGTCCTGTCCCATGAACGTGCCGATTGGGACGCCGACAAAAGGAATCGTCTTCTTGAACTTCTTTGACCCGGGACCGAAGAAGTTCTTTCTGAGAAGGAGGTCGCCCTTGAAAACGACCTTGGTCATGCTGGGATCGTTTTCGTAGAAGTCGAAGCCTGCAGGCACATTATTCTGCGGCGCCGCTGAAGCGGAGATGCCGCCGACGTAGGCCCTCGCCTCTGGCGTGCCGGGGCGTCTTAATGAACCGGAACTTGTAGCTAGCGGCCCGAGCGTAACTAACAAACAGGCGGCTACAGCCATCACATGTCGGAATGCTAAGGAGCCAACGGTTGAAGTCCTTAGTTGATCATTTCTCATGATAACGACCTCCAGTTTGTAGCGGGCTCCCTGTTGTTACGACACTCGCGACTGTGCAGACGCCACAACGACCATGGGTGACGTGGCCAGCCGATGGCCGGACTAAGATACAGCTTCGGATTTGCGTCCGAGTCTCGTGTCAGGAATAGCGTGTTTGCCGACGAGTCCCATGCGGGAGTCCTGTTGTGGCCTGGCGACGAAAGTTCAGAAAAGGAGGAAGGAAGCGGATGAACGAACCTCAGCCGCCGGGATCCGTTATTCGATTACTTACGGGCGCGATACTATCCCAGGTGTCTACCGGTGTCAATTACTGAGGCGCGGTGCGGTGGTCCGAGATTCCGCGGACTCGGGGTTGCCGCGCAACGCCGGAGAGTCGTCAGCATCGGCGGCTCATTGCTTCAGCGATCTTCTATCGATCTTCCCGCGATCGTTCTTCGGCAGCTCGCTTCTGAACTCAATCCACCGCGGGTACTTGTACGGTGCAAGCCGCCCTTTCACAAAGTCCTTCAGTTCCTGTTCCAACTCGGCGCTCGCGACGAAACCCTCTGCCAGCACGACGAACGCCTTCGGTTTCACGAGTCCCTGGTTGTCGCTCACGCCGATCGCCGCGCACTCCTGCACCGCCGCGTGCTCGAGCAAGCAGTTCTCGATCTCGGTCGGCGAGACGAAGATTCCGCTCACCTTCAGCATCTCGTCCGTCCGCCCGCAGTACCAGAAATAGCCTCGGTCATCGACCCGAAACTGATCGCCGGTCGTACACCAGTCGCCTGCAAACGTCGCTTTGGATTTTTCGTGCGCGTTCCAGTAACACAACGCGGCCGAATCGCCTTTGATCTTGAGCGTGCCCATCTCGCCCGGCGGCAGCTCGCGACCCTCGGCGTCGACGATCTTCGCTTCGTAGCCGGGCACTATGCGGCCAAGACTCCCCGGAACGACGTCGCCCGGACCGTTCGAGATGTAGATGTGAAACATCTCGGCCGATCCGATGCCGTCCAGTATCTCGACGCCGAACGTCTCCATCCAGCGATTGTACAACTCTGGCGGGAGCGCCTCGCCGGCCGACAAACAGAAGCGCAGGCTCGACAAGTCGTACCGGTCGCGCGCGCCTTCGACCTGGAGCATCGCGTTGATCATAGTCGGGACGCTGGTCAGGATCGTCGGCCTGAACTTGTTGATCATCTCGAATACAGTTACCGCCGTCGATCGCTCCGAAAACAACGCAGTCGCTCCTCCGGCCGCGAACGGGAAGAGCAGGTTCGTTCCGGTCGCGTAGCCGAAGAAGAGCTTCGGCACTGATAAGGTCACGTCTTTCTCGTTGATGCCCAGCACCTGTTTGGCGTAGCACTCGGTGTTGTGAGGCAGGTCGTGTTGAAGATGAACCGCGGCTTTTGGATGCCCGGTCGAGCCGGACGTGAACAGCCATATCGCGATGTCGTCCCGCGTCGTGGGGGCGGTCTCGAGCGTGTCGGAGGCGACTCCCGTCCACTCCTCGTATGAGACGGTTCGCAGATCACCGGCTGCGAAACTCCCCGGCCCCACGACAACCGTGTGCTCCAGATACGCCGAGCGCGACGCGGCGGGAGCGAACCGCTCCATCACCGATGATTCAACAATCGCGACTTTGGCTCGCGTGTAATCGAGGTAGTAATCGTAGTCATCGGTTGGGAGGATCGTGTTGACCATCGTGATGACGGCGCCGATCTTCGCTATGCCGAACCACGCGGCGACGAACTCGATCGAGTCGGGCAGCACGATCAGCACCCGGTCTTCCATCTCGACGCCGAGCGACCGAAGCGCGTTGCCGCAGCGATTCGCCATGCTCTGGACCTGAGCGTACGTGTACTGCTCATCGCGATAGTAGACGGCTATCTTGTCGCGGCGTCCTTCCTCGACGTTGTGATCGAGGAAGTAGCGCGCCATGTTGAACCGTTCGGGGAAAGAAACCGTCATCGCCGGGTACAAGGCTACCCAAGGCAGCCCGAGTAGGACAACCCGTTTGGCTCAAGGCCCGACTCCGCGGTAGGGTGCAATGTGACGACGAGGGTCGCGATCACCGAGAGGCCGACATCGCACCCCGCTGGGGTGCGGCCACCCGCGACGCTCGATTCTACAGACATTCAACTCCTAGGGGAGTTGCCCGAACGGAGTTAGGGTCGTGCACGGATGTTCGCCGAGGAATTTCGAACTCGATTTTTGCGCTCCCACCGGGGTGCCCGACACCGAGTCCGTGAGGTTGCACCGAATCGGCGGCGTGGATATCGTAGCGCTGCGCACTCGCTCGCCGATCAATGCCGGCAATCCGCGCGGAGACTGGAGGCCCATTGATGAACGACGTCAATAAACCTGAAGCAGCTCGGCGGAAGGGCCTGGCGGTGGCCTCGCTTGTCATCGGCATCGTCAGCATACCGACCATTGGATTGGTGATGGTTGGGGCCATCACCGGCCTGCTCCTGGGTATCGTCGCGCTCCGCAATATCAAGCGAGCGCCTTCCGTGTATGGAGGGCAGGGACTTGCGATCGCGGGAATCGTCACGAATGCCGTCGCGATCATCGTAGGAGTACCGCTGATGTTGATGGGGCTTTCCGCGCTGTTCATTTACATGCGAAGGCCGCCCGCCTCCATGCCCGTGCGCGTCAGGTCGTTGGCTGTTCTTCCGTTTGACTCGCTCGGCTCAATAGGACCACCCGGAGAGGAGGACAGCCTTGGCTTCGGGATCGCCGATGCGCTGACGACCAGGCTCGGGGGATTAGGGACCGTTGTCGTGCGGCCGAGCAGCTCGTTGCGCGAGTACGCACCGGTTGAGAACGCGATTTCTGCGGGGCGAGAGCTGGATGTCGACGCGGTGCTCGAAGGAACCATACAGAGGCGGTACGAGAGGCTGCGAGTGACGGCGCGACTGGTGAACGTCGAGAGTGGCCGTACGCTCTGGTCCGATACGCGCGAGGAGCTGTGGGCGAACTTGTTGACGGTGGAAGATTCGATTGCCGAGAAGGTCATCGAAGCGCTCGGGCTCGGGCTGACGAGCGAGGAGCGGAAGCGGTTGACGAGGCACGGCACCGACAGCGTGGATGCGCACGAACTTTACCTCAGAGGGCGTTTCCATTTGCGCGGATTCTCGAAGGACCGCGTCAAGAGGGCCATCGAATACTACCAAAAAGCGATCGAATTGGACCCGGCATATGCGTTGGCTTACGCGCGCCTGGCTGAAGCCTACAGCGAGCTTGCGATCGACTCCGATGCCGCCCCGCAAGACGTTATGCCAAGGGCGCGGGAGGCGGCGATGAAAGCGCTCGAGCTTGACGACCAGCTTGCCGAGGCCCACGCCTCATTGGGGATCTGCGCTGTGTTCTACGACCGAGACTGGGCGCGGGCTGATGCAGAATTCAGGCGAGCTTTGGAACTGAGCCCGAACTACGCGGACGCTCATCTGCATCTCGCGCGCTACCTTCAGGCGAGCGGACGGGCGGACGAGGCCGGCTCAGAGATTCGCCGCGCTGCGGAGCTTGACCCCGCCTCTCCCGTGATCGACATCGAAAGGGGATGGCAGTATCTCTACGAACGCGAATACGATCGAGCAATCGAGCACTTGCGGAAGGCGCGCTACAAGGACCCGCGTTGGTCGGCCGCGTCCTTGCCCCTTGCGCGTGCTTACAATGCGAACGGAATGTATGCGGAGGCGATTGCTGAGCTGACGAGGGGGACGCAGTTGATCAGCAATTCGCCTGCCTTGCGTGCGGAGATGGGTTGCGCTTACGCGGGATCAGGTCGGCGAGACGAGGCGCTGAGAATACTGAACGAATTGAAGCAACGGGCCGCGCAAGAGCATGTCGACCCAGCCTTCATTGCGCTGATCCACGCAAGCCTTGGCCAGCGTGATCAAGCGCTGGCGGAATTGGAAAACGCGTACGTGGACCGCAGCCCCCGGCTGAGCTTCATCAAGGCTGACCCGGGATTCGACTCGTTGCGGAGGGACCCGCGATTCGCGGACCTTGTGCGGCGTATGGGCTTCGCGCCGTAGGGAGGCTCACCGAGCTTGGCGTCTAAAGCTTCGGACGGCGCTTACGTTTCTATGGCTGCCACGTGACGTAGAACTCGCACACCGCGTCGGCTCGCCCGCGGCAACGTGTGTGAGTGATGCGCGCCGAGCGCGCGCCGCACAATTCAATGGCATGCCGGAAGTAAGCGGCGCCGCTCGCACAGAAGCTCAGCGGCGGCGGGGTGTCGTACTTGATCGTCAGCAAGCCGCTCGTCTCGCTCAGCGGTTCGTACTTTGGCTCGCCGAAATCTTGATACGTGCGGTGAATCAGCGAGGACTGCCTGAGGAAGCTGTGAATGTCGGGGTTGAGCAAGCTGCTGAACGGCCCTGACAGGCTGGTGGTCGCCGAGAACTCGCCCAACTGATCGTAGATGTCGGTCGGCACGCCGTGAAGCTCTTCGACTATCGCGCGGTCGACCCGTTCGAGCGTCTCGAGCGGATACCAGTTATCGACGGTGATTTCTGCGAGCGCTTGTCGGTCTTGGGCAGGCAATGTGGCGACGATCCGAGTCCACGCTTCGGTCCCGTGGTTGAGCGCTACGAAATGAAATCGCGCTCTGAGTAATCCACCTTTGACGTGCATGCCGGCATGGGAATGTTGGTCCGATTCCATGTGGCGAGTTCTCCGATTGCGACGTTGGCACGGGAGCGAGCGGTGGGATTATAGCACGAGCGCGGCGGAGGGCGGCTTAATCCTCGGATCGCTGGAATGGTTCGAATCGGTCCAGCCGCCAGGGGTATGGTCACCGTTGAGGTTTCTGCATCGGCGAGCCTTCGTTTTGCGTCTTCTATGGATAGCGCATCGCACTTTTCGTGACGCGGTGCCGGGCATCCCTTAGGTCGAATAACACGCGAGATGAGACACCTGAGCCGCCGGAGAGCCGTGATGCTGAAGAGAGTATGCGCGTGGCTTGTCATTCCGAGCTTGTGGTTGGTTGCCCCGGTAAAAACCGAGTTGAGGACAGCGGGCCTCAAGCCGGGGGCGCAGGCCGTGCCGTTGATCGTTAATGAGTACCTCGCGGACCCTCCGGGCAGTGTCGCTACCGACTTGATCGGCGACGCTAACGGCGACGGGGTTCGCAGCGCAACTCAGGACGAGTTTGTCGAACTCGTCAACACAGGGACGAGTCCCGTCAACATCGGCGGATTCACGATCAGCGATGCGACGGCCGTGAGGTTCACGTTTCCCGTGGGAACGACAATACCGGCGGGCGAGGCCACCGTCGTGTTTGGCGGAGGGACACCCGCTGGTCCGTTCGGGAACGCGGCGGCCAACGTCCTCGTCTTTGCTGCCGGCGGTTCCGGTCTTTCTCTCAACAACAGCGCCGATTCGATCATCATCAAGAGCGCGACGGCGATCGAGGTGGCAAGACGCGACTACCCCGCCTCAGATGGGACGGCGCACGAGGCGATCACTCGCAGCCCGGATATCACGGGCGAGTTCGGCAAGCACTCCCTCGCGGCGGGAAGTGGAGGGAGAAAGTTCTCACCCGGCACGCTCGTCAACGGCCGACCCTTTGTGTCAAACGACCCGGCGATAGCATCGATCTCGCCTGAAGTCGTCGTAGCCGGTGCCGGCGTCGTGAGTCTCACCGTCACTGGAAACAAGTTCGTGTCGGGCTCACATGTGAGAATCGACGCCACGCCGCTCATGACCATGTTTGTGAGCCCGGACGAACTGCGCGCCGATGTCCCGGCGTCTGTAACCGCCGCCGCCGGCTCCCACGCAATCACGGTCGAGAACCCCGACTCAAGCGTCTCAAATGCCGCGGCGTTCACGGTGCTCAGCGCCGTCGGCATCAATGAGTTCCTGGCCGACCCTCCCGATGGCGACGCGGGAGACGCGAACGGCGACGGCGAACGCAGCTCGAGCGAGGACGAGTTCGTGGAGATCGTCAATCGCACCAGCGCCCCGATCGACATCAGCGGCTTCTCGATCAGCGACGTAACACAACAGCGCTTCACCTTCCCGCCCGGCTCGATACTTCCCGCCGGCGAAGCGGCTGTCGTCTTCGGAGGCGGCAGCCCCCGTGGCGAGTTCGGCAACGCGATGCCGAACGGACTCGTCTTTACCGCGGCGCTGTCGCTCAACAACGGCGGCGATACGATCACGCTGAAAGATGCGGGCAGCGCAGCGATCGAGACGGTCGTCTACGGATCGGCCCAGGGCAACGCAAGTGAATCCGTAAATCGCAGTCCCGAAACGGTCAGCGTCGCACTTGCCTTGCACTCGTCGATCACCGAAAGCGGCGGGAGGCTCTTCTCTCCCGGCACTCGGGTTGACGGGTCGCCGTTTACCGTCGGCCCGCGCATCACTCGAATCATCCCCGATAGCGCGGTGAGGAGCACCGGACCGCTCAACATTACGGTTCAGGGAACGGGATTCGAAGGAGACTCGACGGTGCTAGTCGATTCGTCGCCGGTGATGACCCGTTTCATCAGCGCGAGCGAGCTAACGGCCGAGGCGCCGGCAAGCGTCGCGGCTTCGGTGGGCGACCATCGCGTGATGGTGCGAAACGTCGGAGGCAATCGCTCGAACCAGGCAACGCTCACGATAATCCGTCCCGCCCCGGTGTTGCGCTCGGTGCTGCCGAGGATGGTCGAGTCCGGCACCAGCCCGATTCTGTTTCTGGAGGGAGCGGACTTTGACGGGGCCGTTGTCCTCGTCGAAGGCGCGCCGGTGCCTACCACGCTTGCAAGCAGCACGGTACTCTCGGCCACGTTGTCGAGCGGTCTCACCGCAGCGCTCGGTGCGCGTCGCGTTCGCGTTCGCAACGTTGATGGACAACTTTCAAATGAGCTGACGGTCGAGGTGATCGCGCCCGGCCCGCGAATCTTATCGCTGAGGCCGGACAGCGCGCGCGCGGGTTCGCCCGGTTTTCAGATGACACTGTCCGGCGCAAACTACCAGCCCGGCGCGGTGGTGATCTTCGACCGCGTGCCGCTGATGACGGAGTTCGTTTCGGCGGCTGAGCTGCGGGCGGACGTGCCGGCCTCGCTCGTGGAGGAGGCAGGGCTTCGGG
>DATDOV010000066.1:0-181245 GCA_035293105.1 Blastocatellia bacterium
AAGGGGTGGTTTGTGGTTCGGGGTTTGTGGTTTGTGGTTCGGGGTTCGGGGTTCGGGGTTCGGGGTTTGTGGTTTGTGGTTTGTGGTTTGTGGTTTGTGGTTTGTGGTTCGTGGTTTGTAGTTCGCAGTTCGGGGCTCGAAGTTCGTGGTTCCGCTTCAGTCACGCCTGCCACCGAAGCCCGCAAGCAGACCAACAACAACTACGAACACAAAACGACGACTCACAAACCACAAACCACGAACCACAAACCACGAACCACGAACCACAAACCACGAACCACGAACCGCGAACCGCGAACCACAAACCACGAACCACAAACCACGAACAACAAACCACGAACCACGAACCGCGAACCACAAACCACGAACCACAAACCACAAACCACAAACCACGAACCACGAACCACAAACGGCCATCCAGTTTCACGCTTCACGCATCGGTCTCAGGCTGGTAGACTCTTAACCCCGCCCCCCGAACAGAAGGGACTCTCTCTGATGGCATCAAAGGTGCTGATTGTCGAGGACGATTTCGACACTCGGTACGTACTCTCGCTGGTCCTCAAAGCCGAAGGATACGTCGTTGTCACCGCCGCCGATGGCGAGTGTGCGCTCGGCGTCGCCGCCGAACAGCAGCCCGACCTGGTCATCACCGACGTCAAGATGCCGCGGCTCGACGGCATCGAGCTCACGCGCAGGTTGAGGTCGGACCCGCAGACCGCCGCGACCCCGATCCTGGTGATCACGGCTTATGGCGAGACCCCTCTAAAGCGCGCGCTTGCGGCCGGCGCATCGGCCTGCGCGCGAAAACCAATCGTCGTAGATGAGTTGCTCACTACGGTGAAGGCCCTTCTCACCTGATCCCTCGCTCGGCCCAGCCCTGTCGCGGCGGATTTAATCATCCACCTTGAGGACGGCGAGGAAGGCTTCCTGAGGAATCTCTACTTTGCCGACGCTTGCGGGTGATGTCGCCGCCGTAGCACTTTGCGAGAACGTTCTTGCCGAGCGCCTTGACGGTTTCGCGGGCGATCACCTTGTTGCCGATCGCGGCCTGTATCGGAACTTCGAAGAGCTGGCGCGGGATCAGCTTGCGCATCTTTTCGACGAGCGAGCGGCCGCGCGTGTAAGCGTGCTCCTGATGAATGATAAGAGACAGCGCATCGACCGGCTCGCCCGCGACCAGCATGTCGAGCTTCACCAGGTCGCCCTCACGATAGCCTGTCAACTCGTAATCGAACGACGCGTAGCCGCGCGAGAGCTTCGCCGGGCTGTCGATCTCGAAGACTTCGCCGGCAGTCGTCGTCACCGAGTAGCGGACGTTCGGCGCAGTGGTGATCAGCTCCAGATCGAACTCGCGGAGTCGGGCGACGGCTTGGTGGAACGCCACGGGCGGAACGCCGAAGATGGAGAAGATGTGCGGTTTGGAATCCGACAGCGTCACCCCGTGCGGAGCTGAGCACGTAGCGCAGACGTCAATCCGCGCTTGCTATGGATTAACACACAAGCCTGATGTAGTCTAAGCGTTGAGATTCCCATTCTCCTTGTGTTCCGTCAATGGGAATAGTCAAAATTCGTCCAAATGTGATTCGTCCAATTGACCTGTTGACATTTGGTGCGTTGTATCATAGAGTGTCGCCCTGCGGGTGGTCACTCATACCACGCAAAAAAACAGGAGGAGGATATCGATGAAAGAAAAACTGAAAGCGCTGCTGGTGTTGACCCTGTCGGTAGGTGCGATTAGCTATGCTGTGCTGGAATCAGGTATCGCTGTCAACACGGTGCACGCAGAATGGAGCAAGGGGTGTTGTGTGGCCTCATCAGACTGCGGAAGCAACCTGATCTGCTACAGATCTGATTTCCCTTCAAACTGGGGTCAATGTGGCTATGTTCTGAGATTCAACAATGATGGCACCCCGTACGTGGAGAACGCCTACGGCTATTGCAACACTGCGTCAAACCCAGACTGGAGTAATCAATTCGAGATAGAACAGTGAATTGCCAATTGGACGCCCGGGGCCGCTAGGGCGGGGTGATCCAAGAACACCACCGCGGCCGACTCTGTCTCGTAGCGAAAAACGTCAGTCATTATAGGGTTTGCGTCTATCATTGCGGGTCGACGTAATCACGTGACTTGGGCGGTCTATTTCATGTTTCAAGCCGCAAGCGATTTCCACACCAAGGATTAGGAAGCTGCGGGCTCCCTAATCTCACGGGGCCAGGGAAACGCCTCCTCTAATTAAAGAGGCGGGAGGTGCGAAAGAGGTGATCACCGTCGCCGCGATTGAACGCACAGGCGCCACTAATCCCAAGCTTGGTCTCCGAACGGCCAAGCGGCGTTTCTATACAACATCGCTAGCGTTTCTATTGCTGACGTCCGCTGGTATTAACGTACTGTTGACGCGCGAGATAGGCGGTCTAAGAGATGTCATTAGTCATTTGAAGGCAGAAATCGGGAATGCGGGGAAGATACAGAACGGCCAGGCGCTTCCGACTATACAGGTCGGGGACACATACGGGAAACCCGCTGCTATAGAGTTTATTGAAGAAAGTAAGCCGGCAATCCTCTACGTCTTCTCTCCAGAGTGCGAATGGTGTACGCGAAACATCGAGAACATCAAAGCACTTGCAGACGGCACTAACCAAAGGTACAGGCTGGTGGGCTTGTCCCTCTCAAGCGTCGGTTTGAACGACTACGTTGCTCGGTACCGCGTCAATTTCCCTGTTTATACTATTCTGCCGTCTGACCACAGCGGATTGAGAAGCGGGACGCCTCGAACCCTGATTGTGTCCGCAGACGGCAAGGTACTCGAAAACTGGTTCGGTGCATACGGCGGGGAGCTGCGCAAGAGAACAGAGCAGTATTTTCAGGTTACTTTGCCGGGAGTGACTGGCGACAAGAGTCCCAATCCAGACGGCGGAAATCGGGCTTGCGAGTAGAACGATCAGGAGCACAACGGCGAGTTCCGAGAGGAGGTCCCTGATGAAAAAGATGCGGTTATGGATCGTCGTTCCGTCACTCGTCTTGGTTACTTCGGGCTCTGGGCTCTTTGTCGAGGGACAGGGCCCAGGGTTCGTTAAGAGAAAGACGCAAGACCGAAAGAATGCTCCGCCGGAAATTTTTGCAAAGAAACAGCGCCACCCTGAGTTATTAGCACTGATTGCTGACGTGCGTTCGGCGCCCCCAGAGTTTGCGGCCGACATGCTAATCACCATAGCGGAATCTGAACAGGTCGCAGATATAGAATGGAAGAAAGAGCTTCTTGACGAAGCATTCCACGTGGCGTCGGGGGCGCAATACAGGATGGCTCAGGTAGCGGTCGGCCCATACCCAATAGATACGCGAGCTGGGTATCTCAGCGAGGCCTTCAAGTTAAAATTGGACACCCTGTCACTCCAATGCCGGGCTGTTGGCTCAATGATACGTCTCGATAGGGTGAAGGCGCGACAGCTCTTTTCTGAGACCGGCAGCCTCAAGTTTGCCGCCTTGAGCTGTAGTGACGGACTCGCCTACGAGGTGTCCGATTATTACACGACGGCAGCTAAGCTGGCACAGGAGGGTTTCAGCGCCAGGGAAATGCGCCGGGATGAACACATCCGGTTTCTGGAATCGCTGGTATCCGAACTTTCTTCTCCGGTACAAGTCGCGCCAGTGGCCAACGTTATCCGGTCCATAAAGGCATCTCGCCCGCAGCGGGAGATGTTGCTTGCTGCTTTTGCCTCCGCTCTTACAAAGACGTCAGGCGATGATCGCTCATTCTCGAGTTCACTGTACGCCGCAGGCCAGGAGATCGCAAAGTTGCAGGACGCTTGCAAAGACCAAGGCATCCCGACAAGTGAATTGATCGCGGCTTTGCGCGCATACTATGTACGGCATTTCAGCGCGAGCCGGTGTTCAGACACGCTTCGCCATCCAGGCGACAGCGGACGGATGCCTCCAGAGGTTAACGACTTCAACAATCGCTTGAGGGCTCTCAGCGAAAAGAACATTTCCGAGATTGATGCCGACGAAGTTAAACCGTCCCGCGTCGAGGGTGCGGTCGACGTTCATTTCTATGGGCGCTCGCCTAGAGCGGCCGAGATTATTAACAGCTTCAAGCGTCTCAAGTTTGGGGCGGGCAGGACGCCTCTTACGCCCGCCGAAACGGATACTGATCAATGGAGATCCGATCTGGGCGAATTCCTGACTCGCCTGTCGGCCTGGGAGAAAGATGAGAGAGAATCAGAGGAGGACTACTTCCATCAGAAATGTAATCTGTTTCAAGCCGTCCTCACCAGTCTGCCCCCCTGGCCCGGACGTGACGACGTGAGAATGCAATTCATAGCCTTCGTAAGTGATTTCGACCTGAAGCGTGGCAGCCGGATTGAGTGGTTCTGGCATGCAAAGACCCTATTGGAAGACCTGGACCGAATACGGGCGGAGACAAGAGCGAAGGTAATAGGGCAACTCGAGTCATCAAAGAACCCCGTGCTGTACCTATATGCTCAGATGAGGAAGACCCTGGCCGGCAGAACAGAGCCGAGAGTGTAGAGAACTCAATCAAGACGTTGGCCAACGGGTTCACGCTGCCGCAGGTTGACCGGGAGCCCAGTCAACGAAGTAGGTGGAGCCACCCGCGCTCGCTCAATCGTCCACCTTCAGGACGGCTAAGAAGGCTTCCTGAGGAATCTCTACTTTGCCGACGCGCTTCATCCGCTTCTTGCCTTCCTTCTGTTTTTCGAGCAGCTTGCGTTTGCGAGTGATGTCGCCGCCGTAGCACTTTGCGAGAACGTTCTTGCCGAGCGCCTTGACGGTTTCGCGGGCGATCACCTTGTTGCCGATGGCGGCTTGAATGGGTACCTCGAAGAGTTGGCGCGGGATGAGCTTGCGCATCTTTTCGACCAGCGAGCGGCCGCGCGTGTAGGCGTGCTCCCGATGAATGATAAGAGACAGCGCATCGACCGGCTCGCCCGCAACCAGCATGTCGAGCTTCACCAGGTCGCCCTCACGATAACCGGTCAACTCGTAATCGAACGACGCGTAGCCGCGCGAGAGTGACTTCAAGCGGTCGTAGAAGTCGAGCATGATCTCGGCAAGGGGCAGCTCGTAGGTGAGCAGCACCCGCTTCGGGGTCGGGTACTCAAAGCCCAACTGCGTGCCGCGCTTCTCTTCCAAGAGCGCGAAAATCGGGCCGACGTACTCGTCGTTGCTCAGGATCATCGCACGGATGATCGGCTCTTCGATCTTCTCGATCCGTCCGGGATCGGGCAGTTTCGCCGGGCTGTCGATCTCGAAGACTTCACCGGCCGTCGTCGTCACCCGGTAGCGGACGTTCGGCGCAGTCGTGATCAACTCCAGGTCGAACTCGCGCTCGAGGCGTTCCTGAACGATCTCCATGTGAAGCAAGCCGAGAAACCCGCAGCGGAACCCAAAGCCCAGCGCCAACGACGACTCCGGCTCGTAGAAGAACGACGAATCGTTCAAACGAAGTTTATCGAGCGCGTCGCGCAGCTCTTCGTAGCGGTTCGCTTCGATGGGATAGAGCCCGGCGAAGACCATCGGCTTGATGCGCTTGAAACCAGGAAAAGGAGTCGCAGTCGGGCGCTTTGATTCGGTGACAGTGTCGCCGATCTCGACGTCGTTTACGGTCTTGATCGACGCTGTGAAAAAGCCAACCTCGCCGACGCCGAGTTCGTCGATCTCGCGCGGCTTCGGCGTCAGGACCCCGAGCGCGTCGACTTCGTAGTCCTTCTCGGCGTTTATCAATCTAACTCGCATGCCTCGCTTGATGCGGCCGTCGATGACTCGCATCAGCACGACGACGCCCCGGTAGCTGTCGAACCACGAATCGAAGATCAGGGCCTTGAGCGGCGCTTCGGGATCGCCGGCCGGCGGAGGTATCTCGCGCACGATGGCTTCGAGCACTTCTTCGATGCCGATGCCCATCTTCGCCGAGATCATCAACGCGTTGTCCGTCTCGAGGCCAATCGTGTGCTCGATCTCTTCCTTGACCCGTTCGGGTTCGGCGCCGGGCAGGTCGATCTTGTTGATGACGGGAATCAGGTGAAGATTGTGATCGAGCGCGAGGTACGTGTTGGCGAGGGTCTGAGCTTCGACGCCCTGCGACGCGTCGACGACCAGGAGCGCGCCTTCGCAGGCCGAAAGCGAGCGCGATACCTCGTAAGAGAAGTCAACGTGGCCGGGCGTGTCGATGAGGTTCAGAAGGTACTGTTGGCCGTCGCCCGATTTGTAGTCGAGCCTGACCGCATGAGCTTTGATGGTGATTCCGCGCTCGCGTTCGAGGTCCATCGCGTCGAGAACCTGTTCGGACATCTCTCGTTCGGAGAGCGCGCCGGTAAGCTCGAGCAACCGGTCGGCGAGCGTGCTCTTGCCGTGATCGATGTGGGCGATGATTGAAAAGTTTCGGATGTGTTCGCGGTCAATCATTGGTACTCAGTCAAACTGCGGTCTCGGACAGGAAGTATACCAGTAGTGCGTCGAATGCGCTGACGCGGCGGCCACACACTTCCGGCGACCGGTGGATCGGTCGGGGCGAGAGGCGAGCCGTTGCCCGCCAACCGCTCCCCGTATATCATTCCGGTTCACTTTGTCTAGTCGAGGCACAAAATGAACACCAACCCCCTCGTTGCACTGACGGCGCTCGGCCAGTCGATCTGGTTCGACACGATCGAGCGCGGGCTGATCACAACCGGCGAGTTGAAGCGAATGATCGACGAAGACGCGGTTCGCGGAGTGACCTCGAACCCCGCGATCTTCGAGAAGGCGATAAACGGGTCAGACATCTACGCCGGCCAACTGACCGAGCTGGCGCGCCAGGGCCGAAGCGCGATGGATATCTACGAGGCGCTGGCTATCGCGGACATCCAGTCAGCGGCGGACCTGCTCGCGCCGGTTTACGGCCGGAGCGGCGGCGCGGACGGATACGTCTCGCTTGAGTGCAATCCGCTGCTCGCCCACGACACCGCCGCGACGATCGAAGAAGCCCGCCGGCTATGGGGACTCGTCGCCCGCAAGAACGTGATGATCAAGATTCCGGGCACGCCGGCCGGCATGCCCGCGATCGAGCAGTGCATCTATGAAGGCTTGAACATCAACATCACGCTTTTGTTTTCGCTCGAGAGCCACAGGCAGACGATCAATGCATACGTGCAGGGGCTCGAGCGCCGCGCCGCCGAAGGAAAACCGGTAACGGGCATCGGCTCCGTGGCCAGCTTTTTCGTCAGCCGCATCGACACCGCCGTAGACAGGCGATTGAACGAGATGATCGCCGCGAACGCGGACCCGGCGGAGAAGGCCAGGCTCGAATCGCTCGTCGGCAAGATCGCGATCGCCAACGCGAAGATGGCCTATCAGCTCTTCAAAGAAGTCTTCCATGGTGAGCGCTTCGCGGCGTTGAAGGCGAAGGGCGCCACGGTGCAGCGGCCGCTATGGGCTTCGACGTCGACGAAGAATCCGGCGTACCCCGACACCTATTACGTCGATGCCCTCATGGGGCCGGAGACGGTCAACACGATTCCGCTGGTTACCTTCAATGCGTTTCGCGATCACGGCCGGCCCTCGGTGATGATCGAGGATGATCTGGAGGCAGAGCGGCGGCGGCTTGCGTCGCTCGAAGAAGCTGGGATCAGCCTCGATGAAGTGACCGCCCAGGTGCTCGACGAAGCGGTGAGATTGTTCGTCGAGCCGTTCGAGAAGCTGCTGGCTTCCATTGAAGCCCGGCGCAAGGAAGCCCTCGGCAAGCCCATTGGCGCTGCAACGGATTGAGGAATACCACGGATGGACACAGATTAACACCGATGTGGAAGGACAGCGCTCGCCTTCGGTTCCTTGTTTGAACTTCTTGTTTGACTGTGTTGATCGGGGTTCATCTGTGGTGCTATCCACTGAGAATAAATGGCGGTGTTTTCGAGAACTATCAACGTTGAGATGGATTGGGTCGGCGAGTCGAGCTTCGAGATACGGGGCACGCTCGACGACCATGTGCATTCGCTGTCGGCACGATTCGTCGTCGGCTTCCCCGACTACATCGTTCGCGACGCGAGCGCCGAAATCACTCGGATGCCTTATCCGGGATTCTGCACGGGCGCGGTCGGTGCGCTGTCTAAGCTGATCGGTGAGCGCATCGGCCGCGGATTCCGCAAGCGCGCCGGGGAAGTGCTGGGCGGAGCCGAGAGCTGCAATCACCTGCACACGCTGATCAACGACATGGCCGCGTGCGCTTTTCAGATGAACTATATTGCCGCGAAGCGGCGTCCTGAGGCTGCGGCCCGCATGCGGGAGCTTGCAGGCGACGAACCGCGCAAGCGCGAGATGGTCCTCACCTGGATGCCTCAACTGCGCAATAGTTGTTACGTGTTCAGCGACGCGAGCGACGAGCTATTCCAGCTTGCGCGCGAAAAAGGGGCCGGCGACGATGGGGCCTCCACACTCGATTCAGGAGCGAGCGATGGGAAAGTACTTTGAAGATTTTCAAATTGGGGATGAAGCGATAACCGCCGGCCGCACTATCACCGAAGCCGACATAGTCAACTTCGCGGCGCTGACCGGCGACTGGAACGAGATTCACACCAACAAGGAGTTCGCCGAGCGCGGCCCGTTCAAGCAGCGCATTGCCCACGGCGCGCTCGTCTTTTCGGTCTCGACCGGGTTGTCGGTTCGGTTGGGCCAGACCGGCGATACGGTGATCGCGTTCTACGGGCTCGACCGGCTCAGGTTCGTGAAGCCGACCTTCATCGGCGACACCATTCACGTGAAGCAGCGAGTTGAAGAGAAGAAGGAGCGCGATGAGAACGGCGGCATCGTGACTACGTTGAACGAAGTAATCAACCAGCGTGAGGAGGTCGTCGTGAGCTACGTTTCCAAGGTGCTGTTGAAGCGACGCACGTAGCCGCTCACGATGCACGATTGAAGACCTGCTTGATAACCTCAGTGCCTCTCGGTCCGCTCGTTGAGGTCGTGATGATGAGCGTCTTGCCGTCCTCGGAGAGTTCCCGCTTCACGGACACATCGATGAAGGCCACGTCGCCGGCCGCGCCCCTGCCCAGCGGGATTTGGGTCGAGGACTTACTCACCAGCTTGTTGCCATCCCACTTCGTCTTGGATTTGACCTCGCGGCTGCCGAACATCGGGGGGTTGGTCTCGCCGCGGCCGTCGCTGTAGTAGACAAGATCCAGACTGCTGGTTTGACCATTGAGACTGCCTTTCTGCGTGACCTTGAGCTCCGGGTCTTTGTGCACAATCACGAGAGTGACCTCGGCGTTTGCAAGCGGCGTTCGCTCCAGCATTCCGAGCTTGCTCTTCGACTTGTCAAACGCCCATGTGCCGCTCAGGTCCGGTTTGCCCGGGGGCTTCGGTTGTTCCTTCTGGCCGGCAACAACACCCCCGGCCAACCCCATCAAGAGCATCAAGCCACGGAGAAAAGTTCGAGTTTTCATGCGCGGTATACTCTCGCCGGTCGCAAGCGAAGTCAAGCCGAGGATCACTTCATCGCCTGCTAGAATCGCCGGTGATATACTCGCACGGCCCGGGCCTGGGGTAGTCGAGTGGCGGACCCAGGGAGAAAGGCGGAACCTGGATTGTTGCGCTTCGAGCTGAGCCGGAAGGAGATCAGGGCCTTCTACCTGGTGATCATCGGGCTCGATCTGTTTTTCATCCTGGCGAACTCGCCCTTCTTGTTCACCCCGCTCGACCAGACGGTCGCGCAACCAACGTCGGTCGTTGACTTCATCAAGTACCAACTCGATCTGAAGAGAGAGGCCGTTCTTGCAACCTGGTATTCGGGATCGCTCCTGTTTGTGACCGGAATGATCGCCGTCCTGATCAGCCGCGCGAGGGGCGCCGCGACTCAGGGAAAGGCGTATCGAATCGGATGGTCGCTCGCGGGACTGCTCTTCATCGGCATTTCCGCCGACGAGGTGTGCCAGTTTCACGAACACGCTGTTGCACTCTATAAGCTGATCTGGCCGGAGGCCGCCGCGTCGCGAGGCCCTGGCGACTGGATTCCTGTGTTGTTACCCCTCGCGGTGATCGTCACTGTGGGGCTCGTCCTGTTCTCCGCCCTCGTTCTTTCAGCCGACAAGAGGTCGCAGGTGTTGGCCTTGGTAGCGATCGGCTGTTGGATAGGCGCGATCCTGGCCGAGTCGTTCGAAGGGGGATTATCGTCGGCCTCAGGGTCGAGGGCCCTACAAGGATTCATAGAAGAGAGTCTCGAGATCATCGGGACGACCTTGTTCTGCGTGTCATTTCTGGAGTTCTTGAAAAAGCAACAACGGGGCGACCTGGCATTCCCGCCAACTCACGAGGCATAGGCAAAGACACTGAGTCGCCGAACGAGTAAACAGGATCGATTGCCCGAGGGCCTCGGCCTCGTGTTGGCGGGCGAATCAAGAGATCCCTCGTGTATAATGTCGCGGCTTTCGACAGAAGAACCAAGAACAAACCAAGCGAGGACAGATCAATGCCTCAGATGACCGGCGCTCAGGCGATGTTCGAGATGATGGTGCGTGAAGGCGTTCGCTACGTCTTCGGCAATCCGGGAACGACGGAGCTGCCGCTGATGGACCTCTTCGCCGAGCGCGATGAGATTGAGTACATCCTCGCGTTGCACGAAGACTCGGCCGTAGGAATGGCAGCCGGATATGCCGACGCAACGGGACGGCCGGCAGTCGTCAACCTTCACACCAATCCCGGCCTCGCGCACGGCTTGGGGAACCTCTACAACGCCTGGCGCGCGGGAACGCCGCTCATCGTCACCGCCGGCCAGCAGGACACTCGCGCGATGCTCGAAGAGCCTCTGCTGTATGCCGACATGCTCGAGATGGCCCGGCAGTACACGAAATGGGCGTGGGAGGTTCGTCACGCGTCGGAGATTCCAGCGGCAATGGCTCGCGCGTTCAAAGTCGCCGCGACAGCGCCGACCGGTCCGGTGTTCGTGTCGCTGCCGGTCAACGTGATGGAAGAACGCGCTGAGATCGAGCTGCCTGACGTCACTCGAATCGGCGCGCGAGTGAGAGGCGATCGCGAGAAGATCGAAGAGGCGGCGCGGCTGCTTGCTTCGGCCAAGAACCCGGCGGTCATCGCGGGCGACGGCTGCGCGCGGTCGGGCGCGGTTCCGGATGTCGTGCGGCTCGTCGAAACCGCCGCCGCGCGCGCACACACCGAGCCGCTGAACGCGCTGATGGATTTCCCTACCGGCCACCCGTTGTATGCGGGGCCGCTGTTCGCCAACGCCAAACAAGTGCGCGCTCAGTTGGAAGGCGTCGACGTCATCCTGGCCATCGGCGTGAACAATCTCGTTCCGCTGGTTTACACCGGCGCGCGAATGCTGCCCGACGGCGTGCGGCTGATTCAGATCAACTCGGGCGACCACGAGCTTGGCAAGAACTACCCAACGGAAGTCGCGATCCTCGCCGATCCGCGCGCCGCGATCGATGAGCTGATCGAGTGTTTCACGTCGCTCGTCAGCGGGCCGGCCGGTGAGATGATCAAGCGACGCGGCGATCTGATTGCCGCGAAGATCAGCGAAGCGAGAGCAGCATTCGCGGAGCAGGCTTCGAAGTCGCCGGAGTCGGGGCCGATGTCGCCCGGCTTTGTCGCGCGCGAGATGCGAGCGGCCACAGCCCCGAACGCCGTCCTGGTAGACGAGTCGGTCACCTCGACGGCATTCGTTCGCACGATGTTCGAGCTCGTCGAGCCGAATACATACTTCTATGCAAAGGGCGGGTCGCTTGGGCTGGGGATGCCGGCGGCGGTAGGCGTCAAGCTCGCGATGCCCGACCGTCAGGTGATCTGCGCCGTAGGCGACGGCACGGCGATGTACTCGATTCAGTCATTGTGGACGGCGGCGCGATACAAGCTCGGCGTCGCGTTCGTCGTGTTCAACAACGCGAGCTACATGATATTGAAGGGCGGGTTGCTTGCTGCGGGCGGAGCGGCGGCAAAGCGAGGCGTATTTCCCGGCATGGACATAACCGATCCCGAAGTGGATTTCGTAAGGCTTGCGGGATCGATGGGCGTCGCGGCTCGCCGCGCGTGCAGTGCGAAGGAGTTGAGGCCGGCCTTGGATTGGGCGTTAAATCAGAACGGCCCGACGCTGGTCGATGTAGCGATTACTCGCGAAGCTCGCAGCGTGTTGAGATAGCTTCGAGATATCGACGGAGTCCAAGGAATCGAGGCCTGCGTTCATCTTCGGTGGTTCATCCTTCGCCTCCTGACTGAATCCCGCCCGAACACGAGCACGAGTTGCGTGCCCGCGCCGAGCAAAATCGAGACTGTGTCGTCACCAAAGTTCGCCACCGCCAAATCGAGCTTGCTATCCGATTGAAATCCCCCACGGCCGCTGAGCGTGGGTGAATCCCGTGCCGAAGTCGGTCCTCGGCCCAAAGCCGCCCGTGCCCGTGCCCAGCAGAATCGATACGGTATCGCTACGATCGTCCGCCACCGCCAGATCGGGCTTGCCATCCCCGTTGAAATCGCCCACCGCGACTGATTGTGAACCGTTGCCCGTGCCGAAGTCGGCCTTCGGGCCGAACGAAACGGGTTGAACCGCCGCCCCTGGTTTAAGCAGCCCGCCCAACATAACCGCGAGCACGCCAAGACACAGAACACGCGAAAAACGGATCAAGCTGGCGAAGTTTTGTCGTTGCATTTCTTCGATCTCCTTTACCGGACTGACTCGATCAGGAACCCGGGCTTTTGGTGAGCGCACCGCTCTTCTCGCATACTCGATTCAAACGGGCAGTATCGTATGGTTGTACAAACCCCAGAGTCAAGACAGATTATTATGCTCCACACCACCGACAGACACATCTGGTCGCGTCGCTAGCACCCCTTGCACCGCAGTCTGCGTGGTGGCCTCTCACTTCGCATCACTAATGCACCTATACCTTAATCGTGCTACGATGAAATCCGACAGTCGGCCATTGTGGAACCGGAGAAGTTTATGACGACAAGAACATCCTCAGGCAGCCCGGTGAGAAAAGCCGCACGGCCGATGCGCGATACTTCTCGCGACTGGGATTGGATCAATGACCATGCGGATGAGCTTCGCGGCCAGTGGGTTATGGTATGGGAAGGCCGCCTTATCGCCCGCGATAAGAGTATTCGACGGCTCTTTAAGGAGGTCGCGCAGGAAGCATATCCGGAAGCGCTCGTGACGTACGTTCCCACAGTAGAAGAGGCCCGACGAGTTGTGTTATGAGCCCTCAGACGCTCTCCTTTGCTGTAGTCTTTGAGTACGGCCGGCTGGCTCGCCTCGCGCGCGGCGTCTTCGTTCCGGTCACCTTAACCGCCGGCTCGGCTTCCACGCACATTGTTCAGGCTCGCGTTGACTCCGGGTCGAGCTTTTGTGTGTTCGGGCGGCAATGGGCGGATGTGCTGGGCCTGGATTGGGAAGCTGGCGAGCCCCTGATGATCTCCACCGCCGCTGGCACATTCTACGCGCGCATGCACGAAGTCATCATCCGACTGCTGGCCTTCGAGTGGAGCGGTTGGGTCGCATTTGCCGAGTGGGATACCCTCCCATCGTCGCCCGCTCGTGATGTTCTTGGGCTGAATGGGTTCTTCGATCATTTTCTGGTTGCGATTGATGAGGGTGCGGAGATGATTTACCTGGAGCCGCGATTCTCTTAATGCAGGGAAAACAGCAGATCGGGGATCGGTGAAGGCAAGCGCCTATGGACTGATGCCCGATGACTGAGGCCGATGACCGTGTTACAATCGCGACATCTCAGTCGATAGCCAAGGAAGCATGATATGAGTCTTGCGCAATCTGAGCTGCTCTGCACACCCGAAGAATACCTGACACGCGAGCGTGAAGCCTTCGAGCGGCATGAATGGCTCGATGGGCTGATCTACGCGATGGCCGGCGAGAGTCCCGAGCATAGTCTGATCAGTTCGAATGTGAATGCGATTCTCAATCTGCAACTGCGCGGCAAACCATGCGCCGTTTATTCGCCGAACATGAAGGTCTACTCGCGGCTGCCGGCCGAGACCGGGTTGAAAGGATTGTTTTCCTACGCTGACGCGACGATCGTCTGCGGCCAGGCGTTCTATTACGACGAGCACCGCGACGTGCTCATAAATCCCCGCTTCGTGATTGAGGTGCTCTCGCCGACGACAGAGCGGTACGACAGAGGCAAGAAGTTCCTCCGCTACCAACAGAATGCATCGCTCACCGACTACGTTCTGGTCGCGCAGGCTTATCCAAGCATCGAGCACTACGCGCGGCAGGCAAACGGCAGTTGGGTCTACTCGGTGACTACTTCGCTGACGGCCAGCGTGACGTTGGAGTCGATCAAGTGCGAGTTACCGCTCGCGGAAGTCTACGACCGCATCGAGTTTCCCGCCCTCTCCGAAGACGACATCTTTCATTGAGTCGCGGCGCGCGTCCATCTCTTCGCCTTGCCAAAAGAACCTCGCCGCCGTTCGCATTTCGTGACGCGTCAGACCAATCAGTGCTCGCATTCCAGCTTCCCCATCCGCGCTGCCGCACCGCGATCCAGCCCGTAGCTCGCAAAACCGAGCCCTATCACTCCTACGACGCCAACCGCCAGCCCGAAGTAGCCGAACATCTCGTACGCAAAACTGACCAGCACGTACGCGATCGTCGTGATAACAGTGACCGCCAGGCTCAGGGCGACGCTGGTGAACTGCCGCGCCGTCGCATGGTCGCGCGACAACGGCAACGCCGGGCTCATGAGGTAGACGAGCGAGACCAGGCAACGAGCCTCAACCAGATAGCTTATCGCGAAGAGAGCGGCCAACATCGGCTTGTCAGCGATGAACAGGGCGGTCGTCACGAGAACGGCAGGCAGGGCGAAGTACTTGAGCGTGATCGCCAGCCGCATGCCGCGCAGAATCTGCCGCGCGTCGGCGGGCGCCGCCGCCAGCAGCCAGCCTGCCGCCGGTTCCGAGCTGTGCTTGATTATCTCGCACCCGTCGATCATTCCCATGAACCCGTAGAAGGCGATGATCAACGGCGAAAAGTACCTGTCGCCCGCCGTCACGCTCACAACGAAGAAGACTATCAGGATAACGCGCGGAACCAGGATCTTGATTCGCGACATCACCTCGCGTTGGGTCAGGGTCAGGATGAGCGACGCGACGGCGGCCGGCTGCGGCGGAGCTAACCAGCGGCCCACCAGCGGCAGCCCTCGCAGCAGTTCGAGCAGTCGGACTGTAAAAGGACGAGCAGCCGGGCGCTCATCCGCGGCGAGAAGCCGGTCGATCAATTGCGGATACCGCCTGCCGATGTCCAATCGCAACGCGACCCATAACGCACCCGCGAGAAACAGCACTGCCCCGGCCCGTTCCAGGTTCGCGACGGTCCCGAAATCGGAAACAAGCCAGTCTGCATACCACGCCGACGGCAGAAGCTTGACCAAGGGCGCCGAGGTGAGTGATAAACCGCCGGCTTCCTTGTCCCGAGCCAGACTGCCCATCGCCAGAAACGACAGCCCCATCAAACCCAGATTGATGGCGACGAGCAAGAACTGGGCAACGACACGCAACCTGTCGAGGTTGAACCACCTGGCCGCGACCACGAGGGTCGTAAGCGAGATGACCACCACCGCGAAGCTGCCGAGCAGCAGCAGCAAGACAAGTCCGGCGACCAGGGCCGGCCCGCACTTGAAAACCAGCACGGCCGAAACCAGGGGCGCGAGTGCAAAGCTTCCAACGACCAACGAAGCTACGACCAGGAGATTGATAGTGCGAGCGGCCAGACTTGTTGCAGGGGCGATTGGCTTCGAGCTGATGATCTCTACGTTGCGGCGGCGGCCGTCGAGCGTGTCGGGCAGCACGCTCAGGGCGACTATCGCGAACGCCGCGCTGAACAACAGGACAAGATAAGTGGCAAGATCCTCGCACCGCATTGCTCCGGTCGAAAACAACAACCCGATGAATCCCATCGAGAAGACGATCTGGCGAATAGGGTGCGAACGCCTGCCGGTCCCCGGCTTGAGGACGCCGCGAAAGCTCTGCTTCAAGTTGAGCCTGATCAGAGCCCGGAGCTGCTGCCGGTCGATCGCGCCGTCCGAAGCCACCACACGGGAGACGAGAGGCTCCGCAGTTGTTGCGACTCGGTCAGTCGTCATCCGACTAGACCTCTTCCTGCCACAGCTTCATCAATCCCTCCTCGAGCGTCGCCGCGCCCGACTGGCGGCGGACTTCATCGACGCTTCCGGCGCCGATCAGACGGCCCCGGTGCAACACGGCTAAGCCGGTGCAGATCTTTTCGACGACGTCGATCAGATGCGATGAGTAGAAGATTGTCCGGCCCTCGGCTACCATCCGCTTCATCAGGTCCTTGACCCGAGCGATGGTTTCGACGTCCAGCCCGCTCAGCGGCTCGTCGAGTATCAACACGTCGGGTTCATGGAGCAGCGCGGCTATCCAGCAAACTTTCTGCTTCGTGCCTTTCGAGAACACCTCCATACGTTGATCGGCGCGCCCGTCGAGACCAAAGAAGTCGAGCCACTCACCGATTCGCTTTTGGGCGTGCGCCGAAGGGAGCTTGTAGAGGTCTCCAACAACCGTCAGGTATTCGCGCGGCGAGAGTTTCTCGAAGATGGCGCCCGACTCGGGCACGTAGCCGATCCGCGCTTTCACATGCAGCGGATGATCCGCAACGCTGTAGCCGCCCACGAAAGCAGTGCCGCTCGTCGGTCGAATCAGCCCCGCCAGCACTTTGATCGTCGTCGTCTTGCCGGCCCCATTCGCTCCAACGTAGCCGAAGATCTCGCCTCGGTTGACCGCGAGACTTACGTCATCGAGCGCTCTGGTCGTCAGATAGTCTTTCGTGACGTTTCGCAGCTCGATTGCGGGTCCGTTGACCATTAGACCTCCTCGGAAAGCAAAATCGCGCACGCCATCGCCGGCCATCCCGTAATCGCCGCACAGATTCTCCGCAAGCGTGAACCAGCTTCAGTTCGCGCACGACCGAGACGGCGACTTTTGGTCGGGCATGTGAATCAGAAGTGTAATACGCCGAGTGTTGGTCACACAAAGAATGTGCCGACGGCTGTTCGTGTCCGTCGCCGCGATTTGAATCCACCCTTGAAACCTACTATGCTTCGCAAGCTCGCGCCGGAAAGAGTGAATCGACTGACCGCGCGACGAACACTTTCAACCTCGAGGGATTACTAATGCGCACACGTGCCAGAAGCGGGATTCTCTTCCTTATTTCCATCCTGATCTTTTCGTTGATTACTCCAGGGTCAAGGACAGCCGCCCGCCAAGCGGCTCAAGCGTCAAGCACAAAGGTCGTGTATGCGGGACGGTTGATCGACGGCACGTCGAGGACCGTCCGCACCAACGTCTCGATCATCATCGAAAAAGACCGCATCAAAGAAGTCCGCGAGGGCCGCGTCAGCCTCGACGGTGCGCAGGTGATCGATCTCGGCGACGCGACCGTCCTGCCCGGGCTGATCGACTCGCATACCCACCTGACGATGCAGATCGGTCGCGACACCAGCAACCCGGCTTACGGGTTGATGCGAAGGCCGTCCTACATCGCCATCAACGCAACGCTGTACGCGAAGACGACGCTTCTTGCCGGGTTCACGACCGTCCGCAACGTCGGGGCCGGCGAGTTCGTGGATATCAGCCTCCGGGACGCAATCAACAACGGACTCGTCCCAGGTCCGCGAATGTTCGTGTCGGGCCAGGCGCTCAGCATAACCGGAGGGCACGGCGACTCAGGCGGGCTGCGCGAAGACGTTATACCTGAAGGCGACTGGCGGCGCGGGATCGTCAACTCGCCCGAAGACGCCATTCGCGCCGTTCGGTACGACGTCAAATACGGCGCGGACGTGATAAAGATCGCGGCGACCGGCGGCGTGTTGTCGCTTTCGGACGCGAGCCTCGAACAACATTTCACCTACGAGGAAA
This sequence comes from Blastocatellia bacterium, assembly GCA_035293105.1. GTDB lineage: Bacteria > Acidobacteriota > Blastocatellia > UBA7656 > UBA7656 > DATDOV01. The sequence goes on from DATDOV010000066.1 coordinate 17,885, forward strand.
TGAAGGCGATCTGCGACACGGCGCACATGCTCGGCTTGAAGGTCGCGGCGCACGCTCACGGCGCGAAGGGGATCAAGGAAGCGATCCGCGCGGGCGTCGATTCAATCGAGCACGGCTCGTATCTCGACGACGAAGCCATCCGACTCTTCAAGCAGCGGGGTACTTATCTTGTGCCGACGATTATAGCCGGAAAAACGGTCGAGCAAGCCGCAAAGCTGCCGGGCTTCTTTCCACCTCAAATCGCGGAGAAGGCGCTGAAGGCCGGGCCGCTGATTCAGAACGCATTCGGCCGGGCTTACAAGGGCGGGGTGAAGATCGCCTTCGGCACCGACGCCGGCGTGTTCCCTCACGGTGGTAACGCCAAAGAGTTCGAGTACATGGTCGAAGCGGGGATGCCGGCGATTGAAGCGATACTGGCGGCGACGCGCGGCGGGGCTGATTTGTTGGGAAAGTCGGCGGACATCGGGAGCGTTCAAGCCGGGCGCTACGCGGACCTCATAGCCGTGAAGGGCGACCCGACTACGGACATCAAGCTGCTTGGGAACGTCAGCTTCGTGATGAAGGCGGGGCAGGTGTATAAGGTTGACGGGAAGGTGGTGCCTCAGTAGCTTGTGGCGAAGGGGTTACGGGAACAGGGAGCACGGGTAGGTATCTCCTCAGTGCGTCCAAGACGTCCGCATTATCCTTGTCGGCCACGAGGCGCAACACAAGGTCACAGAATCCTCTGTCCTTGTAACCAAAGACCGGAGCAACGGCGGGGAGTAATCCTTTGTTCAAGAACAGCGAAAGTGCTCCGGAGTAATCGGCTTTTTCCAGGACTGTCTGGATGCGCACAGTTGCTTCGTCGTAAATGGCATCGACATCGAGGGAGGCGGTTAACTTCTCAATGGAGGTTTTCAATGATTGTGCGCCGACTGCCTTGCTGTCAAAGTACCTGAGCCTCTTTCCCACCTCGCTCGCAGCGATTGCGGAAATCACGCGTTCCTTGTCCTCTCTGAGCTTCTCAAGAACGATCGCCTTTTCTTTTTCTACTAGCTCGTCAGTGTCCGTGAACTTTAGCCGCGAGGCAGCTACGCGCAGGACTTCCTCCGTCAAGAAGAGATTCTCAATCTCCGCGACCAGGAGCACGTGCACGTTGAGTTTGGCTAGGTTTTCGACATCGTCTTGGTTTTTCAGATCGCGATCAACGATCCCATAACAGTCCAGGCGGTGCCAGTCTGTGAGTTTGGAGAAAGACGCCGTAGAATGCACTACAGCCTCAGCCGAGCCACGTGGGACGACGGTGTAGTTCGCATAGACCTGGCGATAAACCTCAAAGTCTACGCTATTCTTGTCGCCCTCAACGAACAGGATTGGCTTTCGACTGCCCAGAATCTGGAGTAGTACATCCTCAGGCAACTCACCACCAGATCGAACCTCGACCCAATCCCAGGTCTGACCATCGTAGTCCCGAAGGCAGATCTTCTTGCCGCCGCGTCTTGATGCCGCGAAGTCTGGGTCGTGTGTTAGATACACGAATAGGCAATCAGGTCGCTCCGCCTCGATGTTGTCCCAAAGTCGGGTGAGCACCGCCTTGTGTATGTGTATCTCAGGTTCATCGATTATTAGAATTCCATCCCGTGGAGCCAAGAGTGCTTGTCCGATAAGGTAAAAGATGACACGCTCGCCGTCGCTCATTTCGTTTCCTGCGTAAGGAGTGGCGTCATCTTGCAGCGCGGCGGCCTCTACTTTTCCGGAGCTTATGACAAGACGCCGATAGGGCAGCGTCTTTTCCCAGATTCGCTCTAGAACGTCTAACTTTGCGTCTGGTGACTGGATTACGCCGCCGCAAATCCGCGCATCCTTTCTATACTTGGTTGAAATCGCCCACTCATCCGATAGGAGAGATGTCATCAGCGCTTCGTAGTCGTTGAGCAGGTGCGTCGCGGGGTGGCTGCCCCAGCGATGTCCGTGTTTATGGCTAATGTTTCCCTTCTGATATCCGTACCTGAGCCCGGCAACGGCCTCGTCAATGGAAGTGGGGCGGCAGAGTTCCGGCATCTGTAACGCCCGCTGCGCTGCGATTCTGTGCGTCCGATCCGACTGCGGCGAGCCCGACTCCTCGATCTTCCAACCCAATCGAGTCTTGCCGCTGCCATTGGCACCGACAACGACAATCGGGCCATCACTCTTAACTGTTAGCCATTCAACGGGATTAGTCCGTGGCCTCGGCAACTCAAGCGTGAAACGCTGCTCGTATTGTTTTTCCGCGTCATCGCTCATTTCGACCTCAGCGGCGAAAGCTCTTCGCTAAAGTTACGCGAAGGCGAATCTTCACTCGATCAGAATAGCCAAGAACTCGCTGCCGCTCCAGGCCCGCTCAAATACCAACAGGCTGGTCAGGAAAGGCCCCATCAGCGGGTCCATCACTCGCACTCCTCGAGTCGTCACAGCAGCGACTACCTGAGCGTGGAGGCCGGTGCGCCCGTGCACCCGCAAGTCGACTCCAACGATCGGGAACAACCCTGCGCGCACCGAATCCCGCACGTCGTGAAGGCGTAGTGAATAGTCCTCTCGCGAATGGATAAAGCCGCGGCAGCAACCACGGCGGTTGAAGACACGGAACCGCGTTGGCTCCAGCCACACAACTCCCGCACGCGCCCTTCAGTCAGCTTCAGACCGTTGGCTGCCAGCACCATCCGCAGGCACGCACGCGGGAAGACACGAATTATCCTTCTCTTGCGCGTAGAAAGGCGGACTTAATAGCGGCAATGCGTCGCTTCCTCAGCTTTTCGGCCGACGCGTAGATATTACTGACTTCTGTATGGTCTGCTAATTCGCGCGTGCTTGAATCGACCGACGCTTCGCCCACTCGGCCGACGACGAGGCCGGGTGTCACGAGGAGAATAGGAACGCGCCAGTTTTCGCCCGCGACGTCCAGTTCCGGATCCCCGGCGCAGAACTGGCTCCCGACCTCAGACAACAAGAAGCGATTCACGCGCGCGCGAGCGAGCGATGCGCTCACGCCGATCTTGCCAACCAAACTAACGTCTCGTTCTCGCTTCACCGCGCGAATGATAGCAAGGATCGACCGGCGAGTCATCCCGAACGATCAGTTCAGCCGGTCGTGCGGTAATCAGTCTGCCTGTCGCGATACCACACCGCGAGGGGGAGCATCCCAATCCGCCCTTAAGCGACGGGTTTTGAAGTGAGATTACTCACTTGACATCGGTGACAACAGTATTTATAGGGGGCGCACTTTTTCGAAAGCCCAACCCCAAAACCAACTGACGGTTCCGAGATCCAAAGTAGATAACGGTTCGGCCACATCGAGAGAGTGCCGGCGTACAGGCGCCGGTCCTGGAAGCCGCCACACCACGCTTCCAATCTTCGGAATCCAACCGTCGTTGCGGCATCTCCAGAAACCTACTGTCTTCTACTCCCGTCATTCAACTCCGGTCACCTCACCAAGCGTCGGCCCGATCTCGGCGTTGATCACCAGGTCAGCGATGTAATCGAGTTCGGTCGGTTCGCGGTTGAGTATCACGAGCCGCGCGCCATTCCGCTTTGCAACGACCGGAAACGACGCCGCGGGATAGACGACCAGTGAAGATCCTATCGCCAGGAAGAGATCGCACGCTTCTGTTTCCGTCTGCGCACGCCGCATCGCCTCAACGGGCATCGCCTGTCCGAATGAGATCGTCGCGCTCTTGATGAAGCCGCCGCAGTCACACACGGGCGGTTGTTCGTTCACCTTGAACCCCGCGAACAGTTCGGCCATCTCGTACCGGCGGCTGCAATCGAGACAAACGGCGTAGGTCCCGTTCCCGTGGAGCTCGATCACGCTGTCGTCGGGAACTCCGGAACGCTGGTGCAGCCCGTCGATGTTCTGAGTGATGACGCTGGTCGCCTTGCCCGCGTTCACGAGTTGGGCGATGGCGCGGTGGCCGCGATTGGGCCCGACGTGCGAGAACGCCTCATCGAATTTGACCTTGCGGCGCCAGGCTTCTCGTCGCATTTCTTCGGAGGCGAGGAAGTCACGGAACTCGATTGGCTGGTACTTGGTCCAGAATCCGCCGGGGCTGCGGAAGTCGGGTATGCCGGACTCAGTGCTGATGCCGGCGCCGGTGAAGAGGACGGCCCGGCTGCTGTCGGCGAGCAGTGATTTCAGCCTGTCGATTCTATTCCCTTCGAAGGCCATGTTCGATTCAATCCCGCTTCTTATTTACCCACATGAAACTCGGACTGTCCACGACAGGAAGCGGGAAGGGCGATCCCGAATGGGTCCCGGCCCCCGCCCAGGGATTTCGTACTCGGCTACGCGGGGAACCGAATCGCCTCGCCCGGCAGCCGCGACTCCACTCACGGGCCTCGCGTTCAGATTGTCACACGCGCAGATCGTCGAGGAACTCAGACGGTGGGGCCGCGCTCGTGACCAGCAGATGATCGCGAGCGCGAGTGCACGCCACGTAGAGCAGATGGCGCTCTGTGTTATAGACCTCTTCCAAATCCGTGTCGTCAGTCACGGTCTCGATACGTTCTTGGAGTGGAATGACCTCATCGTCGCAAGCCATCACGACAACCGCGCGGAACTCCAGACCCTTTGCGAGGTGCATTGTGCTGATCGAGACATATCCGTCCGTCGTCTCGATATTCTCGTCGAGCACCCCGAACTGCAGTCCCGCACTTTCGGCCCCTGCCCTGGCGCGGTCAAGCTCCGCCGCGGAACGAACGAAGATTCCTATTTCATGGGGCATCACGCCTTCGGTGATTCGGTCAGAGAGCCAAGCACCAACAGCGTTCGCCTCGGCTGCGTGACTGTCGGAGATTTGAATCGTCGGGACCGGGCCGTTGAAAACCGAAATTGTGCCCTTGCGTTCTTCGATGTTGCCGTCAACGTCCGAAAGCTCCGGGCCCAACAGCCGATCAGCTTGCGTCCTGATCTGGTGTGAAGTCCGGTAATTGATTCGCAGGATGTGAGAGCGCCCGCGAACATCAACTCCCAGAGCCTTCCATGAAAACGGTTGCTGAAAGATCCGTTGACCCAAATCGCCCGCAAAGAAAAGGCTGTTCGGTTGACCCGTTCCTAGCCCGGCTAGAAATCGCAACTGAGCAACACTGAGATCCTGTGCTTCGTCTACTACGGCAAACTGGAAAGGCGGATGTTTTCCTTTGGCGATATGGGCGGCGAGCCGGTTGAACATTCCGGCATAGGTGATAAGTCCTTGCTCCTTCAGTTGAGAACGGACACGATCGAAGATTGACCAGAGCACAGCACGCCGAGGTTCCGGCAACCGAGTCTTTCTCCCTAAACGGCGAACATCCCGATAGGCGTCCCAAGTTTCCAATTGCCAGGCGTCAACGACCTCTTCCCACTCTGATCGCAAGAAATGTTGGCTGAACTTGTGGCCCTCGACCTCTTTGGCTGTCTCTGCCAGTGATGCTTGAATCACTTCATCGGATGCGAGCTGTGGCGCACCGAAGCGGGCCTTATACAGCCGCCGCCCAATCGTGTTGAGGGAACACACTTCGATGTTTTCGCCGAGTCTCGGTTCGTGGTGAAGCAATCGACGCAGCTTCGTACGCAATGCATTCGCGAGCGTATCTGAAAACGTTGTGAGCAAGACGCGCGATTGGCGATTGTGACGCGCGAGAAAGGCGGCCCGATGCAACGCGACGACAGTCTTGCCGGTGCCTGCCGAACCGGCTACGCGCGCGGGCCCGTTGTACTCCCGTTCGACCAACACTCGCTGCGAGGGATGCAGGAAGATCATCCATTTTTCCCACGGATAATTCAGCGCGCGTTCCAGTTCTTCGACGTCGCTCATAATGCGGAAGCGGCGCTGTGCATCGGGATGATCGAAAGGACTAGTTCCCGGGGCGATAGGCTGGGTGATTTGCGGCCTTCCTCCGGTCGCGAGCTCTAGCAGTGCCTCAGCGGCTTCAGCGGGAAGATGGTCAGCCAACTCCAGCACAGAATCTTCGTTGGCCTGGCGCACATCCTTTATCCATTCGACGGGGACGCCGAAACTCAACAACTCATCTTCGGAGAACTGCGCGAAGAGGGAGGGCTTCGGCGGCGCCGGTTGTACTACTTCGACGTACTTCGGGATTATCAATTCCTGAACGGTCTCGCGGATTTCAACCAGTTGAGCTGCGCCGGTCTTCGGATGTGTTTCAAGCTTGCGCCGTTCCGCCCAGCGATAAGCATCGTCGTGATGGTTGACGTAGCACAGCAGGAGGCTCGCTTCGGTCTTGTGGACGATCAATCGTATGTCGCGCGTCACGCGGACCGACCAGAAGCGCGGGTCACGGGCCGCGTCCAACTTGTGCAATTGCATCCCTGGACTAGCAGGATTCATTTGCAAGTCAAACGCGGTGGTCTTGACGGATTTCTGCTCTTCGCCGGTCAGCTTGGCAAGACTGTCGGTAAAAGTGTCGGCGATTCGAAATTCCATGAACAAGCCTGCCCCAGATATCGTCAGGGCAAGAACGCCTTTGCATCGGTAAGGAGCTCTCGCTCAAACTCGTCTAGTGGCAATTCATCAATTCTAAGTTCCTTAAGATTTGCCAGGGCGACGTCGAGATCTTCCGTCTCACCCAGTGCCCTCGCGATCTTCGCACCCAGCTGTAGTGGGACACCGTACTCATCCAGCGCAGCTACGACCGGGTTCGTAAATCGACATTCGACCCTTGACGCAAACGAAGAGAAATCACCAAACCGCAAGCCGCGAGGCTCGAATACGGCGCGCTGAATCCTTGATACTGCCATGAGGTATCGTGGCTACTCAAAACTTGCCCAGGTGCGCTCAAACTCGAGAATCCTCTCCACCGCCTCATCCGGAGTTCGGGCAGAATACGGTCCCGGTCTCATTTCTTGTCGTACTCGTTCCGCCGTGTTAGGTACGCGGAGCATTTGCCATACCTTGAAAGCCAACTGCCGGGCCGAGAAAACACCGCCGCGACTCCTCGTGGCCTGAACAAGGAAGGACCAGATGAGATTGCAGACCGCCTCAAGCTGCGGACCCGTGGGAGAGGTTCGCCAACTCAGTATGTTTGACCAGTAATTTGGCGCATCCAATAAATGCCGCGCGAGACGAATCTGGGCATCTGGATCAATCGACGAATTCTCTCGTAAGACGGACAGCGGAAGCACAGTCTGTTCGCGATATTCCCGCATGCGCTCTTGCGACAATGGAACCAGGTCTTCGACTTCCATCTGCACCAATAGGCTGTCCGGAGTATCTTCATCCTGCGTTAGCAACGGAAAATCCACGAAAGGCAACAGCTCTGTCGGGGGCTCATTAAACAGGTACACATTACCCACAAAATGCTCGAACATGCGGCCAGATCTCCCTTTGATGTTGTTGAATGTGAAGTAGTCGATTTGCTCGAGAGCGATTTTGTTATCGAAGATGATGCAGTTCTTCGCCTTTGTGTTTACCCCTTCGATGAGAGTGGAAGTGCAGACCAGGAATTGCAGTTTGAGCTCGTTAAACATGCGCACCACATATTGCGCTAGGGCCCGTGGCAGCTTGCCATGATGGATACCGATTCCCTGCGCCAGTGACTTTCCAAAAATCCAGTCTTGATGGTAGTTCTGGCCAGCCCACCTCGCTGCCGAATGAAGTTCAGGAGCGCTCACACCAATCCCTTCAGCCAACAATGCATGCGCTACCCCGTTCACTCTTGCGGGCGATCTGCAAAAGATTAACGTCGGATCTTCGAGGTTGCGACAGAGATTTATCAGCCGTCCGATATCATCCCCGCTCCCCGGAACCGGGATCTGTTCGGACGCTACGGTCGTGAACTTTGTAGGATAGAAGTAGCACTTGAACGCAGCCTCTACGCCGGTGGGAATGCGCTGAACACTAGGTCCGAGAAGGTAAAACTGGGCACCGAACTTACGCAGCTTGTAAAATGCGTGGTTCAGCGCCACCGTTCTTCTCTGGTCTTCAGACATCGCGTTCAGCTTGTAAAACTCATCGATGACAAAGAACTCGATAACGGGAAACTGGTCATAAGCCACCGCTCGCTCAGCCGTAAACACAAAGATATTCGCATCTGCTGGCCGTTGCGACAGGTGAGTGACAATCTTGTAGCGATCTGAAAACAATGCCAGACGCCGCCGGGTTTCGTCGATCAGAGCAAGTGTGGGCACGACTACCACCAGATTGCGGAACTTCCCGGTAGCTATGATCGCGTCGATTATCTTGCTTTTGCCAAAACTTGTTGGGGCGCTGAGGATCACGCTGTCGCCATCGAGAAGCCTGCGGTAGACCTCTGCCTGTTCACGATGGAACACGAACTCCTCGCCCATGTTTGCAGGACGATGAAACTCGTAGGCAACGGCATCCCGGAAACTCAGCGCGTCAGGTGCTAAGTATGGGAACAACCCCACCGAGCGCACCAGAGAATCAAGCACCTGCTTGTAGGGTTCGAAGTGCTCCCGATGTTCCAACGCCCGCAGAACCATCTCGTGGGCAATTGTCTCTTGCTCAGGATTTGCCACCAGACAAGCGATGTTCCGCAGGATGTTGAACGCCTCAAGCCGTACAGCATCCGGCGAGCGCAGGTTGTCTATCAAAGTGGCGATATTCATAGATTCTGCCATAGTTTCAGCTTCCCATCTAAAACGTTCACCAGCTCCTCCTTTCGCAGGAGCGGCAACAGGAATAGGTGGACCCGCGTCTCAGTCGGAAGATCACGACCGATGAAGGTGGTGTAGTGTCTATTAATCTCCTGCTCGAACGCGCGGGCATAGGGCGCATCGCAGGCGTTGTGTGCGGAGACGCACGCGCTGTCGTACGTCAAGAGTACCGGAATGCATACGCGTTCAAACACCTCGTCCAACGATACTTCTGGCTGTAGGAGTTTACGGAGTACTTCCGCGTGCGGCCACTTGGGATCAATCTTGTTCACGATTAGGGCGAACTCGCTGCGCAGATAGTCCGTCTCAAAGTGTTTTCGTAATTCGGCAACGACCTGAGAGATCGCACCCGAAATGTCGCTATAGAATTTTGCTTCTCCTAGCCAGAGTTCTAGATCATCCGGGGGTCCAACAACGTGGACAGCATCAAAGCCCTTTCACCGGATCGTTGTTCGCTGACTTGTAGTAGATCTTGGAGACAGCGGGCAACGAGTCAAACACCTGCCGAATCGCAGCGTGCAACAGGACCTCTCCGAACTCCCCTCTGTTTTGGAACTTTTCCGATTCGTAAACTCGTTTGGCCGCGCTGCGTATCAGCTTCGTCGCATTCTGGTGTCCAAGCGTGGCGCATTCTGATGCTGTGAGTGCGAACTCGGGTAACCAATCCATAATGTGGTCGGCCAGCTGCTGGGTACGCCACTCCCCACGCTCGTACCCGACGCAAAGGCCTGACAGCGAAGGTTGGAGGTCGACGTTGTGGACGCGAACAGTTAGAAAAGTTTCTGGTTTTGGAAACGACATCAGCTAGCTCGCTCCAGCCAAGAGCTGTTATGAAACCCGAAATACTTTCATCACTTCGTCGCCGAGATGGTTGATCACCTTTACAGCGATTCGGCCTGATGCCGGTTTATCGAAGGGACGAGACACGTCGCTGTTGAGCGTAGCCCACGCCTCTTCGTTGATCTCAGCCTTGAGAGTCGTCTTGAGCGCTTTGTATGGATCGTTCGCGCCCAGAAAATAAGCGTGCCGCACGAAGAAGCTCTCTTCGTTGTAGTCGGTATCAATGAACCAACAAGCGATGCCATCAGCGTTGTCGCTGCGGACTTCGCCTGTGTTTGGGTGAAAGACATCCACGCCGTTGACCTTGACGCGGATCTGGCCGGGCTCGCCTTCGTCACCGGCATCAAGAAGATCAATGTCCGGTTCGCCAAAGATGACGAACAGGTTGCCCTTGCCGGTGTTCTTCAAATCGTCGGCCATGTGCAGGTCGGCGTTCATGCGCGCCTTTAGCACGGGGATGCGGCCGAGCTTATTGAATTCCGTTGAATGCGCGTCGTAGTTGAACGCGCAAGTGATCAGCACATCGAAGCTGGCCTCGCCCGCCTCTTTTGCGGCGGACACCAGATCGGGGCGCGAGACGGTGCCGAATTCCGGGCCGATAAAGATAGCCGCGCGCTTCTCGGCGCCGGACTCTGCATTGCCTTCGATATATCGGCCTTCGGCGCAGACCAGATCGCCCGGCCAGGGAACGAGCGACGTGAAGTTGATCTTGTCTTCTTTGTGCGCCTGCTGGACGCCTGCGGTCCTGAGATTCTCAAGAATCATCTGTACAAAGCTTCGCTCCTCGCCAAAGCCGTCTCTTGGGTCCGCAATACCGTCGATCAATTCGTCGTTTTCGTCCACACCCAAGACGCGATGCGGTGAGAGGCTCTCGACCGTAAACGGCCCGGCGACGCGGACTTTCTTATTGTCCGGGTAGGGCTTATCGTACAGGTATTCGGACTCGGCTTTTGCGGCGATGGATGCGTCAATCTCTTTTTGACGAGCGATGCGCTGCTTCCACCATTCCGCGTGCAGCTTCTTCGCCGCGTCGGTCCATTTGGCGTCCGCATCGCGAGGGATTTCCCATTCTTCCCAACGTTGCTTGAGCCCGGTGTTGAGTTGGTCGCGCAACGGTTCGAGGGTCTGTTGGAACTTGTCCCAGATGACATCGATCTCGGCGTTGTTGGCGATGAATCCGAGTGTGATGTGCGGCACGCGCTCGTACACGAAGCCCTGCCGGATGTCGCCGCGTGTGGGCTGCGAAGCGGGCACGGTGCGCGTGATCTCGGCCTCCTTGCGCTGCCCGTCGGGCGAATCGGCTAGCAGGTAATACGGATAGCGCGCGCCCATAATGCGAGCGCGCGCGAGGGCGAGCGCCACCCGCGAAGTATCAATCGTAATCCAGCGGCGTCCCCATTGTTCGGCAACATAGGCGGTGGTGCCGGAGCCGCAGGTAGGGTCGAGGACGAGGTCGCCGGGGTCAGTGGTCATTAAAATGCAACGCTTGACAATCTCTTCGTTGGTTTGAACTACATAGATGGCGTTTAGAGCGCCTCCGAGTCCATCCCACCAATTTGTAAGCTGTGTGTAGCCGAAATCGTCGAGAAAGCGCTTGTAGTTGAGATGTCCTCTTCCCCCAACGAGACGCCTTGCAGCTTGGAGGCGACGCATCCCAGGTGTTGATCCGTCAGCGGTCCTGGTTGTGGTCTTCCAACAAAGCCCAGGATTAAGGCGATAGATGACACCTTCCCATTCAATAGGATCACTCTGATTTGGTCTTTCGCCTCCACTCGTTAGTTGCTCGCCCGGATAAAAGAGACGAGCGCCAGGCCAATCTACGGAAAGCTGATCTAGTTGCTCTTTGTAGTTATTCGTTTTGGCCTGATCCTTGGGGTCTGGTACTGACTCAAACGGAAACTCCCTTCCGTCTGGAAGCGCTGCTCGATTAAATCTTCGTAGGGTGTCGGCGTCGAGTTCCCGCTTTTCGAAAAGTGAGCGAAACCGCGTCTGGCCCTGATATCTAGGACTTCTGCTATACCAAAGCAAGTAGTCATTCACTGGATCTATGAGATTCGACTTCTGATTCCCTTTCTTCTTTACGGGAATGGTGACAACAAAGGATTCCTCTCCAAACACCTCATCCATTACCGCCCGCACGCGATGTAAATTCTCATCGCCAATTTGCACAAAGATCGAACCGCTATCCGTCAACAAATCGCGCGCCACCGTCAACCGATCCCGCAGATAGGTCAGATACGAATGAATTCCATCGCGCCACGTATCCCGAAACGCCTTCACCTGTTCCGGCTCTCGCGTGATGTGGTCGGTGTTGCCGTCTTTCACATCGCGACTGGTCGTTGACCACTGGAAATTGGAGTTGAACTTGATGCCGTAAGGCGGGTCGAGATAGATGCATTGCACCTTGCCGCGCAGCCCTTCGCGTTCGGCCAGCGAAGCCATCACCTACAAGCTGTCGCCGAGGATCATGCGGTTGGACCAGTTGGCGTCGTGCTGGTAGAACTCGGTCTTGGCGGTCTCGTCCGGCAATCCATTGAAATCGGCGAAGAGATCAGGCTGGAAGTCAGTTACTTTCTCGCTGGCCCGCGCATTCTCTTTTGTCCGGCGCAGCAGGTCGTCAATCAGGACCTTCGGGTGAACCTTCTCCTGGATGTAGAGCGGGGGCGCGTGGACCACGAGATCGGACCAGTCCTGTTGATCCTTGCCGCGCCAGACCAGTTGCGGATCGAGGTCGCGGTTGCGGCGTTCGTAGGCAACGCGTACCGGGCTTTGCTCTTCCTTCTGCATCACCGACTGATATTCAGCGGTGGGAATGTTCTTGCGCGAAGCCTCCTCGTGCGTGAGGGTTTCGACAGTCTTCTTTGACGTGAGCTTCTTGGCCATGTCTATGTCTCTACTCGATTCGATGTGAGCCGTTTGAGCCCTTTATGAGCCCTTTCATGTCCTGTTTGTTTGGTGGTTTCCTCGCCATGTCTATGTTTGTGCTCCTGCCGGTCTGGCGTATGTTCCCTTTATGACCCTTTAATGTTTGCCGCTATTCCGATGAGGCATTTGAGGCATATGTGAGGCATTGTTTACGTGGCTTCCGCTTTGCGCCGTGGCGAGTTGGGTTGGTAATTGGCCACCTTGTTGCTCCTTCAATGTCGTGTTTGTCCGGTTTATGTCTCGTTTAAGGGTCGCCGCACTCATGTCCTGTTTGTCCTCTTTATGTCCAGTTTGTTGGCGAGCAATAGAACGTGCTCCGGCCGGTCGTCCCGACTTTCTTCAGCACACCTTTCGTGACGAGTTCCTCAAGATCGCGCGACGCGGTTCGTATGACCACCCCAGTGTGATCTCGGTGATCTCGATTCGTTATTCGACCCTGGGCTTTCACGAACGTGATGGCTTGCCGCTGTCGATCATTGAGTTGGAGACTATTCACGAAATCCGCGGTCAGCCAATCACGCCAAAGCGTGATGACGAAAAAGCCCTGACGCAGCTCATAGTCTGGTTCTGGAAGACCAGCTTCGACGCACAACTCGATCATCGCCTGAGTGCCGGAACCAACTCTTTCGATGTAGCGGGTCAAGTAAAGCGATTCAGCAAGCAACGGATTGTTGGGGACCGATGGGTGGTCCTCACGGAGACTCGGGAGCGTCAGTGTTCCCGCCAGCGCGCCGGGGTTCCAAACTTCCAGCCGATCGGCGAAGAGTCGGACCTCGACCGAAGCGTTGCTGTTGTAATCGCGGTGAGCGATCGCATTGACGATGGCCTCAGCAACGGCGTCAGGGGGCAACTCGTACGTGGCCGGCGCCGTGATGCTGAAGGCACGGGTGCCGACGGCACGGTTGATCTTCCCGAGCACGAAGTCTCGCGCCTGGTCCGCTTGCTCGAAAAGATCCCCACCATACACCTGTAAGGAGGCAAACGGGCGGCGATACTCAGTGCCGTGGCAATGAATGCACTTGGTCTCGGCGGTGCGGTGAAAGCGTTGCGGGTTCGCGCCAAACAGAAGCATCGCCGCATTGGTCGGTTTGCCGTTGTCGAGGAGATTGAGATGGGTCAGCAGCGCCTGGGTCGTGGTGTTGGGCTTGAGAGGAAAGCCCCGCTCCCTTTTGGCAGTCTCAAGAAACCAGTCGATCCGTTTGCGGGAGAGATTCGCCAGGGTTGCGCCATCGCACGCGGAGGTATCAAACGGCGGAACCCGCAGTGCGCCGAGGCCATCGAGATATTCCACGAGGCTGGCGTAGACTTCGGAGGTCAAGGCGCTGATATTATCGACACGCCGGCGGATCAACTCGCCACTGGCCTTGCTGACAAGTTTCCGCATTTGGGGAGCGCGTTTCTTTTCATCGGAACCCCAGACATACACCAAACGGGTCCTACCAAGTCGCGTGGCATGGTCGTACTCGTGTTCGGTTGGCGACACCCCCTTCTTATCCTGATGGCCATATTCGTAACCGAACACTCCCAGGTAGACGTCGCATCGCTCGACTTCGAAAGATAGACTTCGTCGGCGCGCTGATCTTTGGCTGGCAGTTCCTCGAAAAGGAACACGCTCGCAACAAACCGCTGAAGCACCGCATCGCCCAAAAGAAATGCTTTCAGATCGCTGCGGACCTGCGCGAACTCTTTCTGTACGCTGCTGATGAAGATTCTCAGTCGGGTTGCTGCCATCAATCACTCCCGTTGCCTGCAACGCGGTCTATCATCTTATTGAACTCACCTTCGACTGTGGCCTCAAAGTCAACACCGATATCATAGACGTCCGTGAATTCCGCGAACGCCCAGCGGCCGTAGCTCCCGAGGTTGTTTACCCCGGGTACCCAATACACATCCATGGTCGCTTTCTTCTCTTTCGCATCCTCGCGGCGATAACCCTTGATCTCGACAATCAGGTGCAACAGGTCATTCTCGCCATGCCCGTCGTCGACGAGCACGATGAAATCGGGGCGATAAATGCGTGTCTCCGAGCCATAGCGATAGGGCACTTCGAGACCGAGGTTGTGATTCTTCACGTAAGCCCTGACACGCGGATGTGATTCCGCGACGCGGCAGAACTCCGCCTCCCAATCACTGTCGAGAATTATCCAGTTAATGTGACAACGGCGCGAGTCGGTCTCCCACCGATCCGTCTTCGAGGTATTGAACTTAACGTGGATCGTTGAGCCCGTGGGATTGTAAGGATCGAGCACGGCTTTGATGGGGCGCTTGTCAGACAGCGCGCGGTTGATGCCTGCGGTGATGCGTTGGCAGGCCATATCGGCGAGTTCCTGGTACATCAGTTGAGCCGGATAGGTGTCGCCCTTGCACTTCAGACAGGTGTCGAGCCATTGCCTGGTGATGCGCTTGAGTTGACCGAAGAGATACAGTTTGGGTTCTTCACCCGGATCGCGCCACTTGGTGTAGAGCAGGCGCTGCGTGATGTGGAAGAGCAGCGTCGAGCGCCGCAGGTCTCCCAAATGCTCAAGGTTCAGATCAACGGCCTCGCCGATGATTCCGGAGTTCCTTGTGATCGAGGGGCCGACAAGGTCAGGGGTCAGTTCCAGAACCGAGTCGTCATTGAACTCGGCGGTCAGCCGTTCCTCGGGAAGTTCGACTCGGTAGCCTGCGACTCGCGGAAAGCGGATCTCGAGGTGATCCCGATCTGGGCGAACGGCTTTGACCTGAATGGTCTCGCGTGGCGGTTGCGGCGGCGCAACCACCGGCTTGGCTGTGAAGTCAAACGGAATCCCTAAAACGTCGGCATATTCTACGTTGAACAGGTTGTCGTCATTGAGTTCATAAGACTGACGACGCAATGCGCGTCCAATCACCTGCTCGCAAAGAAGCTGAGTACCGAATGCCCGCACGCCGAGAACGTGGGTGACGTTCTGGGCGTCCCAACCTTCGGTGAGCATGGAAACCGAGACCACGCAACGAACGGAATCACCAAGCTGGCCCGCCTTGCCGACAGTGTTCATGACCTCGCGAAGCAGGTCCTGATCGGTGAGGTTCTCAGCCTGCCGTACGTCGCCACTGCGTTCGACGATCTCACGACGAAAGCGCTCGATCTCGTCGCTAGCGATGTTGCGAAATTTGTCATCGAGCGCATCGCCGGATTCGAGTTGCGCGCTATCGATCAGCAGGGTTCGCGGCCGGCCGAGCGGATTGCCGTGCTCGTCGAAGTTGCGAAACAGTGCCAGCCGCCCGTTTTCGAGGGTCGTCGAACCATCCTCATTTTCGCGATTAAAGCCCGAGATGTAGTCGTACACCAGCTTTGAAGTCGAGGTATTGTTGCAGACCACGGCAGTCGCCCATCGAGTTGCTCCGCAAGCCAGGTGACTGTTCGATCTGTTGCCATCGCTCGCCTTTGTCTTTCGCGCCATGAACTTAGAACCAATCCACCGGTCCGAATGATCTGATGTATGCTTGGCGGTGATGGTGCTCGTCCGATTCACTCGGTTGTCGAACGAATACCGACGCCTCACAACGTCGCGAAGCGCGCGGCTCCTAACAACGCGGTCTTGTCGTTCAGAATGACCCTGACCGGAATCCCTTCAAGCAAAGGTCTCAACCGCCCCTTCGCGACAAAGGCTTCCATGAAGACCGGGCCTCTCAGCTTCTCTATGATCTTCGGAGCTATCCCGCCGCCGATGTACACGCCGCCGATTGCCAGATACCTCAGCGCCATGTTCCCTGCCTCGGCGCCGTAGAACCCGACGAACATGTCGAGCGCTTGCGAGCACAACTCCGATTTGCCCGCGAGCGCCGCTTGCGAGATCGCCGCCGACCGGTCGCCCTTCGCAAGCTCTATCGTCAGCCACGCCGGCTCGCTCCCGCGGCCCGTGTCGCGCAGAAATCGGTAGATGTTGTACAACCCCGGCCCCGACAGCACGCGCTCGTAGCTCACCCGCGCGATCTTCGTCAGCATGTAACTGAGCAGTTCGGTCTCCAGCTCGTTGCGCGGAGAGAAGTCGGCATGACCTCCTTCGGACGCGAACGGCCGGTGCTGCTTGCCGTCCCAGTACATCCCCGCTTCACCGAGCCCCGTTCCCGCCGAGATGATCGCGGCGTTCCCAACCGCATCCGCCGCGCCCTGGTTCAGCACGATGAAGTCTCTCGCCTCAAGCGCCGCGATTCCGTACGCGTTCGCTTCGAGGTCGTTGATCAAGCCAACGCCCTCAATTCCGAGCTCAGCGGCGAGCGCCCTTGCGTCCACGACCCACGGGAGGTTCGGCGTTTCAGACCGGCCGTTGCGAACCGGGCCCGCGACCCCGAAGCTCGCGCACGTAATCGAGAGCGAGTGGGTCGAGACGAACTTCCTGACAATCTGATCGAGACCGGCGTGCTCGCGGCTCGAATAAACCTCTTCGACGACGGGGGTTAATCGGCTGCCCGCTGTTTCAAACACTCCGATCCGGGTCGAGGTTCCGCCTATGTCACCCGCGAGAATCATCGATGATCCTCCAGTGCCTCCCATCACGCGCCATCAACTCGTCGGCCTCTCTCGGGCCCCACGAGCCGGCCGCGTAATTGGGGAACGACCGCGCGGGCAGCGCCTTCCAGACGTCCTGGACCGGCGCCACGACGCTCCAGCCGGCCTCGACCATGTCGGCGCGCTGAAACAAGGTCGCGTCGCCAATCATGCAATCGTAGAGCAGTCGTTCATACCCCGTGCTCGGCGTGCTGCCGAAGTAGTCCGAATACGCGAAGTCCATATCGACGGCGCCGAGGTTGAGAACCGCGCCGGGGATCTTCGCCCCAAAGCGCAGCGAGATTCCCTCGTCGGGCTGGATGTTCAGCACGAGCCGGTTCGTAGTCAGCCGCTCGATCGGCGTGTTGCGAAAGAGCACGAACGGCGCGCGCTTGAACTGGATGGCTATCTCGGTGACTCGCCGCCCCAATCGCTTGCCGGTTCGCAGGTAGAACGGCACGTCCGCCCATCGCCAGTTGTCGATCGAGAGCTTCATTGCGACGAATGTTTCGGTATTCGACGCTGCGGCGACGTTGGGCTCGCTGCGGTAAGCCGGAACCTTTTCGTCGCCCATCGCGCCCTCGCCATACTGGCCGCGCACGGTTCGGCTGAGCACATCTTCGGGACTGATGGGCTGGATCGCGTGCAGGATTTTGGCTTGTTCATCGCGAACGGCGTTGGCTTCGAATGAGATGGGCGGTTCCATCGCGGTGAGGGTGATCAACTGGAACAGGTGGTTAGGCACCATATCGCGCAGCGCGCCCGACGTTTCGTAGTACCCGCCGCGGCCCTCGACGCCGACGCTTTCGGCCGCCGTGATCTGGATGTGGTCGATGTACCGCCGGTTCCAGATCGGCTCGAAGATTCCGTTGCCGAAGCGGAAGACCAAGATGTTCTGAACGGTCTCTTTGCCGAGGTAGTGATCGATGCGATAGATCTGGCGTTCGCTGAGGACTTCTTTGATCTGTTGATTCAGCTCGCGCGCGGAGTCGAGGTCGCGACCGAAGGGTTTCTCGATAATCACTCTTCGCCAGTTTGCGCCGTCATCTCGCGCAAGCCCTTCGGCGCCGAGCTGCTGAACGACTTCGGCGAAGTAACTCGGCGCGGTCGCGAGGTAGTAGAAGACGTTGCCGTGCGTTCCGTGGTCATTGTCGACGCGAGCAAGCGTCTGAGCGAGCCGCTTATAGGTTTCAGCATTGTCGAAGTTGCCGCTCACGTAGTAGAGGCGCCGCTCGAACCACTCCCACAGGTCGGCCTCGACCGAGGTGGTTGCGAACTCCTGAATCTCGGCGCCGATCTTCGCGCGAAAGGCCTCGGTGGTAAGCGGCGCTCTTGCGACTCCGATGATCGCGAACTCGCGCGACAGCAGATGGTCTTTGGCAAGATTGTAGAGTGCGGGTATCAGCTTGCGCTTGGTCAGGTCCCCGGCGGCGCCGAAGATCACCATAACGCACGGCGCCGCGACTTGACCCGGCCGCTCTCCCGTCGAGTTTGTTCCCTCTGCTGATGACATAGTGGCAATCTCCTTTGATGAGCAACGATGAAAGACGAGTGATGAACGAAACGGGAAGCGAGGATCGCCGAACGATGAATGATGAACGGGGACGCCGCGCTCTTATAGATCGTTCATCATTCAGCGCTCATTGCTGGGTCATCCTCCCGCCGCCCGCTCGACGTGCCCGCCGAACTTGTTTCGCATAGCCGAGAGCACTTTCTCGGCGAACGTGTGCTCCTGACGCGAGCGGAAGCGAGTGTATAACGACGAGGTCAGCACGTCAGCCGGCACCGATTCTTCGATCGCGGCCATGATAGTCCAGCGGCCTTCGCCCGAATCCTGAACGAAGCCCGTGTATTCAGCGAGCGTCGGGCTCTCGGCCAGCGCGATCGCGGTCAAATCCAGAAGCCACGACCCGACCACGCTGCCCCGGCGCCACACCTCGGCGATGTCCGCGAGGTTCAAATCGTAGCGATGATCTTCGGCCAACTCCTTCGAGTTCGCGTTGCGAAAAATGTCGAAGCCCTCGGCATAAGCCTGCATCAAGCCATACTCGATTCCATTGTGCACCATCTTGACGAAGTGCCCGGCGCCCGATGGCCCGCAGTACAGATAGCCTTCTTCGGCCGTGCCGCCCATCCTCTCGCGGCCGGGCGTGGGAGGAACGTCGCCCCGTCCCGGCGCGAGCGTCTTGAAGATCGGATCGAGCCGGCGCACCGCATCCTCCGGACCGCCGAGCATCATACAGTATCCGCGCTCGAGTCCCCACACGCCCCCGCTCGTGCCGACGTCAACATAGTTGATTCCTCTTGCCCTCAACTCGGCTGCGCGGCGCACGTCGTCTTTGAAGTACGAATTGCCGCCGTCGATGATCGTGTCGCCGGTCTCCATTCGCTCGGCCAGGGCGCGAACCGTTTGCTCGGTCGGGGCACCGGCCGGCACCATCACCCACGCTGCGCGGGGCTTTTCGAGCTTGCCCACGAAGTCGTCGAGGGTGCTCGCGCCGGTCGCGCCTTCGCTCGTCAGTTGCTTCACGTTGTCCGGATTGAGATCAAAGACGACGCACTGGTGGCCGCCGCGCATCAGCCTGCGCACCATGTTAGCGCCCATTCGTCCGAGTCCTACCATTCCGAGTTGCATATTTGCTCCTGTAGGCGAAGCCTCGGCAACGGGTGTTAAGAGTACCGACTTTAGTCGGGTCTTTTCTCCGCAAGTCCGATTCTCGATAAGAAAAACCCGACTGAAGTCGGTACTCTTAACGCCCGCTTCCGAGCGCATCTGTTAGGACAACGCCCGCGCGATTGCTGATTGCAACGCTGCAAGCCCCGCTGCCACGTCCGCGCCGAGATGAACTCGCAAGGCGCGGCGCTCACGCTCGGCCAGCACTTCAAAATCGCCGCGCGCCTGAGCCGCCTTCACCACGCCGAACGTGTACTTCTGTCCGGGAACCTGAACATCGAGGGCATCGTCACACGTGATCTGCAAGAACACCCCGCTGTTGGGCCCGCCCTTGTACGCCTGCCCGGTCGAGTGCAAAAACCGGGGCCCGAACCCGAGACAGGTTGCGACGCGCTTCTTGTCGCGCACGGCATGGCGTATCGCCTGCAGCGCGTCCTCGTGAGCGTCGTTCATCTCGATGTAGCCGAGCACGGCAAAGTAGTCACCTGCGCCGGCCCGGTTCAAATGAGCCTTGAGGTAGCCCACGAGAGTCTGATCGGCTCCGGCAGCCGATTTCAAGGCCGCGGCGTTCTTCTCGTCGGTGAACAGCTTGATGCCGCCTTCCTCAAGAACAGGTGTCTCAGGCGGGAGCGAGCCGGTCTTCTCGTACGCGGAGGTCAGATTCTTGGTCGCTATCTTGCTGGCCTCGACGTCGGGCTGGTTGAATGCGTTGATGCCGATTATCGATCCGGCCACCGCCGTCGCGATCTCCCATCGGAAGAACTCCTGCCCGAGATCGTAGCGGTCCGCGATCGCGATTCGTGCAACCGGATGACCTGCCTTCTCCAGCGCATCGATGGCGGCGTCCTGCGCGGCGTCGGGCTCGGTCTCCAGTCTCAGGTAAGCGAACACGCGGTCGTTGCCGTAGACATCGGGCGGCCCCAGCCGTTCGCGGTCCACCGGCACGAGTCCCTTGCCGTCCTTGCCGGTCGATTCGGCCAGAAGCTGCTCCAGCCACGCGCCGAGGTCCGAGATCGCCGGCGATGCAACGATCGTAACTTTGTCGCGGCCGTTGTTGTGAGCGACACCGAGCAGCGCTCCAAGCACCACGCCGGGATTCTCAGGCACAGGCACGCAATACGAACACGCGTGCACCATCTCCTCGGCAAGATCCATGAACTTGAGCACGTCGACGCCCATGATCGCCGCGGGGACCGTGCCGAAATTCGAAAGCGCCGAATACCTGCCGCCGATGCTCGGACGCCCGAAGTAGATGTGGCGGAAGCGGTCGGCCTCGGCGACGTGTTGCATCTTCGAACCGGGGTCGGTGATCGCAATGAAACGATTGCCCGCTTCTTCAGCGCCGACCACCTGCTTCACTCGCTCGAAGAAGTACTGCTTGAAGATATTGGGCTCGAGGGTTCCGCCCGATTTGCTCGACACGATGAAGATCGTGTTCGCGAGATCAACCTTGCCTTCGTATGTTTTGACCTGGGCCGGATCGGTTGAGTCCAGAACCTGAAGTTCGGGGAAGCCGTCGATCTTGCCGAAGGTCATCTTCATGACTTCGGGACACAAGCTCGATCCGCCCATTCCCAGCAGCAGCGCGTGCGAAAACCCGGCTTGTTTGACTTCCTCGGCGATCTGAGTCAGATGATCGCGAGGCACCATTCGGTGATCGGCTATCGAGAGCCACCCCAGCCAGTCGGCTTCATCCGAGTTGGTCCACAGCGACGCGTCGCGCGCCCACAGCCGGCGGACCTTGCCTTCGATCTGCCACTCTTCGAGTGACCTCTTCACCCCGGCGGTGATCGCTTCCGGCGCCGAGTAAGTTTGCTTGTCGATCTTGGCCCACGAAACAAGCTTGCAAGTCGTATCGACCGAGCTGAGCAATTTGTCGAAGGCCTCGGCGAACAATCGCACGGCGTCGCGCAACAGCGTATCGGTCGCCTCCTTCATCGAGATGCCGGCCTCGTCGAGCGTCTCCATCGTCACCCGCGCGCCGTCGATGTCTTCTTCGAGGCTTTTCCTCAACCGGCCGTGATCGCGAAACGCGTCGAAGGTCGCCGGCGGAATCGTGTTCACTGTGTCGGCGCCGATCAGCTCTTCGACGTAGAGCACGTCTCGGTAGCTCGGGTTCTTGGTGCTGGTGCTGGCCCACAGGACCCGCTGAGTCTGCGCACCGCGGGCGGCAAGCGCCTTCCATCGCTCGCCGCCGAAGATCTGCTTGTAGCGTTGATAGGTCAGCTTGGCGTTGGCGATGGCGACCTTGCCGACGACCCATCGCAGCGCTGATTGTTCTTTTGGATCGGTGGACGATTTCAGCTTCGCGGCGGCGAGGCCGTCAATCAGCGAGTCGATGCGGCTGATGAAGAAGCTCGCGACGCTTGCGATGCCGCCTGGGTTGCCGCCCGCCGCCACTCGTGCTTCAAGTCCGGAGATGTACGCTTCGGCGACTTGCTCGTAGGCCTCCATCGCGAACAACAGCGTGACGTTTACGTTGATGCCTTCGCTGACGAGTTGTCGGATGGCCGGAATGCCTTCGGGCGTTGCGGGGACTTTGATCATCACGTTCGGCCGGGCGACCCACTTCCACAGCCGCCGCGCTTCGTCGATGGTCGCGTCGGTGTGATGGGCGAGGTAAGGCGAGACTTCGATGCTGACGTAGCCGTCGCGTTTGTTGGTCTTGTCGTAGACGGTGCGCATCACGTCGGCGGCGTCCTGAATGTCGCGGACGGCAATCTGTTCGTAGAGCGACTTGGCGTCAAGGTCGTCTCGTTGCTGGAGTTCTCCGAGGACGTCGGCGTAATCGGTGCTGCCGGTGATGGCCTTCTCGAAGATGGCCGGGTTGGACGTAACGCCGCGCAAGCCGTCTTCGTCGACCAGTCGCTGCAGCTCACCGCTCGTGATCAAGCTGCGGCGGATGTAGTCGAGCCACACGGCCTGGCCGTATTCGGGTAGGGCTTTAAGGGGGTTTCCTGCTTTCATCGGGTTCATGATGTGCTCCTGTGAACTTGTACCCGGCGCGCTCATCTTGCTTCGCCCCGGGCGTGAATGTTCGGATTGTCCTGTCGAGTCTAGCTCAACTCGTCGAGCAGCAATCGCTGCTTGCCGTGCCGAACTGTCAGGACACTCACCCGCGCGCGTTCGACGCGATAGATCACTCGATAGTTCTTGAAGATGATTTCACGGATATTCTGGCGTTTCACTTCCGGCACGACCCTGCCGGATTCTGGGAAGCGTTGTAGTCTCTCCACGGCCCCGAACACGTCGATCAGCCAAACCCTTGCCGCTTCAACACCGTCTTCGGCTATGTAGCCGGCTATCTCGTTGACTCTCTCGAGCGCGAGCGGAGACCAGACGATCTTCATTTGCCAAGCCGCGCGAGTGCGCTCTTGCGCGCGGCCGCGTGAGGGATCGCCTGCCCGTCTGCGAGCTGATTCTCGGCGGCGTGGACGTCCTGCAAGAGTGCGAGCTTCGCAAGGAGCTTTTCGTATTCGGCGACATCGAGCAACACGACGGTGCCCTTGCCTAGCTGGGTAATGACGAGCGGACGTTTCGTGCGCCGCACTCGTTGAACCAGCGAAGCGGCGTTGGCGCGGAAATCGGAGATAGGTCTCTCGTCGCGATCCAAGTCGGCTCTCTGCATATCGATCACCTTCAAACTCTTCGTAGGAGCAAAGGGTACACGACACAGTCCAGGACGGTCAAAAGGAAAGGCAGCGAGAACCAGTCATATTGCAACCCCTTCCCTGCGGACATTCAGGAGAAGAGGGCTCTGTTCGGCAGTGAACTGTCCCTCGGAGACGAACACGCAACTGATCACTACATCGTTGGCAAGTGATAACTCAGCGGTGATACTGCTGACTCTTGAGATTCGAGCCCCGGCCGCACTTCGCCTCTCAACACGACCAAAACATCAATATCCGAGCCGGTCGCGGCATCGCCTCGCGCCTGTGAGCCGAACAATATCAAATTGGCTAAGCGGTCACCGTAGAGCGTCAGAAGCGCTAGCTAGACGCAGGTCATCCAGTATCCTTTTCAAGCTCGCAGTCACGTTAGCCATTAGAATACCCCTCCTCAGGCCGTAGAGACCCAGCCCGTGCATTAGGAAGTCCGCGCAGTCGCCACAACGCGAAAACCGATGTGGAGGCTGCAAACGTCCGAAAAAAAGCAGTTGCGAAGGGCCGGGCGGCAAAGTTGGCACTGAGGTTCCACGACCCGCCGCGCCGCACGCGGAGAGCCGAATCCCCGCCAGTGGCCCACCCCTTCCCGTCTGACGGCGCACCATTGTAGCTGTCGTGCCATTTGTGGTCCATATCATCTACCGTGGCGTAAGCCGCGCGGCGGATACGTAACCGGGTGTCGTCGCTTGTGTCCGCAGCTTCTAGCCCTAAAGGTGTCACTCGCGGATCAACGAACCCACGAACTACAAACCGCGAACCACAAACCAACCTCACTTCTTTGCTAACTGTCGCTTCGCCGCCGCGATCACGTTATCGGTCGTGAAGCCGAACTTCTTCTGCAACTCCTTGAGCGGCGCCGAAGCCCCAAACGTCTTCATACCGATTCGCTCGCCCGCAAGGCCCGTGAACCGAGCCCACCCGAACGTCGACGCCTGTTCCACCGAGACACGAGCCGTCACCTCCGGAGGTATGACGCTGTTGCGGTATCCCTCGTCTTGTTGCTCGAACAGCTCCCACGACGGGACGCTCACGACGCGCGCTTTGACGCCGTCGGCAGTCAGCTTCTCGTATGCTTCGACGCACAATGACACTTCGCTGCCGCTCGCAAGCAACAGCACATCGGGTTTGCCGTCGCGCGCGTCCCCCAGCACGTACGCGCCCTTCGCGACTCCCGCCGCCGGCGCGTACTTCGCGCGATCCAGCGTAGGCAACGCCTGCCGCGAAAGGATCAACACCGCCGGCTCGTGATGAAGGTGCATGATCACGCGCCAGGCCTCCGCGACTTCGTTAGCGTCGCCCGGACGCAGAATCATCAGTCCCGGTATCGCTCTCAGCGACGCGAGCTGTTCGATCGGCTGATGAGTCGGCCCGTCTTCGCCAACGCCGATCGAGTCGTGAGTGAAGATGTAAATCGTCGGGATCTCCATGATTGCGCTCAAGCGAATCGGAGGGCGCGAGTAGTCGCTGAAGATCAGAAACCCCGAGCCGTAGGGCCGGACCTTCGAGAGCGACAGCCCGTTCAAGATCGACCCCATCGCGTGCTCACGGATGCCGAAGTGGAAATTGCGCCCGGCGTAGTTCTCTGCCGTGAAGTCGCCTGCTCCGTCGAAGGTCAGCCGCGTCTTGGTCGAGGGCGCGAGGTCCGCTGAACCGCCGATCAGCCACGGGACGTTTTTCGCCACAGCGTTCAGCACTTTGGCTGAGGCATCGCGCCCGGCCACACCTTTCGCGTCGGCAGGGAAGACCGGAAGGTCCTTGTCCCAACCTTCGGGCAGCTCGCGGCGCTGCATCCTGGAAAGGCGATCGGCCAGTTCGGGGAAGCTCTTCGTGTACTCTTCGAACTTCGCAAGCCATGCCTCGCGCAACGAAGCCCCGCGCCGACCGATCCCCTCAGCGAAGTGCTCTCGGACCTCATCGGGCACCAGGAACTTCGCGTCTTCGGGCCAGCCGTAGTTGCGCTTTGTCAGGCGGATTTCCTCTTCGCCGAGCGGCTCGCCGTGCGCGGCGTGAGTGTCTTGTTTGTTTGGCGCCCCCCACGCGATGTGACTGTCGACGATGATCAAAGTCGGGCGGTCGCTTGTGCTCTTGAAGGTCTTGAACGCGCGCTCGAGCATTTCAAGGTCGTTAGCGTCGCCGACTCGCGTGACGTTCCAACCATAGGCGATGAATCGGGTGGCGACGTCTTCACTGAAAGCCCACGCGGTGTGGCCTTCGATGGTGATCTTGTTGTTGTCGTAGATCCAGCAGAGGTTCGAGAGCTTCAAGTGGCCGGCGAGCGAAGCGGCCTCGCCTGATACGCCTTCCATCATGCAGCCGTCGCCCGCAAGCGCGTACACGTCGTAGTCGAACATCTCGAAGCCCGGCCGATTGAAATAACTCGCCATCC
Organism: Blastocatellia bacterium; assembly: GCA_035293105.1. Classification (GTDB taxonomy): domain Bacteria; phylum Acidobacteriota; class Blastocatellia; order UBA7656; family UBA7656; genus DATDOV01. Next base: position 43,514 of record DATDOV010000066.1, read on the forward strand.
ACTTTCCGGCGATCGCCATGCCGACGCTGGTGGCCACGCCCTGGCCGAGCGGGCCGGTCGTCGTCTCAATGCCCGAGGTCCATCGATATTCGGGATGGCCCGGGCAGCGGCTATCAAGCTGGCGAAACCGTTTGATGTCGTCGAGCGGAACGGACAGCTCGCCTAATCGCTCGTACTCGGGATTGACCGCCTTGACGCCGGTCAGGTGCAGCATCGAGTAGAGCAGCATCGACGCGTGACCCATCGACAACACGAAACGGTCGCGGTTGGGCCAGATCGGGTCGTCGGGGTCGAAGCGCAGAAAACGCTGCCAAAGACAGTAGGCTACGGGCGCCATGGCCATCGGCGTTCCGGGGTGTCCGGAGTTGGCTTGCTGGACCGCATCCATCGACAGAGTGCGAATGGTGTTGACGCACAACTCGTCAATCTTCTCGTTTGCCACCGCGATTCTCCCTTCTGTTCACATCGGCCTGAGCTGGAGTCCTGCCGACTCGCGCCCGGCATTATAGCCCTTCGTGGTTCAATGAGCACTCCCGGAAGCGGTGTTTAGAGTACCGACTTTAGTCGGCTCCCTCGCCTTGTACATCACGCCAAGAAACGTGCCCCGGATCCAGTGTTTAGAGTACCGACTTTGGTCGGCGGCATTCGGGCAAGCAGTAATCAAAACAAAGACCCGAATAAAGTCGGTACTCTCAACATCTGCGTCCGAGATTTCCGGGGAAACCCACGCGGGCGGTTTCGCGTACTGAGTTTGTCCCTTACACTTCAGGATGAAAACAGGTGGCGAGCGGCGCAATTGTGGTGCAGCCTGACTGAGACTCTTGGAAGGAGACCGATGATGACGACGGATATGCGATACCCGATAGGACGCTTCAAGTTTGAAGGCAGCCTCAGCGATGATCAGCGGCGGCGCTTCATCGACGACATCGAACAGACGCCCGCCTGGCTCAAAGAAGCCGTTGCGGGCCTGACAGCGGAGCAACTCGAAACCCCGTACCGCCCCAAAGGCTGGACCGTGCGCCAGGTCGTTCACCACGTGCCCGACAGTCACCTCAACAGCTACATCCGGTTCAGGCTCGCGCTAACCGAAGACGAGCCGACGATCAAGCCCTACGACGAGGCACAATGGGCCCAACTCGTGGATGCGCGAACCGCCCCGATTGAGACGTCGCTGGCGCTGCTTGAATCGCTGCACAGCCGGTGGGTCGTCCTGCTGAGATCACTAACCCCTTCGGACTTCGCGCGCACGTTCAAACATCCCGAGCTTGGCGTTGTGAGTCTCGAACGCAACCTCGCGCTTTATTCATGGCACGGGCGGCATCACGTCGCGCACATTACCTCGTTGCGCGAGCGCATGGGCTGGAAGTAGCGAAGAGACGATTGACAATGAGTGACAGTGAAGCCGGGCGCTGTTTCGCTCGCCATTAAGGCTATCGGCGTTGGGTTTCTCGTGGTTGATCCTCCGTCGTCTTCTTTTCTCCGCGTCCTTGCGCCGCCGCGACTTGCGTTGTGTATTCACTTGAGCACGAGCGCCTTTGCCTCGACTCCCGCGTCCAGCAGCGCAACGACGTCCTTCAAACTCACCGTACCGTAGTACCACGAGCCCGCCGCAAGCGCTTCCGCGCACACCGCCTTGTAGATGTCCCAGTAGCTGCGCTTGCCATCGACGAAGTTGAACACCTCCGCACGCATCAACCCGTGAAGCTCGCCCCCCGCCCTCACGCCGTTGCGATTGGTGAAATAAGTTTCGAGCGGCGTGGCGTTGGCGGGCACCTTCTTGCTCGCGGCGATCTCCTCTGCGGTCAATTGCGCGGAAGCCGGCCCGCGACCGTACAACTGCTTCGCGTAAGCTTGAAGATCGGCCGTCAACTCGCCTTGTTTGCTTTTGACACGCGCGATCATCGCGTCGATCGTTTGCGCCGCGCCGCCATTCGACCCTGCAAAGACCCGAATTGAATCGAGAGCCCTCACTTCACGGAGCGAGCCTTGCTCGATGACCAGGCTCGCGAGCTTCCAACCGGCGTCCGCGCTAGCCGTTGAATCCTTCAGCACTCGCATCGCGGCGTTTAAATCGGTGGCCAGCCTGCGCACCCCTTGAGCGTAAGTCTCACCGGCGAGATGCGCGACATCTTTCTCTTCCGCCTTGAATGCGAGAAAGTACGCCATCGAGCCGATCAGAAAGTTATTCCGCTGGAGTTGTGTCTGGTCGATCTTGTCCAGGTCGTCGTCCGTGGAATGGATGAAGTCATCGTCCCAGTTGATCAGCGCAACCGCAGGCACGCCGATCGCGCCTTCAACGAAACACATGTGATCCGACGAGCCGAAATGCGGGACGAACCTCGCGTTATAACCGTCGCGCGTCCCACGAGTCGAATAGATCGGCCGTGAATGCGGGCGTGGCAATCCTCCCATCCTCCCCGCCGCCAGGTACGAGTTGTTAGTCTGAATCAAGTACGTGCCGGCCGATTCAAACAGCGCATCGAGGTAGGACGTGCGCGAGTGCGGCGCGAAGATGAGGTGTTGGACGCGGCTGCCCATCGCCTGATTCGCGCCGGTCATGTCCTGATGAACATTGGCGAGAAACTTCTTCGGCTCGTCGGGATGGTCCATGAAGTAGCGATACTCGGAGTAGATTTCGTCGGTCCACCAGAATCGCATGTCGCGCAAAGGCCTCTGGAGCTTGCCCTCGCGAATGAGCTTGTTGAAGGTGCGGGCAAGCTCGAGCAGATTGCCGCACCCGCTGCCATCGTCGTTGGCCGAGCCCTGCTCCTCCTGCAAGTGCGCGGTGAGGATTATCTGCTGACCTTGATACTTCGAGCCGCGAATCCAGCCTTCGACGAAACCGGTGCGGCCGGGCGCCTGACCGATTTCGGTGTCAACCTTCGCCTTAACGACTACCCGGCCGCCCTTAGCGCGCTTGCCTGTTCCGAAGAAGTCCTGCATCAACTCGGTAGTCAGCACCTTTCGCAGCGTATCGCCTTTGCGCGGCGGGAGGGTGAACGCGAAGGTCGGATTCTTTCCGGGCGGCGGCGTGACCCCGATGCGAGTCCAGGCGATCTGATCCGGGTAGTCCATCGGGTTCTTGCTCTCCGAGGTCGGAAAACAGACGATGCCGAGCGCGCCTTTTTCATAGACGGCGTTCTGCGCGGCGACCTGTGGCTGTGCGCTGGTGAGCACGATCTTCCCGGCGACCTCCTTGTCCTTAAGACTCGCGCGTGACGCATCGCCGATCCACACCAACTCCGCCGTGACGTCCGCATCGTGGCTGCCATCGGCGAGGTAGAGCGCGTGATCGCCGATGTCGGCCAGCTTCAACTCGACCGGCTCGATCATCCACAATTCTGCTGATCGCGCGCTGTAGTTGGGTCCCGGCAAGGGCTGGTCGATGAAGCGCACGTCTTCGAGGCCGGCTTCTTTGGCGGCTTTCACGACGTAGTCGGCGGCCTTGAAGAAGCCTTCCATACCGGAATCGCGATGCCAGTGCGAGAGCCAGCGGATGTGCTCGAACGCGCGGTCGCCGGATATCTCGTTTGACAGCATTCTTATTTCGTCATCGGACAAGAAAGGCATCGACTGTGCGAAAGCGGTCCTTGAATACGGCGCGAGCGAAACGCTCGTGACGATCGCGACTATGATGACGGAGACTCGTTTCATTTCATTCCTCAGATCGTTGATCAACTCGCCCGCTGCACGACTGAGACTCGGGCGGCTTCTACCGGCGAGCGAAGAAGCGACGTGGAAATTAACACAGGAGCGAGGAGTTAGAAAGCAGCCCGCTCGTGTGAGCAAGCGGAGGGAACGACTGAATGCCTGTCGTGCTAGCATAGCGAAATGGTCAAGCTGAATCGCGTCGGCAAATGGGCGATGAACAGCCCTCAACGCGCGTTCGCGCAACGTCACTACGTCGGACCCCTTCTCGAACGGCTTGGCGGTCAGGTCACGGATGGGCGTGCGCTTGAAGTAGGCTGCGGACGCGGAGTGGGAGTCGAGATCATCTTGGAACGCTTCGGCGCTCGTGAAGTTCAAGCGCTCGACTTCGATGCCCAGATGGTTGAGCTGGCGCGGCGGCGGCTTCGCCGGTACTTGCCGGATCGAGTGCGAGTCAATGTCGGCGATGCAACTCAGATCGACGCAGCCGACGATTCGTTCGACGCGGTGTTCGACTTCGGGGCAATACACCAGATTGCCGATTGGCCAAAAGCGGTCTCGGAAGTGCGGCGCGTGCTCAAGCCCGGCGGGAGGTTCTTCTTCGAGGAGATCGCGTGGCGTCCGCTTCGTCGCTTGATGCGGTTCACCGTTCAAGACTATGACGACTTGATTGACAACCCCTTCGGCCCGCGTGAGTTCCTCCAGGAACTGCGGCGGCAGGGTTTCACGTTCGACGGAACATCCGTACCGCGGCGAGTTCTCTCGTTAACGGGCGTCATCGGCGATCTCATCGGGGTCGGCGTCAACAACGGGTAGAGCTGAACCGCTGAACCGGCTCTTGACCGAGCCTGATATCGGGCGGTCGTGTATAATCCGGCGTGCTGGAGGCGTGGCCGATGTCCTTACGAAAACCGCTCCGCAAAATGACCGTCGCCGAGTACCTCGAATCGGAGAAGAACGGCACCGTCAGGCACGAGTATCTCGACGGCGACATCTATGCCATGTCGGGCGCAAGCAAGCGGCACAACCTCGTCGCGAACAATCTGAACTCCGGGCTAAGAGAAGGTCTTCGCGGAGGCCCGTGCCAGGTCTTCTTCGTGGACGTCAAAGTCTACATTGAGGCGGTGAACACTTTTTATTATCCAGACGTCGTAGTCGCCTGCGACCCCGAAGACAATGACGAGTACTTCGTTAGGCGGCCGGTGTTGGTCGTAGAGGTCCAGTCCCCGAGCACGGCGGCAATAGACAGGCGTGAGAAGTTGATGGCCTATCGCAAGCTCGAGAGCCTGCGCGAATACTTGTTGCTGTCACAGGATGCAATCAGCGCGGAAGTCTTCCGCCGGGATGAACAGGGCGATTGGTGGTCCGAGCAGCTCGGTTCGGACAGTGAACTGAGACTCGAGTCGGTCGGTCTCGCGCTTCCGCTCCAGGCGCTCTACGAGGGCGTCGAGTTTGCGCCGTAACCTCGATGCTCGCACCAACGCCCTACGCCGCGGAAGCTCGCAGGTGTGAGCGAATGGCGGCGTCACCGTTTGCTGCTTGCCCGAGTGACGTCAAAGGCGCTCGTCGCCGCTTCGCTCATTTCCCCTGAAGGTACGAGGTTTCGGATTCTCAGGTGAACTATGCCAGGACTGATTCCTTCCGGCAGGCTAACTATAAGCCGGTCGCCGGTGTTCGCCCAAAAGCTGTTCTTTCCTGGCGTGAAGGTTTCGCCGCCTTGCTCGAATTCTATCCGCACGAACTTTGGGTTGTAATCCAGGCCGCTCGCTCGAATCGTCACGTATCTAGCGTCGGCATCGTATTCACCAGCCGGCTGGCCTGCGGCGAGGGCAGCCTCGCGCATGGCGCTTAACATCGCGAGGTCTTGCTTGCTCGCCTCCGAGACTCTGCTGACCACCGGCGGTAACACTTCTTCGGTGATCTCGATCGGCACGCCGTCGCTCATGCCGGCCTCTTCGCTGCGCGCGGGGTTGTAGACCCGCACCATAACTTTGCCGGTCAGCTCCGGCCCGACTCTCACGGCGAGCACGACCGCGCCAGATTGCAGCTCGCGTCTGAATTTACTCGAGTTCATTTCGGGCACCAGCTCTACCCGCCGCGAGTCCTGCTCGATCACGACCACGGTCTTCAGCGCGTCGGGCCCCAGCCGCCGCACGTCATCAACCGAAAGCTGGAACGCCTGTCCATGCCCGACTCTCGATTGGCTGACGTTGGTTATGAGTGGCCGCAGCCGTTCCGGGCTTTCGATTTCATTCGAGGAGTCCACAATGACGGTCTGCAGCACATCCGGATCGCCCGTTTGACCGTTGGCTCTCAGGCGCACTGCGACCTCGGCGGGTCCGGCCACGAGATCCGCAGGAGTCTTAACCGTTACCTCGTATCGTGTAGGCGCGTACAGAATCCGGCGCGCTTCCTGTTCTGCCGGGTCGATTCGTTTGACCCTGGCCAGCACCTCGAGGATCAGAGGACCTTGCGTGAACGTCACAAGAATTGCCGTACCAGGAACGTCGGGGTCGATAAGCGGGGAAACGCCAATTACGGTGTTCTTGCCACGCTCGAAGGTCAGCCCTCGCATTGGTATGCCCTTCATTTGACCGCCAGGAAGCTGAGGAGAGAAGGAAGCCACCGCAACAACGCCAGTGACTCGCGGCGCGGGTGGGCGGCTCACGACTTTGAACTTGAACTCGTTGCTGCGCTTCTCTCGATAGATGACGACGGCGGCGGCCTCACCTTCCGAGAGTGTCTCGGGTACCGTGAACATGACAGCTTGATAAGGCTTGAACGACGCGACGATCTCCTCGACGTTCACGGGCTCGCCCTTGGGAACCGGCTGCCGCTTCGCAGTTGGATTAGCCCTGACATGCGAGGCAGCTTTTACATGCGCCTTATGTGTCACTTCATTTTGGATCACCAGGACCTCGAATCGTTCGGGGGGAATCGGCGGAATCGGCCGGTCGCTGACTCCCGCGACGTACAGTTGGATCATCTGGCCGGGTGCCGCAGCAACATCAGGGAGCTGCTCTATCCTGAACTCGCCGCTTTGCCCGCGGGTTGACACGCCGGAAGTTAAAAGGACGATCATCAAAGGCCCATTCCTGAGGATAGCTTTCATGGTTGCCTCCTTGAGCACTGTCGAGGACGAGGCCCCATCGTCTTCTAAGCCCTTCGAGAATCTGACGGCGTACCTGAACGTGATCGAATCAACTCCGCGCCGATGCCATGTTACTGCGGGCCGGATTGTCCCTTCCAGCGGCCCGGGTCAACCGAGTCAATCGACCGCCGGGCAGTGAGTCACTGATCCAGATTCACCGTAACGATCGGCACGTCCCAGTGCGCCAGCAGAATCTCAAACCGCCGCTGCTCTTCTTTCTTGAACGTCTCCTGATCCGGGTAGAGCTGCCTGATAATCGCCTCTTCGCTCGACTCGTGGGCGGCGGCGACGTTTTTGAACACGATCGTCACCCGATAATCCCAACGGCCTTCTTCCGTGGAGTGATACCGCGGGCGGACGGCGGTCACTGACAACATGCGGCCCGTCTCGACCTGTTTCAGCAAAACCGGGTAGTGGTTCTTCTTGAACAGCCGGATGAACTCGTCTGCGTAGCCCCACTTCGCTTTGTAGTAGTACTCGACTACGAACGGCTGGTCTTGAGGTTTTGTCTGCTGGCCTTGTGCGTTCGCGGTCATCAAAGCCATGAAGCCGGCCGATAATGCAAACAAGAGTATCGAGCTGAGTGGAAGGATTCTAATCATCGTGTTCTCTCCGTTGGCGGCGCCTTATGCGAATACCGGCGGGCGGCGTTGGGCCCACGGGCGCGCCGCTTCGAGTTGTGCCGCCAGTCTGAACAGCGTCGCCTCGTCGCCGAACCGCCCGACAAAGTGCGCTCCGACAGGGAGACCCTCCGCGTTCCAGTACAACGGCACCGACATCGCAGGCTGGCCCGTCGCGTTCGCAACCGGCGTGAACGGCACGAACTGCGTAGCCCGAAACATTCCTCTCATCGGATCTTCCTTCGGCGAATCGAACGACCCGAGCGGCACCGGCGGCTCCCCGAGCGTCGGCGTCAACCACACGTCGTAATCACCGAAGAATCGCGCGATCTGCCGGCTCATCCCCTGGAGCCACTGCAACGCGAGCAGGTACTCGGACGCGGTTCGACGCTGGCCCACCTCGTACAACGCCCACGTGAGCGGCTCGACGTCGCCAGAGGTGACCTTGCGGCCCGTCACGTGAGCGAAGCCGTCGAGCGTCCACGTGCATCCGGCTGCCCACAACGTCATGAACATCTGAATCAACATCTCACCGCCGCCGGGCGGTGCGGCTTCGACAACATCGTGACCGAGATCGGCGCACAGCTTCGCGGCATCTTCGACAGCGGTCACACAGTCGGCGTGCACCGGAACTCCGGTTGCCGCTTTCGACGTGAAAGCGATTCTCAATCGGCCCGGCTCGGCGCCGACCTCTCGCAGGAACGGACGCGCGGGCGGCGGCGCGGCGTATGGATCGCCAAGGTCGGGACCCGAGGTCGCATCGAGCAGCGCCGCGCTGTCACGAACCGAGCGCGTGACTGCGTGCTCGGCGACGAGGCCGCTGAACATATCGCCGAAGTCGGGACCCAACGGATTGCGCGCGCGCGTCGGCTTGAGTCCGAACAATCCGCAGCACGAAGCGGGTATTCGAATCGAGCCGCCCCCGTCGTTAGCATGCGCCATCGGGACCATGCCTGAAGCAACCGCCGCCGCCGACCCGCCGCTCGATCCGCCGGTCGCGCGCGCCGTGTCCCATGGATTGCGCGTCGGGCCGTGAAGCGCGGGCTCGGTAGTCGGCAGGATGCCGAACTCGGGGGTGTTCGTCTTGCCGGCGATGACCAGTCCCGCGCGCTTCAGTCGCGAGACCAGCGTGCTGTCGTGATCGGGCACGAAGTCGCGAAGGAAAGCAGAACTCGAAGTCATCCGCACTCCCGCGTACGCTGCCAGCAGATCTTTGAGAAGATATGGCACGCCGGTGAACGGACCTTCAGGCAACGGACCTTTCGCCTCCGTGCGAGCCTGCTCGTACATCGGGGTGATGACCGCGTTGAGCGTAGGATTGACGCGTTCGATGCGTTCGATGGCGGCGTCGACCAACTCGATCGGCTTCACTTCTTTTCGGCGCACAAGGTCGGCTTGCGCGGTTGCGTCAAGAAGCGCGAGGTCTTCGGATGTTGCCATGCGTCTTGAGTCCTCCTTCGAATCGACGGGCCTGCACCTTTTAATGTGCCGGGTCGAGCTTTGTCAATGCCGTGGGCCATCCCGCGTCGTCAAACAGCGGGGGGCGACCGTGAACAACGACCGGTAATACCGTCGGTCGGATTGCACGAGCGAATATGGATCGGCTATATTCTTGCGGCCAGAGTTGTTATGACCAGCGACAAGGTGGTGGCGACCAACCGGGAGGCTTACCACAACTACCATATACTCGAGACATATGAATGCGGCATCGCATTAACCGGCACTGAAGTGAAATCGATCCGCGAAGGCCGTTGCAACCTCAAGGACAGTTACGGTCAGATTCGACAAGGCGAGGCCTGGCTGCTGAACGCCCACATCAGTCCTTACAGTCACGGCAACCGCGAGAACCATGAACCGACCCGCACGCGAAAGCTGCTCCTGAACCGCTCGGAGATTGACCGGCTTGCCGGCAAGTTTCAGGAGAAAGGTCTTACGCTGGTTCCGACGAAGATGTACCTGAAGAAGGGCCGGGTCAAAATCGAGCTGGCCGTCGCCAAGGGCAAGAAGCTATACGACAAACGTGAAACCGAACGCCGCCGCGAGGCCGACCGGGAAACGCGCGCGATGATGAAAGAGAGGAGGAGGTGATTTCGGGTTCTGGATTCCAGAGTTCGGATCGAAGACATCAATCCGTGAATCTGCGGTCCTGAATCCGAATCTCCAATCGACACATGGAAGTCAGAGCTGATGCCGGCAAGTTCCACGACGTTGAAGCCGACGCGCTGGTCGTCACGATCTACGAAGGCGAAAAGGCCGACGAAGGCGCGCTCAAAGAGTTGGACGAGCGCACAAACGGCGTCATCAGCCAGGTGCTTGGCACCGACGAGATGCGCGGCAAGTCGGGCGACATGGTGTACATCCACAATCCCGGCAAGATTCGCGCCCGGCGGCTGTTGCTGGTTGGCGCCGGCAAACGCGAGGAGTTCTCGTTTGAAACGGTCCGCAAAGTCGCGGGCTCGGCGGCGCGATACCTGCGAAGCAAAGGCGCGCGATCGATGGCGATCCTTCGCCGCTCGCAACTCGACATCGGCAACAGCGCCCAGGCGGCAGTCGAGGGAGCGCTCTACGGCTTGTTCGAACCGGACAAGTACAAGACCGACCAGAAAGAGGAGCGCCGCATCGAGGAGTTGATACTGGTGGCCGCTGTGCCGGGTTCCGAGGAAGCGCTTGCCGTGGGCGTCGAGCGCGGACGCATAATCGCCGAAGCCGTGAATTTTGCGCGAGAGCTTTCAAACGAGCCGAGTTCCTTTCTCACCCCATCCGATCTCGCCGAACGAGCGCGCGAGACCGCTACACGCTTCGGGCTCGAGATCGACGTGCTCGATGAACCGCGCATGAAGGAGCTCGGGATGGGCGCGCTGCTGGGAGTCTCGCGCGGCTCGGATGAACCCGCGCGTCTGATCGTCTTGCGATACGAGCCCGAGGGTACCGAACCGATGGGTAATGCCGCGTCGGTCGTCGCTATCGTCGGCAAGGGGATCACCTTCGATTCGGGCGGAATCTCCATCAAGCCCGCGGAAGGCATGGAGAAGATGAAGTACGACATGTCGGGCGCGGCGGCGACGCTGGCGGCGATGCGGGCCATCGCGCAGCTCAAACCGAACGTCAACGTTATCGGGCTTATGCCCGCGGCCGAGAACATGCCTTCGGGCCGCGCTTACAAGCCGGGCGACGTGCTGCGCGCGATGAGCGGCAAGACGATCGAGGTCGTCAACACCGACGCCGAAGGCCGGTTGATTCTGGCCGATGCGATAAGCTATGCGCGAAAGCTCGGGGCGACTCGCATAATCGATCTTGCGACGCTGACTGGAGCCGTGTCGATCGCGCTGGGCTCGGTCCACGTCGCGATACTCGGAAACGATCAGGCGTTCATCGAAGAAGTGCAGAAATCCGGTCGTGAAGTGGGCGAGCGGTTATGGCAGTTGCCGCTCGACCAGGAGTATCGCGAGATGATCAAGAGCGATATCGCCGACATCAAGAACTCGGCCGGCCGGAACGCGGGAACGATAACCGCAGCGTGGTTCCTGCGCGAGTTTGCCGACGAGACGCCGTGGACCCATCTCGACATTGCCGGGACGGCTTGGGAGAACGACCGCAAGCCTCATATGGCAAAAGGCCCGACCGGCGTGGGCATCAGGACGGTTGTGAACTACGTGTGCAACCACGCCGCGAAGAAAGAATGACCGATGAAGGCTGAGGATGGGGTTGAGGAGAAGGATGTGCAAGAGTCGGATGGGCGCTTTTCACGTCGGGCCTTTCGCGCGTTCTCGCGGTCACAGCAGATCGGCGGCTTGCTAATCATTGCACTGCTCATCGCGCTGCTCCTGTATCGATCGATCTAGTCGACGGGCATTCAACTGCGCTTACCGCGAGGTGGAACTGTGAAGTACAGCCGGGGGGTTAGGGTGTCACTATCGCTGATCGTTTCGGCAGCAACACCGCGCGCTCGACCTCGAAGACCTTCTGCTCGTGCCGCTCGCCAAATAGATCAACGCCTGCCCGCAACAGATCCTTAGGTCGTTCGTTCTTGACGCCGACGAGGTTGAAGCGCGCGACCCCGGCTTGATCGTTGTAGTCGGACTTGTCGATCACTCGTGAGGCTGCGTATAGCGTGTCGCCTGCAACAACCGGCGCGGGATGGCTGCCGCGGTCGAATGAAACTTCCCATAACGCGTTAGCCGTCGTGTCGCGGCTCGCGAGCGCCGCCACCCACGCGAAAACCAGCGGGCCGCAAACGACTCGCGTGCCTGAGATGCTGTGCTGCCGGGAATACACCTCGTCGTAGTGCAACGGGTGGCTGTTGCGCGAAAGCACCGTGAGCTGCATGTGCTCGCTCTCACCGACCGTGTGGCCGACGTCGTGAAGAATGATGTCATCCACATCGAAGTCGTCGAACAATCCGCGCGGGCGTCCCGGCCACGCCGGTGTCGCGATATCGCCCTGAAGCTCCGGCGGCAACACGACGTGATCGACGCCGGATGCACCGGCGCGCGCCGGCTTATCCGCGGAGATCACCGTGTGATTGACGATTCTGGGGGCAGAGATCGGGCTCGCTTCAAAATCGAGCGGCATCGGATGGGCGCGGCCCGCGAGGGTCCCGGTCGGCGCAAGAGCTTTGCGTTCGAACGCGACGACTGGAATCCCATCCTGATTCACGGCGGTCGTGCGAACGTGGACGACGCCGCGATCCGGTTTGGACTCCGACACTCGCACGCCCAACACCGTCGAGGAAGCTGTCAACGTGTCGCCCGCGTAGGCGGCGTTGGGGAAGTGCGTGTCGATGTAGGCGAGGTGAGCGATGACCTGCTCTGAGACGTCGTGCACGGAAAAGCTGATGGCGAGGTTGAGCAGGACCAGCGGATGAACGACGCGGTCTTTGAATCCGAGCGCGCGGGCGTAGCGGCAGCTCGAGAACAGCGGGTTCGGGTCGAGGAACGACGCGGCGAACAGAGCGAGCAGCCCTTCATCCAGCGTGACCTCCCAGGGATGATAGTAGGTCTCGCCGATGACGAAGTCGCCAAGCAAGCGACCGTATTTGGGTTCGATTAGCTTCGCGTTCTTCTCACGATCAGCCATGATCTCATCTTTCACCCCTGCCGCGCCGGCCTCGAAGCGGGTGAAGCAACCCCGTCAGGGGTTGGATGTTTATAGTAGGGCCGCCCGATGGGATAACCAACCCCGTCAGGGGTTGAATGTCCGCAAAGAGAGCCCGGATGAAACGACGCGGAACCTCGACTCCAGCTACATTTCACCCCTAACGGAGTGAGGCCGTTGCGACGCTTCCTACTACAAACATCCGACCTCTAACGAGGTGGCGCGGAATGCTGAAGTTAATGATTGCGGCCTTCAACAAAGGTCAGCCCACCTGCCGCCGTTCGTGCAATTTCAGTCTTCCACTCCGCGAGTTGCCAAGCCGAGTTCCTCAGCCAAGCGCTCATCCAACCGCCCAAGCGCATAAGCCATCTTCAACGTCGCGCGGTTGATCCGGTCCGTAGCCCGGTCGGCCATCTTGCCGTCGATCATAGTCGCGCCTCGCCCCTCGCGCTCAGCTTCGAGAAACAGCTTCGCCTCTTCGATGGCTCGGGTGATCTCTTCATCGGGCGTCTGGAATATCTCGACCGCAAGCGCCGTCTGTTCTGGAATCCCGGTCCACTTGCCCGCGAATCCGAAATCGCGCGCGTGCATCGCGTCGCGTCGGAATTCTTCGATCGCTCGGCGACGCTCGGCTTCTGATTTGTCACGCGTCGGATAGTTCGTCGTCATCTCGGCTATTGCAGGCACCCCGACCGAGGCTGCGGCTTTCACTATGCGACCGCGAGCCTGATCGATCAGCGGATGGTCGTGCCGGTAAGCCCCTGCTCGCATACCGAGGCTCGCCCAGTAGTCGTAAGACCCAAAGATCAACCCAACCAGCCGGCGCGACGCGCGAGCGATCTCGAAGACCTGCTCTTCGGCGGCGGCCGATTCGATCAACGCCTCGATCCGAATCGAGCCGCGAACGAGCCCGAGCTTCTCTTCGAGCGCCGCGAGCGTCGCGTCTATCGAACGAATCTCGTCCGCGCTCTCGATCTTCGGGTAGATCAACCCGTCGATGTTCTTTCCCGACTGTTCAACAATGACTGCGATGTCTTCGTGCGCCGGATCGAGCTCCAATCCGCGAGGCCGGAAGAACTTCAAGCGCCGGCCCCATTCGAGCTCATTGAACGCGCGAATCACGTTGGCGCGGCCCTCTTCGAGCAACTCGGGGCGGCCGCGCGGTATTGAATCCTCGAGGTCGAGCATTACCAGATTCGCCGTTGACTTTGTCGCCGCCCCCTCGACGTATTTCCAGACGGTGGCGGGCGTCGTCAGGTGCGCCATCTGAACCAGGTATGTCGGCTCTAGATCAAGCGTACGGTCGCGGTAGCTGTTCATCAGGCGCTCGCTTCGCTCGCGTGCGGCCCTCGTGATCGACTCTGAGATCTTCGGTTCCATCGGTCCCACTTAATCTATCGCAAAGCCGCCGAGGTGCAAAGACCGGCGCCCGGTCGGGTGCGCGTCACCTTTTCGCGCTGGTGTTACGTCAGAAGTTAGCTTGCTTCGAGCCCTCGACGGTTCCGTTCGTAGATCCCCCAACCCTGAACGGGTGGAGGCATATGCCGCGGGTGAGTCCGCGAACCCGTGGAGAGCGGCGGAAGGCGGATCAGTAACCCGTGGACCGGGTGGCGGCGCTTGGCCGATTAGCACGCGCGTAGAGAAGACCGCTGTCAAGGATGTGAGGAAGTCGTCTCTTCGTCTGGTACGTGCCGGCGAGCGTCACCCTCTCCGAGGGTTCACGTGGTGTGGGCTCGCGTCAGCCACGGGTTCGCGGACTCACCCGTGGCTTTACTCCGGCATCCCGTTCCGGGATTCAAACGCAAGAATCTGACCAGCACACCCCCGCGCTCACGTCAGTCGAGACGGTGGCTTGTTTGTTGGGTTTACCGAAACGGGTGAGGGTCTAGTCTGGCAAGCGCTCACGTCAGTCGAGACGGTGGCTTGTTGGGAGCATGCGCGAGCACGCCTCGACATCAGCCCGCGAAAATTCGCCGACGGTGACAGCGGTCACAGCTCAGAGTGACAAGAGTCATATCTTCAATACGCCGCGAGCTTCTATGATCGACCTTAGCGAAAACAACCGCGATTTAGGTTGGGAAACGGACACGGACACGGGAATGAAACGCGAGCAAGTCACAATCGACGGCAACGAAGCCGCTGCCTGCGTCGCCTACAAAACGAACGAAGTCATCGCCATCTATCCAATCACTCCTTCTTCTCCGATGGGCGAATCCTCCGACGCGTGGGCAACCGACGGTGAGGAGAACATCTGGGGTATGGTCCCCGTCGTGCGCGAGATGCAATCCGAGGGCGGGGCGGCAGGCGCGGTACACGGGACGTTGCAGACCGGCGCGCTTACGACGACTTTCACCGCCAGTCAGGGATTGCTGTTGATGATTCCGAACATGTTCAAGATCGCGGGCGAGCTGACCAGCACCGTATTTCACATCGCCGCGCGGTCGCTTGCCGCACAGGCGCTTTCGATATTCGGCGATCACAGCGACGTGATGGCGACTCGGGGAACCGGCTGGGCGATGCTGTTCGCGAATTCGGTGCAGGAGGTGATGGACTTCGCGTTGATCGCGCAGGCGGCGGCGCTCCAGTCGCGAGTCCCATTCCTTCACGTCTTCGACGGCTTCCGCACCTCGCACGAGGTGATGAAGATCGAAAAGCTCGGCGAAGACGACATGCGCGCGATGATACCGAGCAATCTGGTGCGCGCACACCGCGAGCGGGCGCTCTCGCCGGACCACCCCGTCGTTCGCGGAACGGCTCAGAACCCCGACGTCTTTTTCCAATCGCGCGAGCGGGTGAACGGCTTTTATTTGGAGACGCCGGCGATCGTTCAGCAGGTGATGGACAAGTTCGGCGGCCTGACCGACAGGTACTATCGCCTGTTCGATTACGTAGGCGCGCCGGACGCCGAGCGGGTGATAGTGATGATGGGCTCGGGTTGCGAGACGGCCGAGGAAACGGTCGATGCGTTGATGGCTCGCGGCGAAAAAGTCGGACTCGTAAAGGTGAGGCTCTATCGCCCGTTTTCCTCCGAACGGCTGCTGGCTGCGCTCCCTCGAACAGTGAAGGCGCTCGGAGTGCTGGATCGAACCAAGGAACCCGGCAGCGCCGGTGAGCCGCTCTATCAAGACGTCGTCACCGCGCTGAGCGAGAGCTTAATGAATGGGGACTCGCCCTTTGAGTCTACGCCGCGCGTTGTCGGCGGGCGTTATGGGCTCGCGTCGAAGGAGTTCACCCCGGCTATGGTGAAGGGCGTCTTCGATGAGCTGAATAAGCAGGCCCCGAAGAACCACTTCACGATCGGCATCGTCGATGACCTGACGCACTCGAGCCTCGAATACGATTCCGGGTTCACGACCGAGCCCGATGACGAAGTGCGCGCCGTATTCTGGGGATTAGGGGCAGACGGGACAGTCAGCGCGAATAAGAACTCGATCAAGATCATCGGCGAACAGACTCCCAATTATGCGCAGGGATACTTCGTCTACGACTCGAAGAAGGCTGGAGCCGTGACCGTCTCGCACTTGAGGTTTGGCCCGCGTCCGATTCACAGCACATACCTGATTCAGCGCGCGAGCTTCGTGGGCGTGCATCAGTTCAACTTCCTGGAACGTTACTCAGTGCTGGATGCCGCGGCCGAGGGTGCAACCGTTCTGCTCAACAGTCCGTACGCCGCCGGCGAGGTATGGGACCGCTTGCCGCGCAAAGTGCAGCACGAGGTCATCGCCAGGAGACTGAAGCTGTACGTGATCAACGCCTACGCCGTCGCGAAGGAAGCCGCGATGGGCACGCGCATCAACACGATCATGCAGACGGCGTTTTTCGCTATCAGCGGGGTGCTGCCGCGCGAAGAAGCCATCGCGAAGATCAAAGAAGCGATCAAGAAGACCTACGGCAAACGCGGCGACGCGGTCGTCAGGCAGAACTACGCCGCGGTTGATTCCGCGCTCGCGCACCTCGAAGAAGTCGAGGTTCCCAACCGAGTGACCAGTGATTTCGACGTCAAGCCCATCGTGCCGGATCGCGCGCCGGCGTTCGTGCAACGGATCACCGCTCCGTTGATCGCGGGCCTCGGCGACTCGCTGCCGGTGAGCGCGTTTCCCGAGGACGGCACTTATCCATGCGGCACGGCGCAATGGGAGAAGCGCAACATCGCGCTCGAAGTCCCGGTCTGGGAGCCGGACATCTGCATCGAGTGCGGCAAGTGCGTGATCGTGTGTCCGCACTCGACGATCCGCGCGAAGGTCTACGATGCAGGAGAGCTCGCGGGCGCGCCTGCGGGCTTCAAGCACATGCCCGCGAAGTGGCGCGAGCTTCCGGATAAGCTCTACACGATTCAGGTCGCGGTCGAGGATTGCACGGGGTGTCGGCTGTGCGTCGAGGTCTGCCCGGCGAAGGACAAGAGCAACGTCTCGCGCAAGGCCCTCAACATGGAAGCGCAGGCGCCGCTTCGCGAGAAAGAGCGCGCGAACTGGGAGTTCTTCCTCGGCTTGCCTGACATCGCCAGGCACGACGGCTTGAGGTTCAACACCATCAAAAACGTTCAGCTCCTTCAGCCCCTGTTCGAGTTCTCCGGCGCGTGCGCGGGATGCGGCGAGACGCCCTACGTCAGGCTCCTCACTCAACTGTTCGGCGACCGCGCGGTCATCGCGAATGCGACCGGCTGTTCGAGCATCTATGGCGGCAACCTTCCGACCACGCCCTACACGACGAATCGCGAGGGCCGCGGTCCGGCGTGGAGCAACTCACTCTTTGAAGACAACGCGGAGTTCGGTCTCGGGATGCGGCTCGCAATGAATCAACAAGGCGCTTACGCCCGGAGTCTGGTCGCGCGGCTTCGAGAGCAGGTCGGAGGAGAGTTGTCCGAGAGTCTGCTCGGCGCGAACCAATCGACGGACGAGGGCATTCATCAGCAACGTGAGCGGGTCGCGGCGCTCAAGGAGAAGCTCCGCGGCAGTGAGGAGTCCGAGGCTCGCGACCTGCTGGCGGTGTGTGACGCGCTGGTCGACAGGAGCGTATGGATCGTTGGCGGCGACGGCTGGGCTTATGACATCGGCTATGGCGGATTGGACCACGTACTTGCGAGCGGCGACAACGTGAACGTGCTGGTGCTCGACACCGAGGTCTACTCCAATACCGGCGGCCAGGCGTCGAAGGCGACCCCGCTTGCGGCGGTTGCGAAGTTCGCCGCCGGCGGCAAGCCCAACGCAAAGAAGGACCTCGGCATAACCGCGATGCGCTATGGACACGTCTACATCGCGCAAGTGGCTCTGGGAGCCAATGATGTCCAGACCGTCAAGGCATTCCTCGAAGCCGAGGCCCATCCGGGGCCCTCGCTGATCATCGCCTACAGTCACTGCATCGCTCACGGGATCGACATGTCGAAGGGGATGTCTCAGCAGAAGCTCGCGGTCGAGTGCGGGTACTGGCCGCTCTACCGTTACAACCCTCATCACGCGGCAGAAGGCCGTAATCCCTTGCATCTCGACTCGGGTGATCCGACGATTCCGCTAAAGGACTACATCTATACGGAGGGCCGCTACCGAATCTTGCAGCAGAGCAACGCCGCCGCGGCCAAGCGGCTGCTCGGGGAGGCGGAGCAGGCAGTCCGCGCTCGCTTACGATTCTACAAGCAACTGGCTGAAATGGCGGGGGACCCGGACAAGCAGCAATCATGAGAGGTGAGCCATGGATTTGAGCACCGAATACATGGGCCTGAAGCTGAAGAACCCCATCGTGCCGTCGTCGTCGCCGCTCTCGCATAGCGTCGATAGCATACGAAGGCTTGAAGACGCCGGCGCGGCGGCGGTCGTTATGTACTCGCTGTTCGAAGAGCAGATCACGATGGAGAGCTTCTACCTCGATTATTATCTGAGCCACGGCACCGAGAGCTACGCCGAGTCGCTCAACTACTTTCCCGAGATGCAGCGCTACAACCTCGGTCCGGACGAATACATCGAGCTGATTCGCCGGGCGAGAGAAGCTGTCGATATCCCGATCATCGCGAGCTTGAACGGCGTTTCGACCGGCGGCTGGATCGACTATGCGTGCCAGATGGAAGACGCCGGGGCGAGCGCCGTCGAGCTGAACGTCTACTACATACCCACCGATCCGTACGTAGTCAGCACCGAGGTCGAGCACATGTACATCGACATCCTGCGCGACGTGAAGCGAGTCGTGTCGCTGCCGATTGCGATGAAGCTCAGTCCCTATTTCAGCTCGACTGCTTACATGGCGCGGCGATTGACCGAAGCCGGAGCGGAAGCGCTGGTGCTGTTCAACAGGTTCTATCAGCCGGACTTCGATCTCGAGAAGCTGGAGGTGGCGCCGCGATTGGTGCTGAGCACGTCAGAAGAGCTTCGGCTTCCGCTGCGGTGGGTTGCGATCCTGTATGGGCGGGTACCGGTTTACCTTGCGATCACCAGCGGCATTCACACGTATGAGGACGTGTTGAAGGCGCTGATGGCCGGGGCCGACGTCGCGATGATGGCATCCGAGCTGTTGCAGAACGGGGTCCATCGAATCGGCGAGGTCTTGACCGAAATGTCCCGGTGGATGGAAGACCACGAGTACGAATCGGTCGCGCAGATGATCGGCAGCATGAGCCAAAAGCATGTGGCGGAGCCTTCGGCGTTTGAGAGAGCGAACTATATGAAGACGCTGGCGTCGTACCGGCCGATATCGTGATTGCATACCGCAGGGGACGCCGAGTACACAGAACCCTCGCGCGCTCTGCGTTACTCGGCGCCCCTTCAGACGTGATCAACTCAATCGCCGTATTATCCGCCTTCCGGCTGTGTATAAGTGAACTTCTGAGTGGCCTGCTTTTTATCGGGATTGGTCACGGTCACGACTACGTCGCCGGGATCGTGTTTCGGCGTCGTTGCGTTGATAGAGGCGCTGGACGTCACCCCGACAACGGCCTCACTCTCTCCAAACTTGACGGTCGCCTTCGAGTCGAAGCCGGTCCCCTCGATCGTCACCGGCTCTCCGCCCGTTGTCTTCCCCGATGCCGGTGTGATGGCTTTGATCGTCAGTTCAGCGCTTCCCGCGGGTGGTTGTCCGCCAACGGGCGGCGTACCCGCAGTCTCGTAAGTGTAGACGAAGGGGGCGCTCGCCTTTCCGTCGGGACTGACCACCACGACATTCACCTTTTCATCCTTAGCGTGAGCAGGTGCGTTAACGACGATCCTAGTGTTGCTCTCGCGCTTTGCATCGGGAACCTCAATGTCGCCAAACCTCACCTTCAGCCCTGCTGCGAACCCGGTGCCTTCGATAGCCACGGTATTTTGTCCGCTCGTTGGGCCGTTGGGCGGTATGAGTGACGATATCGACGGGACTGTTCCTCCAGTTACTCCACTGCTGCCGGTGTCATCATACTCGTAGGTTTTTGGCGCGCTGGTCTTTCCTTCGGGATTCTTGGGGTCGGGGTTCTTTACTACGACCTCAGCCGTCTTCTTTCCAGGAAGGGGAGCGAGCGCCCTGACTATGATCGATGTATCTCCGGTCCGGCCGATAACGGTCGCCCCACGTCCGTCGAAAGTGACTTCGGCGTTAGCCGCGAAGCTGCTCCCCTCAAGCGTTACTTCGTCGCCACCTGCGGTTTTGCCCTTGTCGGGTGTCAACCGCTCAAGCTTAGGAACCGGGATCTCGCCAATTTGATCGGGCCGCTTTTCGGGAGAGGTCAACAACGCTTCGGCGATCTTCTTGAGCTTCTCCATCGCCGCTTCGCTGAACAACCCCACCACGGCGGCCAGTCCCACTACGATAGCCGTCGAGTCACTACTTGTTGACTCCGGCGAAAGGAAACCCGCGCCGATTATCAAGTAGAACACTACTGCGATCATGCCGCCGGTCCACGGCAGCATCACGTAGTACAGCTTCCAACTGCGCTTGAGGTCCCTACTGCCCACGAAATTTCCAAGCGACCGCATAGCGTGAAGCGCCCCGCCTAGAGCGCCGGCGCACAGCACCATCAGGAACGCGCAGGACCCGGGTTGCACAGGGCAATTGTAGGTGAAGGCTTCGCTCTTGATCGCCACTTGATCGTCCCCGTTGATCACCACGACGTCGACCTTCCCAGCGGTGTGTTCAGGGAGTCTGGCAGTGATTGAAGTGATGCTGTCCACCACGGCGCTTTCTGAGAGGGTCCCGCCGAAACTGACCTTCGCATCCTTGATGAAATTCGTCCCGAGGATCTTCACCTGGGTGTTGCCATGGATTGTTCCAGAGTTCGGCGTCACCGTCGTGACCGTGGGCGGGGAGTCCAGATACCGGTAGTTCCCATAGATCCTGGCTTCCGTCTCGCCGGACTTCTGGACCTTAACTTCTACCGGCCCTGGTGGGTGGGCGGGGGTCGTCACAAGAATCGACACCGAACTCTCAAAGGCCACCTGCGTTCCGAGATCAGTCCCGAAGAGCACGGTGGGCAGCGGCGCAGCGGGGGAGAAGCCCGTCCCCATGATTCTCACCTTGGTTCCGCCGACCACTGGCCCGCTCTGAGGTGAGACGGCGGATGGCGCCGACGGGGCTTCCAAATACTGGTAGCTGCCATACACTTTGGCTTCGGTTTCGCCAGCCTTCTGGACCTTCACCTCAACCGTGCCTGGCGGGTGTGCGGGGGTTGTCGCGAGGATTGACAAGGCGCTCTCGAACGCGACGTCGGTTCCAGGCAGAGCCCCGAAGCTGACCGAGGGCAACGGCGATGTCGTGGAGAACCCCTCTCCTTTGATTCGCACCCTGGTGCCGCCCGGGACTGGGCCGTTCTGAGGTGAGACGGCGGATGACGCCTGCGACTGTTGCTGTTGCTGCTCCACATTCACGCCGGCTTTGGGCTTGATCTCGCACCTCGGCCATAAGAGGTAAATGCTGAATATGACGCCTGCAGCAACAAGTATGAGATAGGCCGCGAGCACCGCGCTTTCCCTTGGAGTCGCTCGCTGATCACCCGGGTCGTTTGTCGCAGTCAACCATTTGGTCAGTCTATCTCTTATACCCATCGGTCCACTCCTTTCATCGCGGCGGGTCAGTGAGGTAAATGCACTTCGGTGGACCCGCTCCTGGTAATCGCGTCTGGTCGCATTTCGGACGCCCGCGTGCTCCGGGTATTCTTCATCGAACCCTAACGAGAGCGATCACATGGAGCTGTGAAACGTGACCACAACTCGCTACTATCCCTCTTCGGGTTGTGTGTAGGTGAACTTCGCAGTTGCCGTCTTGTTGTCGGGGTTAGTCACCTTCACCTCCACTTCGCCGGGAGCGCGTTCAGGCGTCGTTGCGGTGATAGAAGTGGGGCTGTTGACTGTGACGGTCGTGGCCTCATTCTCGCCGAACTTAACCATTGCCTTTGGGTCGAAGCCGGTACCTACGATCGCCACCGGGTCTCCACCCGCGGTGCTTCCCAAAGTCGGTGTGAGGGCTGTGACCGTCAATCCGGCTGCTCCTGCCGGGGGGCTCACCCCCGACTCGTAGCTGTAGACGACGGGGGCGCTCGCCTTCCCGTCGGGATTGACCACCACGACATTTACCTTTTCATCCTTAGCATGAGGGGGTGCGTTAATAACTATCTTAGAGTTGCTCTCCCGCTTGGCCTCGGAAAGTTCAACGTCGCCGAACTTTACCTTCAGCCCTGCAACAAACCCGCTTCCTTCGATAGTCACCTGGTTTCCTCCGCTCGGGGGGCCTTTGGGCGGATTCACGGATTTCACCGACGGGGGAGCCGCCGTCGGGGCTCCGGCTTTGTTGGCGCCCTCCTCTTTGGTCAGGATTGCTTCGGCGATTTCTTTGAGCTTCCTCATCCCCAGCCGGCTAAACAAGCCAACCAGAGCGGCAAGAGCGACGATGATGAACGAGCTCTCGCTACTCGAAGAACTGGGCGTATAGAAGCCGCCGCGAATAATCAAGTAGAAAACGACCGCGATCACCGCCCCGCCGAAGGGCAGCATGAAATACAAGGGGACCCAGCTCCACACCAGCTTGCGGTTGCCTACGTACCACGGGAATGAAGTAAGGCCGTGAAGAGAACCGCCCAGCGCGCCCGCCAGCACAACGAGCAGCAGGACCCTCGCGTCGGTCGGCATGGGACATCCATAAGTGAAGCCCCCGGTCGCCTCGGCCCGCTGGCCGTCACCACTCATTACCACGACGTCTACTACGCCGGCGTCGCGTTGAGGGCCCCGCGCTACAATCGACGTGCTGCTCTTGACCGTCACGCTGGGTGAGTACAAGCCTCCGAAGGTCACAGAAGCGGGTCGGACAAACCCGGTGCCCTCGATCGTCACTACCACGTCGCGATTGCTTGCGCCGGACTTGGGAGTGACCGAGATAATCGAGGGAGGCTCGCCTTTGTACGTATAACCTTGGACCGCCTTCCAGGTTCGACCGCTTGGAGGCAGGAGGACTTCCACATCGACCTTCCCCGCGTCGCGTGCCGGAGCCTTAACTTGGAGGGTCTTAGTGCCGGCGGCAGCAGGGACGGGCAGCGTCACGGCCGAATCGCCGAACTGCACTTTGGTCGCGCCGCTGAAATCGCCGTTGTCGGCAACGGTAAGGGTAACGTCGTTTTCGCGTTGTGAGGGGCCGAATGCCGGTGAAATAGAAAAGGGGGCCTTCCCAGTCTCTGCGTCGGCCGGTTTGTCGCTCGGCGGGCAGGCCAGGTATTTGCAGTCGGGCCACGCGAACCACAAGCCGGCGAGCAAGAGTATCGCTATCACGACATGAGCAATGGCGAAACGAATTATCCACTCCTTCTCGACGAAGGTATCGCCGGGACCATTTCCGGCTACGTCATCCTGGGCGCTGTCAGAATCGGCAGCCTCGCGTGTTTCTTGGCTTCCACCTGATGCGCCTGTTTTGGTCTGTTCGTCTGCCATTCGTTCGTCCTTTCCGGCCTCACTAAGAGGGGCCGCCGCGAATGTCGAAACAGATGTCGTAAAGCGAGTTGGTGCAGATGGCTTGAACCGGAGCCGCCTCGCGACCGCTGCAGTCAGGAACCGATCAAACACAATCGGCGAAATCCGGACTTCGTGAAGCGCCTCGGTTTATACAGGCGGTGAATCCCAAAGTCAATGGAAACAACGCCACATACATGTATGGGTTTCACGGACAATTCATCACAAGGCGTATTGGTCGCACTTGGTGTCTTCGCGACTTTGGTGGTAGCTTAAGTCGCCCGTCAGGGTGAGCCGGGTCTCCCGCAAGACGGATGCCGCAGCGAGCGCGTTAGTATCTTCCCGCAGCCGTCGTAGCCGTCCGCTATGCCCGACCGGATCAAATCGAGTATGCCCGAGAGGATCAAATCCAATCGCACTGCGGCGCGCGAGGGCGTCTTCATCTCTTACGCTCGCAGCGATGGGAAAAGGTTCGCCGCTAAGCTGCGCAAGCGACTTGATGCCGAGGGCTTCCCGCTTTGGCAAGACGTCATCGCGATGGAAGGCGGGCGCGATTGGTGGCTCCAGATCACCGATGCGCTCGATAACGTCGAGTTCATGGCGCTGGTGATCACGCCCAATGCTCTGAAGTCCGACACCGTCCGCAAAGAGTGGCGCTACGCCCGCCAGCAGGGTGTGTGCGTCTATCCGATCAAGGGCTCGCCCAAAGTCGACTTCGCCGCGATGCCGCGATGGATGAGCGCCAAGCACTTCTACGACTTCGACGAGCCGCTTCAATGGGAGAAGTTCCTCAACGACCTGAACACTCGCTGCCAGACGCCGCGAGTGCCGTTCATGGTCGAAGACCTCCCGCCGGATTTCGTTCCGCGTCCCGGCGAGTTCGATCAACTCCTCTCGTCTCTGCTCAATCGCCAGAGCGGAGACCCGGTTGCCATCACCGCCGCGTTGCGAGGCGCGGGCGGATACGGCAAGACGACTCTCGCCAATGCGCTCTGTCACAACGAAGAGGTCGAGAACGCCTTCGATGGCGGCATCCTCTGGGTGACGCTCGGCGAGAGCCCGGGCGATCTCACCGGCCGCGTGATCGACCTCGTCCAAGTCCTGACCGGCGAGCGCCCCAGCTTCTCCGATATCAACGTGGCCGCCGCGAGGTTGCGCGAACTGCTGGCCGGCCGGAACGCGCTGCTGGTGATCGACGACGTGTGGGATTCGGTGCACCTCACGCCGTTCACGCAAACCGCGGGACGCGGCGCGCGGCTGATCACCACGCGGATCATCGACGTGCTGCCGCGCGGCTCAAGGCGAGTCGACGTGGACGCGATGCAGACGGACGAAGCCGTTGCGTTGCTCGGGTTCGGGTTGCCGGTGGGGTGCGAAGTGGAACTCGGCAAACTGGCGCGTCGGTTGGGCGAGTGGCCCTTGCTGCTGGAGCTTGCGAATCGCGCCTTGAGGCACCGCGTGGAAGACCTGCATCAGCCTTTGCCTCAGGCGATCGAGTGGGTGAACAAGTCGCTGGACAAGCGCGGCCTGACGACCTTCGACGCGCGCGACCCGAAAGCGCGAGAGCAAGCGGTCAGCAAGTGCCTCGGCGTCAGCATTGAGCTGCTCGACCCGGCCGAACGCGCGCGCTACGGCGAGCTGGCGGTCTTCCCTGAAGACGTTGAAGTTCCGCTTGCGACGCTCGCGAAGCTGTGGGCGAGGACCGGGGCGCTCGACGACTTCGACACCGAAGCGCTTTGCGAGAGGCTCGACCGGCTGTCGCTCTTGCAGCGATTTGACCCGAACGCCCGCGTGATCAGGCTTCACGACGTCGTGCGCGGCTACTTGATCAGCGAGCAAGGCGAGGGGCTGGCTTCGGTGCATGACGCGCTTCTCGAAGCTCACCGGCCGGCGAACGCTGCGTGGGCTGAGCTTCCTCGCGATGAGCCTTATCTCTGGGATCATCTGGCTCATCACCTGATTGCCGCACGTCGCGGAGACGAGCTGATCGCGACCGTGAAGGACCTTCGTTATCTGGCGGCGAAGGCCATCGCGCGCAAGGCGCTCGCAGTAGAGGCGGACTTGCTCGCGGCTGAGGGCCTGGCGGCTGATGATGTCACTTTGCGCGCGTTGCGTCGGAGCTTCGTTCAATCGGGGCATGTCCTGGACCGCTGCGAGAACCGCGACGCCGCAGAAGCGACGCTGCACAGTCGGATGCAAGGCGTCGAGGAGTTGGCGCCGCTTGCCGAGAAGCTCGCGCGCGCTCTTCGTCGGCCGTTCGTCGAGCCGGCGCAGCCGTTGCCGGACCTGCCGGACCCGGCGCTTGTGCGCACGCTCGCCGGGCACAGTGCGTCGGTAAATGGCTGCGCGATCAGCGGGGACGGGTCGATCATCGTCTCGGCGTCAGGGGACAACACGCTGAAGGTGTGGGACGGGCGGAGCGGGGCCGAGTTGCGCACGCTCGCCGGGCATACTGCGGGGGTGAGTGGCTGCGCGATCAGCGGGGACGGGTCGATCATCGTCTCGGCCTCATTGAACAACACGGTGAGAGTGTGGGACCGTTTCAGCGGAGAGTGTCTGGCCACGCTGCACACTGACGGGCATCTGTATGGCTGCGCGGTGTACCCCGATGGCGAGCGCATCGTAGCCGTCGGCGCGCGCGGAGTCTACTTCCTGCGGCTCGTCCGGTGAGCACAGTCGCGTCGCTAACACCAGCAGGGACCGAATCAGAACGCTCGCTCAATCCCGGTTAATTCTCAGGTGTGGAAGAGGGACTTGTCCCCGCTGCCTTTGCTGCAACGAAACGGGTAGACGCAAGAACAGCGGGGACAAGTCCCTCTTCCCAACCTGTGACTCTCCTGATGTTTGGCGGTGCAATCGACTTCGGCCCCACACGACTGCGGCACTCTACATATAAGCTAAGAAATCTCCAAACCGAAGTAACCCGCCTAACCCGCCTTAGGTCGCGAGCGCCCGGAGAATCTCCGGGTGCTCGCGTCTGCCGACCGCGGCGGTGTCCGAGCTTAATTCTGTCTGCCGGTCTTCAGCGATTCGCCGCCCTTTGCTCCCGCGTCCCGGCTCCCCCCATTGTGGTAGTTCGGATACGCCGGCTTCTGGTGCTTCGGCGGCGGGTTCTTCTTCAACGCTTCCATCACCACCTCGACAGCTTTCTCGAGTTGGGGATCCCGGCCGGCGCGCCACGCTTGCGGGTCCATATCGACTTCGACATCAGGCGCGACGCCCTTGTTCTCGACGTCCCACGTCCCGTTCGGGTTCCAGAAGGCCACGCGCGGCGCCGTCACTCCGCCTCCATCCATCAGCGGCGGATAGTCATAAATCCCGACCAGCCCGCCCCACGTGCGCTTGCCCACAAGCTGGCCGACGCCCGCCTTGCGAAAGTACCACGGCATCGCGTCGCCGCCCGAGCCCGCGTACTCGTTGATGATCATCGCCTTCGGCCCGAAGATCGACCCGACCGGCGTCGTGAAGTCCTCGCCCTCGCGCGTCGCCCAGTAGTTCATCAGCGGACGCCGCATGTAATCGATGATGTAGTCGGCCGCAGTTCCGCCCCCGTTGAACCGCTCGTCGATCACCGCGCCCTGCTTGTCGATCTGCGCGAAGTAGTAGCGGTTGAAGTTCATGTAGCCGCCACCCGCCGTGTCGGGCAGGTACACATAAGCCAGCTTGCCGCCGCTCAGTTGATCAACCTTGCGCCGGTTGTCTTCGATCCACGCGAGGTTCCTCAGGCCTGTTTCACTGCCGACCGGCACGACCGTCACTTCTCGCGAGCCGCTCCCGTCTGGGTCCGGGCCGACGCGGATCACCACCGATTTGCCGGCCGTCGCTTGAAAGTAGCTGTACAGGTTGTCCGACGCGCGCAACTCGCGGCCGTTCACCGCCAGCAGGTAGCCGCTCGCCGCGACGTTCACTCCCGGCTGAGTCAGCGGCGCGCGCAGTTGCGGGTTCCAGTTCTCGCCGTTGTAGACGCGCGCAAAACGATAGCGCCCGTTTTCGATCTTGTAGTCGGCGCCCAGCAATCCGCCCGGCACGCGTTTGACGTCGGGCACGTCGCCCCCGCCTACGTACAAGTGGCCTACCGACAGCTCGCCGAGCATCTCGCCGAACAGGTAGTTGAGATCGGAGCGGTGAGCGATCGAACCGAGATACGGCTCGTACTTCTTCTCAGCGGCTTTCAAGTCCAGCCCGTGATGAGTCGGGTCGTAGAAGAAATCGCGCTCGATGCGCCATACTTCGCGGTACATTTGCTTCCACTCCGCGATCGGGTCGACGCTGACTTCCATCTCCTCGACCTTGATCGCGCCTTCGCCCGGCCTGACCGGCTGGGCAGTAGCGGCGATGAACCAGCGCTCGCCCTGACGGAGAAGCATCTTCTCGCCGTTAGCGGAGACGTCGAACGCGCTGACCGCGTCGATCACTTTGTCGAGCTTGCGCTTTTCGACATCGAACTTGCTGATCGTGATTCCCGTCGGACCGGGTCCGAGTTGAGCCGGGAGTTCGCCGATGAAGAACGTTCCGGCTTTCCCTTGACTGATGCCGATGTAGTTTCGAGCCGGTATGGGAAGCGCGAGGATGCGCTGCCCGATGTTCTCGAAGTCAATCGTGACCGGCGCCGCAGCGGGCTTGCCCGGAG
Organism: Blastocatellia bacterium; assembly: GCA_035293105.1. Lineage (GTDB taxonomy): Bacteria > Acidobacteriota > Blastocatellia > UBA7656 > UBA7656 > DATDOV01. The sequence goes on from DATDOV010000066.1 coordinate 71,543, forward strand.
CCTGAGCGTTTGCAGCAGGCTTCGCGGCGTCAGGATTCTCTGCCGGTTTATCCGCGGGCTTCGCCTCGGTCGCCGCGTCGCCGCGTCGCCCCGTCCCCGCGTCGCCTTCCACTTTCTCTTCGTCGCTTTCGGGCGCGAGGGGAGAGGGCAAGTCCTTACGCAAGACGACGACGTAGACGCTTCGGGTCACCGGATGACTGAAGCTCGACATATCCAGCCACCCGGTGGTCGGGCCGATGTCGGTGCTCGCCGTGAAGTAGATGTACTTGCCGTTCTTGTCAAAGCACGCGAATCGCGAGTCGCTAAGGCCATCGGTGACCTGAGTGGCCGTGCCGGTTTCGAGCGAGTAAACAAAGACGGCGTTCAATCGATTCCTGAGCTGCTTCGTATAGGTGATCCAGCGGCTGTCGGGCGACCACGACTGATCGAAGACTCGCCAGGGATTCTCATAAGTAGTAGTGTCCACCTTCGTAGACGCGCCTTTTTCCAGATCGACGTACCAGAGCGTGAGCCGTTTGTCGGTGTAGGCGATCTTCTTGCCGTCGGGCGACCAGACCGGCGAGTAGTAATACGAGGGCGCGTCGCCGAGCTTGATCTTGCGCACGTCGCCCATCCCGCTCTGATCGCGCAGGTGCAGCTCGTATTCGCCGGATTCATCGGAGAAGTAGGCGATCCACTTGCCGTCAGGCGACCACGCGGGGTCTCGCTCCATCACTCCGGGTGTGCTGGTCAGATTGCGGGCGTTCCCTTTTTCAGCGGGGACGGAGAGTATCTCGCCGCGCGCCTCGAAGACCGCCCTCGCGCCGGCCGGGGGGAGTCCCGCGTTGCCGATGCGGCTTGCGACCTTCTCGAAGCGCGGCCGCACGGTTGCGACGTCGCCGGCCACTCGAACGTCGAGTTTCTTTTCCTTGCCCGATTTGAGGTCGAACAAATGAAGCGAACCGAATTGCTCGTAGGCGATCGCGCCCGGACCAGCCGACGCGGATTTGATGTCGAGTCCGTCGTTGCGAATCACCTGAGTTACTTTCTTCGACGCGGGGTCGTAGCTGAAGAGCGTCGCCGCGCCGTTGCGGTCCGACAGAAAGTAGACTCTGCCTTCGATCCACATCGGATTGAAGTCGTTCGAATTCGTGCGCGGGATTTCTTCGACGCGAGAGTCCGAAAGGTTCGCCAGCCATATTTTCGTCGTGCGGCCGCCGCGATACCGCTTCCACGCTTGAAACGCGCGAGCGAGCGGCAAGTACGCGATGCGCGAGCCGTCGGGCGAGAACGATCCTTCTTCGGCCATCGGTAAAGGAAGCTCCATCGGGAATCCGCCGTCGGCCGCAATGGTGAACAAACGGCCGAAGCGTGAGTAGCTGTTGCGATACGAGCGGAAGAGAATCTGTTTGCCATCCGGGGTCCAGCCGCACACTACGTCGGGGCCGGGGTGATGAGTCAATCGACGCGGCACCCCACCCTTCGCGGCGACGACGTAAGCATCGACGTTGCCATCGTACTCGCCAGTGAAGGCTATCATCGAGCCGTCGCCAGAGAAGTACGGGTCGGTTTCGGTTCCCGGTCCCGTGGTCAGCCGTTCAGCGTCGCCGCCTTCGCGCGGCGCGGTCCACAAGTCACCGGCGTAGACGAACGCGATCTGGGTCCGGCTCACCGTTGGCTTCTGCGCCAACAGCGGACCCTCGGTTTGAGCTGCGCAAACCGCGGCCGCCGATAGCAGGAATAGAATCGTCAGGATCGGTCTGATCATATTGGTGGGCTCCTTTAAAGATGGATCATCGATGACGACAGCAAGCAATTAGAACGCGCCAAGCAAAGGGCCGGTTCCTCGATTTCCACCGCCGGCCAGACTCGCAGCGTATCACCGGAAGGCGGGCTACTACAAAGGCAGTGGGAACCGGCGAGGTGGATCAAACCCCAATCGGGCTAAACCCCTTCCTTCCGGTTCCGGGCTGGCCGGCTTGTACCGCGCTCTGGTTCAATGGCGTCGTGAACAAACCGCGGAAGTTCCTCACCGCCGAGTGGCGATACCTTGCGATGCTCAACTACGAGATCGACCCGGCGTTGCTCCTCGCGCGAGTGCCGGCGGGCACGGATCTCGACTCGTGGCACGGCAAGACCTTCATCAGCATCGTCGGCTTTCTCTTCTTGAACACGCGTGTGCTGGGAGTGCCCGTCCCGTTTCATCGCGACTTCGAAGAAGTGAATCTGCGCTTCTACGTGCGCCGCGAGGTGGGCAAAGAACTGCGGCGCGGAGTCGTCTTCGTCAAGGAGATCGTTCCTCGCAGCATGATCGCCGCCGTTGCGCGCACTGTCTACAGCGAGAACTACGTTGCGATGCCGATGAGCCATCGGGTCGATATCGCCGACGCAACCGACGCAAGCGGCGAGGTCGAGTACGGCTGGCGGACCGGCGGCCGGTGGAATAGGCTGCGCCTGAAAACCTCCGGCGGCTCGGCTGCTCTGCGGCCCGGATCGCAGGAGGAATTCATCACCGAACACTACTGGGGCTACGCAAGGCAGCGCGACGGCAGAACGGTCGAGTATCAAGTCGAGCATCCGCCGTGGCGCGTGTGGCAGACGAGCGAAGCAGTGCTCGAGTGCGATGTCGGCGAGGTCTACGGCGACCGTTTCGTCGAGCCTCTTTCATCGAAGCCGGCTTCTGCGTTTCTCGCTGAAGGTTCGGCCATCACCGTCCGCAAAGGAGTAAGGCTGTGATCGAGACCGGCGCAAGCGACTACCTGCTCTTCGACGGCGACTGCGGCATCTGCACTTATTTGTCGGACGTGGCGAAGCGGATGGACAAAGGCCGGCGCTTCGTCGTCGAGCCCTATCAGCGCTTCCCGGAAGAAGAACTGATGCGATTTCGAGTGACGTATGCGAAGTGCACGAAGCGGCTCTACGTCATCACGCGGAAGGGCCGGGCCTGGGGCGGCGCGTTCGGGCTGAATTACTTTCTGTTTCACCAACCGCTCTGGGCCGCCGTGGTCGTGCTGATCTACGCGGTGCCGGTTCTTCTACTGCTGGAGATCATCGGGTATCGGATCGTGGCGAGGAACCGGCATCGCTTGTCGCGGTGGTTTGGAATGAAGGCGTGTTTGCTGAAACGGTGAGTCACATGCCGCTTAAAGAGGTAGACATCATGTTTTGCGCCTGCCTGTGCAAGACACAACCAGCGGCTACAAGCTCGCGAATCAACTCGCTGCGCTTCATATGGCGATTTGTTTGGTCTCATACTCGGCTGGAACTTCATCCATCACGGTCAGGAGATAAGCGTCCTTGACGTTCTCTTCAAGCTCTTCCAGCGTTTCTCCTTGCGACATGATCTCGGGATGTTCGAGGAGCTTGCCCAACCAAAACTTGTCGCCCTTCCAATAGATCAAGGTGAGGTTCTTGTTCATTCCGATTTGACGCCCCTCTCATCTCTTGTGAATCTCTGCGATAACGTTGTCCATAATACCACCGTAGTCAAATAGAATGTACCTCGCCGCGACGCAGACACGCTAGTGATTCCTCGTGGCGTATCGTCACCGGCCCGATAACAGTCTGGGGGCGCGCCCCCACTCTGATCTTCGTTCAGCCCTAGGAGCCTGTCGGAATAACGAGAAGCTTCTTCGTAGTAACAAATTCATTCGTTCTGATTGCTGAGAATCTGCGCCTCTCGCCAATGTGGAAACGAATGAATTCGTTGCTACGAAGGATTATTCCGACAGACTCCTAGAACAACGTGAACTGTGCGGCTTCGGGTTTATCGCCGCTCGCGGAATTGGCCTCTAGCCAGTGCGCTAGCGTCGACGGCGAATCGGGAAAACGGTTTGGAAATGGTTGCGCGCCCTTGTTGATCAATAGCCGATTACCTTCGGGGACGTCCTCCCCATCTAGCGCGAAGACCGGCACCCACCGCGACTTGAGAGCTTCAGAAGCGCCGCTCCAGGTGCCGCCCTTCTCCGCGTCGCACGCGATGACCAGCGCCCAGTCCGCCAGCGCGTATATCAGCTTGTTGCGACCCATCGCCATCCCAACCGTGAAGCCCGCGCTCGGCGAGTACGGTGTGGTCATCGCCAGACTGCCCGAAGCCAGCGCCGTTCTCGCACCCGGCGTTCGCACCGCGCGTTCGAGGCTGTCCGCCAGCACGCCGACGACCGAGCCTCCCGCCTCGAATGCCGCGCCCATCGTCATCGCATCCACGCCGCGCGCGCCGCCCGAATAAACTACAAGACCCGATTCGGCGCACGCGTTGCCGATGAACTCCGCGAACTGCCGACCGGCTTCGTCGACGTTTCGCGACCCGACAACCGCGAGCCCCCGCTTGCCAAGAAGCCGCGCGTCACCCGATCCGAACAACACCGCCGGGGCTGAGTCCTTCAGGCGTTCCCTGAAGCGCGCGGGATATCGCTCATCGGCGCGAGTCATCGCCCAGATGCCAAGCGATTCCAATCGCTCGAGCTCGATCGCCAGCGCGCCTCCGCGATCTAGCAGTCGAGCCAGTCGCCGAGCGTCTTGTTCAGAAATATCCAACGCCTTGCGAATATCCTCGGCGCCAAGTCCGAGCAACGCACCCGGTGTATCCGACGATGCCGCGAGTCTCTGCGCCATCGGGTTCCACTCCCGCAGCGTGAGCGGCGCAGGCTCGCGCTCAGGCGGCAGGCCCAGATGAGAGCAGAGAAGCAGGATGGCTTGTGAGTCAGGGGTCACGGTTAATCCTCAAGCGTTTCGCGCGCTGGCGCGCGCGAGAGTGAACGGAAAGACGTCGCCGCTGCCATGCGTTCGCAACATCCACCCGGCGAGCGTCAAGGTCCAGCCGGAGTCGATAATGTCGTCAATCAGCAGCACGGGGCCGGCTTGGACGTTGCCGCTGACGATCAGAGTTCCGTTGACGTTGCGGGCTTGCATCGCGCTGTTAGCCATCAGTTTCTGCTCCGGCGCATCAGTCGCGCGAGCGAGCACCGCCGCGAACGGCAACTCGAGCGCGGCGGCCAACCGCTCGGCGAGATCATATACCAGCCGCGGATGGCGCCGCGAGGGAATGGCGGTCATCCACGCGCCTCAATTGCCACCTTCCTCGCGTGGCGAGATCACGCGGTCCACCCCTCGTAAGGGCTTGTTGGCAGCTCCGCTGCGGCCATTGCTTTCGGGCAGCGTAGCTGGAGTGCAACGCTTTTAGCGGGGAGCGGAGGGAAGATCGTTTCCCAGACAGTCGTACGGTTGTCCAGAAGTTCGGAAAGCTCGTCGTGAACCGTGTTGTGCTACGTTTTTTGTTTGACGCGGATTGGACACGCTATTACCATCAGTTCGCGTCTTAGCTGGGTTTTTCGTGAAGTCCGCGACAAAACTCTAACGCCGGGTGCTTAGCCAGGCTGGACTGCATTGGGCGGCATTCTAAGGGCGGAGACAAACCCGTCTTCGCTCGCTTCGCTCGCCGCCCGTTGGGCGGACGGATTTGCTCTCCGCCCACGCTCGAGTAAGACGCTCAGATATGGCCCACTTGTTCTCAAATCTCGCTGGGCGACAGCTGTTAGCATCCCTGCGCACAATCTTCAAGGAAAAGCCGGTCTACCAACGCAGGCACCGCTTTATCATCTTTGTTTGTGGGGGGAGGCTAGGAGACGGAGAGACTTCCCTTCGAAAGCAGTTTATTGAATGGGCCGAAGATCACCTTCCGGAATTCATTTGTCTAATAGCTGAAGAGGCTCTTAAGGACAATTTCGCTGGAGAGGGACGGCACTTCGTAAATCTTGCGAAGTTCGAATCAGTTATCGCCGACGTTGCGGACTGCGTCCTAATCTTCCCCGAGAGTGCAGGCTCTTTTGCTGAGACCGGCTTCTTCGCTAACTCGAAGATCATCGGCGAGAAGACGCTGGTGGTAAACCCGTTTGATCTTCAGGCCGAGGATTCTTTTCTGAATCTTGGTCCCATCGATGCCATTAGCAGCATTTCGTTTCTGAAACCGACGGTTCTAATCAACAGGCAACAATCAGCCGATTTCTCTCCTATCGGGCAGCGGCTGAAAGAGCGTGTGAAAGGGCCCGGACACCGCGAACGGCTGCCATATCAAAGATTTGGACAGTTCAACTTCAAGCAAAAACTACTGGTCGTATTCGAGATCCTGAGGCTTCTAAGGTTGGCCGACCTCAAGACCTTACGGCATGCTCTCAAGGCTTGCTTTGGTGGTAATCCTCCATATGCGGAGCTAACGCATCTACTTAGGATTCTGCTCGCTGCGAGGTTCATTCAGAGAAAAGGTGAGTATTTCAAGGTTGTGGCTGGCCTTGACCTCATCGAGATTGAGCACCTCGAGGTCGACAAAGTATCGGCACAGATTGGCTACTTTTATCAGAAGTATTCGAAAGAGTTGTATGACGCGTTGTCGGAAGTTACCCAATGATACTAGAACAAACGGCTGCTCGGCTGGATTTGCCCGTTTCCTTCCTACTGAAACTGGCCAAGACCGCGTCGCATCGATATAAGGAATACACAATTCCCAAGAGAACCGGTGGCACGAGGACGATCCATCATCCAGCAAGAGAGTTGAAGCTTGTACAGAACTGGCTGCTACAATATGTGCTGATCAGGCTGCCCGTCCACGCCGTAGCCACCGCATACTCTAAAGGGTCTAGTATCAAACGAAATGCTGAAATGCACGTAGCCAATAACTACCTACTACGAGTCGATTTTCAGGATTTCTTTCCGTCTTTGACGGGATCCGACGTGGTTGCGGTGCTGAGAGCCAATCAACGAAGGTTGGCTAATATCAATATCACGGAACAGGACATTTATTTCATAAGAAGAATCGTGTGTAGACGCGACTCTCTAACAATAGGTGCCCCCACATCTCCTCAATTATCGAATGCAATCATGTTTGAGTTTGACGAAACGTGGTCGCGAAGGGCGCACGATCTGGAAGTCACATACACGCGATATGCAGATGATCTTTACTTTTCCACTAATCGCCCGAACGTACTACGGGACATACTCGACGGTCTGCGAGAGTATCTTAAGGCGGGGGGCGTTCCGACTCTGAGAATCAACGAAAAGAAAACTGCATTTTCATCGCGCAAACGACGGAGACTTGCTGCCGGCTTGGTACTGACGTCTGATCGAAGGATTTCAATAGGACGTCACAAGAAGCGCATGCTGAAGTCGTTAGTACTGAAGCTAAAGCGCAAAGAGCTTGAACCCGTTCACGCTGCCAGTCTCAGGGGCTGGATTTGCTACTTGCGGTCGGTGGAGCCCGCTTTTGTGCTTGCTCTACAGCGAAAATACGATCTGGATTTTGATGCCAGCCTCACTTGGGAGATCTGAGGAGTTCGGGGGAGATCAGCAACACGTCGCAACGGTCGCTTGCGAGAGCGGCTTCGGCGGCGTCCCACTCGTCCCGGTTCGCGCTGTTGATCGTTAGGGCGCGAATCCCGATTCGTTCGGCCATCGCGATCTGATTTCGCATGAGAGCGAGCAGCGGACTGATCAACAGAGTCGGCCCGGCGCCCTGTTCGCGGAGGAGCTTCGTGGCGAGGAAGTAGACGAGACTCTTTCCCCACCCGGTTCGCTGGACGACAAGCGCCCTTCCACGCAGCACGGCGACCCGCTCAATCGCGTCCCACTGCCCGGTACGGAACTCGGCCCCTTCGCCGAGCATTGTGCGGAGGAGCGAAACAGCTTCGATGTGTGCAGCCCGGCCCGCCATGAGCATGCTTCCGCCTGGGATATACGTCGTTTGGGCAACCCTCAATTTAGCACAAGCGATGCTGGAAGCAAACGACCAGAGCGCACGAGTTCAGGCCCGTCGCCCGTCCTGCTTGTCGGCTCGATCTATACTGAATCAAATAGGTCCTCTGGGTGCTTCTCCGCAATGGCCAGCAACTTCAAGGCAGCATCGCTAGGAGTTCGGCGCCCAGCCTCCCAAGCTTGAACAGTCGAGGGACTGACGTTCAGCGCTCGGGCTAACATTCCCTGAGAGAAGTTGAGTCGCTCTCGCAGCTCGACTATATCTTTTTTGTCTCGTGGCCGCGGTTCGGTAGGCGCCTGGCGCACGCTTATCCGTCCGCCAACGAGTTTTGATCCTTGGACCATCGCGAGCGCTTGGCCGGCTGATTCAAGCAGGTCGGAGGACTCTTTGTCGGTCATCATGCGTTCGCGTTTGGTCACGCACTTGCGCGCAGGCGCAATCTGCTTCCTTCTTTTTTTCTGGCCGCTCATTTGATCGCTCCCTTTATCTGGCTCACAAGCTGCGCCAGTTGCTTCTTCACCTGGGCCGATAAGTCGGCGGTGTCATTCTTAGCGAACAGGTACAACAGGATTAGGTGGTGATAGCCGGGAAAGTACGCGTATATGTACCTGTAACTTCCTCGCTTCCCTCTTTTCGAATCCGGATCGCCTATCCTGGCTTTCCGGGCCCCGTGCGTGCCCTGAATGACATCTCCACGTTCAGGGTTTTTCAACAAGTCGTCTTCGATGGCAAAGAGCACTTTCATCGATGCCCGCTGTTCGATCTGCTTAATGAATGTCGGTGTCTCGAAAAAGCTGAAGAGCCTGTCGGGGGATTTGCTCAATGCTTCCGTTTGCATTACCTACTCTACGACCTAGTACCATACTACCCTGTCACACAATATCGGCACTCTCATACCACATGCAAGCGGATTATGGGATGGCGGGGATATTTCTGACGCTAAGGGATCATTAGCGACGCTGGATCCCCTCGACTAGCTTCTCTCGCAAGTTGGCAGGCTTGCGCTACCTCGCATACGTCTCAGCGACCCAGGATCTCGCCTACCAGCTTCTCTGCCCCGTAGAGCTTCTTCAGCGCTTCGATGATTGCCGCGCTGTGAACCGCGACCGCACGGCTGCCTTCGCTCTCGTCGATGTAGGCGTAGCGGTTCGGCAGCTTTTGAATGTTGCTGTCGAAGTTCAACCCGACGATCTCCGCGTTGCGATTGATCACCGGGCTGCCCGAGTTTCCGCCGATCGTGTCGCACGTGTAGACGAAATTCAGCGGCGTTGACAGGTCGAGCGACAAGCGTCCCTCTCTCCATCGCTTCGGCAGATTGAACGGCGGCTTGTCGTTGAAGCTGTCCGCGCGGTCGTACAAACCGTAGAACGTCGTCTTGAACGGCACCAGCGTCGTTCCCTGCTCGTACCCAAGCGCCCGTCCGTACCCAAGCCGCAAGCTGAACGTCGCGTCCGGATAAACCGTCTTGCCGTAGACCGCAAAGCGCGCGGCGGCGAGCTTCTGGCCGGCGCTCGTCTCTACGCTTTGAATCCGAGTCTCATGCCACGCTCGCAGCTCGCGGATCACCGGCTCGACGTTTCGCGCCAGAACGATCAGCGGATCATCCGATTTCGCAATCGCAGCAGCGCCGCCCTCCAGCAAGGCCTTGCGCGCGCCCGCGTCCGTGAGCTTCGTGCCCGACACGGCGTTCTTCACCACCGCCGCGGGAGTCGAGCCGCCAAGCGCCGCTTTGATGAACGGGTCGCCGGCGCCGAGCGTCTTCAGCCCTTCTTCAAGCCACCCCGCAAGCACCGCTTCCTCCAGTTCGGGATAGATCGGCGCCGGTGAGAGCAGGTTGAACTTCAAAGATTCGAGTTTCGAATCCCGGAATTCCTCGTAGCGCTTCTCGTTCGGCTTCGCGACCTCCTCAGAATACCGGACCAGCGTCGAAGCAATCGTGCCCAGCCGCGACGGAGCGAGGGTTGAGAAGGCGATTCGCTTCGCCATCGCGGGCAGCTCTTTGTATGCTGTCTCGATCTGTTCCCACGCGCCGCCGTAAGCTTGTTGAAGCGCCGGTTTGCGCGCGACCTCGGACCTCAATGCCTTCTCGTCCTCTTCTTTCTTAGCCATCATGCGCGCGCTCATGAGTCCCTGCTGCTGCCCGACGAGCCGCTTGAGCGAATTGTCGAGCGAGCGGATCGCGCCCGACGCTCGTCGCGCCGCCTCTGATCCCCCAGCAGCGTAGCGCGCGAGCGCCTCGCGTCGTGAGGTCCATACGTGCTGCTGAAGCGGGTTGCCGACGTCCCGCTGATACCGAAGCTGCGCAACCGTCAGCAGCCGATTCGTCGAGCCGGGATTGCCCGAGAGCACGACGAACTCGCCGTCGTCGGGCCCGTGCGCCGACCACTTGAAATAGTGATCCGTCTTCGCCGGCCGCCCGTTCTCGTACACGCGGAAGAACGCAACGTCGAGGTCATAACGAGGGTAGGTGAAGTTGTCGTAGTCGCCGCCAAAGAAAGCGATCTGCTCCTCGGGCGCGAAGACCAGCCGAATGTCGGTGTACTTCTTGAAGCGATAGAGCCAGTACTCGCCTCCGCTGTAGAGAGTCACCACTTCCGATCGCAACCCGGACTTGCCGGCCGATTCTTTTTCGATCGTCGCCATCACAGCTTTGCGCTGGTCGGCGGCTTCCTTGTCCGACGCGCCCGGTCGCACCGCACCCTGCACGCGCGAGGTGACGTCTTCGTAGGACACCAGAACGTTGACTTCGAGGTCGGGACACTTCAGATCCTCGTCGCCAGTTCGAGCGTAGAAGCCATCCTTCACGAAGTCGCGCTCGCGCGTCGAGACCTTCTGCAATTGACCTCCGGCCACGTGCTGATTGGTCATCAGAAGCCCGTCTGGTGAAACGAACGAACCGGTGCCGCCATCATTCAAGCGGCAGGTGGCAAGCCTGACGTGATCGAGCCACGCGTCCGAAGGATCGAAGTTGTAGCGCTCTTTCCACTGCTTGCGCGGAGGGTTGTCGAAGGTCCACATGCCCTCATCCGCGCGCGGACGCGGCACGCAAACGAGAAGGACGAGGGTGACGGCGACAATAGAGACAGTTTTCATATATCTGCTCCAGATGAAATGCAGCGATGAGCAATCGGATGTGAATGCCAGGCGGCGCCTGTTCATCACTCATCAGCCATCGTTTATCAAAAGCCCGGCTGGTTGATCGACTTCGTGTCCACCTTTGGCGCGTATTTCTTCGCGATCGGTTGAATCTCGCTAGCCTTGCCGATCAGCACGAACACGAGATTATCGAGCGGAAAGTACCGCTTGATGATCCGCTGCGCATCGGCGAGCGTCATCGAGTCGATCTTCTGCGAGAAGCCGTTTATCTCGCTCTCGTCCAGGCCGTAGAACTCGAGCCGAGCCAGCAGCGTCGCAAGTTGGTCCGTTGTTTCGATCGTCGGCGGGAACTGGCCTTTCCGGTAGCTCTTAACCGACTTGAACTCTTCTTCGGTGATGCCCTTCTCGTGAAGCTGCTTGAGCACGGCGAGCGTCTTGTCGATCGCCTCCTGGGTCTTGGCGTTGGCGGTGTAGGTCGAGATCACGAACGGTCCGCGCACTCTTCGCTGGTCGAAGGAGGAACCCGCGCCATAAGTGAGTCCGGTCTTGATGCGGAGCTCCGTGTTGAGCATCGACGTGAACCGCCCGCCGAACAGGGTGTTGACGACTTCTATATAGATGCGGTCGGGATTGGTGCGCGCAATTCCGATGTTGCCGATCTGGAAGAAAGTCTGGGTAGAATCCGGCTTGTCCACGAGCAGCACGCGGGGGCCCTGCGCGGCGACGGGTTCCGCCAGTTTCGTCGCCGGGGCTTGCCGGGCGGGCCACGCGCCGAACTTGTCCGCCAGCATCTTCTCCATCTCCGCCGTGCTGAAATCGCCAACCACCGCAAGGATCATGTTGGGCGGCGTGTAGTGAGCTTCGTAGAACTTCGCAACGTCGTCGCGCGTGATTGCCGCCAGGGATTTCTCATCGCCGCCCGAAGGCCGCGCGTAGGGGTGATCGCCGTAGAGGTAACCCGCGAAGTAGGTCCCAATCACGCCCTGGGCGCGGTCCTTCGCCGCTTTGATTCCGTCGATGCGCTGCTTGAGCAGCTTGGTCACCTCATCCGCCGGGAAGGTCGCGTTGATCAGGACATCTGAAAGCAAGTCGAGTCCCTTCGTGATGTCCTTCTTGAGAAACTCGGCGGTGCCGCCGGTGAAGTCATAGGTGGCGGTCGCGCCGAGCTGGCCGCCGACGAAATCAAGCTCATTGGAGATTTCATCGGCCGTTCGCGTCCTGGTCCCCTTGCGCAGAAGTCCGGCGCATAGTGACGCCGTGCCTTCTTTCCCCGCCGGGTCGGCGGTCGAGCCGGCTTTGACGATGACGTTGAAGCTGATGATCGGAACCTCGTGCTGTTCCATGAGCAACACGGTCATCCCATTCTTGAGCTTCAGTTTCTTATGCGGCGGCAGCTTCAAGCCATCTTCAGCGCGGGCGGGCACGGCCGACGAAGCCGCGACGAACACAGCCAGCGAAAGTATGAACAGTTTCTTCATGGTCCTCCTTCGATGATGATGATGGACGAGCCGGTTCGGAGTTCATCACTTATCGTTCATCGTTTCCGCTTTCGCCTCCGGCACGAGCGTAGCGACCGTGCGATTCTTGTCGGTGAAGTACTTTGCGGCAACCCGCTTGAGTTCCTCCGCGGTCACCTTGCTGTAGTCGTCGGCGGCGGTGAACAGCTTGCGATAGTCGCCGAAGTAAACCTCGTAGCTGCCCAGCGCGTTGGCGCGGCCGCTGATCGTCTTCATCTGCCGGTAGAAGGTGGCCAGCAGGATGTTCTTGGCCTTCTGGAGCTCCTGATCCGAGACCGGCTGCGTCATCAGCTTGCCGAGTTCTTCATAGACGACCTTCTCCACCGTCTCGGGCGCGACGCCGGCTTTGGGCTGCGCGGTGATCGTGAACAGCGTCGGGTCGACGGCGAACTCGGCGCCGCCGTTGATCGAGATCGCTAACTGGTCTTTGTCGACGATGCGCTGGTACATTCGCGAGCTTTGCCCTGAAAAGAGAATCGTCCCAAGCACCCGCAGCGGATAGTAATCGGGGTTCAGGCTTTCGGGCACGTGATAGCCGATCATCAGAATCGGCAACTGAGCGAATTTCTTCACGACCACCCGGCGCTCGCCGAGCTGATCGGGTTCGCGGGTCGTAACTTTCGGCGGGGGATCGTGGGAGGGTATCGGCTCGATGTACTTCTCGGCGAGCTTGATCACTTCGTCGGGAGTGACGTCGCCGACCACCAGCATGGTCGCGTTGCTCGGCGAGTACCCCATCGCGAAATGCCGCTTGAGGTCCTCCATCGTCCAGTTTTCGATGTCGACCATCCAGCCGATGACCGACCACTGATAGGGATGCGCAGTGAACGCGGTAGCCCAGAGCTGCTCGTCGAGGATGCCGAAGTTGTTCGCCTCGACCGAGGTCCGGCGCTCGCTTGCGACCACGCCGCGCTCGGACTGAATCATCTTCGGGTCGAAGGCGAGGTCGCGGATGCGGTCGGCTTCGAGGTCGAAGACGAGCTCGAGGCTCGAACGCGGAAACCAATCCTGATAAACGGTCACGTCGTAGCTCGTGTAGGCGTTGTTGCTGCCGCCGGCTCCCTCCATCACCCGATCGAATTCACCTGGGCCGTACTTCTTCGCGCCGTTGAACATCATGTGCTCGAAGAAGTGCGAGAGGCCGGTTGTTCCGGGCCGTTCGTTGCGCGAACCAATCCGGTAGAAGATGTACATCGCGACGTTCGGGATCGAGTGGTCCTCTTGCACCAGGACCTTCATCCCGTTCTTGAGCGCATGAGTTTTGACGTCGATGCTCTGCGCGCTCGCAACCGCGCCGAGCGACATCAATAGAGCGATGACGAGCCCCGGCGTGATCACCGTCTTGATCTGCTTCATTAGATTCCCCCTCTTGACTGACAACGCTTTGCTGGCAAACTCCATTCTCTTAGGTTAGGGAATCGTATCCGATGGGTAACCCGGCGGCAAGGTACTGGAAGGGGGGCCCCGTGGTAGAATGCGTCGCTTTCGTTTGAAGGAGCAGCCGCGGCGAGCCTGACGCGGAATGCTCCGGGCTGACGCCCGCAGCATTTGAGCGCGCTCGACGGATGAGGTAGAGTCAACACCCTGGGCGTTTACTCGAAACACATCTTCCCCCGTATGCTGGAATGGGGCCTCAACTCGCCCGAAGTCCGGCGACAACGGCGGTGTACACTCGAGCCTGCCCGCGGCGCCGTACTCGAAATAGGCTTCGGCACCGGGCTCAATCTGCCTCACTATCCCGAATCCGTCACCCGATTGACGGTCATCGACCCTCAGCGCATGCTCCCCACGCGAGTCGAACGCCGAATCTCCCAGGCCCCGATGCCCGTCGAGATGTTCTTCCTCGACGCGAGCGGCCGGTTGCCATTCGACGATGACAGCTTTGACTCGGTCGTCACCACTTTCACGCTTTGCTCCATTGACGATCTGCCGGCGGCGCTCGCCGGGATTCGCCGGGTGCTGAGGCCCGATGGCCGCTTCATCTTTCTCGAACACGGGCGCAGCGACGATCCAAAAGTCGCCCGGCGTCAGGATTTCTACAATCCGGTTCACCGGTTCCTCGCGCTCGGGTGCAACGTCAATCGCCCTATCGATGCTAACATCAGGGCCGCCGGGTTTGAGGTCGTCTCGCTCGACCGGTTCCTGATGCCGGAAACTCCAAAGGTGCTCGGCGAAATGTACAGAGGCGCGGCGCGAAAACTCTGACCTCGCGCCCGATTAACTATGAAAACATCAACGCCAATTCTCCGCTTCGGCATTGCAACGACACTAACGCAAAGCCGCGAAGGCGCAACGACGCGAAGAGACCGGAAAGACGCCAGCCTGAGGCCTCACGGCAGTCTCGTGCTCTTGGCGATCGGATGCGCGGTAGTCCTCTTCTTAATTATTGGCCCCGCGTCGCAGGCGTTCGCCCTCCAGAGGTCTCCGTCTCAGGGCATCCTGGTCCGCGGCGTCGTCACCGACCAGAAGGGTGCTCCCATCGCGGGGGCTCAGGTCACTGTGCGCGCCGAAGGCGCGACCGCCACCCGGACCACGGATGACAGGGGCGAGTTCCGCTTCGAGGGAATTCGTGCGACGGCGCTCAAGATCGTGGTGCGGGCCGATGGCTTCGAGACCGAGGAGCAAAGCTGGAGTGAACCGCGCAGCGCGACGCCTCTCGATACCGTATCGCTGACGTTCAACCTCAAGCCTCAGCCCCTCGCCGAACAGATCACGGTCACCGCGTCGCGAACCGAGACTCGCATCAGCGATACGGCGGCGAGCTTGCTGGTTCTGTACGAGCACGACCTCGCGACGACGGCCGCCCTCGCGCTGGACGACGCGCTTCGCCAGGTTCCGGGCTTCAGCTTGTTCAGGCGATCGGGCAGCCGCACCGCCAACCCAACGTCGCAAGGCGTGTCGCTGAGAGGCGTCGGGGCGAGCGGGGCCAGCCGCGCAGCCGCACTCGAAGACGGCATTCCCATCAACGACCCGTTCGGCGGCTGGGTCTACTGGGGCCGCGTCCCGCGCGCGTCCGTCAGCCGAATCGAAGTCGTGCGCGGCGGCGAGTCGAACCTTTATGGCACCGACGCGCTCGGCGGAGCCGTCAACTTCATAACGCGCGGCTCTGAGGAGAACGTCTTTTCGCTCGAGACTTCCTACGGAAACGAGCGGACGCCGCAAGTGTCGGTGGTGGCGGGCGGCCGCGCGCGCGGATGGGGGGCCACACTCTCCGCCGAAGCGTTCCGCACCGACGGCTACATCATCGTGGATGAGAATCAGCGGGGCGCGGTCGATACGCCGGCGGCTTCCAATCACGCGGTCGTCGATCTGACCCTCGAGCGGCTACTGTTGGAAGATGGCCGCGTGTTCGCTCGCGGATCAGTCTTCAGAGAGACTCGCGAGAACGGCACGCCGCTTCAGCTAAACCGCACCCACATTCGGCATCTGGCTCTGGGGGCCGATTTGAAGTCACGCATCGCGGGCGAGTTCGTCCTGCGAGGCTGGGGCGGCGCGCAGGTGTTCGATCAAGACTTTTCGGCCGTCTCCGCTGATAGGAGCACCGAGGCCCTGACGCGAAGCCAGCGCGTTCCGGCTCAGCAAATCGGCGCAACCGTGCAGTGGTCGCGCGCGGCGGGTTCGCGCCAGACGCTGGTCGCCGGATTGGACGCGCGCGAAGTCCGCGGAGCGAGCGATGAGTTGGGGTTCGTTGGAGGAAGGCTGACCTCGGCGGTCGGCTCGGGCGGACGCGAGCGGGTGTTAGGCGTCTTCGGCCAGGACCTCATCCGCGTCACGCCGACGTTGTTGCTGACGGTTGGTATGAGAGCGGACCGGTGGCGGAATTACGCTTCGCTGTCGACGACGCGACCGCTGACAAGCCCCGCGCCGCCGACGGTGACGGTCTTCGATGACCGAACGGAGACGGCGTTCAGCCCGCGGCTTTCACTGTTGTACAAGGTGACCGACAGCGTCTCGCTGACGGCGTCGGGCTATCGCGCGTTTCGCGCGCCGACGTTGAACGAGCTGTACCGGTCCTTCCGGGTCGGC
This sequence comes from Blastocatellia bacterium, assembly GCA_035293105.1. Taxonomy (GTDB): domain Bacteria; phylum Acidobacteriota; class Blastocatellia; order UBA7656; family UBA7656; genus DATDOV01. Next base: position 87,905 of record DATDOV010000066.1, read on the forward strand.
AACGTCGTGACACTGGCTAACGACGAGCTGCGCGCCGAGCGGCTCACGGGCGGTGAGGCGGGCGCGAGCGTTGCCGCGTTCAAGAGGAAGCTCAATCTCCGGAGCGCTTTTTTCTGGAGCGAGATCACCCGGCCAATCGCGAACGTCACTCTGCGCTTCACTCCCGAGCTGATCACTCGTCAGCGGCAGAACCTTGGTCGCACTCGCTCGCGCGGTATCGAGATCGAAGCCGACGCGCGCGTGACGGGCACCATTTCGGTGTCGGGCGGTTATCAATTCGTCGATGCGACGGTGTTGAGGTTCCCAGCCAACGTCGCGCTCGAGGGATTGCTGATTCCACAAACGCCGCGCCATCAGTTGACCTTCCAGGCGAGCTACTCGAACCCCTCGCGGCTGACCGTGAGCCTGCAGGGTCGCGCGGTGGGCGAACAGTTCGATGACGATCAGAATCGTTTTTCGCTCGGCCGCTACTTCACGCTTGATGCGTTTGCTTCGCGGCGCCTGACGCGCGGGGTCGAAGTGTTCGCGGCGTTCGAGAACCTGCTCGATGAACGTTATGACATCGGGCGCACGCCGGTCAGGACCATAGGGCCGCCTCTGCTTGCCCGCGTTGGGCTGAGACTGCAGTTTGGTTCGAAGTAGGGTGTTTGGTGTGCAAAGCTGACTATGAGGTGTTACGAGGCGATGCGCTGTGACTACCAGGATAGGTAACTCGGAGGAGATCGAGATGAAACCCCACCGCGGATTCGTAAGTGCGCTGTCGTTGCTTGTGCTTCTGTTAGCAGCCGCCTCGCCCGGGATGCTCGCGCAGCAATCCAGGCAAGCGCCAGCCAGCGGCAAGCGCTACCCGCGGCTCGTCATTCGCAACGCCATCGTCGTCGACGGCAACGGCACGCCCGCTTCCGGCCCTAAAGACATCGTCATCGAAGGCAACACCATCGCCGAAGTCGTACCGCTCGATCCGGTCGCTCTCAAAGAAGGCCGCGCAAAACGGCCCGCCGGCGATGTCGAGATCGACGCGACCGGCAAGTACGTTCTGCCCGGCTTGATCAACGCTCACGGCCACGTTCAGGACGAACGCGGCGGCGTATCCCAGCCGGTCGATTACTGTTTGAAGCTCTGGCTCGCTTGCGGCATCACCTCGGTCCGCGACGTCGGCAGCGAAACGAAGAAGACGCTCGAGCTGCGCGAGAAGAGCGCGAAGGGTGAAGTCACCGCGCCGCGCCTATTCGTCTACCCGATGTTGAACCGCCCCGTCTCGCCGCGTAAGGCCGAAGAAGCCCGCGCCCGCGTTCGAGAGATGAAGGGCATCGGGGTTGATGGCCTGAAGCTCCTGGGGCTCGACCGTGACATCATGGCCGCCATCGAGGACGAAGCGCACAAGGTCGGGCTTCCCATCGCGCATCACGTCGGAGTCGAGGAGACCAACGCCTGGGATGACATCAAGTTCGGAACTACAAGCATCGAGCACTGGTATGGCATCCCGGACGCCGCGATCGAAAGCGGCCGACAGAACTTCCCTTCAACCTACAACTACAACAACGAAGTCGACCGCTTTCGCTATGCCGGAAGGCTCTGGCGCGAAGCTAACTGGGACCGATTGATGAAGGTGCTGGACGCGATGGTTGGGGCGAACGTCGCGTGGGTGCCGACGATGGACATCTACGAAGCGAGCCGTGATCTTCAGCGCGCACAGACCCAGCCCTGGTTCGCCGACTACCTGCACCCGACGCTCGAAGACTACTTCCGTCCCGACCCGGCTAATCACGGATCGTACTTCATCGGCTGGAGCTCGACTGATGAGACGTTCTGGAAGGAGAACTATCGAATCTGGATGGCGGCGCTGCGCGAGTTCGAGAACCGCGGCGGAGTGATCGGCGCGGGCGAAGACGCGGGCTTCATCTATCAGATGTACGGCTTCGGTTTGATTCGCGAGTTGGAGCTGCATCAGGAAGCGGGCTTTCATCCGCTCAAGATCATTCAGCATGCGACGGGCAACAACGCGAGGATACTCGGCCAGGAAACGAAGCTTGGCCGCGTGCGCGCGGGGTACATGGCGGACTTGATTGTGGTGAACGGAAATCCGCTGGAGAACCTGAAGGTCCTTTATCCGACCGGCGTCGACGAGATTCGCGAGGGCAAGACGATTCACACCGGCGGCGTCGAGTGGACGATCAAGGACGGCATCCCATATCACGCCCCGGCGTTGATGGCTGAGATCAAGCAGATGGTCGCGAAGGCCCGCGCGGAACGTCGAGCAAAGGCCGCCCGATAGTCGTGTGTTAGTTTTGCGTTTGAATCCCGGTAATAGGCCACTCGAATAGAGCGAGGTGGATTCTCGAAGGTGAGCCTCGACTGATTACGGCGATGGCCTGGTTTCTGTTGAATCGCCCCTTCGCATCTTCATCGCCGTGAACGTGTTCTTCATCAGCATCGCGATCGTGAGCGGTCCCACTCCGCCCGGGACCGGAGTGAGGTAACCGGCCACTTCTGCAGCCTCGCGCGGGTTCACGTCGCCCACCAACGTGTAGCCGTTCTTCTCGAACGCCGCGCGCCGCTTCGCATCATCGCCGAAGAGGCGGACGAGGTCAGCCTCGGTCGCGACCTTGTTGGTCCCGACATCAATGACCACAGCGCCGGGTTTGATGAAGCTCGCGTCAACCATTGCCATCTTTCCGATCGCGGCAATCAGAATGTCGGCTTCGCGGGCGACCGAGGGAAGATCGACCGTTCGAGAGTGACATACGGTGACCGTCGCGTGGCGGTGCAGCATCAGCAGCGCGATTGGCAGTCCGACCAGCCGGCTTCGGCCGAGCACCACGGCTCGCGCGCCTTTGAGTTGAATGCCGTTGCGGTCGAGCATCTCGATTATGCCCGCCGGCGTGCAGGGCCGCAGCCCCGGTTCGTTGAGCGTCAGCCGCGCGATGCTCATAGGATGGAGTCCGTCGACGTCTTTTGCCGGATCGACTGAGTCGAGCACCCGTGGGGCATCGATCTGCGGGGGCAGCGGCAGTTGAATCAGGATGCCGTCAATCTCGTCCCGCGAATTCAAATCCCGAACCAGCGCAAGCATCTCATCGGTCGAGGTCGTCGCCGGAAGATCAATCCTCTCCGAATGAAGGCCGAGCTGGCGGCACGTCTTGACCTTGTTCGATACGTAAATCTCTGAGGCCGGATCGTTGCCGACCAGTACCGCCGCCAAGCCCGGCTTCAATCCGCGCGCGGCGTACTGGGACGCCTCTCGCGCGACCTCGTCCTTGATCGCCGCGGCAACGCTCGCTCCTTCTAGAATCTTCGCCGGCATTTATCGTCCTCTATCGTCCTCGCGTCGCGCTCGAAACACAACGCGGGAGTATGCTCGGCGGCCCCGCGCGATGTCAATCAAGCGCCGTGTCAATTCAATCAAGCGCGGTTGAAACCCCGCGCGGCGCTCGTGTAACATCGTGGCGTCTCCCACGATTCCATTATCGAGGTTCCATCAGGGCGGGCAATGATCAATAGGCGCAGAGTTCTGTTGACGCTGGCGACGGTGGGCGTGCTGGCTGCCGCCGGGCGAGGTCCGGTCGGACCGGCGGGCATTCCAATCGTCAGCGCGCAGTTCCAGTTCGGCTCTCAGCGCGCGCCCGCAATCGACGTCGGTAAATCGGACAATCTCTACCTGACGATGTCTGTTGCGACGGGCGTCGTGCCGAATCCTCACAGCCAGATCTTCTTCACCAAGTCGGGCGACGGCGGCGCGTCGTGGGACAACATGCCGCAGACGCGCAACCTGTCGAAGTCGAATCGCGAGGACTTTGGCCCCTCGATCGCCGTGAACAGAAACGGCACCACACGGGTCTACATCGTATTTCATAACAACAACGGCGGGGGCTTGTACCTCGTCCGCTCGAAGAAGAAGACCAAGTTCCGCGCGCCGAGCAATCTCACTCCCGATGTTGGAGGAGTCTTTTCGCCGCGCGTTGCACTCGATTCAATCGAGACCGTCAACATCGTTTGGGGCGACATCAGCACCGGCGTTAAGAGGGTGTTGTTCTTCCGCTCGACTGATCGGGGGAGCACCTTCAACGAACCCATTGATGTTTCCCGCTCGCCGGGCGAAGCGTTCTCGCCTGAGATTGCGATGGACCCGGGGGAAGGGATAAACGTCGTGTGGGAAGACACGGCGCCGGGCCAACAGGCGATCATGTTCGCGCGCTCGACCGACGGCGGAAGCAACTTCTCTGATCCCATTCGCGTGTCGCAAGGGGAGGGTGCGGCCAGTGAGCCTCACATTGCCGCCGACAGCCTCGGAGGCTTGCACGTCGTTTGGGCCGACGAGAGCGAAGACGGAAGGCAGGCGTTTTACTCTCACTCGACCGATGGCGGGCAAACGTTCTCGTCTCCGATCAACATCAGCAGAGACTCCGACGCCGAGGCGCAGAAGCTGGTTGTGACTACGTTTGGGCGGACCGTCTACGTCGCTTACAACGACAGCCAGAATCGAAGCAGACAGGTCTTGTTGGCAAAGTCGGATGACGGCGGCGCGACGTTCTCGGACCCGATTGAGGTCTCGGAGGCCGACAGGAGTAAAGGCCGCGGCCACAGTCCGGCGATGGTTGTGGACAGCACAGGGAAGCTTCACATCGTTTGGATCGACAGCTCGATTGTCGGCAACGACGAAGGCGTGCTGTTCTACAGCAACTCGACCAACGGCCGCCGGTTCTCGAAACCGCGCCTGATTCTCGCGGTCGTATAGTCTCGCAGGCCGAGATCCGTCACCCCCAGCAAACCACGTCAGGCCGAATGCAGAAGATGTGAAGTCGTGCCCGCCCTCTCAGGTTACGTTCGGAGCAATGCACACTCTACGCTTGAAACGCGACCGGGCGGCTGGCACATTTGGGCGATGAGTTGGTCTCACATCGGAATCCACGGCTGGAGATTGCATGCACCCGACTCTTGTTGACTGGATCATCGTCGTAGTTTCAATCGGCATATCATTCCTCCCGGCCGTCCTGCTTGCCAAACGCGCGGGGACTAACACAGCGGAGTTCTTCACGTCGGGCAGAGCCGCCCCGTGGTGGCTGATCGGCGTCTCGATGGTCGCGACCACGTTCAGCACCGACACGCCCAACCTCGTCACCAACCTCGTTCGCGAAAAGGGCGTCGCCAACAACTGGGTCTGGTGGTCGTTCCTGCTCACCGGAATGCTGACCGTTTTCTTTTATGCGCGAATGTGGCGGCGATCGGGAGTGCTGACCGATCTGGAGTTCTACGAGCTGCGATACTCAGGCCGCGCGGCGAGTTTCGTGCGCGGGTTCCGAGCGGTCTACCTGGGGTTGTTCTTCAACTGCGTGATCATGGCGTCGGTCAATCTCGCGGCAGCCAAGATCGCCAGCATAGTGCTGGGCTGGCCGATGTGGAAGACGCTCTTGATCTGCGCCGCGCTCAACGTCGCGTTTGCGGCGACGTCGGGTTTGTGGGGCGTGCTGGTGACCGACTTCATTCAGTTCGGCATCGCGATGACCGGCTCGTTCGCGGCGGCTTACTTCGCGCTCAAGCAACCCGAGGTCGGCGGGCTCGCGGGATTGTTCGAAAGAATCGACGTCAAGACCTTGAATCTGCTTCCTGACTTCGGCGACTGGCCGACGGCGCTTTCGGTTTTGATCATCCCGATCGCGGTTCAGTGGTGGTCGGTTTGGTATCCGGGCGCCGAGCCGGGCGGCGGCAGCTACATCGCTCAACGCATGCTAGCGTCGAAGAGCGAGAGGGACGCGCTCGCGGGAACGTTGCTGTTCAACGCCGCCCATTACGCGTTGCGCCCGTGGCCGTGGATCATCGTAGCGCTCGCGTCGATGATCATCTTCCCAAATCTGTCCGACATCGCGCGCACGTTTCCTTACGTCGACCCGAAGTTGATCGGTCACGACATGGCGTATCCGGCGATGCTCAAGTTTCTGCCCGCCGGGTTCATGGGATTGATGATCGCCGGGATGCTCGCGGCTTATGTCTCGACGCTCTCTACGCACTTGAACTGGGGCACGTCTTATCTGGTGCATGATCTTTATCGCCGGTTCATCAAGCCGGGCGCCGCCGAAAAGCATTACGTCCTGATAGGCCGGCTGATGACGGCGCTGTTGATGCTGCTGGCCGCGTTGCTCACCTTCGTGCTCGAATCAGCGAGGCAGAGTTTCGAGTTGATGCTGTCGGTCGGAGCTGGGACGGGGCTGATCTATCTGCTGAGATGGTTCTGGTGGCGCGTGAACGCGTGGAGCGAAATCGCGGCGATGGTCAGCTCGTTCGTGATCGCGGTCGGCTTCTTCGTCGCGGGGAAGATGGGCAGGACCGCGAAGCCTTACGTGTCGCTGGTGATCACGGTCGCGGCGACGAGCGTCGTGTGGATTGTCGTCACCTTTTTGACTAAACCCGCCGATCGCGCGACGCTGGTCAACTTCTATCAGCTCGTCCGCCCGGCGGGTCCCGGTTGGAATTCGATCAAGGCCGAGTCCGCCGTGAAGGGCTCGCCCGACCGCTTTTCGCTCTCGCTGTTAGGCTGGGCGCTGGGTTGCGCGTTCGTATACGCGGCGCTATTCGGGGCCGGGAGCTTCCTGTACGGAAAGTCAGGTCAGGGTTTGATGTGGGTGGTGGTCTTCGCACTCAGCGGCGCCGGGTTACTCGTCGTGTTGCCCCGCGTGTGGGGGAGGAGCGCCGATGCCTAGCCGCAAGCCGCCGAGGCTCGTCGAAGCACCAAAGGATCAGAACGTGGGCGACGCTCACACGAACGCCTTTGCGTTCAATGCGAATCCCCCGAGGTAGACGGTTGTCGCAATGCACTCGCACCAACCGAGGCAACAGGTAGAACTATGATCATCGAAACGAAGAAACCGGCTGAGGTCAAACAACCCCGACCCCAATTCTCCGAAGATCGAGCGCCGCAACTCGCGTCGGAACTCTACGGCATCACCGCGACGGTTCGCGAACTCCCGAGTGAGCGCGATCAGAACTTTCATCTGACCAGTCAGTCGGGCGACGAGTTCGTGCTCAAGATCGCTGCATCGAACGAGAAACGGGAGACGCTTGAGTTTCAGAACTCGGTCCTGGCTCGGTTGGAAGGCCGCCTTGAAGGCGCGTTCGTCCCTCGCGTGTGCGTGACAAAGGCCGGACAACAGATCGCGACGACCGAAGACCCGGACGGCACGGCCCATATGGTCCGCCTCCTGACTTATCATCCGAGCGCGATTCTTGCCCACGTCCATCCGCACAGCCCGGAACTGCTTCACAGTCTCGGCCGGGTACTCGGGTTGATCGACAAGGCGCTCGATGGGTTCTCTCACGCGGCGGCGCATAGAGACTTGAAGTGGAACCTGAAAGGCGCACGATGGATCGCCGATTACGTGCATCACATCGACCGGCCCGACCGACGCGCCATCGTCGAGCACTTCCTCCGCCAGTTTGAAACCGTCGTCGAGCCTGTAGCTTCACGCCTGCGCACATCGGTCATTCACAACGACGCGAACGACTACAACGTGCTTGTCGATGACGACGGATGGGGAAACAAGCGCGTCGCCGGGGTCATCGACTATGGCGACATGGTTCATAGCTACACGGCGTGCGAGCCGGCGGTTGCGGCGGCGTACGCGATGCTGGACAAATCCGACCCGCTCGCGACTGCGAGCGAGATCGTCACCGGTTATCACGAAGTGTTCCCGCTGACCGACCTTGAGGTCGAGGTTCTCTACACTCTGATCTGCACGCGGCTTGCCGTCAGCGTGACCAACTCAGCTCTCCAGCAGAAGCTTCATCCGGACAACGAGTACCTGACGATCAGCGAGCGGCCCGCGTGGGAGTTGCTCGAAAAGCTCTACGGCGTTGATCCGGCGCTGCCGCATTACATCTTCAGACGCGCGTGCAACCTCACGCCTTGCCCACAGTGCGAGACAGTCGGGAGGTGGCTTCGAGAGAACGCGGGCAACTTCGCGCCGGTGGTCGAGGCTGATATGACGCGCGCCGTCGTGTTGGACCTGAGCGTCGGAAGTCTCGAGTTCGGCGATCTGGAAGACCTTACCGACATCGACCGGTTAACGCGACTAGTCTTTGATCGAATGAAGGAAGCTAACGCTCCGGTTGGCATAGGCAGGTACAACGAACCGCGCCTGGTTTACACGAGCGACCTTTTCACATCCGAAGGCGGCGAGCCTCGCACGGTTCATCTGGGCATCGACCTCTTCATGAAAGCCGGTTCGCCGGTGTTCGCGCCGCTCGATGGCAGAATTCACAGCTTCGCCAATAACCGTGCGCTGCTCGACTACGGGCCGACGATCATACTCCAACACGAAGCAGACGGCGGGCGAGTGAAGTTCTTCACGCTCTACGGTCACCTGAGCGCGGAGTCACTCGAAGGTCTGTACGACGGCAAGCCCATCAAACGAGGCGACCGAATCGCAAGCATCGGCGCGCCTCCAGTCAACGGCGGCTGGCCTCCCCATCTTCATTTTCAGATCATCTGTGACCTGCTCGGCAAGCAGGGCGACTTTCCGGGTGTCGCGCTTCCGAGCCAGCGCGAAGTGTGGCTCAGCATCTGCCCGGACCCGAACCTGATTCTCGGCATTCCTCAAGATCGCTTTCCCGCGCCCGGTCTGAATTCCGATCGGATTCTCGAGTTGCGCCGCCGCCACGTCGGCCCGTCGCTGAGCATCGCTTACCGCAAACCGCTTCACATCGTCAGGGGCTTCATGCAGCACCTCTACGACGCCGAAGGCCGCCGCTATCTGGACGCCGTCAACAACGTCGCGCACGTCGGGCATTGCCATCCGCGAGTCGTCGGGGCCGCCGCCCGACAGATGCGCGCGCTCAACACGAACACCCGATACCTGCACGAGAACCTCGTCCGCTTCGGCGAGCGGCTCGCCACAACCATGCCCGGCCCGCTGAAGGTGTGCTTCTTCGTGTGCTCCGGCAGTGAAGCCAACGAACTTGCGCTGCGTGTGGCGCACGCTCACACGAGGGGGACCGAAATCGTCTGCGTTGACGGCGCGTATCACGGGAACACGACGTCGTTGATCGGCATCAGCCCCTACAAGTTCGACGGCCCCGGCGGTGAGGGCGCGGCTGCGGGCGTTCACAAAGTCGCAATGCCCGACACCTATCGAGGCCCGCACAAAGCAGGCGACCCGGATGCAGGCCGCAAGTACGCCGCTCACGTCGGGCGAACCGTCGAAGAGATTCGCAGCGCGAACAAGAAGCTATCGGCCTTCATTTGCGAACCCGCGCTCGGCTGCGGAGGCCAGATCATCTTGCCTGCTGATTATTTGAAAGAGGTGTACGCCCGCGTGAGAGAAGCCGGCGGCGTGTGCATTGCCGACGAAGTGCAAACGGGACTCGGCCGGGTCGGCTCGCACTTCTGGGCTTTCGAGACTCAAGGCGTAGTTCCCGACATCGTGACTGTCGGCAAGCCGATTGGTAACGGCCATCCGCTCGCCGCAGTGGTCACTACGCCCGAGATCGCGGCGTCGTTTGATAACGGGATGGAATACTTCAACACGTTTGGCGGCAACCCGGTCTCTTGCGCGGCGGGGATGGCTGTGCTGGACGTGATCGAAGACGAGCGATTGCAGGAGAACGCCGCGCGAGTTGGCGCTTATCTGAAACGCGGCCTCGAGGGATTGAAAGACAAGCATGCGCTAATCGGCGACGTGCGCGGGATGGGGTTGTTCATCGGAGTAGAACTCGTGTTGGATCGCGAGACTCTAGCGCCAGCGGCTCGCCGGGCGGCATACGTCGTCGAGCGAATGAAAGACTGCGGGATTCTGATCAGCACCGACGGCCCGCTGCACAACGTCTTGAAGATCAAGCCGCCGTTGGTGTTCAGCGAGGAGAAAGCCGGTGAGTTGGCCAACAAGCTTGATACAATACTGGCGGAGGATTTCAGACGGCCTATTAGTGTTGTCTCATTGAAGTGCCGCAATGCCCATAGTTTGGTCGGTTAGACGAAAGGAAGAGATCGGATGAATTGTAATGTTTGTGGGCTCTACATGCTCGAAACAGAAAGAACGTGCCCTAAATGCGGATTCATGATGATTGATCCGTCTGACAACGCTATCAAGCAGGCTGGGCATGCTGTTGGTGGCACGTACGATCAGGGGTCGCCGACTTTTGCCACAACCGTTCCGCCATTGGATTCTAAGGAGTCTGAGGCTTTAACAAGGAGGTATAGGGATGCTTATTTGGTGGCTAGGGCAACAATATTGATTGCAAGAGTGATAAAGATGATCGGCATATTCCTAATAGTCCTGGCCGTTGTCGGCGGTATAGCCGCTGGGGCAGTCGGTCAATCCAACTTGGATTCGAGGGTATTCTTGGCGCTTGCGATTCTGATTGCTTTGCTGGGATTAGTATTCTATTGTGTCGGCATCATCGTTGCGGCTCTGGGGCAGATTCTCCTTGCGACTCTCGATAGCGCCGTCAACTCCTCGCCGTTCTTAAACAATGGGCATAGAGCGAGAATAATGCACCTATGACTATCGCTATTCCATTTTGTGAATCAACTGATGGCGCGCGGTAGTTGACCATCGGTGCTCATCCGTGGTTCCAGTCTCTCAACTATCGCAGAATGAACCCTTCCCTTAACGGATCGTCGGGCGCGATCACAAACACGTGGCGGCCGGTTATGTAAGCCCTGCCTTCCACCTCAGGTACGACCGCCGCATACTCGCCGAAACTCGTCGCGCGAACAACCCGACCCGTGAAACGCGCGCCGATCAAGCTCTCGATCACGAACGGCTGACCCACTTCTAACTTTCCCTTCGCGTGCTCGAGTGCGACGCGGCCGCTGACGCCCGTCCCGGTCGGCGAGCGATCGACCTCGCCCTCCGCGAAGATGCAGACGTTCCGCGAGTGTGCGCCCTCGCTGTGAGGCTCTTCGTCGATGATCGTCCCGTACAAGAATCCTAAATCGGGTTCGAACGGGTGCCTTATTTCGAGCGCGGCCATCACTGCGCGCTTGACCGCCATGCCGACTTCGATCAGCTTGCGAAAGTCTTCAGGAACAACTCGCACTCCGAGGTCTTCCGCTTTGCAATAAGCATAAAACGCGCCGCCGAAACCAACGTCGTAGCGGACCTCGCCGATGCCGGGGACGCTGACTGACTGATCGAGCCTATAAGCAAACGACGGCACGTTCTCGAAGGCCACGCTGCGGACTCGTTGGCCCTCGAAGTCGGCGCGAGCCGTGACGCGGCCGGCTGGCGTGTCGAGCCTGACCACTTCGCGCGGCGACAGCAGCCCGGTTTCGAGCAGCACGGTCACAAGCGCGATCACTCCGTGGCCGCACATCGTGCTGAAGCCTTCGTTGTGCATGAACAGCACGCCGAGATCGCCGTCTGATGTCACGGGCTCGGTCACGATGCAGCCGTACATATCGGCGTGGCCGCGCGGCTCGAACATGAGCGAGCGGCGCAGGTGATCGAGGTGCTCACGGGCGTAGCGGCGCTTGGCGAGTATCGCATCGCCGGGTATCGGAGGAAGCCCGCCGGTGATCACACGCAGCGGTTCCCCGGCGGCATGTGCGTCGACGGTGGTTATTCGCGTCCAGTCGGACGGTGGAGTCCAGGTCATCGACCGGCAAGTGTACACTCCATCGCATCGAGTCGAAAGCGAGGCCGGAATTGGGTGTTGTCCTGACTCTGTGTTGTGGGTGTAACGGGAGGCGATTAACCGCCGAGCCGCCAAGAACGCCAAGGCAACGCCAAAATTCTCAACCTATTCTTGGTGGTGAGCTTGGCGTCCTTGGCGGCTTGGCGGTTTTCCCCCCAACAACCTCTTCGAAAAGGTTGTCAGCAAAGTGATGGATAACTCGCAGTTTCATGCGCTCACCCCTGCTTCTCAGGAATCTTGAACCCGAGATAAGTACCCGCGCTGATGCCCTGTAATCCCAGCAGCGTCGCGCTGAATTCCGGCATAGACAAATCGTAGTAGACCGAAGACACGAACATCACCCCCAGCACGAGCGTCCACACGAACATCTGGAAGCGGTGGAAGCAGACGCCGTTGGCATCGCTGAGGATGTCCTTCAGAAATCCCTTGGACGGCGGAGCAGGTTGGTTCTTGCTGACATCGACGACCGCCGCGCCGAGCGCCGTCCCCGATCCGATCCCGATCAAGGCCAGCACGCTTCCCGAGATCGTGTCCGAGGCGCCAGTTATCAGCCAGATGAGACAGTACGCGGAGACGACTACCAGGAACCAGAACGCCATCTGAAAGCGGGCGAGGCTGTAGGCTTTTGGCAGCGGCTGGCCGTTCTCGGCGACCGGTGGCGGACCCGCCGCGCGCAGGAGATCGCTCCTCCTCGCAAGCCTGATGAGCGAAAAGACGAGAACACCTATCGCAATGAAGCCGGCGACGAACCAGCCTTTGTCGATGCGGACTAACAAGAAGCTGCGAACGGCTGTCGAAACAGGCGAGCCCTCCTGCAGACCTACGCTGATCTTCGAGGGGCGCAGGAAGAAGCCCGAGCCGAGCGGCGGCGCGCCTAGCAGGTCGGCCCACGCTTCGTTGTTGCCGCCGCTTCGGTGGAGGTGAAAGTGCAGCGTGCCCGCGTTCACGTCGACCGCCTCGGGAGCGATGCCGGTCATCTCTCGGCCGTCGATGAACAGCGCGAGCGGGCGCTCGATGCAGTTAGCCAGCGTCCTGTTGTCGTCATCGACGCAGCGAGACTGATTGACCAGACTCGCGAGTCCGTCCACTTTGACGATGATGATGTCATCGATCGCAGCGCTTGAGCGGTCCGTGTCGGCGGGGTCTTCGTGGCCGAACACGTAGACATCCCTGACGATCGTCGCGGTCGCCTGGGTTTTCGTTTGTGGGCCATTAGCCGTGCCCGGTTGCGTTGTTGCCTGGCTTGGCGGTTGGGCCGCAGGTGACTGTGTGCCGCCAACGCCCGCCGGCTGATTCGTGTGAGTCGCCTGAACGGTCGACGGACCACGAACGACGCTGGGCAGAGAGGCAATCAACGTGCGCCCGTGAACAGCGCGCGCATCAGCTTCGGCAGCGGCGGCCAAAGCGCACAAGACCATTACCGCGGCCGCTGTACACGTGGTGACGAGACGGGCCGTCTTCATCAAAGCGATCTTGATCCAAGCACTCCTCATTTGAGCGGTCCTCCTCTTTTGAACTGCTGTTGGAACTTCTCCTCAATGCTCAGATTCTGGTATGGTCTACCAGATTCGGAGACGATCTTCCAGCGCCGGCGTGAGCGAGGTGACAGATGTGAATGCCGCCCCCTGAAAACACAATGCAAGCGAGAACCGGCAGCGCAGCGACAGGCCCGGAACGCTTGGGGCGCGGTCAAGCATGGGGCGGGACTTCGCCGCGTCGCGCGATGACTTCCAGGAGTAATGAGATGAGGCTGCCGGTCGACGCTCATGCTTTGATGTGGTACGTCGGCACGTCGATCAACATCACTTGCTCAGCCCGCCTCTCGTGCTGCCATGACGATCCTTCCAATGATCTGCTCTTGAGCGCGGGCTCCATCTGGGGTATAGGCATTCAATGTTGGTGCTACGCCGGCGCCACACACGGCAATCTCCCGGCCGGCGGGTTGGGGTCGCTGGAGGATCAACTTGAGAATATCAATCATCGGAGCAGGGCGAGTTGGCACGACGCTCGGCCGGCTCGCAAGACTCAACGGTTGTGAGATCGGAGACGTGGTATGCCGTTCTCGATCGTCCGCCGTGAACGCGGCTCGCTTCATCGGCGCCGGACGGCCCGCGTCGGCGGCGCGTGCGAAGCTGACTCGCGCCGACCTTCTTCTGATCGCAACGCCTGACAACGCAATCGCGGACGCCGTCGCGCTGATTCGTCGAAATGCGGCGGCAATCGGCTCGCCGATCGTTCTCCACACGAGCGGCGCACTTTCGAGCGACGTTCTCGGTCCACTGGCGCAACTGGGACTTGCGGTTGGATCCTGCCACCCGCTTCAGACATTCGAGAGCCCGTCGCGCGCGATTCGCCGCGTCGGTGGAAGCCACTTCTGTATCGAGGGCGACCGGCGCTCCCTTCGGGCTGCTCGGTTGTTGGTTCGCCGAATCGGGGCGCGGCACTTCACGATTCCGACCGAGGCCAAGGCGCTGTATCACGCCGCGGCCGTCCTGGCTTCGGGCGGGGTGGTCGCGTTGTTGAGCCTCAGCCTCGAGATGCTCTCCCTCTGCGGATTGAGCGAACGCGAAGCGAGACTGGTCTTGATGCCTCTCGTCGACGGCACAATCGCGAACGTCCGCACCCTCGGCCCGGCGCCCGCGCTGACCGGGCCGGTGCGGCGCGGAGACACCGATAGCATCGAGCGCAACATGCGAGCGGTAGCTGACGTTGATTCGCGATTGCTCGCGCTCTATCGGCTTTTGGCTGAACGGGGTGCGGACCTGATGGAGCGCCAGGGTATGGACCGAGCCCACCTGACGAGACTGCGTCGGTTGCTGAAGAAGTTCCGCCCCTAAGAGGCTGCTGAAAAAGCGATAACGGGCTTCCCCCAGAGGGTGGCGACAATCCCACCAACTGCGTTGGTGGGATTGGGTGGCTACGGCCAGTCGCGGGCGGCGGCTTCGGCGGCTTCGAGTTCTTCCCGGCGGCGCCAGTAGCCGCACTGCTCGATGAGGGCGCGGGCGAGCTTCAACTCTTCTCGGTCGCGGAAGAGTCGGGCGCGGTGGAGGTGAACGTCGGCCATGTGAAGCCGCATCGGGCCGCGCTCGGCGATCTCCCAGGCTTCGTCGAGGTCTTCACGCGCGCCGTCCCGGTCGTTTTCGAGGAATCGCAACACGGCGCGGGACAGCAGGCCGCGAGGAACGTGATGCGTGGTGCCGGCACGGCGGAGACCGTCAACAGCGGCGGTGAGATTGTCGCGCGCAGTTTGGAGCGCGGCCCCGTCTTGCACGTACGCCTCTTCGACATCATTGCTGCTGCGGCTGTCGATCGTGGCGCCTCGTTGCGCATCTTGCCGAGATCGACCGATTCTTCCGCGACGGGGACGATGTTGCAGCCCTCTTCAACGGCAGTCTCGAACTCGCGGCGCACCCAGTCCCCTTCGTCCGCGCAGCGATCCAACGCACCCGGCGGGGTGCGATGTTTATAGCGGTCGTCGAAGTGGTTCGCGCGCGCCCCAGCGGGGTGCAATGTCCGAGCGCCTACCGAGCATAGCCTTGAAATGACATCCGAGATTCTCTTCCAACGACGCATTGCACCCCGCTGGGGTGCGGATCGAATCACTCCCCATACTAGAAACATTCCGCCCCCCTAGGGTGGAAACGTGGCGCCGAATTTTTTCTCATCTTCGTCAGTCGGCGGTATTCGCGTACCACTTTCACCCGAACAAACCTGTCAGCGTCTTCTCCCCTTGATGTGACTCCGGCCGGATACTACTATGTGCGTCTCGTACATTTGATCCGGTAGGACGGACATATGCCGCACGTTAATACTGTAAAGGGACCTATTGATACCGCACAGCTCGGCGCGACGCTCATGCACGAACACGTGTTCGTCCTCGCGACCGAGATACTTCAAAACTACCCAGCCGAGTGGGGCGATGAAGAACAACGCATCGCCGACGCTGTCGCGCGATTGAACGAGCTTAAGAGCCGCGGCGTCGACTCGATCGTCGACCTCACCGTCATCGGACTCGGCCGCTACATCCCCCGAATTCAGCGCGTCGCCGCCGAAACCGATATCAACATCATCGTCGCGACCGGCGTCTACACCTACAACGACGTGCCGATGTATTTTCACTTTCGCGGACCCGGCACCACACTCGGCGGGCCGGAGTTGATGGCCGACATGTTCGTCAAGGACATCGAAGAAGGCATCGCCGGAACCAGCGTCCGGGCCGCGATCCTCAAGTGCGCGACCGACGAGCCGGGCGTGACCCCGGGCGTCGAGCGAGTCCTTCGCGCGACCGCTCAAGCGCACCGGCGGACGGGCGTGCCGATCTCGACCCACACTCACGCTCATACGCGGCGCGGGCTCGAGCAGCAACGCATCTTTCAAGAAGAGGGCGTCGACCTCTCGCGAGTGATCATCGGACATTCGGGCGACACGACCGACATCGACTATCTCGAAGAGCTGATCTCGAACGGCTCGTACATCGGCATGGACCGGTTCGGCATCGACGTGCTGCTTGGCTTCGAAGACCGCGTGAATACCGTAGCCCGGATGTGCGAGCGCGGCCACGCCTCGAAGATGGTCCTCTCGCACGACGCGGCGTGCTTCAATCACTGGCTGCCCGAAGCGATGGTGCCGGTGCTGCTGCCGAGGTGGAACTTCCTCCACATCCACAACGACGTGATTCCGGCGTTGAAGTCGCGCGGCGTCACCAACGAGCAGATCACGACGATGCTTGTGGACAATCCGCGAAAGATTTTTGAGAGGCAGGGGGCGTACTGATGATCAAGCCGTTTGATCAATCCGGCATCACTCGTGGCGCGGACGGCGTAGCCCACTACGACAATCGTCCGAACTCGCTGATCGAGATGCTCCGAGCGACGGTCGACAAGACTCCCGACAAAGAAGCGATCGTCGAGTTGGGCGGAGAGCGCGTGAGCTACGAACAACTGTGGGACCGTTCGGCGCGCGTCGCAGGGGGGCTTGCGGCGCTCGGAGTCAATCGAGGTGATCGCGTGGCGATTCGGCTGGGAAACGGGCTCGACTGGTGCGTCGCGTTTTTCGGCGGGTTGATGGCGGGCGCGGTCGTCGTTCCCGTCAACACGCGGTTCTCTGAGTCTGAAGTCGACTATGTGGTGACCGATTCGGGCTCGCGGTTCACCTTCATGCCGGGCGAGCCGTTACCCGATGGCTCGCCGCTGGTCGTCGAAGACCTGTCGCGCGATGATCTCGCCGCAATCTTCTACACGAGCGGCACTACCGGTTTCCCGAAGGGCGCGATGATGACCCACGAAAACTTCCTGTCTAACACGGAGACCTGCCGTCGCGTCGTGAATCTCCCCACCGACGGCCGGGTGAGGAACCTCGTGTCCGTGCCGCTGTTCCACGTAACGGGCTGCAACAGCCAGCTTCTGCCGACGTGTGAAACCGGAGATACGCTGGTCATCATGCCTGCGTTCGAAGTTCAGGCGTTCCTGAGCGCGATCCGCGATGAACGCATCAACCTGCTGACCTCGGTCCCGGCGGTCTACTGGCTGGCGATCAATCAGCCGAACTTTGCGGAGCTGGACACATCGGAGATCGGCTGGGTGAGCTATGGCGGCGCGCCGATCGCTCCGGAGCTTGTGGCGCGAATCATGGAGGCGTTTCCAAACGCGCGGTTGGGCAATGGCTTCGGTTTAACCGAGACCTCTTCGGTCGCGACGTTTCTTCCGCACGAGTACGCGCGCACGCGGCCGGAGTCGGTCGGGTTCGCCGCGCCGGTAGTCGATCTCGATTTGTTCGAGCCTGACCCGAGGACCGGCGCCGGCGAGTTGCTGGCGCGCGGCCCGAACGTGGTGAAGGGTTATTGGAACAAACCGGAGGCGACGGCGGAGACGTTTGTGAACGGCTGGCTTCACACGGGCGACATGGCCCGCATCGATGAGGACGGCTTCGTGCAGATTGTGGATCGGATCAAGGACATGATCTGTCGGGGAGGAGAGAACGTCTACTGCGTCGAAGTCGAGAACGTGCTGGCCGCTCACCCGGCTGTGTTTGAAGTCGCGGTGCTCGGCGTGCCTGACGCGATGATGGGCGAGAAGGTGGGCGCGGTGATAGTGCCGCGTCCGGGCAAGGAGGCCGAGCCGACGGATATTCTGGCGTTCGCGCGCGAGCATCTGGCTGACTTCAAGGTCCCGCAGTACGTGGTGATCCGCTCGGAGCCGATTCCGCGCAACCCGGGTGGGAAGATGTTGAAGCCGAGATTGAGAAAAGAAGTTGAGTGGGGCAAACCGGTGCGGTGAATGGCGTCGAGTATCTCCGTCGCACAACGTTTGGCTCGTGTCCTAATTTGAAGTCTTGCCCATAGCGGACTTTTGGTTGCGTTTTAAACGCGTGTTGCTCGCAGGCGCGAACGTGATAAGATGTGGCCCTACGCGCCGTAGCAACTTCCCGGCACGGACATGGAGTTAGATAAGCGGAAACCCTCTTTGCAAGCTGAACGAAGCATGCTATATATGGAATCAAATCTCGCACAGAGTAACGTCAAAGTATGCGTGTGCCTCTTTTGCTCAGTTCCGCCTGGGCTTGCGCTAGGCTCCGGCGTTCACCGCACCTCTGCGGAATTCTGAGCGATTCACGCTCATTTCGCCGGCGCTAGCAGCCCAACGAAGGTTCACAATTCGTTGCAAGCGCGGCAGGCAAGAAGTAAGGCCCGTCGACGAATCAGTAATCACCTTGGATGGCAAGCCTACGTTGAATCTAAAGGCCGAACTGCTGAAATACGGCGCTTCGAGCGACAGCATTCGTTCGCTTGGCGGACCCCCATCGTTGGAATTGCTCGACTACTTGGATTTGGTTGAACGACCGGAGCCACGCCCGGGATTGTGGCCCCATTGTGTTGTGGAGAATCAGGGAAGACCGCTCCTGTTCGTTGTCGATGAAAGCGGCCTTGCGCTCCCCCCGGTGGAGTCACCAGCCGAGTTCGAGAACCTTCGGCGTTTGCTCGCTTGTCGGGGTGAGCGCTCCTACCTGGCCCGAGTGTTGCCAGGCGAATTGAAGGTCGTTCCGGTGGGCTTCGGGCCACTCCCCGGCTGGAAAACATACCGCCCTGGCACAGGCGACGCGACGACCTTTGTATCCAGACTGGCGTTTGGCGAGTATGACGGCACCGGGGAACCGAGAGACACAGACTTTGTCTTCACCGAGATGTTTGAGCTGCTGACGGGAGTCGCCAATCGGCTGGTGGGAGCGATAAGCAAGCTTGACGTGCTATCGCTAATCGGCCGAGCCCTGTTCTTTCGCTTTTTGCGTGACCGCCACGTAGTAACCGACAGAGACACTCACGCGGTCGCACCAAGGGCAATCGAACTCCTCGCTTGTTTCGATAACGCGACGAACGCGGAAGCGACATGCCAATGGCTTGACCGCACTTTTAACGGCGATTTTCTGCCTCTAAGCGATGGTGGCAGCGGACTATTCTTCGAGCGCGTAGAAGGGGAAACTAACGGCAGCGTCTTTTCAGAACTCAGCGCTATTCTCCGAAGCGAGAAGCCGGTCGGAAAGCAGAGCTATCAACTCCAGTTTGATTGGTCCGATTTCGACTTTGCGCACGTGCCGGTCGGTCTTCTGAGCCAGGTCTATGAAGCCTTCTGCTGGAAATGGGAGCCTCACCTTTCGAAGGAGACCAGCGTTCACTACACGCCGCGCGGCATAGCGGCAACGCTTGTGGGTGAGGTTTTCGACAAGCTGAGCGACGCCCACAAGGCTCGCGTGCTGGACCCGGCATGCGGTGCGGGTATCTTCCTGGTACTGGCATTTCGTCGGCTCTATCGCGAGCATTGGAATGCGTTCGGAAAACGCCCAGATACAACGGATATTCGCAAAATCCTAGAAAGGCAACTCGTCGGATTCGACACCAGTGATTTTGCCCTCAGACTTGCCGCCCTTAGCCTTTACCTTACCGCGATCGAACTGGACCCGAACCCAGTTCCACCTGAGAAGCTCAGTTTCAGAGCGCCTCTGCGCGATCGCGTACTGTTCAACTTCGGGCACCCAGACAATGATCACGCTGCGGGATTCGAGATTGGTAGCCTCGGGCCAGAGGTGGACACGAGCTTTGATGGCGGATTTCATATAGTGTTGAGTAACCCGCCTTGGACTACCTTACCTCCCGAGAAGAAGGAACTCGCGAAACAACTCGAAGAAGCCACCAGGTCTGTCATCCGTCGAAAGGGAGAGGTTGACATGGCGGGTGCTTACCACAACCCCGACAACTCACCCGATCTCCCATTCATTTGGAAGGCAACGGAATGGTGTATGCCCGATGGACGTATCGCGATGGCATTGCCGGCCCGAATCCTGATGAAGCAGGAGGAGACGCCGCGCTTTGCTCGTGAAATGCTGTTTCGTTTGGTAGAGGTGACTGGCATCATCAACGGTTCGAACGTTTCGGATACGAGAGTCTGGCGAAAGATGAATCAGCCGTTCATGCTTCTCTTTGCCAGGAACGGCCGGCCACGCAAGAGCGGAGTCCTTAGACTGATAACTCCTTACTACGACGCCCATCTCAATCGCCGGGGCGAAGTCAGGGTGGACTCAAAATCTTCCTATCCCCTCGAGGTGCAGGCCGCTCTGGATGAACCCTGGGTATGGAAGACACTTGCTATAGGCAGTTCTCTGGACGTTGACGTGGTGAGAAAGATAAAACGCTCGTCGGAAGTATCACTAAAGGATTACTGGGATGACCTCGAACTAGCGAGTGGGCAGGGTTATCAAATAGCCGATGACCAGGTTCAAAGCGATGCCGAGTTTCTGAAGGGCCTTCCGAACTTGGACTCGACCGATAAATTCCAGTTTGTCGTTGAGGCCGGAGAACTGAGTTCATTTGACCGAGAGACGCTTTGTTGGCCGCGAAAGGAGGAAATTTACGAACCTCCTCTGCTGCTCGCAAAGGCAGCACCTGGCAGTGACCGCAAATCAGGGCGGGCGCTGCTATGCCTAGAGAAGATCGCGTACAACGAAAGCTATTTTGGCTATTCCGCAGCCGGACATCCGGATGGGGAGTTTCTCATTCGCTATATACATCTATTCGCCCATAGTAACGTCTGGCTTTATTATGTGCTCATGACAAGCTCGGAGTTTGGCGCCGAACGACGCAAACTTCACAAGGCGGATTTGGATAGATGCCCGTTTCTTCTCCCCGAGCGACTGACTGCCGAACAGCGCCAAAAGGTGCTTCTTCTATCTGAAAGACTGGTCTCAAAAGACGTGACTGTGTTCGATGACATAGACACTTTCTTCTGCAGTCTATATGGCTTGGGCAAGCTCGAGATCGAGACCCTAAGGGACACTCTGGACGTCGGCCTGCCCTACAAGTCTGCGCGGCAACGCGCATGCGGACGTGCCAAACCCGAAGAAAGTGATAGCTTTTGTCGCCGAGTGGAGACGCTACTCCGGCCCTTTTTCAAGGTCATGGGGAACGAACCACGGGTCCGTGCGTGGGAGCCCAGTGACCCTTATGCAGCTTCTCACGCCCCGTTCGCCGTTATGGTAGTTAGCCGCACTGATCGCACCGCACCGCTACCCGACGAGCTGTTTCGTACAACCATCCTGCCTCTTGCGAACGAAACTGGCGCGACCCGGATAATTCTGGAGCTAGACGGTGGGTTAGTAATTGGAATACTCAATCAGTATCGCTACTGGACACAAAGCAGAGCGAGGCTACTCGCGGGTGAATTGCTGGGCAATCACATGAGCGTATTCGAGACGTGATTATGCCATATGGTTTTTACGATAAGCCAAGAGTCATAGAACTACCGCACCCGCCGGTAGCGCTCGCTGTCTTTCTCACCGTCGAGGCAGCGATGCTGGCCGCTTGGAATATCTTGCGTGTCAGACGCCGTCCAGGCTTCGACCTCTCGAATGCGGACGAAGACATCGTGACTCAGGAGCTTTATGAAGTCCTGTCCGACCAAGTGTTTGATAAGGGAGTCGTCGGCGGGTTTGACCGCGAACTTTTTACCGACATTAATCGCGAGTCGAAGTTTCGCAGTTACAACTATGCCCATCTGGACAAGATGCCTGATCTGAACATTGGCCTTGTCGGCAGACAAGCTTTCTATCCGTCGCAGGACCGGATTTTCATGGAATGCAAGCCAGTAGACTCAACGCACACCGTCGGTAAGCACTACTGCGGAATGGGCATTTTTCGGTTCGTCCGCGGGGAATATGCATGGACCATGACTAGCGTATTGATGATTGGCTACGTCCGCGAAGACTATAGGATAGTCCCAAAACTGACCGATGCCCTCAAGAGGGTGTCACACGAGATCAGTACTATCGGTGATCCGTATCAGTGCAGCAAATCCGAAGCCTCTTTGATCAGCGAGGCCGTCTACATTAGTCACCACGCTCGGAGGTTTGAGTACGTCGAAACTAGGTTGGCCGCTCCAGACATAACGATCCGTCACCTCTGGCTACGTCGGGATTGAATCACTGCCTGCTCGGAAAGTCTTCGTTTGTAATTTCCAGCCCAGACCAATCCTGGCACCGCGGGCTTGGTTAGAACATAGACGATCATCACAAGGTAATGACCCCACCTTTAGCCAGCGAGGAGCGCTTCTTCGCGGCCCGATTAATCATCCGTTGAATCAACTGCAACGAATTATTCCGCTACCAACTACTGACTCATCGTCTTCCCGCCCACACACTGAAGACCGTCCCGCCGCCGGCTTGCGCGCCCCACTCGACCTCCGCTTCAATCAAACTCGCGCGCGAGCGGATGTTCGCAAGCCCGCGCCCATTCGAAACACTCCTCGCCGCAGCATCAAATCCCCTGCCGTTGTCCTCAAGCCGAATCACCCAACGGCCCTCCGAGTCGCACGACACTTCCAACCGCACGTGCGTCGCCCCCGAGTGGCGGCACACGTTGCTGATCGCTTCCTGAACGATTCGATAGACCTGAATCTGGACGGCAGGCGCGAGTCGCAGCTTCTCTTCGATGGCTTCATCGCAAGCGAACTCGTACTCGAACCTTCCCTCCGCCGGCATGTGCGCGACCGCGTCCGCAACCGCCCACTCGAGCGCCGCCGCCAACCCGACATTCGCGAGCGCCGACGGGCTCAGGTCTTCGCATATCCGCCGAATCTCCGTCGATACCGCTTCGATCTCGTTGCGAAAGACCGCCGGCTCGATCCCGTCGCGTCGCTCGTCACCCTCGCGCGCCGGCAGTTGATCGGTCATCAACAGCAATCGTCTCAAGTCCGCCAGCGTCTGGTCGTGCAAGTCGCGCGCGATCCTCCGCCTCTCTGTCTCCGTTTCGTTGGCCAACTGCATTCGAGTCTCGGCAAGCTGCCGATTCGCATCGCCGAGCGCGACGTTGCTTGCGGCCATCCGCTTGTTCTGACGGTGGCCCCACCACATCGCCACGAGCGCCAATCCGAGCAGCGCCGCAAGCGCCGTCGTCGTCCACGGAAAGGGCGCGCGCGCGACTCGAAACTCGAGCGCAAGCGGCTCTGAAACCACCAGGTCGTTGGTGAACGCGCGCGCTTCGATGCGATACCGGCCGGGCGTCAGGTTCTCGATCAGGAACTGCGAATCGCGCGCGAGCTTATGCCTGAGCGGCCTGCCCGCCGAATCCAGAAGGGAGAACGAATACTGAAACTGCTCGGGGAATGTGCGGCCGCTCAGCGCCTCCACGTCGAGCGCGAGGCTGTTTTGCGGATAATCGAGATCGAGCCCCGCGCGAATCTCGTCGGGTTGGAACACCCGCTTGCTCATCACCCGCGCGGCTCGAAGCTGCGGAGCGACGCGGCCCGGAACGTAGCGCGCAACCCCGTGACTGGTCCCGACCCACAACACTTCTTCGCCCGATGCGCCGGTGGTGCTCAGAATCGCGAACGCATTCTCCGAAGGAAGACCCTGCTCCGTGTCGAGCCGCGCGACAATGGCTTCGCCTCCTTCGTCGAGCAGCACCTTGTAGAGCCCTCCGCCCGCGGTCACGCACCATGCCGCGTCGCCCTTAGCCGTCACTCTTCGCACGTCGTTGCCTTTAAGCGGCCAGAGCAACTCACCCGCGCGAAGCGCCGCAAGGCCTCGTGGCACCGCGACCCACAACACCCCGTCGCTCGTTCCGCCAATCGACCAGGCCGTCTCGTTGCTCAAACCGTCGAGCGCGGCGTCGCGTCGGACCTCTTTGCCGTCGAAGACGAGGACGCCGCCGTCCGCCGCGCCGATCCACAAGCGCTTGCCGTCGTCGGAGTGCAGGCTGACGAGCGAGTCATTCGCCCAGACGAGCGTGCGGCGATCTCGTTCCAGTCGCTCGAGACCTCGCCCGAAGCCCGCAATGTAAAACGAGCCTTGAAACTCGCAGATGGCCCGCACGCTTCCGGCGTCCCGGTCATCGGTTTTGACTCTTGTAAAGAGCCGTGAGCCCGCGAGCGCACCCGGCACTCCGCGAGCGCGCCGCTGCCGGGTCGTCGGCTTCGCGCCGGTGAATAGACCCGAGGCCGTACCGACGAGCAGATGTTCGGGTGCGTCTTCGGCAATCGAGTGAACCGTGTGGCCGCGTAGCTCAGGGACCTCAACCCAGCGATCGGCGCTCTTGTCGCGAACGAAGAGACCTCGATTCGTCCCGCACCATATCCATCCGTCTCGCGATTGAAAGAGCGCGCGGGCGAAGTTGCTCTCCGGACGATCGGAGACGGCTTCGATTCGAAGGCTGTTCGGATCGTAACGGCACGCGCCGCGATCGGTCCCGAACCAGATCACGCCTTCGCGATCGACGAAGACAGCGTAGATGTGATTCGACCGAAGCCCGCCTGCGGTGTTCTCAAACGTGAAGTGCTCGAGTTGGCGGGAGCCTCGATAGAGAAACGCGCCGTGACCATCTGAGACGATCCAGAGGTTGCCGTTTTGGTCGGGCGTCAGGGCCGTCACTTCGCGCGCGGGCACGGCCGGCGGTCGCATCGTCTCTCGGCTTTGGCCCGCCGCGCTTTGGTCGACGGTCGTCCGAGCGCCCGGTGACGGGCCTCGCGCGTCGGAGTCGGCAACAGGTTTGAATTCACCGTCGATCAGACGCACTGTGCCCGAGGCGGTTCCAATTCGGAGTGCACCGTCGTCGTCGATTTTGATAGCACGCACTCCGCCTAATGGAAGACCCTCAGCAGTGATCTTCTGAACACGGCGGCCGTCGTAGCGAGCGAGGCCGTTGTCGGTTCCGAACCAGATGAAGCCCTCGCGGTCCTGGGCTATGGCTCGCACGTGATCGGAGGGCAGGCCGTGGAACAACGTGACCGCGCCCCACTGATGGAGGTTTGTTGAGGGAGTTTGGAGCGCGGGCGTTTGCGCCGGAACTGCGCGCAGCGCGAGACACGTGAGCAGCACGCCGGCGAGGGAAGACCAGCCTTCAATCAAGCACAGTGCCCGCGCAGAAGGATAGGTCGCTGACTGGCCCAAGCTACTCGGTTTGCTTCTCACTTCGTGGAGTCTCATCACGACCCAAAATGTAGCCCGGAGCTCTTCATTAGGGTCCGAATGTTCGACGCTTGCGAACACGTGACTTC
Source organism: Blastocatellia bacterium (assembly GCA_035293105.1). GTDB lineage: Bacteria > Acidobacteriota > Blastocatellia > UBA7656 > UBA7656 > DATDOV01. Next base: position 113,068 of record DATDOV010000066.1, read on the forward strand.
TAATTCTCTATTCCACTCTTGCCGCGCGGGGCTTGCTCCTCCAGGTACCTCTTCCGGTCGCGGTCGATCCAACCCTCCAGCTCCTTCGCGGCCTTCTCAAGCTCGTCGCTGTTCAACAATCCGCGCCGCAGCGCTTCGAAGAACGCCCTCGTGCGAATGTTATAGGCCAGCTTGTCGTAAGCTTCGTTGGGCGTTCCTTCGGGCGATGACGCGAACAACTTCTCATACAAGGTCGCCAGCCGGCTCTCGACCCCACGAAGGCTCAGGCTGCACTTGCGCGCGATGGCCCAGTTCGACAGCCCAAGCGCGAGGTAGTACAACGCCTCGGCTTCGAACTCGGTCAGCAGCGGCCGCTTGAACGAGTCTTTGAACGCCGGGTCGATCATATCGGCGCCGTCTTCGAGGACCGCGGCGACGAAGCGCAGGAAGCGAGTCTCGGGGTTGTTCTTGTCGATGAAACCGTAAGCGGGCTGGGGCTGGACCGACTTGATGATCTTGCGAATCTCGTTGATGTAGATCTCGTGAGGGAACTGGGTCCAGAAGATTATTCGCGCGGCCGGAAAGCCTCGCCATATCGCGCGCGCGGCTTTGACACCCGAGAGCTTCGGCATCTGGATGTCGAGCACGCAGAGCTCCGGCCGGTGACGCAGCGCAAGCTCGACCGTCGTTTCGCCGTCGCCCGCTTCGATGACCGGTGCGCGCGAGGGGAACTCGCGTTCGAGCAGTTCGCGCAGGTAGCTGCGTTGAGCGACGTTGTCTTCGGCGATTAGTATGGACATATTCCCATCGTACCGGTTTGTTGCCTTGGCAGATGAGTCCGGCGGCTCTGATGCTATGACCGCTTGCGCGGTTGGTCAATGTGGTTACCCTCAGTCAACCGTAGCGTGTTAGCCCGCCGCTCGCGCCGGGACCTCCCTCCTCGATCCTGTTGGCGCCCGCGTTACCGATTCCATCCCCGCCGACAATAATGTCCGCGTGCTGGCGCCGACAGCGAACTTCATCCGCAGCCACGCGAGACTCTCGCTCCTAATCGCGAGCCTGGCGATCGCACCCTGCGCATGGCTTGTGTGGGCTGCGCACTCGCGGCCGCGAGCGTGGGCCGTCCGTGAAGTCCCGATAGCCTTCTGGGCGTGGCAATCCAACGCGCCCGCGCAAGCAGACGTAGAGCGGGCCCTCCATCAGACCGGCGCGCGAACCTTGTTCATGCGAGCCGGCCAGCTCGACTACGAGCGCGGAACGTGCCGTCTTATCCGCGCAGCGAGCGGGCCGTTCCCGCGCGGCGTCGAGTTGCACCTCGTCTACAATGCGACGCCCGACTTGCTCGCCGCCTTCGAGACCATCGACATTCAAGCGCTCGTTTCTGCGATTGCCGAAACCTACGCGGCGGATTCTGAGCGCGCCGCTAGGGGGCGCGCCGAGGTCGCCGGGCTTCAACTCGACCTCGACGTTCCCACGCGGCTTCTCCCGAAGTATGAAGGGCTCTTGCGAATGTTGCGCGAGCGGCTGCCCGAAGGAATCAAGCTTTCGATCACCGGGCTGCCGACCTGGATGAGATCACTTGCGCTGGCAACAGTGCTTGAAGCGGTCGATTTCTGGGTGCCTCAGTGTTACGGCGCGACGATCCCCGAACAGCTCGAGCGGGCCACACCGATCGCTTCGCTCGCAGCGGTCGCCGATGCGATCGATGGCGCGCGCGGGCTCGGCCGGCCTTTCTACGCGGGGCTTGCGGCTTATGGCTACGCGATCCACTACTCGCCGGACGGCCGCCGAATTCAAGTGAGCGGGACGTTGGATCCTGAACTTGTCGCAAACAGCACGAGCCTCGAGCTTGTTGAGCGCCGGCGGTTCGGCTCGGGTGAGAACTCTTCGAGCGAGTGGCGGCTCGTGTACCGGGCGAGGGAGGCATGCGTGTTGGGCGGCCTATTCCTGCGCGAGGGCGAGTGGCTGATGCTGGATTTGCCGACTGCCGAATCGTTGCGAGCAGCAGCGCGGACGGTGCGCGAGCGGGCGGGTCCGCGCTTGCTCGGAGTTTGTGTTTTCCGTCTGCCGTCGGCGAGCGACAAGACCACGCTGACGATCGAAGAGGTCGCCGATGCTCTGTTGGACCGGCCGCCAAGTGTCGCGCTGGAGGTGACGGCCAAACTCGCGCCACTCTCTCAATCGGCGACACCTGGCGAGCGGACGCGTGTCGAGATCGCCTGCGTGAACACCGGGTCGACCGGTGCGCTCTGTGGCGAGGATGCATTGATGGTCGAAGCGCAGGTTCCGGCCGGCCGGCTGCGCACAATCGAGCTTAACGGCTTCGGTTCTTCGGAGACGCTATTCGCGCCGGCAGGAATAGACGGCCGCTCGGACGAAGTCGTTGCGTGCGGGGTCCGGAGAGCGAACCTGGTCAGATTGATGAAGCGCACGTGGCGACCCGGCGAGACGGCGTTTGTTGTTCTCGAATTCAGCGGGGAGCCGCCGGACGCAACCTCGCTGACGATCAGCGTCCGACGTGATGAACGAACCGCGTGGCAGGAGACCCGGACGGTTGCGATCGAGAGGGAGAACCGCTGGTGAATAGCATCTCGATACGAGGAAAGTTCTTTCGCCTGCTGACCCGCGCTGTTTTGTGGTCGGCTGGTATTGCGGCTACCGGGCTCGCGTGCGGGTGGTTGGGCGGAGCGGGAGAGCGATCGGTGCGGTTCAACTGGTATGCGAAATCCGGACGCGACTTCGCTCTGCTGCCGCCTCTGTCAAAGAGCTTCGTCATAGAGACGCCACGCGTCAATCGGATCGGCGACTATGGCGACATATGGGATCGAGCAAAACAGTTGCTCGATGAAATCGGCAAGTTATGGGACGACGCGCTGGAGGCGGAGGAGCGCGGCGACCTGAACGCGGCTCGCAATCTGCTGAGCAAGTATTTGGAGCGCACCGAGCCCCCGCGACAGACACTTCGGGTTAACGGCGACCTGTACTCTCACTATGAGCCGCTCGACATCAAAGACCGGCGGGAGCGAAGGAACTCCGCTCAAGACCAACTCGACGCAATGGGCAACCTGGTCAGAGGCGCGCGCCCCGCGGCAGTGAGCCAGTACCTCCAAGCCAGAGGCGCTTATGACTCCGACGCCCCGGACGAGGAAGTGACGAAGACGCTCGACGCGATTCGAGACCCCAGCTTGCGCGACAACGTGGCCTATCTGCGCGCGGCGCTCCCCTATCGCGCCGACAAGTTTGAAGAGGCCGCTGATGCTTTCACCGCTCTTGCGCACACATATCCGGGCAGCGAAAAGCGAGAGGCGGCCCTGTTGATGGCCGCGCTCGCAACCATGAAGCAGAGCGAGGTCTATGACGCGCCTTATGTGCGCAACCGAGACGATCGGGGACAGCCGCACACCGCGAAGGACGACGCATGGTACGCGGCGCGGACCGGGTTTCAGAGACTGATGCGCGAGTACCCGCGCGGGCGATACTTCAACGATGCGCGGGGGTGGCTTGCTTATTTGTCCTACCGGGCGGGCGACTGGCCCGACGCGATGGTCGATTACTACAGGATGCTTGGCGACGCGGGGGACGCGAGCGCGCGGCTGGAAGCAACTTTCTCTCTGTACATCGTTCGCAGCGAGGTCACGGACTCCGAGATGCGCGAGGTCGAAGCGCGGCTCGAGCGAGAGCCGGCGGCGGCACTCGCTTACTGCTATCACGAGATGTACAACTTCGCGACGGGCTACTGCGAGTACCCATACGATTACCCCGAAGACCGCAGCGAGTTCCGCGTTCGCAGCACCGAGTCACGCAGGCGAATCGCGGCGTTCGCGAACCGGCTGGCCGCTCGCGCCTCGGTCAACGCGGCGTTCGTGCTGCGAGCGGCGATGGCCAATCTGGAGGTCGAGGATTACGCGGCGGCATCGCGGCTTGCGAGGCGCGCATTGCAGCTAGGGTCAACCGGTGAGCAGAGAGCTCGGGCATTGTGGGTCGAAGGAGTCGCCGATCACTTGCGAGGCGAATACCGCCTGGCTCGCGACGCGATGAAGCGGCTCATCGCCGAAAAGCCGGCTGTTGATCTCCGGGAACGGGCCGAGCGCTACCTCCCAATCATCCTCGAAGACATGGGCGACATCGAGGGCGCGCTCGACCAGTACCTTGCGCTCAATTACCACGTCGACGCCGCATACTTCATTGATGTTCTGATGACGCCCGAGCAGTTGGCGCATTTCATCGAGGGTCATCCGATGAGCCCGAAGCGCGATGAGCTGCTTTACGCGCTCGGCGTTCGGTACCTGCGCGACAAGCGATGGAATGAAGCGCGAGCCACGTTGGCGAAGGCGCGGACGACGGCTCGCGGCGTCGATGATGATTACAATGACGAGCACAGTCACCTCTATCCGATGTATGGCTCCGAGCCCGAGACGCTTAAGGAGGACCCTGCTGATCCGGCAGTTCCCGGCGTCAGACCGCAGTGGGTCGAGCAGGATTTGAGGACCGCGAACGACCTCGAACGCCTGGCGCGCGACGTAGACCAAGCGGAAGGCCACGAAGCGAAGGCCGAGGCGCTCTATCAACTGGCGAGTTATCAGTATCAGGGCAATCTGCTGTTCTACAATTCTGCGGCATGGCGGTGGGAACGGCACGATCATCTGTACGACTTGAACAACAGCGGCTTGTTTCGTCAGCCGGGCGAAGCACAACTACTCTTTCGGAACATGCAATCACACGATGCGGCGGCGCGCTCGCTGGAGGATTTCCTCGAGGTCGTGCGGCGCTTCCCGAACACTCGGGCGGCGCGTGATGCGCTGTACACGGCGGCGGTTTGCCACGAGCGGCTCTCCGAGTACAACAACTACTGGCGAGACATCTACTCGAGGGGCGGTTACGCGGGCAGCCGGCTTGTCACGTACAAAGACGTGAGAGCGGCCTATCCCGATTATCAACTGCCGCGAGGGACATTCGGTTGGCAGCCGGCTACGCGGACGGTCAACGGCGGTCCGGGTTGGAAGCCGCCGCCAAAGCCTATCCCACGGACGCCGCGGTGGAAGCGTTACACTAGCGTCCTCGTAGTGACATTGTTGGACATGCGGCAGCGGCTCAACACGGCGGCACTAGAGATCGCGAAGCTGTGTGTGTACCTGAGCTGGTTGCAGTTCCAGTGTTTCATCATTGGGATGGCGGGGTATGCCTGGTATCTGTGCTTCAAGGCGAAGCGCCGGCTGATGGCGGAGATGTGCGAGTATGGAGGGTGGCCTCGCGCGCTGATAGGGCCGGCGCCGCAGGAGTTGTCGCCGCGAATGCCGATTCAGAGCTACCGCGATTTTCTGAGGCACGAGGCGCGTGACGAGTGGATTCGGAATGCGCGGCGTTGGCTTCAAAACACTACGTGCCTGTTGTTGCACACGAGGGCCGGGCCGGTACTCGTGACAAACTTCATGCTGTACGGCTCAGCGCTGGTGTTTCTGGTTATGCTACTCAGTGTGATCGTATGAGGGCGAAGACATCCACGAAGAACACGAAGGAACACGAAGAATGGGAAGGGAAAAACACTCGATTCGAAAAAGAGAAAGGCTCTTTGTTCATGGTCAGGGACGCGCCGACTGGTTGGGTCTCGGTGAAGAGCCTCGACCGAAGAAGTCCGCAGGCCCCGCAGCTTTTCTTCGTGTTACTTCGTGTCCTTCGTGGATGAAACGGAGAAGGATATCCACGAAGGCCACGAAGAAACACGAAGAATGAGAAGGGGAAAATTCACTGGATTCGGAAAAAGAGGCTCTTTGTTCGTGGTTGGGGCCGTGCCGATTGTTTGGGTCTTTGGTGAAGAGCCTCGACCGAAGAAGTCCGCAGGCCCCACAGCTTTTCTTCGTGTTACTTCGTGGCCTTCGTGGATGAATCATCTTACGAACTTCTTCCATTCGAGCTTTCCGGTACTGCCAAAGTTGATCAGCAGCCCAACCCGCAGACCCGTCGCTTTCAGGTAGTTCAGTATCTGCGACTCTTCACGCCCGCCGAGGCCATCAAGCGCCTTGATCTCGACGACGATCTGCCCATAGCAAATGAAATCCGCCTGATACTCTTTGTTCAGACGCTCTCCTTTGTAGTGGATCACAAGCGGCGCTTGCGCGACGAAGGGGATGCCACGGCTGCGAAGTTCTCGCTCCAGCGCTTCTTGATAAACCGGTTCGAGGAATCCTGACCCAAGCTCGCGGTGGACTACTATCGCCGCTCCAATGACGGCGTAGACCTCGTCTTTCAGAATCAACTCCGTCGTTCTTTCTCCTTCGTGATACTTATCCGATTCTTTTCTCCGGCCAGTTCGGGAAAGCTTTGCCAGGGCCTTTCGTTGATGCCCTACATCGATCCTCCGGCACCAACTCTTCCCTGTGTGTTATTGCCTTCGTGTTTCTTCGTGTCCTTCGTGGATTCACTTCCCCCTAAACTCCGGCTTACGCTTTTCGTGAAACGCCGCGATTCCTTCCTTCACATCATCGCAGTAGTTCACAACCATCGTCCCGAGCGCCGCGTCTTCGAGCGCGTTCTCCAGGTTCATCGTCTGCTGCTTGTACATCATCCGCTTCGTGGTCCTGATGGCGATGGGTGGTCCGTCGGCGAGACGCTCGGCCCACTCGCGCGCCCGCGCCATTAATTGCCCGTCAGCGACGACCTCGGTGACCAGTCCCAGTTCTTTCGCTTCGCGCGCCGTGTAGACCTCCGAGAACAGCGACATCTTCAGCGCGTTCTGCAAGCCCATGTACTTCGGAAAGAGATACGCGCCGCCTTCGTCCGGGATGAGCGCGAACTTGAGGCTGGTGTCGCCGAGTCTTGCACTCTCGGCCGCGATGCGAAAATCGCAACAGAGCGCCAACGTCAGCCCGCCCGCGACTGCCGCTCCATTCACCGCCGCGATCGTCGGCTTATCGAAGCGCCGCAAGAACGTGACGAGCTGATGCATGTTCTCGCGCATCTCGAGCATCGACTCCATCCTGTGCCCGCGATAACGCGCCGGATACTGGAAATCGCGGCTGATGTCGCCGCCCGAGCAGAAGCCGCGGCCCGCGCCGGTGATTATCACTGCCCTGATGTTGTCGTCGTCGCGCGCATCGGCGAGCGCGGCCAGCATCTCGTGGACCATCACTTCCGAATAAGCGTTGAGCTTTGCGGGCCGGTTCAAAGTGATCGTCGCAACGCGGTTCTCTTTGGCATGAATGATCTCTTGAAACTCCATGAGTCGTCCTCCTCTGCAACGACGGATGAACGCTGACGGGTACAACAAGACTGCCGCCGCCGTTCTTCAGAGCAGCCACAAACATGGGCGACTACCCGAGTTCATAGGTGTTCATCCATGGTTGCTTCTCATCTTCCGGTGAACTTCGGCGGGCGCTTTTCCATGAAAGCCCGGACGCCTTCCTTATGGTCCTGGGTCTCGCCGCAGCGCAAGTGGGTCTCGGCTTCGCGATCCAGCAGCGTTCGGAAGTCGCTGCTCGCTGCCAGATTCACGTTAGCCTTCATGTAGCGGAAGCTGGTTAGCGGGCCGTGAGCAATCGTTGAAGCGACTCCCGCGACCGCAGACGCAAGCTGTTCGGGCTCGACGACGCTGTTGACCAGTCCAAGCCGGTGCGCCTCAGTCGCGTCGAGCGTCTCGCCGAGAAAGAACAGTTCCTTGGCCTTCGGCGCGCCGACGTAGTGAGTCAGGAGCCACGTCGTTCCGAAGTCTCCGCCATAACCGACCCTGGCATAAGCCGTTCCGAATCGCGCGCTATCGGACGCGATGCGCAGATCGCACGCGAGGCAGACGCCGAGGCCGGCGCCCATCGCAAAGCCGTTCACCGCCGCAATCGTGACCTTCGGCATGTTGTACAGCAGCCACGACAGCTCGTGCATCTCGCGCAAGCCGTCGATCTTCTGCTCGAGTGTCTGCTCGTCGCCGTCGCGCGCCATCATCGACACGTCGCCCCCTGCGCAGAACGCCCGTCCCGCTCCGGTCACTACGACGCACCCTATTTCGGACTCACCGGCCCAATTGGTCAACACGTCGATCGACTGAGCGATCAGATCGCGGCTCAGCGCGTTCAGTTTGTCGGGCCGGTTGAACGTCAACGTCGCGATTCTATCGGCGACATTGGTCAAAACGACACCTTCAGGCATGGTTGTACGACCTCCGTTCTTGTAGAGTGATCAGACTCGCCGCAGGGCCACGACTCGGTCAACGGCGTAATACAGAATCGTCTTCGACGGCTCTTCGCACGTTCCATCCGTGTCTCTTCAGGCGTGCGCGCGCCTGTTCGTAAGAGTCGCCCTTGATTTGAGCCACCAGCCGGACGGCGCGATCGCGCAGCTTCTCGCTCGTCGGCTTCAAGTCCACCATTAGGTTCGATTTCACTTTGCCCATCCGAATCATGCTGCACGTTGAGAGAATGTTGAGCGCGAGTTTTGTGGCGGTCCCGGCCTTGAGACGTGTTGAGCCTGCTATCAGCTCCGGGCCCGTCGGCAGATCGATCTCCACGTCCACCGGAACCAGGAGACCGCGCCGCGCCGGATTGCACGTTAGCAGAATCGTCCTGGCTCCGATTCGGCCTGCCCTTTCGATCGCGCCGATGACGAACGGTGTCCGCCCGCTGGCCGTGATTCCGCACACTACATCGATCTCTCCTACGCCGCGTTCGGTTAGCGCCAGCGCGCCGTTCGCCGGATTGTCTTCGGCGCCTTCGACGCTTGCGTGAAGTGCCGCGGCCCCGCCGGCGATTATTCCCTGTACCCGATCGGGCGGCTCACCAAACGTTGGTGGAGTCTCACTCGCGTCGAGGACTCCGAGACGGCCGCTCGTCCCTGCGCCAACGTAGAAGAGCCGGCCACCCCGCGTGAATGCCTCGACGATCAGCTCGACGGCGTCTGCGAGCGCTCGCCGACAAGATTGAAGGGCGTCGGCGACGAAGCGTTCTTCGGCGATGAAGAGATCGATCATCTCGGGCGTCGTCATCTGATCGATGAGCCGCGAGCGCGGGTTGGGCTGTTCGGTCGTCGCGGCGGCCAGCTCTTCTATCGGCACTTGCGGCGCCGAATCGGCGACGTCGATAGAGAGTTGTGCGAAGCCGCCCTGGGCTGCAAGCCGCGCGGCGCCGAGCGAGCCCGACCGCTCGCAGACTTGAACTCCAGCCGAGGGCAGCAACGATCTCAGAGCTTCGCGATAAAGCTCGACGTAGACCGGCTGATTCAGGAACACGCCGCCGAACAACCTGACCTCGGGTGAATCGACCTCGAGCCGGCGAGCAACCGCGTCGGTGTAGAGCGCCAACTCGCGCGCGCCATCCTCGATGATGCGGCGCATTTCTCGATCGCCCTCATCCGCTACGCAAAACATTACGGGCGTCAGCCGCGCAACCGACATTTTGTCCGCGCTGTGAGCCCAGCTAACCAGTTCGTCGATACCATTCAGCGCCAGCTCTCTCAGAATGCTGACCGCGAGCGGGGTCACTTCGTGTTGAAGGTCGTACTCCTCGAGCGCGAGCCGAAGCCCCTCCATAGAGATAATGTATCCGCCGCCGCCATCGCCCAGCAGGTGACCGCGGCCGCCTGCCTTCTCGACGCGGCCTCCTCTGCGGCCCGTCACCGCAGAACCCGTCCCGCTTATGACCGCGATGCCGTCCCCGTCGCCGAAAGCCGTAGCGAGACTCGAATCGCGATCGCTGCCGGTGACGATGCGCGCGGCGGGCCATACTTGCCTGGCCAGTTCGCGCAGCCGGCGGTTGTCGTGGTCATCGACACAGCCGGCAAGGAACACCCCGACTCGCGTTGCGTCGCGCGGCAGTTCTCTAAGTATTCGGCTTAGGGCGTCATCGTTGACCAGCCGCAGGTTGGACGGAGGAAGCTGACCGCGGCTGAGGAGAGTCGTCTCGGCGCCGTATTGACTGAGATAAACCCAGTCGGTCTTCGTTCCGCCGCCTTCAATACCGAGAACGAGGTCTTCTGCGCCGACCATACTGAAGCTCACCAACGGAACGTTCTGAGTTCAACCTTTAGGTTGCTGTCGCGGAAGTGGCAAGCTGAAGCTTGAACTCAAACGTCACTTGCCCGCCCATGCCATCCCATCCGGTTGCTGTCCGGTCTGGATCGTTCCCGAAAGCGCGAGTCTCTCGAGATCGATCACCAGCACTTTGTTCCCTCGCGTTGCGGCGACGAAGGCCCTCCGCCCGTCGGGGGTGATCAGAATGCCGACCGGCGTTTCGGGCACCGGAATTCGCTTGATTTCCTTCCGCGTGCGCGCGTCGAAGACCACGACCTCGCCGCCCTGCGCATCCGAGACGAGCACGCGTTCACCGTTAGGCGTGAACTTGACGCGAATCGGCATGCGGCCGGCCTTGATCGTCTCTTTAACCTTGTTGGTCGCGGTGTCGATGATCGAAAGTCCGCCGTCTTCATTGTGTCCCACCCACACCTCGCTGCCGTCTGGCGATATCGCGATTCCCTCGGGCGCCTTGCCGACGCCGATGTGGGCGATCTTCGGCGCGCCTTCGAGCTCGATCGCGGTGACGGTGTCCGACCCGACGTTCGCGGTGTAGAGCCGCTTGCCGTCCTTGCTCACGACTACCATGTGAGTTCGGTTCTGGCCGGTTCCGCTCAGCCAGTCAATGCGATTGGCAGCAGGGTCGTAGCGGGCGACTGCGCGGCTGCCTTCTATTGTGAAGAAGACCTTGCCTGCGGATTCCACGATGCCGTGAGGCCTGGTGAGCGGCCCGAGGTCGACCCGCCTCAGTTCCTTGCGCGCGGCGACGTCGATGACAGAGATCGTGTTGCCCGGCTTCGGCCCGGTGCCGTAGTTCGCTACGAACGCGAGCCGACCGTCCGCGGATGCGGCGACTTCGTGCGGGGCTTCGCCTGTCGGGACTACTGCGACGGTTTGCAGCGTTGCCGGGTCTATGATCGACATGGTGTTGTCGGTCTTGTTGAGCACGAGCAACCACGCTTTGTCGGGCTGAGCTGCTGACGTGTGTCCGGCGCTCGCCGCGAACGCGCCGGCTATCGAAGCCACTGCGATGAGCAAGGTCAGTGCAACAGTAGTCCGCGGCTGTCTTCGGTGCGTCTTCATTTGATCGGCCTCCGTTTCGGAACTTCAAGACTCACTGACAAGCGCGTTCATTCTACCCTTTTGGGTGATGGTTGAAACAGCGAAGCTGCCCGGTTGCGCTCGCCGCTGTGTTTCGTTGCAAGAGGCGCCGCGCGACGCATTCTTATCGGCGAAGGATGAAACCAGGGCGCGCCTTCGCCGAAGCAGTCGGCTGGCGCGCTCTTCTATGGAGAGAAACAGAAATGAGAGATTCAATCAAACGTGTGCCCGGAAGATTCAGATTATTCGGTGTGCTGTTGACTTCGCTGTCGCTCGTACCCGTCGCGCCTTCCTTTGCGAGCACAAGCGGCGAAGATCAAACCAGCAGTGCCGAGACTCAGAAGTCAGTCGCCATCACGATCTACAACGTCAATCTCGGATTGGTTCGCGACCGCCGCGACATTCAGCTCCCTCGCGGTGAAACGTCGTTGAACTTCGCCGGGGTCGCCTCGCAGATCAATCCGGCGACGGTTCACATCCGCTCGCTAACCGAGCCTGGCGCCCTTTCGGTCGTCGAGCAGAATTACGAATACGATTTGCTGTCACCGCAAAAGCTGCTCGATAAGTACGTCGGCAAGTCGCTGACGCTCGTGCTGCGCAGCTACGTGAATCAGAGCGAACAGCTAACCCCGACCGAAGCCGTGCTGCTCGCGAACAACAACGGCGCGGTCTGGCAGATCGGAGACAAGATCGTCATCAACCCGTCAAACATCGCCGAGATTCGATTCCCGCAACTTCCTGAGAGCCTCATCGCCAAGCCGACTTTGGTGTGGCGGCTGGCGAACGACCGCCTCGCGTCGCACTCTGTCGAGGCGTCCTACTTGACCGGCGGCATCAACTGGCGAGCCGATTACGTCATGCTGGTCAATCCGGATGAAACGCGCTCGGACATCACCGGCTGGGTGACGATCGAGAACAACAGCGGCGCCGAGTACCGCAACGCCGAGTTGAAACTGGTCGCGGGCGACATCCATCGCGCCGAGAACCGGCAGGCTTACGAGATGAGGATGCGCGAGGAACTGGCCGCCAAAGCCGCGAGAGACGAGAACTTCAAGGAGGAGTCCTTCTTCGAGTATCACCTCTACACGTTGCAGCGTCGCACGACGATCAAGAACGCGCAGACGAAACAGATCAGCATGCTGGACGCAAGCGGCGTAGGTTCTCGCAAACAGTTCGTGATCTACGGCCAGCCTTATTACTATCACGGGTACAACAACCCGGGTGAGCCGATCAAAGAGAAGATCGGCGTTTACATCGAATTCGCCAACTCGGAGAAGAACGGGTTGGGCAAGCCCTTGCCGGCGGGGATCGTGCGGCTCTACAAGGCGGACTCGTCAGGCGGGCAGCAGTTCATCGGCGAAGACCGGATCGACCACACGCCTAAGGACGAGATGGTCAAGGTGAAGGTCGGCGACGCGTTCGACATCGTCGGCGAGCGGAAGATGATGGACTATCGCGCGATCAGCTCGCGGGTCTACGAGTACGCGTACCAGATCGTGCTGCGCAATCACAAGAAGGAAGCCGTGACGATCGTAGTCAACGAGCCGATCGGGGGCGACTGGGAGATGTTGACGTCGAGCCACGAGTGGACCAAGACCGCTGCATTCGCCGCGCGGTTCAACGTACCAGTGGCGGCCGATGGGACGGCGACCTTGTCGTACCGGGTCCGTGTTAGGTGGTGACCCGGTTCAGTGATGGGGTAAGTGGGAACGGCCACCCAACGCGGTGGCCGTACTTATTCACGACGCACTTGATCGCAACCTGACGTGTGCGCGCGAGGTATACCCCAACCTCGGCGCAGGCCGGCACGGCCCGCCGGGAATGCTTGCGCACGCCGCCCTCGGATTCATATTCTCTACGAGTCGAAGAAAACACACCGCGAATCGTTGGGCCTGAGAGGTCCTGAGACTTCGAGAGAGAATGATGTGCTAGCCGCCGGTCCGGCAAAGAACAAGGTCGAACGCCGCAGCGATGTAGACGTCCTAAGAGCAGCCGTCGTCCTCGGGTTGATCTTTTTTCACACCGCCAAGATCTTCGACCTCCTTCCGTACTATGTCAAAAACGAGCAAACGAGCATCCTCCTGATGGCCCTCGTAGGCTTCGTCTCCCAGTGGGGCATGCCGCTGCTTTTCTTCATGGCCGGCATCGCTACCTGGCATTCGCTGGGCGTTCGAACTCCAACTCAATTCGTCAGGGAGAGATTCAGGCGCCTCGTCGTCCCTTTCATCTTCGGTATGTGTGTCATTGTCCCGCCAATGCGCTATTACAACTTGCTGACCAACCCCGATTATCACGACTCCTTCCGTCAGTTCTATCCCAAGTTCTTCAGCGTTGTTCTCAAGCTCAGCTTCCCGAGGTTCATCCAGCCGGACCCGGCCGTTGGCATATTCGAGACCGCGCATCTGTGGTTCCTGTACTACCTATTCGTTTTTTCTTTGATGGCGCTGCCGCTGTTTGTTTGTGTGAGAAGCGATGCGGGACAGAGACTCGTTGCGCGACTGGCGGGGCTCTGCCGGCGAAGAGGCGCGATACTGCTGCTGGCAATCCCGGTTGTTTCAATTGAGCTGTTTGTTGGGCTGGGCGAGTCTGTCGGGTGGAATCGCTACTCATTCTTGAGCTTCTTGATCTTCGGCTACCTCTTCGCTTCCAATGCCGGCTTCGAGGAACTCGCGAAGCGGGATTCAACAATCGGGCTGATCGCTGGGACTATCACGGTCGCGGCTTTCTTCTGGGTTTCCGTTCTCGCGTGGCAAGCAGGGACTGACCCAAGCCACGGATATGCACTGGAGAGCGTTCTCTGGAGGTTGTTCAAGGGTTGCAGTTCGTGGTTCTGGGTGATCGCCATTGGGGGGCTCGGACAGAGGTACAAGCAGCATCGCGCGTCACGGGAACAGAGGGCTGATCTCCGTGCGGGCGAGCCTGGCCCGGCCCACAAAGTCCTGCAATACGCCAACGAGGCTGTCATGCCGTTTTATGTCATCCACCAGGCAGTGATCGTGATAATCGGCTTCTACGTAGTGAAATGGGACGCGGGAGTGATGGCGAAGTATTGGATCATAAGCCTGGCTTCGCTGGCGGGATCGCTTCTGCTCTATGAAACACTCGCCAGACGAACCAGCGTCACGCGCTTCTTGTTCGGGATGAAACCGATTGCACCTCGCGAGGCAAGCGGGCCTGTCGGTCATCGCTGACCGACGGGTAAGAGAGGTGATACAATCGTGTCAACGTGGAACACGTATGAGTCAGGTTCACGTATGAGTCAGGAATTCGCAGCATACGACCAGACGCGCAATAGGCAGTTCAAAGGCCTCGAAAGGTCGCGAAGGAAGTTCTTTGCGCTGATTTTGGTCGCGCTTTTTCCGTCGTCGGTCTTTTATGGCTTGCGTCATCTCGAAAGGGCCCTGACGTTTCATCCGCTACGCTACGCGCCCGGGCAGTTTTGGAATCCGCCGGCCGGCGCGGAAGACGTTCAACTCGCGAGCAGTGGCGTGCGGCTTCACGGTTGGTTCATTCCGTCCGCCATCCGTCCCGCGCGAGCGACGGTGATCTACTTTCACGGCAACGCCGGCAACATCGCCAATGTCGGATGGCTTGGAGCAAGCCTGGCCGCGCGTGGATTCGACGCACTTATGTTCGATTACCGGGGATACGGGCGCAGCGAAGGCGAGATCCGCGACGAGCGCGACCTCTATTCGGATGCCGGCGCGGCTTACGACTACATCGTCGGCGAGCGGGGCGTGTCGCCGGATCGCATCGCGCTCTACGGTCAATCGCTCGGGACCGCGGCGGTGGCCGACCTCGCGTCGCGGAAGAGATGCGGTGCGATCATACTGGAATCGGGCATGAGCTCGGCGACCGACATGGCCGCGGTCGCGCTGCCCTGGCTTCCGCGATGGCTCCACGGGATGGGCAGCAACCGTCTCGAGTCGAAGCAAAAGCTCTCGCTGGTTCATTGCCCCGTGCTCATCGCTCACGGCGACCCCGACGACACAGTCCCCACGAGTCAGGGACTCTCGCTGTTTGCTGCCGCCAATGAACCCAAGAAGCTGCTCCTGGTACCCGGGGCTGGTCACAACGTGGCTGGCTCGAGCGGCGACAAGTATCTCGACGAGGTAGCCGCTTTCATTAGCGAGGCAATCGCCCCTCCTAACTAAACACTCTCTACTCCAACCCGGCACTCAAGCGAGAGAGCTTCTTCTCTTTCTAGAGGTGAAACGTGTACACGAGCGCCGGGCTGTTCTCGCGCGACAGCCTGTTACACGCCTTCGGGTTGTGCACGCGGAGCAGGTCCGGCTACCGATTGCGAGTCTCGAAATCACCTTCTCACTCTCAAAGGCCGGTGATAGAATCACGACGCTTTGGGGGTCATACTCATCGAGACCCGCGCGTCGTCGCGCAACTCGGTAGGTCAGAGGAGAAAAGGAAATGTGGGAGTCGCTCAGCGCGCTCACCGTCTTTCTGGCCATAGCCGCCGTCGGGTTCCTGTTCCTGCTCATCTCGCTCATCTTCGGCGGACTCTTTGCGCACTTCGATTTCGCCCACGACGTCGGCCACGACCTGGGCCACGGAGGGCCGGGCTTTTTCAGCGTGCAGGGCATCGCCGTGTTCATCACCGCCTTCGGCGGCGTCGGGGCGATCGGCACCTATCTCGGCTACAGCGTATTCCCCAGCTCCGGCTTCGGTTTCATCAGCGGCATAGTGCTGGCGACGCTGGTCTACTTCTTCGCGCGTTTCCTATACGGGCAGCAGGCCTCCAGTACCACGACCTCGGCCGAATTGGTGGGGCGCAGCGCTCAGGTCTCGGTCGGCATCCCCGCGAACGACGTGGGCCAGGTCCGCTGCCTGGTTGGCGAAACCATGGTCGACAAGATCGCGCGGTCGAGGGACGGCAACGCCATCGCTCACAACTCAGTGGTCAGGATTGAAGAGATAGTCGGAGAATCCGTCATCGTCAGTCTAATCACGAACCGGCAAACAACTGATAACGCCCACAACTCCTGAGAGAGCAACTGTAAGTCAGGGAGGTATAGTTCCAATGATCGACTTTAACACTCTCGCGATTCCGCTTCTCGTATTAATGGTCCTATTATCGATCCTGATCGTGATGTGGCTGTTTGCCCGCAACTACATCAAGGTCCCGCCCAACGCGGCCGCAGTCTTCTCTGGCCGCAAACGCAAGCTCCCGGATGGACGCGTGGTCGGCTACCGGCTCGTCAGGGGCGGCGCCGCGCTGCGAATCCCGCTGCTCGAGAAGGTCGACTACCTCGCGCTCAACGTCATGACCATCCCGCTCGAGATTCGCCGCGCCTACACGCTGAAAGGCGTGCCGGTGTCGGTCAAGGCGGTGGCCAACGTCAAGATCAAGAGCGACGACGTCTCGCTGCAGGCGGCAGCCGAACGCTTCCTCGGCATGTCGGTCCCGGAAGTGCAGAAAGTCATCTTCCAAACTCTTGAAGGTCACCTGCGCGCGATACTCGGCACGCTTACGGTCGAAGAGATCAATAACGACCGCCAGAGCTTCGCCCAAAAGCTCACTACCGAAGCCACGACCGACCTCGAGCGCATGGGCATAGGCGTCGACGTTCTGACGATCCAGGAGATCAGCGACGAGGAAGGCTACCTCGACGCGCTCGGCAAGAAGCGAACCGCCGAGGTCAAGCGCGACGGCCAGATCGGCGAGGCAGAAGCGACCCGCGATTCGAAGATCCAGTCGAGCCTCGCCATGCAGGAAGGGGAGAAGGTCAAGCTCGATACTGAAGCGAACATCGCGCTTGCCCAGCGCGAGCTTTCAGTCCGCCAGGCTCAGTACCAGGCCGAAGTCGAGCGCGAGCGCGCCACCGCCGAACAGTCCGGCCCGCTCTCTTCGGCGAAAGCCCGCCAGGCCGTTGTCGCCGAAGAGGTCCGCATCGAGAAGGTCCGCACCCAGGAACAGATATCGGTTCAGGAACAGGAAATCCTGCGGCGTGAAAAAGAACTCGAAGCAACCGTCGTGAAGCCGGCCGATGCCGCCCGCACGGCCGCCGTGCTCAAAGCCGAAGCCTCGAAGCAATCCGCCATCCTCGAAGCCGAAGGCAGGCGAGCCGCAGTAATAGCCAGCGCCGAAGCCGAACAGGAACGGCTGCGCAAAGAAGGTCAGGGCCGCGCCGCTGCGATCGAAGCCGAAGGCAAAGCCGAAGCCGCCAAGATCGAAGCAATCGGACTCGCTCAGGCAAAGGCCATCGAAGCGCAAGGCGTCGCCGAAGCAACCGCGATCCTCAAGAAGGCCGAAGCGTGGAAGGAGTTCAACGAGGCAGCGCGCCTTCAGACGGTGCTCGAGAAACTGCCGGCCATCATTCAAGCTTCAGCTCCGGTCTTCGGGGCGGTGGCGGCGCCGCTTGGCAACATAGATAAGGTCGTGGTGATAGAGCATGGCAACGGCAACAGCCAAGGGGGCGTGAGTCGCTTCGCTGCGAACGCGCCTTCGGTGATATTTGGGTTGTTGCAGCAGCTCGAGGCGCTAGGGTTGAACATACCGAACTTGATGTCGCAGTTAGGAGTCAAGTCCGGAAACGAGAACGTCGCGACCACGCAGGTTCAGCCGAAGGTGGTGGAGTCCGAAAAGGAGAGCGGCTCTTCTGAATAACGCTTTTCCGAATTGCCAATTACATTGTGTCAAACGAGTGGTGAAGCGCAGTTTATCCCGATGGCGGCCGTCGCTTAAGCAACGCCCAGAGCGGCCTTCAGGCAACCATCAACTTGCGACATCGCCAGAACGGACAAGCTTCCCAGAATACGAAGAATCAAGTCCCGATCATAGGTGATGAGGTTCTCGCATTGGATAATCGAATCAAGCCGCAGCCCGGACTGCCGCCCCTCAGCCGTCGCAATGTCGACGAACAACTGCGTCGCGGCTCCGACTCGCCGATGCCGGCTGCTTGTGATCAAGGCGAGAATAGTATCGTCAAGCCGCTGGTTCCATGCATCTGCCTGAACTACTAATGCTGGACGGACCTTGCTTCCGGTTTAATCGCTGTACGGAAAACCTACGAGTACGATATCGCCACGGTGAATGGTCCGGCAAGGCATGTGGCGGGCAGTGCGGGCGTGCACGGAAACTCGAAGGCGTAAAGGCCAGGGTGCGTCAGGATTTCGCGCGATGCGATCACCCGGTCGGCCCGGCGCGACTCAGGTGGACAGGGCCGCCGAGAAGAAAATGTTCAGAGTACCGGCTTTAGCCGGGCGGTGTTCCTTAGCATGAGGCCCTTCCGGTGAAAGCTCGGAATGACGCACTCAGCGTAATCGACCTTAACGAAGTCCACTACCCGGCTAAAGCCGGTACTCTGAGCGCCTTCTTCTCAATGCGCCGTCTGACTTGAGAGTTACGTAAGCCGAAACCCTGACGCGCATCCTAAAGGCAGGCCAACACGTGTGGTAAAAGCAAGGAGGATAGCGGTATACTCCAGACGGTCGCGGTTCCAGGCACACCGGAGAAACAGGCGATGGAACAAAACATTGAATCCGCTTCCCGCAAGCAATTGGTCCAAGCCGTTGAACGGTTGAGTCCGGCGGAACTAGATGATTTTGTGGACCACGTTGCGGCACTGCGGGCGCGACGCCACGCGCCAATGTTGTCAGACGATGAGTCGTCACTTTTCGCCGTCATCAACCAGGCCCTGCCGGAATCTGATCGTCAGCGCCTCGCAGAGCTGGTTGAACGGCGATCAGACGAAATGCTGACGCCGGGCGAACACTCTGAACTGCTGCAGCTTCAACAGCGGCTTGAAGCCCTGCACGCGGCGCGGGTTAAAGCACTGGCAGAGCTAGCTCGGACGCGGGGTGTCACTCTCAATGTGGTGATGGAGCAGCTAGGCATACGGCTCCCGGATCATGCCTGAAGTCGATGTCTGAAAAACACATTCCGGCCGAACGCCGCCGGGTGATTCGCGATCAGGCCAATGGAATCTGTGAATACTGCCGCAGCCAGGAGTGCTTCTCGCCTCAGCGGTTTTCCGTCGAACACATCAAGCCCCGCTCGGCTGGGGGGCAACCGACCCGGGAGAATCTGGCTCTCTCCTGCCAGGGCTGCAATGGGCACAAGTACACGAAGCAAAAGTCACCCGATCCCGTCACGGGCGATGTCGTTGCACTGTTTCACCCGCGAAGACAAAGGTGGCGCGATCATTTTGCCTGGAGTGTAGATGCCTCGCTCATTGTGGGTCTAACGCCTGTCGGACGAGCGACGGTTGAAGCGTTGCGGATGAATCGCATTGAACTGGTCAACCTGCGGGAGGTCCTCTATGGCGCGCAGAAACATCCCCCCGCTGAACCCGATGAAGAATACGGATAGGCGCCGAACCAAACGTTGTTCTCCCATGGGATCACGCGACTGCTCTGGAATCTGACGCCATTCGACCGTTGACCTGGAGAATCATCACTAATGAGTAAGGCGGTGAATAAAAGAAAGCGGCGCCAACGCATCTGGGTGCGATCCTATATGTAAGAGAAGACAACCTGAGAGAAGACAACCTGCCGGGCGCTGGAATCAACCAGACACAGCTTGCCAAGTTGATCGGAGTATCCAGACGCACAGCGCATGACGTTGTGCATGAACGGTGCCCGCTGAGTGTTGACCTAGCGCAGCGCCTCTCGCGCATACTCGGGAATTCTCCTCTAGGACGCGGTAAGTTCGCACTTCAGAAACGGCTCAGTTCAAAAGTGTCTCGTCCACGATGGCGTCCATGGATGATGATCGGACGTTTGCAACACCAGTGCGCCTGATGTGAAAATGGGCAACTAAGTCGTTGATGAGACGAGTGCCTGGTTTCATCTGCGATGCGAGCCGCAGGCCCATGACTGGCTACAGCGAATGAGACTCTCCCTGAGAGTGTGGGGTGACAACACATGAGGCCGGAGAATGACATTTCAATGGGTAAAGCCGGTGTCGGCGATGGTGATTTGGAAGTGAACCAGCGGGGCCTGCCGTTGCGCTTACCTGAAAAAGTCACCATGGTTTGGCTCCTTCATAACGTTCCGGTAACAGTCTGGCTCTGGTTTGCTGGCATAGTCATTGGAGCCCTCGTCTTAGGAGGAGCAGTAGGGCAAACGACTTTTGTCAAGGAACTTCTTAACAAAAAGCCAGAAGCTACTATTCAACCACCACAAATTTCGTCCCACGAGACGACGGGCAGTCAGAAGGATGCAGTTACTAAAAATGATGAGCCGAATACTGGCCCACTCAGAATGAGTGAACCAACGCCACAGCAAATCAATGAAGCAATCGACAAGGCGCCGCCACTACAGCAAGGAGACATCAAGCGACGTTATGAAGGTGTGAAGGTCGATTGGGAACTCATGTTCGATCACGCTTCGTCAATAGGGAAAGACAACGTTGTCGTTTTGTTTAGAGATTCCGAATCCTTTAGTATGTTGAGCGTGCGGTGCGTCGTAAAGCTGCCGCTATACAGAGACCTGGCGATAATGAACCGAGGGAAGAGAATCAGAGTGGTTGGTACTATTCACGACGTTGATTTTCCCTTCATAACTTTGGAAGACGTCCAGTTGACGTATTGAACCGCGTACAAAGCTTCCGCAGCGAAGGGGGATCCGCGCAACGTCTTACGACGCTGCAGAGGGCTCGCGCGGCTTGGATGATCGTGCGGCTCGAGTCAGGAGAGGAAGCGAGTATTTCTGGAATCAAGTCCAGAAATCTCACAACAGGCTCGCTAATGCGAAAACCCGTTCCCGAGGGCTTTCACACTCTGGCGACCTGCCTAATCAGATGGTTGTGGGGGCATCGCGAGGTGGAATGAACACCAAGCCTTCATATCGCGCGGCCGCCGGGCGGCAAGACTCGGGCGCCGAAGCGGTCGTCGTTCATTGCAGCGACCATCGATTCCAGCAGGCGTTCCGCGAGTTCCTGTCCGAGGCGCTCGGCCTTGCTTCATACGCCCTGCTGGCAATTCCGGGCGGCGCCCACTTCAACTCGATGGAGGAACTGCAGCCCAAGTTCGCCAAGGCCGGATTGCAGAGCTTGAAGTTCCTGGTGAATCGGACCGGCGCGCAAAGGATCATCCTGATCGGCCACGATGACTGCCTGTTCTTCAAAGAGCAGCTTCAGTTCTTCTTCACCGAAGCCGATTTGAACCAGAAGCAGATCACAAGCTTGATACGGGCCCGTCAGTCCCTGCAGGGTTGGTTCACGCGAGCCCGCGTGGAACTCTACTTCGTCGCAGCCGACTCGGCCGGGTCCCTCCAGTTTCTTGGAATCGAATAGGATGGCGATCTGGTGTTCAATCCTCATTTCCTTTGACCTCTGCGCGCATCGTCTTTATAATGCCGCCCGTTTCTCTCGGTTAGTGAAACGCCCGCACAGCAAGTCGATCAAAACACGATGGCCGCGGAAGCGAAACCTACACTCTTCTCCTGGACCAGTGAAGTGAGCCGGTACCAATGGCTCGTGCTTCTGGTCGCGTGGCTCGGGTGGGTCTTCGACAGCATGGACGGGACGCTGTTTTCTCTCGTGCAGAAACCGTCGATGACCGAGTTGATGGGGCCAGGCACGACGGACGCGGCCATCGGTTTCTACAGCAGCGTCGTGTTCTCGGTGATGCTGCTCGGCTGGGCGGCGGGCGGAATCTCTTTCGGAATAATCGCCGACTACATCGGGCGAACCAAGGCGCTGGTGGCGACGATCTTGATCTATTCGCTGTTCACGGGATTGTCGGCCGCCGCTCAAAGTTGGGAGCAGTTGGCCGCGTTTCGATTCATCACCGGACTCGGGCTGGGCGGAGAATGGGCCGCCGGAGCCGCTTTGGTGGCGGAGGTGTGGCCGGAGGGGCTTCGCGCAAAGGCAGGAGCAATGCTTCAGTCGGCCGCCGCGTTCGGGTACTTCTTCGCCGCGCTGATAACCCGCGCCGTAGACGTCGCCTCGTGGCGATACGTTTATCTCGTCGGCGCGGCGCCCGCCCTCTTCGTCTTGGTCATTCGTCTCCTCGTCAAAGAGCCCGAGCGGTGGATCGAGGTCCGGGACCAGCGCAAGCGCGCGAAGGCCCAGGGACACCACGCGCCATCCGAGCTTGACGCGTTCACGCTCAAGCAACTTTTCGGCGCGAAGCTTCGCCGCGACACGCTCGTCGCATCGGCGCTTGCGTTCACGGTTCTGCTTGCGCTGTGGGGCGCGACTATGTGGATTCCGTCGGTGATTCGGGAGGCCGGCAAGCGCGAGGGGCTCGATCTTGCCGAGCAGAGCAGGTACGCGACCTACGCGGTGATGTTGCTCAACGGAGGCTCGCTGTTCGGTTATCTCGGATTCGGCCCGCTTGCAGATCGCTTCGGGCGGCGCGCCGCATTCATGTGTTTCTTCATCGGCGGCGTGATCCTGTTTCCAGTGACGTTCCTGATGACGAGCACGATCACGCAGATGTTCATCCTGATGCCGCTGGTCGGCGTGTTCACGCTCGGGATCACGAGCGGCTTTCCCATCTACCTGCCGGAGTTGTTCCCGACTCGCGTGCGGACGACGGGCGTCGGACTCTGTTACAACCTCGGCCGTATAGTGACGGCGGGCGGCGTACTGATCACGGGCACGCTGGTCGGGTTCTTCGGGTCGTACGCAAAGGCGGCGAGCGCCGTCAGCCTGATCTACGTGGTGGGTCTGTTCGTGCTGATCTTCGCGCGCGAGACGAGAGGGGAGCGCCTCGGATGACGGCGTTCATGAACGTAAGGCCTGAGGCGCGCGGCGTCGAGTCGAGCACGATGATTCGTCAACTGCTCACCTTGCGCCCCCGGCGCCGGCGCCGCCCAGCTTCGAAGGCGATTCCTCCGAAATCTTGAATCGCGCGATTGCCTCGTTGAGCAAGTCCGAAAGCTGGACCAGCCCTGAAACGGTACGCGCGGTCTCGTGTGCGCCGCCCGACGATTCTATCGCGATGGCTGAGATCGTCTGCATCGCGCGCGCAAGCGCCGAGGTCACTCGAGCTTGCTCGTCCGAGGCGAGCGATATTTCTTCGATGAGCGCAGACGACTGCCCTACGGCTTCCGATATGTCCGAATAGGCTTGCTGAGCCTGCCGCGCGAGCAGGTTGCCTTCCTCGACTTCTTTCGCGCCTGCGTCCATTGCCGAGATGGCTTCCTCGGTCTCGGTCTGAATCGCGCTGATTAGTGCGGCTATGTCTCGCGCGGCGCGGTTCGACCTGTCGGCGAGCTTGCGGATTTCTTCGGCGACGACCCCGAATCCCGCTCCCGCGTCGCCGGCGTGCGCGGCTTCGATCGCCGCGTTGAGCGAGAGCAGATTAGTCTGCGCGGCGATCTCGGTGATCAACCCTATGATCTCGGATATCTCGCGGCTGCGTCTCTCGAGCGCGGTCATCTTGCCGGCAGTCTGCTGGACGGCCTCGTTGATCTTCGTCATCGCTTGCGACGTCGCATGCACGGAAGCGGCACCCATGCCGGCCATTTCCAGGGTCCGCCGCGCGGTTGCAGCCGTCGCTTCTGCGTTGCGAGACACCTGGGTCATTGAAGCGGCCATCTCTTCGACGGCGCTCGACGTGTTGGTGATTTCGTCCATTTGCTGCTCGGCGCCTCTTGCGATCTCCTCGGATGCGGCGAGTATCTGAGTTGCGCTCGACGAGACCGAGATGCCGAGTTCCTTGACCTGCCGGAGCATCGCCGCGAAGCCTTCGAGCATTTTGTTCACCGGCTGGATGATTCTTCCCAGCGACTCATCCGATTCGTTCGCCCGCACTGCGAGATTCCCCGCCGACGCCTTCGACATCAGGGCTTCGAATTGGGCGAGGCTTTTCTCGAGCGCCTCCTCGGCCCGCTTCTTCGCGGTCATATCGCGGATGATCGTCAGAATCGTGTCGTGTCCGCCGTATTCGAGCACAGACGCGGTCGCCAGCAGGTTGATCGGCGTCCCGTCCTTTCTGACGTGGACCGCCTCGAAGCTCTCTCGCCTCCGGTGCTCGAGCGTCTCGCGAATGCGTTGCTGAGTGAGCGCGGCGTTTTTAGTGAGCTGGCTCATCGTAACTCCCACGAGCTCGCCCGGCTCGTAGCCGTAGACTTCGCACGCCTTCTTGTTCGCGACGACTATGCGGCCGTCGCCCGGCTCGAAGATCAGGATTGCGTCGTTGGCCGCGTCCAGAAGGTTGTGATACCTGGCTTCGGACGAGCGCAGCTCCGCCTCGATTTGCCGGCGATCCGTTTCGGACTGCACGAGCGCCGATTCAAGCGCCGCTCGCGCGTAACGGTCCGAGAACACCTGGATCCACGCCTTCTCGCCGCGAGTCGTTGCATCAACCGCCGCCACCCGAACATCAAAGATCGAGCCGCCGCCGGAGCGCGTCTTCAACTGTGCCGTCCCCTTCCACTCACCGGTTCGGCCGAGTGCCGCGAGCGCATCGCGCGCTATTAGCGGATCGGCGAACAGCGCTGGGATGGTCTTCTCGCAGCCGAGGCGCTCGGGCTCAAAGGCGAAGACCTCGGTGAACCGTTTGTTGACGCACGCGGTCGCAATCTCGGGATGGCTGAGGCAGATGGCGTCGCCGCACTCTTCGAGCGCGTCGCCGAGCTTGCGCAGCCAGTCGGCGTTCAGGGCCTTCGACTCCTCGGCTTGAGCTCCCATAGCGTTCAGCGCCGCGGAGAGTTTTTCGATCTCGTCGCCGGTTCGCAGCTCAAGCGCTCCGGCGTCGCCGGCTGCCTGGCGCTCGGCCGCCGCAGCAACGTCACTGATCAAGCTCGCGAGTCCGCCCAGATGAGCCAGGTAGAAGATCGTCACCACCGCCGCCGCCATTACCGACGCCCAACGCGGCAACGGCGAGATGAGGAGCAGAGCCAGCAGCGCGCCGTAGACGAATGCGATGACGTACAGTTTGGCGCGCATGCTCGCGAAGCCGATTCTCCCGAGAACCTTTAAGAGGCTAAAACGATGAAGCCGGGTGGGACGGCGGGCCTCATCTGCCGTGTGCCGGGGCGAAACCATTGAGCACCTCCTCACGCGCCGGCGAGCCACTGGCCTTTCGGCAAGTGGGGACGCTCGGGACGATTCCGGCGCCGTTCGGTCTGAACCTCAGACCTATTCCTTTTCTTGAGACGAGGGACGCTGGACGGCACTGCCGAGCGCCGTCCGGGAACTTTTCGTTGGAGAGGCGTCTCTCCCGCCGCGTATTATGCATCGGAATGCGCAGCAGCAACAGTATTTTTTTAGACCCCTCGGATCACCGGAGAGAATCCACTGTGGTTGCAGCGGTGAAACCTCCGGCTTATGTGAAGTGATAGTTCTTGACATTCGCCTGTTTGGGTGTAGACTCACGGAAATTTTCTTGATAGAACTCATCTCATCATAAAGAACGGCTCGGCTTCTCGGGTGAGTATGGAAGGAATCCGGCTAGGCGAACAGGTAATGGCTCAGGTGCGTCACCTGCCCCGCGCGGCACATCTCACGTGGCATCGTACAGAACCGATTCTCGATGGTTTGTCCCTTCAAAGGGCTGTGCCCTTTGTAACTAGACTTCGTTTCGACTTAGGAGGTAAACATGAAACGTTCCCGCGTAGCTCTCAGCCTGCTGCTTACAGTCAACCTCATAATCGTCTGCGGCGTCGTGAACGCTCAGACCACGACCGCGACGCTCGAAGGCCGCGTCGTTGACAGCTCCGGCGCCGCCGTTGCCGGAGCTAATGTCACCGCCGTCAACGCGAGCACCGGCATCTCGCGCTCGGCCGTCGCGTCCGATTCCGGCGAATACCGAATTCCGCTGCTGCCGGTCGGTGACTACACCGTCACCGCCGAACACTCGGGCTTTGCAAAAGCCACAAAAAACGTCACCCTGCAAATAGGTCAGGTCGCCGCCCTAGACTTCACGATGCAAGCGGGCGGCGTCAGCGAGAAGGTCGAAGTCCAGGCCGGCGAAACAGTGATGGAACCGACTCGGACCGAAGTCAGCTCGGTCATCAGCCAGCGCCAAATAGTGAATCTGCCGGCCAACGGACGTCAGTTCATCGACTTCGTGCTGCTCGCGCCCGGCGTGACCATCGGCGACACGACTTCCGGCAGCACCGACGTCATCGTCGAGCCGGTCACCAAGATTTCTTTCGCCGGCCAGAATATCCACTACAACTTCGTCGCAATCGACGGCGCCGACAATATGTCGACCGCGTCGGGGATTCAAAAGACAACGCCCTCGCAAGGCGCCGTCCAGGAATTCCGCGTCGTCAACACGGTCTACACCGCGGAATTCGGCCGCGCCGTCGCCGGCATCGTCAACATCATCACCAAGGGCGGCACCAACGACCTGCACGGTTCGGTCTACGAGTTCTTCCGCGATGACGCACTCGACGCGCGAAGCATCCTGTCGTCGCCGGGACTCGACAAGCTCCGCCAGAACCAGTTCGGCGCGACCATAGGCGGACCGATGAAGAAGGACAGCGCATTCTACTTCATCAACTATGAGGGCCAGCGCCGCAGCGAATCGCCGTTCTACAATTCGACCGTGCTTGCAAACATCAACGCGATCAACAACGCGAAGGTCACGCGCTATGGCCTGCCGCGAGAGGACCTCAACGTGATCCGCGAGTCGAACGCCGACAACGTTCTGGTCAAGCTCGACAACAACCTCGGCAGCCGAAACAACCTGAGCTTCCGGTACTTCTTCAACGATGCCCGCTACACCAACGTCTCTCCGCTCAACGACGGCTTCGACCTGCCGTCGGGATTCAAGGACAACTTCCTGCGAGACCAGTCGCTGGTCGGCAACTTGATTACGACCGCCGGCTCGTTCTCCAATGAGCTGCGCGGCCAGTACGCGCGCCGCTTCTTCGACTTCCCGACCGTGAGCACCCAGCCCCACCTCGAAGTCGCCAACACGTTCGCGATCGGAGTCAACCGCGGCAATCCCGATTTCTACAAGGAGAGCCGCTTCGAAGTCGTGGACAACGTGACTGCAACACGCGGCCGCCACACGATCAGCTTCGGCGGGAACATCAACTTCGTGCGCACCACCGAATCGTTCCCGCTCTTCTACCCGTTCGAAGCCACCTTCGCTTCGCTGCAAGACTTGCTTGACGGAAACCCGTTCGTGATCTTCTTCCAGCGATTCCGCGCGCCCAATTTCGACGAGCCGACAATCGCCACCTCGGCCTATAACGACGCGCGAATCCCGGACAGCGTTCGCAACCAGGCGAAGGGCGAAATGGACCACACCTACAACGGCGTGTTCATTCAGGACAAAATGCGGCTCGGCAGCCGGCTGACGGTGAACGCCGGGCTGCGTTACGAATTCGAGACCTGGCCGTCGAAGGCGCTCAACAACGACCTGAACAACTTCGATCCGCGGGTCGGCTTCGCGTTCGACGCCGGCACGAAGTGGAACGTGATCATTCGCGGCGGAGCGGGTCTCTTTCACGGCACGATTCCGTCGCCGCTCTTGTCGTGCCAGATTCCTTCATGCGGCGGGCCGAAGAAGTACCCGGGGCGCGAGGACAAACAGGACGATCTGAATTCGACGACCGGCCTGTTCGCGTTCGGGGCCGACCCCGTCACCATGCAGGCCGCGCTCGCCAACCTGATCGGGCCCGCCGTCGCGACGGGAATCTATCCGAGGTTCGCGCCCGGGCCCGGCGGCGATGCTCAAAAGGCGACGATCGTGCGGTTCGCAAAGGACCATCAGGCGCCCTACGGAATTCAGATGAGTCTGGGGCTCGAGTTTGAACCGCGTCAGGGAACCAACATCGGCGCTTCGTACCTGCGCGTCAGGGGGGTTCATCTGGGCAGTTTCTTCAACGTGAACCAGCCGGAGCCGACAGGGAGACTTCAGAGCGGCGCGCCGGATTATGCCGCGTTGCGTCCGCTGTCGTTCTGCCGGCCGTGCTTGCTCGACCGGCGGATCGCGGTGCCCGGATTCCGCAATCCGGAATTCGGGGTCTTCTTCGAGGCCGATTCGAGATGGAACTCGACTTATGACGGCTTGTTGGTCAACGCCAACCAGCGGGTGAAGAACTGGTTGAACTTCGGGATCGGCTACACGTTCTCCAAGTCGATCGACGACGGTCCCAATCCGAGCTTCGTGTTGATACCGGTCAACTCCGCGCGCATCGATGAGGAGCGGGCGCTGTCGGCCGACGACGCGCGGCACCGGTTCGTTGGCAACGCCACGTTCGCCACGTCGCCCGCCGGGAACGCGTTCACGCGCGACTTCCAGTTGAGCTTCATAGTGACGCTGGAATCGCCTCACCACTTCACCAAGTTCGCCGGCTTCGATGCGAACGGCGACGTGTTCGGGGTCAACGACCGTGTCGGACTGGATGGCAGAAACACATTCGAGGGTGATGACCTCAAGACCGTGGATATCCGGGTGTCGCGGTCGTTCAAGATCCGCGAGAACGCCCGCATCGAGTTGATCGCCGAAGCGTTCAATCTCTTCAACACGCTGAACGTGCGGTTCTTCAACACGGTGTACGGGGATTCGATTTTCCATCCGGCCAACAGCTCGATCAACGATCCGCTGCTGGGCCCGATTCCGACGTTCCGCGAGGGCGCGCTCAATCCGGCTTATGGGAACCCGAGGGCGATCTTCAATCCCCGCCAGGTTCAGTTCGCCGCGCGCTTCAACTTCTGAAGGGCTGGAGACTATAATCGGCGGCGCAGGCTCGTCAGGGAGCCGCGCCGCCGCTATTATTTGGCCGGTGCATTCGAGGAGACAATCATTATGCCGAACGGAGCGAAGGAAAAGCTGATGGGGCCCGCCATCGGGCTGATAGTGACCGGGGCGCTCAACGCGATGGTCGGTCTGCTGTTCACCATCTCGGGCGTAATACAACTCGGCCAGGGTCCGCGCGGTATGAGCAGCGACGCGGAAGAGGCAGGCTGGTATGCAGGCGCTGCTGCAGCGCTCGGATGCGGTGTGCTGAGCGTTCTGCTCAGCCCTCTGATCATCTATGGCGCTTCGCAGATGCTCAAGGCGAAAAACTACGGGCTGTCGAAGACGGCGGCAATTCTCGCCATCATTCCCTGCACTTCGATTTGCTGTCTCGCGGGTGTGCCGCTCGGTATATGGGCGGTCGTTACGCTCAACAAGCCTGAGGTTAAGCTTGCCTTCGAAGGTGCGCCGCCGTCCGCGCCGAACCCGAATGCCAATCCCTGGACGACCCCATGACGATTAGAAAGCGCACGAAAGGCTGACAACATGAGATTCGGCATCTACTGCGAGATTCAATCGCCGCCGGGAAAATCGCATTACGACCTGACCTGGGAAATCTTCCGGCAGATCGAGCACGCCGATCAGGTCGGCTTCGATGTTTACTCCGTGATCGATCATCACTTCTTCGAGAAGTTCTCGATTTCGGCGAACCCGCTCGCGTTGTTCACCGCCGCCGCCCAGCGCACCAAACGAATTCGCTTCCGCACGGCGCTCCATACGTTGCCGCTTGAGAACCCGATGCGCCTGGCAGGTGAGATCGCCGTCGCCGACATTCTCACCAACGGCAGGCTCGAATGCGGGCTCGGCCGCGGACACGCGTGGCTGTACGATCCGACGAACGTCCAGATGGAAGAAAGCCGGCCGCGATACTACGAAGCGATCGAGATTCTGATCCGCGCGTGGACCCGCGACCGCTTCTCATTCGACGGCGAGTTCTACACTGTTCGAGACCTCTCGGTCGTGCCAAAGCCGCTCCAGAAGCCTCATCCGAGGTTGTTCACCGGCGGCACAAGCGACATCACCTACCAGATGGCAGGCGAGCGCGGCTGGGGCGTTTTCGTGCCGCCGTTGTTGCCGTACAAGGTCCTCGAAGCTCCGCTCGAGATTTACAAGAATGCGTGCGCCGACAGCGGCCACACTCCCGACATCGTTTACATCCGTCCGGTCTACCTCGGCGACGACGACGCTCAGATTCGCGAAGAGGTCGAACAAGCGCTGCTCAACTTTCTCGCCTTCAACGCGTCGCCGGTCGACTCGCTGCAAGGCGAGGACAAAAAGGTCGAGTTGCGATTGAAGGGGTACAGCTTTTACGCAAGCGGCGCGCTCGAGGCGCTGACCGAACTCTCTTACGACGAGATCGTCGGGCAGGAGATCGGCTTCATCGGCACGCCTGAAAAAGTCATCGAACAGATCAAAGGTCTTCAGGAGAAAGGCGGCATCGGCGAGCTGGCGATCGTGAGCAACTTCGGCGGCCTGGAACACTCGAAGTCGATCAAGACTCAGCAACTTTTTGCCGACCGCGTGATGCCGGCGTTTCGCTAGAGGGATATCCGCGAATCACGCAAATCAAAGCGAAGCGATTGCCGGCTTCGCGTCCTCCCGTCGATATGGTCACGGACGACATGGATTCCTCCCGGAGCAACGACACCGCCTCGCCGCCTCTCACGAGCGCGCGGCGACTTCTCGTCATTGGCGGGATTGTTCTTATCGCTGCTGGGATGATCTTCGGCGACGTCTTCGCTGTATTCGTTCTCCATCAGAATGCGAGCCGGGTTGGAGAACAACTGACCCTTGCGGCAGATTCGGTGGCCGCGCAAAACCCCGAAGCGGTCAAGTCGCATTTCGCAACCCTCGGCGCGTTGATGGAGAACCGGGGCACGAAGGTTGACACTCACGTTCACGCGATCGACTTCGGCTATCTCGCGTTGTTGCTCGCGCTCGTTGCGCCCTATGCCCGTTTGGAAGAGCGGCGTAAAAAGTTTTTGGCGGGGCTTTTTCTCACCGGGTCGGTCATGCTGCCGGTGTCGGTTTTCTTGATTCACTACGTCGGCCTCACCTACAGCCCGCTTTCATCGATCGGCTGGGCGAGCATCACGGCGGACCTCGGCGGCTTGCTGGTGATCATCGCCTGCGCGGGTTTTTTGATCGGTGTGTGGCGGCATATCAGACGAGCGGAAGGAGCCACACGAGAAAATGCAGGGGCCAATACGTGCGGCGATTGGGCCGGCCGCGCGCTTCTAACCGGGGGAACGCTGCTCGTGCTTGCCGGATTCCTGCACGGGGCACATTACGCCGTGGTCGACCTCGACGAGCACGAGGCTCGCGACCGGGCGACGCTTCAAGAGATCGTCGACTCGTCGCGCAAGGCGCAGATGGCACCAGGGCGCGATATAACCGACGCACACAGGTCAATCGAGGCTTACGGGATGCTTCAAGCCGAAAAGGCGGTCAAGATCGCGGCGCACTCGCACATCATCGAGTTCGGCTTGCTCGCGATGCTGCTGGCTTTCATTCAGCACTACGTCTTTTTGAGCGAGCGATGGAAGCGGCGTCTCGTCGTTGTGATGCTGGCGGGTTCGATCATACTGCCGGTCTTCGTGCTGCTGGAGTTGAAGTGGGGCCTGATTGCGGGAGGAATCGCCGACGCGGGCGGGCTACTGGTAGTGATCTCATTGATCGGGATGCTCGCCGGCGTCGTGCGACACACGGGGAAGGCGGACGGCCAAAGGGAGGCGGCATGACGCGAGCGAGAAAGCTATTACTCGCGGGCGGCCTCGCGCTCGCGGTGTGGGGTATGAGCTACGGCTTGTACTACGCACTGTTTGACGAGCACCAGACGCTCGAGCAGATCGGCGGTTCGCTTGCGGCGAGTTTTGTCAGCGCGGCCGAGGGAAAGCTGCCCGAAGCGCACGCGGCGCTCGACCGGTACGCGGCCGCCAGCTACGAGTACGTGCGCGAGGTCGATGTTCACTCGCACTGGATCGGGCTGGCGATGCTGTTGATCCTGATGGGAGTGATCTTCGATCGCGTCGCGTTCGACGAACGAAAGAGCTTCCGGCTCGCGGTGGCACTCGTGACTGGGTCGGTTGTTTTTCCGCTCGGCGTGATACTGCAAACGGCAATGCAGGGCCAGACGCCGAGGGCCATCGCCGTAGCCGGATCAGCTTTGATCATCATTGCACTCGCGCTCATTGCGGTTGGGTTCTGGCGAAAACATATAAGTGGAGGAGAAAGAGGATGAATAAGAAGTCGCTACCGCGCGTCATATTCGCGATCACGCTCTGTGTGGTTGCGGCGGCGGCTCAGGAGTCGCAGAAGGGCCCTGCGCCCCAGAAATCGCGGCGTGAGATCGTCGCCGATTTCATCAACACGGTTCGCTCTGCGCGAGTGATCGAGTTGAACTTCGTGTGGGACCGGAGCTCGCCGCTTCTTGGGCTGAACCCGCCGTTCTCGCTCGGTCTTCACACTTCACACAAGCAGACTAAAGGCATCATACCCGGCGGCATCGCGTTCGCCGCCGATATGATGTTCTTCAGCGGCCAGCACGGTGCGCCGACTATCGACGCAATCGGTCACATCTCCGACGAACAGAAGCTGTTCGGCGGCCTCGATGCGCCGTCCAACGAAGGCCCGACCGGCTTGCTGGCGCTCGGAATCGAGACCTATCCCAAAGAGCGCTTCACGAATCGGGCGGTGCTGTTGGACGTCGCGCGCTTCAAGAAGGTCGACGCGCTCGCGCCGGGCCAGGAGATCACCGCTGAGGATTTGGAGGCGACCGCCAAAGCCGAGGGCGTGGAGATTCGGGCGGGCGATTCGGTGTTGATACGAACGGGTTATGGCAGGTTCTTCGAGTCGGACCGGGCGAAGTTCTCCGGGTTCCGGCCGGGCCCGGGTGAGGGGGCGGCGCGGTGGCTTGCGGCGAAGAAGATCTTTCTTGCGGGCGACGATCAGATGAGCTTCGAGGTGGTCCCCGAGAAAGGGACGGTCTTTCCGTGTCACCGAATACTGATCGCGGATAATGGGATCTACATCGTCGAGAATTTGAACCTGGAAGAGCTGGCGAGCGTGCTGGCTAATGAGAGGGTGTGGGAGTTTTTGTTGGTGCTGAACCCGCCGCGAATCCGCGGAGCGACCGGCGCGGCGTCGAACGCGTTTGCGATCATACCGTAGCTTGGAGTGCGGCGACCTGGCGCCGCTTTGGAAGTCTTCCCTGGAGGCGCGCCGTTTCGATGAGACTACCAAAGCGGCGCCGGGTCGCCGCACTCCGAAGCAGGCAGGGCAGTATGAAGATCACGATCATCGGGGGCGGACCCGCCGGACTCTACTTCGCAATCCTGATGAAGAAGCAGGACCCGTCGCACCAGGTCACCGTGATCGAGCGCGACGGACCAAATGACACCTTCGGCTGGGGAATAGTCTTTTCGGACCAGACCTTCTCCTACCTCGAAGAGAGCGACCAGCCGTCGTACGCCGCAATCTCGGGCAACTGCGAAACGTGGGACAACGTCGACATCGTTCACCGCGGCCAGAAGATCACAATCCGCGGCAACAAGTTCTCGGGAATAGCGCGGCTGGCGTTCTTGAACATACTGCATCGGCGATGTCACGATCTGGGCGTCGATCTCAGGTTTCACACCAACGTTGCCGACATAAGCGAGCTGGAACCCTGCGACCTTCTGGTCGGCGCCGACGGCGCGAACAGTCTGGTGCGGCGCACTTACGGTGACTTCTTTCATCCCGCCGTCGACATCAGAAGGAACAAGTACATCTGGCTCGGCACTCACCGGTTGTTCCATGGCCTGACGCTCACCTTTCGCGAGCACGACGCAGGGCTGTTCATCGCCCATTCGTACAAGTTCAACAGGACGACCAGCACTTTCATTGTGGAGTGCGGCGAAGAGACCTGGCGCGCGGCAGGTTTCGAATCGAAGACCGACGCCGAGACGTGCGAGTACC
The DNA here is from genome assembly GCA_035293105.1 of Blastocatellia bacterium. Classification (GTDB taxonomy): domain Bacteria; phylum Acidobacteriota; class Blastocatellia; order UBA7656; family UBA7656; genus DATDOV01. Next base: position 146,764 of record DATDOV010000066.1, read on the forward strand.
TCGCCGCGGTGTTCAAGCAGGACCTCGATGGTGAGCCGCTGCTTGCGAACAACTTCGTCAGGTGGCTCAACTTTCCTCTGGTCCGGAACGGGGTGTGGCGGCATGATAACGTCGTGTTGTTGGGCGATGCCTTGCACACGGCGCACTTCTCGATCGGATCGGGAACCAAGCTTGCAGTCGAGGATTCGATCGCGCTTGCGGGCTGCTTTGCGACCGGCCGGGGAGTCAGCGCCGCGCTCGATGAATTCGCGCGAGTGAGAAAACCGATTGTCGACGCGCTTCAGGAGGCGGCATACTCGAGCCTGCTGCTGTTCGAGAACGCTCGCGACGAGTTACACCTGGACCCGCTGCCGTTCGCATACAAGTTAATGACCCGGAGCAAGAAGATCGACTATGAGAAACTGAAGCAACGAGACCCGGAGTTCATCGCGGCCTACGACAACTGGCGGCGAAACTCCGAACAACGATCGTAGGAAGGAAGGAACGGAATGCCAAGATTCGTTATCGAGAGGGAAATTCCAGGAGCCGGAAAGCTGTCGCCGGCCGAACTGCAAGCCATTTCGCAAACATCGTGCGGGGTGTTGCAAAAGATGGGACCGCGGATTCAGTGGCTGCAAAGCTTCGTCACCGATGACAAGATCTACTGTGTCTACATCGCGCCGGATGAGGCGACGATACGTGAGCACGCCAATCAGGGCGGCTTCCCCGCCAACCGGGTGTCGGAGGTGAAGTCGATCATCGATCCAACGACCGCGGAACGGTGATGTTCTGAGTTCAGCCTTGAGGCTGCTGGTCTCCGAAGCGGGCAAGCTGAAGCTCGAACTCAGAACGGAACTCAGAACCATGTGGCGCGCCCCGAATCCAATCCGTCACCACATTCCCGAAACGCGCTGGCCCACCGACGGTGAAGCCGCGCGCTCACTGCTGTTCAGCCCGCTTCGCATCGGGCCAATCGCAATCGAGAGCCGCACGTGGGTCCCGGCGATGGTTCCGTGGCGCGCTACTGAGGACGGCTTCGTCACCCGCAACATCATCGAGTGGTACGGGCGCTTCGCTGCCGGCCGTCCCGCAGTCATCGTCGTCGAAGCTACCGGCGTGCGCGACATTGCAAGCGGCCCGCTGCTTCGCATCGGGCACGACCGGTTCATCCCCGGCCTCAAAGAACTGGTCGAAACCGTCAGACGAGAGAGCGGCGGTCACACGCGACTGTTCATCCAGATCATCGACTTCCTTGCGGTCAAGCGCCGACCCGAAAAGGAAAAGTTCTTCGAGCGCTTCTTTGAGGTGACCGATCACCACCGTCGCGCGCTGACTGAAGCGACCGAGGATAAACGCTGGCTCGTCGCCGGGGATTCTGACGTGCGCGCGCTGCTGGGAACCGCAAGCGACGAATTGCTGGATCGCGTTCTCGACGAGCGCGAACTCGAGTCGCTCAGGTTCGGGTATCGCGAGCGGGTGACCGACATGCATCTCGCTCACGTGCGAGAGCTGCCCCAAGTCTTGCCCGATATCTTCTCCGCAGCGGCGTGGCGCGCGCGTGAGGCGGGCTTTGACGGCGTCGAGCTCCACTACGCGCACGCGTACACGATGGCGTCTTTTCTGAGCGCTAAGAATAACCGGGAGGACGGCTACGGCGGTGAGAGAGAGAATCGCGCGAGGCTCCCGCTCGAAGTTTACCGCTCGGTTCGCGCAACGGTGGGCAGCGATTATGTTGTCGGCGTCCGGTTTCTGAGCGACGAGGTGATCGAGGGAGGCAGCCATCTTGAAGACGCGGTTTACTTCGGCGTTGAGTTTGCCGGCGCGGGCTTCGATTACCTTTCAGTGTCGAAGGGCGGAAAGTTCGATGACGCCAAACAGCCGAAAATCGGGCAGGCTGTTTATCCTTACACGGGCCGGAGCGGCTACGAGTGCATGCCTACCGTGCTGTCGGATGAGCGAGGCCCATTCGGCCGCAACGTCCCGCTCGCAGCAGAGATCAAACACGCCGTGAACGCCGCAGGCTACACGGCGCCGGTGGTGACCTCGGGAGGGATCGCGACGTACGAGCAATGTGAGAGCATTCTTCAGAAGGGAGAGGCCGACATCGTTGCCGCCGCTCGCCAGTCGCTCGCCGACCCGGACTGGTTTTTGAAGATGCGACTCGGGCGCGGAGACGAGATTCGGCGCTGCGTCTTCACGAACTATTGCAAGGGGCTCGACCAGATGCACAAGCAGGTGACGTGCAAGCTTTGGGACCACGTCGGACTCGACGAGCCTGGAATCACGCTGAGCGACGACGGCCGCCGCCGGCTTGTTGCCCCGAGCGACGCGACGCGCCGTTGATGGTCATTCACGTCGGTGTTCAAGCTCTGAGTTCAAGCTTTAGCTTGCGGTCGTCGTGGGCAACCTGGTGGGCAACCTAAAGGTTGAACTCAGAACTGCCGGTGATCTTCGCGAGAGGAGGCTCCTCTTGAGCGGATACTGCATAGTGGCGCCGGGCCATCCCTATCACGGACCCTGGCACGACCGGGAGTACGGTTTTCCTACTCGCAACGACACGGCGTTGTTTGAGCGGCTCGCGCTCGAGATCAACCAAGCCGGGCTGTCCTGGCTAACGGTACTCAAGAAGCGCGAGGCATTTCGGTTAGCGTTCGATGGTTTCGACATCGACCAGGTAGCCGCGTACGGGGGGCGCGAGCGCTCGCGGTTGCTCGGCGACGCGGGCATCATTCGCAACCGGTTGAAGATTGACGCCGTGATCGAAAACGCCTGCCGGATCGTGACCATTCGAGGGGGCCACGGAAGCTTCGCCAAATGGCTCGAGGCAAATCACCCGCGTTCCAAAGACGAATGGGTCAAGCTGTTCAAGCAGACGTTCGTGTTCACCGGCGGAGAGATCACCGGCGAGTTTCTCATGAGCACGGGCTATCTACCCGGCGCCCACGCCCGGACGTGCCCGGTTTACGGCAGCATCGCAAAGAAGAACCCGCCGTGGATGCGCGCGGTCCGCAAGTGATTGACGACTGCGAGCACAAGCCTCAGCGTAACCGAAAGCCGCCGACGTGATGCTCTGAGCAGTAATGCCTTGTTGTGGCATGCCTCAGGTTCTACAATTGCCGGGACTGTTTGACGAGAGACGCTGGACGCTCAAAGTGATCACTTCGAGTGGAGTCATAAGGAATGAGCGCAGAGTTGGTGAGCAAGATAGCCGGACACCGAGCCGCGATCGGCGTGATCGGCCTGGGCTACGTTGGGCTGCCGCTGGCGGTCGAGTTTGCGCGCGGCGGGTTTCCGGTCACCGGATTCGACGTCGATGAATCGCGCGTCGCGAAGATCAACCAGGGCGAGTCTTATATTCCCGATGTCCCGTCTGAAGTTGTGCGGACTCTCGTCGAGCGGGAGAAGCTGTCCGCGTCGTCGGACTTCTCGAAGCTCAAGCAAACTGACGTCGTGATCATCTGCGTGCCGACCCCGCTCCGCAAGACCAAGGAGCCCGACGTCTCCTTCATCCTTGCCGCGGCCGAGCAGGTTCAGGCGAATCTCCATCCGCAACAGTTGGTGATACTCGAATCGACCACGTATCCGGGGACAACCGATGAAGTGCTGCTGCCGATGTTCGAAGAGACCGGCCTCAAGCTCGACACGGATTTCTACCTCGCCTTTTCGCCCGAGCGCGTCGATCCGGGCAACAGGCAATTCCAGGCTCACAACATTCCCAAAGTCGTCGGCGGCGTTACGGCGATCTCGACTGATGTTGCCGCCGCGCTTTATCAGACGGTCGTCGAGCGGGTCCACAAGGTCTCCAGCGCGCGCGTGGCCGAGACGGCGAAGCTGCTCGAGAACACTTTTCGCTCGGTCAACATCGCGCTTGTGAACGAAATGGCGCAGCTCTGTTATCACCTCGGCATCGACTCGTGGGAAGTGATCCGCGCGGCAGAGACCAAACCTTTCGGGTTCATGGCGTTCTATCCCGGCCCCGGCATCGGAGGGCATTGCATCCCGCTCGACCCGCACTACCTGTCATGGAAGGCCCGGTTGCACGGCTTCGAGGCGAGGTTCATCAGCCTTGCCGAAGAAGTGAACTCTCACATGCCGCGTCACGTCGTGCAGCTCGTTCAAGACGGATTGAACCAGCACGCGAAGGCAGTCAAAGGCGCGCGGGTGCTGGTGCTCGGCGTCGCGTACAAGCGCGACATCGACGACGTGCGCGAGTCGCCGGCGCTCGGGATAATCGATCAACTGCTCCACAAAGGCGCCGAGGTGAGTTATTATGACGGCTTCATACCTGAGCTGCAGCTCGATGGCAGTGGGTCGCTCGTTTCGGTGACCCTCACCGATGAAGTGCTCGCTGGCTGCGACTGCGCGGTCATCGTGACCGACCATTCAAATGTGGACTACTCGCGAGTTGTTCGGCTCGCTCCTCTGATAGTGGATACGCGCAACGTTACGCGCAAACTCGGCACCAACGAACACGACGACAAGATTGTAAGGTTGTAATCCGAGCCGCCCGGTGATTAGAGCGAAGTTATTAGCGAGCCTTTTCGCCCTCGCCCTTGTCTCATGTGGCGGCAAGCGGGCTCCGCTATCAAGTGAGGGTCACTGGAGGGCGAAGGCGCCGGCCGGCAAGCTCGATCTTCTCGCGGTCGATTTCGTCGATGCGCAAACGGGCTGGGCGGTGGGCGACATCGACCCCGCCGGCTCAGGAGGCGCGATCTTCCGAACCGGCGACGGAGGGGCGAGTTGGCAGCCGATTGCGCGCACGACCGAAGTGCTTGCGGCCGTCCATTTCATTAACCGCTCCGAGGGCTGGGCGGCGGGTTACGCCGGACGCATCAGCCGCACGAGCGACGGCGGACAGACCTGGACTAACCAGCGAGTCGAACGAGAAGGCGAGGTTTTGAATTCGATCTTTTTCATAGACGCCGAACAAGGCTGGGTGGCTGGCGGCGCGGGATTGGTGCTTCGCACGCTGAATGGGGGCGCGACCTGGGACGCGGCGCCGACCCGACGCGTCGAGGACCTCTGGTGTGTGCGCTTCGCTTCGCGCGATCGAGGCTGGATCGCCGGTGACGACGGGCTTGTTCTCGCAACCACGGATGGCGGGAACTCGTGGACGCCGCAGCAGTCCGGGATCAAGCGCGCGCTGTACGGAATCGCGGTTTCTGAAACCGGCTTGGCGGTTGTGACAGGAGAGGGCGGTACAATCGTGCGAAGCGCGGACGGCGTGACGTGGGAGAGAGTCGAGTCCGGCACGAGTGAGACGCTCAACGCCGTCTCGCTCGCGGGGAAGGAGACTCTGTGGGCCGTCGCGTCGAAAGGCGTGACGCTGGGATCGACGGACGGCGGACGAACATGGAGCGCCATCAAACCGGTTTCTTCCGCCGATCTGCTGTCGGTTGATGTGATTAGTGCCTCGCGCGGCGCGGCAGTCGGTCGGCGCGGCGCAGTTCAAGTGCTCGAGTGAAGCGGGAGTCTTACTTATGACGCGTTGGTTCAAAATCATGTCGGTTCTTGCGGGCGCGGCGCTGCTCCTGATCGCAAGTGCCGGCGGCTCGTATGCTCATCACGCGGTATTGCGGTTCAACCTTGAAGAGATGACCGCGACGGCTAATCGAATCTTCGTCGGCCGGTGCCTCGCAGTCGAAGAAACCGAGGAGATGATCGCGCAGGGCATCCTGCCCGTGACCCGATACACCTTCGAGGTCGAGCGCGCGATCAAGGGACGGCTGCCGAGGGTCGTGACATTTCGCCAGCTTGGTCACCCGGCAAAGCGGGCGCTCAGCAAGGGCGGCGGGATGACTGTGCACGGCCGCGCCGCCTCGCCGGATAGTTTTCTTCACGGCATGAGCGAATACCGGCGAGGCGACCGCGTGATCCTGTTCCTCATACCCGACTATATGGGCGGCAAGGTCACCTATCCCGTCGGTCTCTATCAGGGCGCGTTCTTCGTTTCCGAGATGCCTTCGGGCGAGAAGCTCGTGCGGAACAGCATAAACAACCTCGGCCTGTTTACCGCGCCTTACAACGGCACGAAGATGAAAGAGTCCGATGCGAGGATCATCTTTCCCGCGAGCGGCGATCTGTCTCGCATCCCGGACGGCGAGTCGCTTGCGCGCAAGCGCGGGGCGTTGCCGCTCGATCAGTTCATCAACGTAGTCGATCAGATAGTCGCCGCGCATGGAGACGAGAAGGGCACGATAGGCGGCCCGCGGAAGGGAGTTATTCAACAATGACTACGAGGCGGTTGATCCTTTCACTGACGATGTCGATCGCGGCCGTTTCGGCCACTGTTTCATGGGCGCAGGCCGGCGGGCCGCTTGCCATGCTCAATGGCCAGCCGGTGCGCTGGGCGCGCAGCGAGGTCAGAGGCGGGCCGCTCAATTCGGCGACGGTCGATTCGGCGGGCCGCGTCTTGTATCACGTCGATTCCGGCACGCTCGGGCCCGTTTCCGGGGCTCAGGCAACAGCGTTCGTCGACAGAATATTCGGGCTCTACACCGGAATCCCGACCGCTTCGATTGAGTTCGTTAACGCGGGCAGCATCATGGACCCGCTGACCAATCAACCGGTGGATGTCAACGGGTCGAACGTGGGCCGGTTCATCAGCCGTGCAAGTCCGACGTTTCAGAACCCGATAATCTTCGACAGCGACGGTTCGATCACGGGCAGTGGTGGAGTGCTCGGGTTCTTCGGCTTCTCGCAGGTCGACGAACCCAGCGGCTCGCTCCGCGAAGGGTTCGTCGTGCTCAACGGCAGATCGCTGACGACCGGCGTACTGAGTACGACTTCGTTTCTCGGTGTCTTCACGCACGAATTCGGCCACTTCGCCGGTCCGCTCGATCACGCCCAGATCGACGGCAACATCGCGTCAGACGGCGATGGTGCGGTCCTTCCATCGGGATTCTCTGAGGCTCAGGCGTACGACCTTTACGCGCCGTTTACGGAAACGCTCTACCCGTTTCTTTTCCTGGCGCCGGCCGGCTCGCAGCTTGGCGGGCAGTTCCCGGACTCGGGCGCTTTTGTGGCAACGCTCGACCTCGATACGCAGAACGCGTTGTCGAACCTCTACCCAACAGTGGATTACCTCGCAAACAACGGCTCCGTCGAAGGCCGGGTGGTCATAAGAACGCAAACCGGCGACATCCCGATAAGCGGGATCAACGTCGTCGCTCGTCGTGTAGATCAGGGAGCCTACCCGCCGCCGCCGGGGACCTCAGCTTTTCCCGCGGCGCCCGTCCTGGACGCCGACGGGGTCCCGCAGATTCCGCCGCCGCAAGCCGCTACGGATTCGCTTGCGACGATTTCGAGCGCGGTGACCGGACTGGAATTCGGCGCCGGCACCTATCGTATTCAGGGATTGCCGCCGGGCCAGTACCTGGTTGGCATTCAACAAATCAACCCGGATGCGACCGGCGGGTCTGGAATAGGTCCCCTCGGCGAGCAGTTCCCGCTCCCCCAGCCCGAAGAATTCTTCAATGGTCCGAACGACTCATCGAACACCCCGGCGACGTTCATGGCCGTCGCGGTGGCCGCGGGTCAGGTGACCACCGGCATCGACATCATCCTCATGCTGAATCCGTTGGCGCCGCCCACGCCGGTGGCCGAGATAGAGCCGAACGAAAACAAGAAGAAGGCGCCGCGGATCGCGTTCCCGGTCGAGGTCACGGGCAACGCCGCTTCGACAGACGCCTCAACGCTGAAAATGAGCTTCGGTAGCTCCGGCACTGACAAGATTGAGGACCTGTACCGTTTCACGGTCACCGAGACCCGCACCTTCTACGTCTTTTTGGACGCGACTTCGGGAGTGGGCGATCTCGATTTGTACCTGTTCGCGAGCAGCGTGAGTAAGAAGAAGACCTCGCTGGATGATCCGAATCTGCTGGGACTCAGTCTGAGCGAGACTTCCGCCGAGGTGATCGGAGTTCAGTTGGCGCCAGGGACGTACATCGTCGGGGTGAGCGCGTTCGCCGGGAGCCAGAGCTACCGGCTGCGGATAATCACTTCGGCGTGATGCAGGGGGAGAGGAAGAGTCACGGCTTCTTACGCTTCTTCTCCTTCTCCTTCTCTTTCTCCATCTCGCGCTGTTTCATCATCTCTTCCTGCACCTCCGTCCACGTCGTCTGTCTCGCGAACGTCAGCTCTTCCCGATAGGTCGCGCTCACCGGCTTGCCGTTCAACAGCGCGGGCGAAAATCTGTACTGGCGAAATGCTTCGATCGCGCGATCATCGATGACCGGGTCCAGCCCGCGCAAAACACGAACGTTGATGATCTTACCCTCGCCGGTGACTACGCCTCCCAGCAACACCGACCCCTGCACGTGACGGCCCGTCTCGAACTTCGGCGCGACCCGTTCGAGCGCCACCGGCGGAGTGAAGCGGTCGCCTTCGCTCATCTGAATCGGGCTGCCGTGTTCGTCGACCGGATGCGAGAGCTCCTGCGGCCGGTTGCGAAGGTTCGCGACCGGCACGATCTCGGGCGTGACCGAAATCAGCAGCGTGCGCTCAACCGGCGCGGTCTCCTGGCCCCCGCCCGGACCGATGAAATACTTCAATCCGAACATGCCCTTTCCGCCGCGCAGCATCACCGTCTCGAAGTTCTCAAACTCGACCTCCTTCGCGTCGAGCAGCGGTTCGTTCCCGTATCGAGCGCGCATGTCGAGTTTCATGTATCCGCGCACGACCTCGCGGGGCGTTACCGAAAAGACCATGTACTCCGGCCCCAGCAGCACCGCGTCGTTGAACGCCTCGCCGTTGCGAAGTCCGACCGAGCGAATGTGCCGCACGTCGACGCCTTCCAGCTTGTATTTGTCCTTCAGGTGAGAAATCTCTTCCTGGGCGGTCGAGTAGGTCCCAGTCAGCCGGAGAACCGGTTCGATCACCGGCGACCGCGCCGCGTCGTACTGATAAACGGCGAAGGTGAGGTTCACCGCGTACGGACGCCCTCCGGCGCGCGAGATGGGCGGCCCGCTCTGAGCAGAGGCGTACTGAGTCACGGCGAGGAGAAGTACGGCGAAAAGAGAGAGCAACCGCAGAGACCGAAGAGCGCAGAGGTCGCCGTGTCGCCGCGTCCCCGCGTCCCCGCGTCGTTTTGGTTGCGGCTGTAAGCCTCTGCTGCGTCCCTCCGCGGTGTTAATTCGTGTACCAATCATGAGGTTCACTCTCGGTCGGATTTGGCCTGCTCGGCCAGCATCAGCCTGTAGGCTTCGCTCTTCGTGATTCCGCGCGAGCGGGCGACGCGTTTGAGCGCGCTCTTACGGTCGATGCCTTGTTCGAGCATTAGCGCTTCAACCTCATTCAGGAGTGAGGCGGTCACGGGCCTGGTCAGATTATCATCGAGCGGCGGGCCGATGAGCAACACGATCTCCCCCTTCACCTGCGCGTCTTTCATCGCCTCTTCGATTTCCGCGAGGCTGCCTCGAAGAAACTCCTCGTGGAACTTGGTCAACTCGCGCGCGATTACGCACTGGCGGTTGCCGAGAACTTCGAGCGCGTCGGTGATCGTCTGCGTGATTCGATGCGGGGCTTCATAAAATATGAGCGTTGCGCGACTCGTTGCGAGCTCGGCGAGCCGCGCACGCCGGGCCCCGCGCCGCGCAGGCAGGAATCCCGCGAAGGTGAACTGGTCGGTAGGCAGGCCCGACGCGGCGAGCGCGGTGATGAGCGCCGACGGTCCGGGTATCGATACGACGCGGATTCCGCGCTGAACGGCTTCGCGCACCAGTCTGTAGCCGGGGTCGGAGACGGTTGGGGTCCCGGCGTCGCACACGAGAGCGATATCGATCCCGGCTTCAAGCTTGTCCGCTAACCCGGCGGCGCGCGCGCGTTCGTTGTGCTCGTGGAGCGCAGTGAGCGGCTTCGAGATTTGATAATGCGAGAGCAGTTTGCGCGTGTGGCGAGTGTCTTCGCAGGCGATCAGGTCAACCTGTCGGAGAATACCGAGCGCCCGCATGGTTATGTCTTCGAGGTTGCCGATCGGGGTGGAGACAAGGTATAGGATGCCAGACATGAAAAACCATCCGCGAATAATTGGAGTCATCACGAACGTGCGCCGAAGGCGCGTCGTCGGAAACGTCGGATTATAGCTCATTTGATAAATCGAGCGGCATTAATCGGTGCCTCGGTAGTCGGGTCAAAAACTGGTCGCGGTCTAGCCCGACTTAAAGAAGCGCTGAGAATTGCTTAGCTTACCCATTAGCTTATTAGCTTATCCAGAGGCTTGACAAGCTCTCCGACTTAGTGAAGCATTGAACCCCCCGTGAGATTTATCCACAAGAAAGGATGATCTTGCATTTCCATAACGGGAAGCTTAGCATCATAGTTTAGGAGGTACGAGGGTCAATGGAATCCCACTTCTTGATTGGTAATCCATCGTTTCTATCTGGTATGTCCAGAACCCTCGATCTGCGAGGGGTGTTTGACGATTATAACTATAGCCTGACACCGGAACAGGCTGATCAAATAGCGCTCTTCTTAGACTGGTACATGACGAGTCAAGATATTCAAGGCGCAGTCAAAGCGCACGAGACAGAACGTAGCGCGGCGCTAGAGACTCTTTCGAGCGTAAGCCGATAATCGAATGTCCGACCCCGAACGCCCCGACGACTCTCGTACAAACGCCGTTGAGGCATCTGAACCGACAGGTTCACCCCACATTATCCGCCAAGAAGTCATTGTTAAATACGAGGCTCCACTGCCGCCGCCAGGAATGATGGAGCACTACGAGCGGATACTGCCCGGTAGTGCTGACAGAATTGTTACAATGGCGGAAAAACAATCCGCACACCGCCAAGACATCGAATCGCGGGTCATCACATCGAATATTGGTAACGAGCGATTAGGGCAAATCTTTGCTTTTATTCTTGGCCTAATCGGGTTAATTGGAAGTATTGTGCTAGCATCTTTGGGCAGAATCTCGATTGGACTAATAATGTTTCTTGCTATCTTGGTTAGTTTAGTTGCGGTCTTCATCGTGGGCAGATATGCACAAAGTAGAGAACGTGAAACTAAACTGGACAAGTTAAGGGATGCGCTCAAGTCAGCCGCCGTCGAGCCTGAACATCCGACGCTGCCTAAATAACAGCGGCGCTAAGTCAGCAACACGCTAATACCTACTATCGGCGCCTCCGTGGACGCTACCAAGAAGGTCAGGCGCGCCGCCGCTATGGAGCATTCCGGTACTTATCGAGTATAATCCACCCTCTGATTAAGACATCTAATCGAGCCGAGAGGAGCAGACAATGGACAATATTCAGATAAGAGCGGACGTCGACAGGAACGACATACAAGTCTGCCGCTTCACGGTTGACAGGGCGGTGCATTCGGGCTCGGATGCCTACGCCAGCCCTGAAGAGGCCAAAGCGGACCCCCTGGCGGACAAGATACTCAACATTCCAGGCATCGCGAAAGTCGAGCTCTCAGAGAACGTCGTCACTGTCACCCAGGACGCGGGGCAGGACTGGCGCCAGATCGGCAAACGAGTCGGCACGGCCATCCGGCACTTTATCAATCCGCCGCCGGAGATAGCCGAGGGTGACAGGCTTCCTTCCGAGGCCGTCAGGGAGCGAATTCAGCGGATTCTCGATACGCAGATCAACCCGGGCGTCGCCGCGCATGGAGGCTTCGTCGAGTTGATCGACGTCGCGGACGACACGATATACATTCGCATGGGCGGCGGGTGCCAGGGGTGCGGCGCGGCGGATGTGACTCTGAAGATGGGAGTCGAGCGATTGATCCGCGAAGAGGTGCCCCAGGTGCGCGAGATACTCGACACAACTGATCACGCCGGCGGCACGAATCCCTACTACGCGCCGTCGAAATAGGACACGGCGATCACGAGTTTCGATTAAATCGGATTCAAGCATCAAGCTCAGGCTGGCGACCGTGCCAGTCTGAGCTTGTGTTGTATTTGGAAGCGAGAGCGTCGAATGGGAACGACCGTTGAGCGAAGCGCCCTCCCGCCGGTTCGCAAGACAGAAATCCTGGGCTGGTGCATGTACGACGTTGCGGACTCGGCGTTCACGACGGTCATCGTCACCGCGCTCTACGCCCCCTACTTCAGCAAGATAGTCGTCGGGAATTCGCAGCAAGGGGATTTCCTCTGGGGCCTGGCCGCTTCGATATCCGAACTGGTCGTCGCCCTGCTCGCCCCGATCCTCGGCGCCATCGCAGACTTTTCCGGAAGCCGAAAGAAGTTCCTCGCGGTGTGCGCGGTGACGATCGTCTTCTTCACAGCCGCATTGTACTTCGTAGGGCCGGGAATGACGGCGATGGGGTTCGCGCTTTACGTTATTGCGAACATCGGGTTCTCGGGCGGCGGGGTGTTCATCGACAGCTTCCTGCCGGGCATCTCGAACGAGAAGAACGTCGGGCGCCTATCCGGCCTCAAGTGGGGTATGGGATACGCGAGCGGCCTGGTGGCGACGGCGTTGTGCCTGCCGCTCTCGAAGGGCATCGTGGACAACCCGACGCCCGACGAGTTGTTCGAGGCGCGGCTGATCCCGGTCGTCGTCGCGGTTTACTACGCCGTCACGGTCATCCCGACTTTCGTATTCTTGCGCGACAGAAGCGTCAGGAAGCCTCTGCCCGCGGGCGAGGGCTACGTCACGGTCGGCTTCCGCCAGCTCAAGCGGACGCTCAAGCACATCCGGCGGTATCGCGAGCTGTTCAAGCTGCTCATCGCGTTTCTGGTGTACAACGACGGCATTGTGACCGTGATCTACTTCGCGGCGCTCTACGCTACGGAGACGATCAAGTTCACGACCGAAGAGGTCGCGGTGATGTTCATAGCGATGAACGTGATCGCTGCTGCGGGCGCTCTTTCATTCGGGCTACTCGCCGACCGCATCGGCCAGAAGCGAACCATCTTCATCTCGCTCGGCATATGGATGGCGGCGGTCGTGCTCGCGTACTTCGCGCACTCAAAAGGGAGCTTCTACGTCGTTGCGACGCTCGCGGGCATCGGGATGGGATCGTGTCAGTCGGTCACTCGCAGTCTGCTCGCGCTGTTCACGCCTAAAGAGAACGCCGCCGAGTTCTTCGGTTTTTTGGGCATCGCGGGCAAGGCGCTGGCGTTTCTGGGCCCGATCATCTTCGGAGTCGTCTCAAAGACGACGCACAGCCAGCGGCCGGCTATCCTCTCGGTGGGCACCTTCTTCGTCATTGGAGCGATCCTTCTCGCCTTCGTCAATGAGCGACGAGGCAAAGAGGCGAGCGCGATCCCGGTCGACAGGGAGGTGTGATGCCTGAAGCGTATTTGCGGAGAACCGCAACGCGTCCGTGAGCCTGCGACCTGCCTGCCATCACGAGTCGATCACGATTCCTCACGTGCTCTCGATATTCCAGATGTCTCTCGCGTATTCCCAGATGGTGCGGTCGCTCGAGAATTTGCCAATGCGGGCGACGTTCAGGATGGCTTTGCGCGCCCACTTGTCGTGGTTGTTGAACAGGCGCGCGGCCCTTTCGTGCGCGTCGAGGTACGACGGCAGGTCGGCCAGATGAAAGTAGCAGTCGCCGCCGTCGACGATCGTTTGATAGATCCAGTCAAACAATCCCGGCTCGCGCGGATTGAACAGCCCGGCCGTGAACGAGTCCATCACCCGTTTCACAGCGCCATTCGTCTCGTAAATCTCGCGCGGATTGTAAGAGCCTTCTTTTCGCAGCTCCCTGATCTGGTCGAATCTCAATCCGAAGGTGAAGATGTTGTCGGCGCCCACTTCTTCGAGTATTTCGATGTTCGCGCCGTCGAGGGTGCCGATCGTCAGCGCACCGTTCATGGCGAACTTCATGTTACCGGTACCCGACGCTTCCATGCCGGCGGTTGAAATCTGCTCGCTCAAATCGGCCGCGGGTATGATCCTCTCCGCAAGCGACACGCGGTAATCGGGCACGAAGACGACCTTGATCTGCCCGCCGGTCCTCGGATCGCCGTTCACGACTTCGGCAACGCTGTTTATCAGCTTGATGATCTGTTTGGCGGCCCAATAGCTCGGCGCCGCCTTGCCCGCGAATATGTAAGTGCGCGGGACGGTGGGCGGCCGGTTGTCCTCGATCAGGCAGAGGTATTCATGAATGATGTGCATGCAATTGAGCAACTGCCGCTTGTACTCGTGAATCCGCTTGACGTGAACGTCGAAGAGCGAATCGGGATCGACGACAACGCCGGTCGTCTGGGCGATGAGCCTCGCGAGCCGTTCCTTGTTTGCGAGCCTGGCTTTCTTGAACTCGCCCTGAAAGACCGGATCGTCGCAGAACGGATCGAGGTCCCGGAGCTTTTCTAGATCGGTGATCCAGCGGTCCCCGATCGCCTCGGTGATCAGCTTCGACAGGTGAGGATTGGCCTTCAGCAACCACCGCCGCTGGGTCACGCCGTTGGTCTTGTTGTTGAACTTTGAGGGCCACAGTTGGTAGAAATCCGCCGCCAGCGACGTTTCGATCAAGGCAGTGTGAAGCGCGGCGACGCCGTTGACCGAATGGCTTCCGACCATCGCCAGGTGCGCCATGCGAACGTGTTTGTGTTCGCCGTCCTCGAAGATCGACATGCGATCCAGGCGGTCGCGATCGTCGCCGAGTACCGTGATCACTTCGTCGAGAAACCTCCGATCTATCTCGTGGATGATCTGGAGGTGCCTCGGCAAAACGTATTCGATCAATGACTCGGGCCACTTTTCGAGTGCTTCGGGCAACAGCGTATGATTGGTGTAGGCGACGGTCTCGTGCGTGATCGCCCAGGCGGTTTCCCAACTCAACTCCTTTTCATCGACCAGCAGACGCATCAGCTCGGCTATCGCAAGCGCGGGATGAGTATCGTTGAGTTGAATGGCGACCTTCGACGGGAGGTCCTCCAGCCGCTCGTGGTCTTTAAGGTAGCGCCTGACGATGTCCCTGACGGCGCAGGCTACGAGGAAGTACTCCTGGACGAGCCGCAGCTCGCGGCCGGCCTTAACCGAGTCCGAGGGGTACAGGACCTTTGTGATCGTTTCGGTCGCGATCTTCTGCTCGACCGCTTTACGGTAGTCGCCGTTGTTGAAGACGGCGATGTCGAACTCCTGAGACGAGCGCGCGGAATACAATCTCAAGTAGTTGACCGTGCGCCCGCCGTATCCGACGACGGGCATATCGTTAGGGACTCCGAGCATCACGTTGTAGTCCAGCCATACCGGATGCGGATTGCCATCGCGGTCGTGGACATCCTCGATCTTGCCGTAGACTGGAATGACGCATGCCTCCTCGGGCCGCTTTATCTGCCACGGGATGCCGTGAGCCAGCCAGTTGTCGGGCTGCTCCTTCTGATAGCCGTCCTTGATCTCCTGACGGAACAACCCGTACTCATAGTTGATCCCGTAGCCGAACCCCGGCATGCCGAGCGTCGCAAGCGAGTCGAGAAAACACGCCGCCAGTCTTCCGAGCCCTCCGGTTCCGAGCGCAGCATCCGGCTCTGACTCCATCACCTGATCGAGGTCGTACCCCATCCGTGCGATGGTCTCGCGGCACAGATCGAGCAGGCCAAGATTCGAGAGGTTGTTCTCGAGCGAACGGCCCATGAGGAATTCCATCGAGAGATAGTAGAGACGTTTGGCATCGGCGCGCTGGTAACGCTCCTCGGTGTCGATCATCGCATCGAGGAGCCGCTCTCGCACGGTGAGGGTGACGGCGAGGAACAGATCACGCAGCGACAGCTCGTCCCGCCTTTTTCCGAGCGTGTACCTGACGTAGCGGTGGATCGAGTCTTGAAGCGCAGCGGCGGTGAGGGCGGTGCTTTCTCCCGTGTAGATCGTCATTCCCGAACTGCTATTCCTCCGTGCTCTCTCCTGGATCGCACATGGTAGAGACTAAAGCATAGGATGACAACCGAGGATTAGCCATAGTGATCGCAGCTCCACGATCAGATCGTTGTTCATCTGCAAAGCTTCGACCGCCGCACGTCCTGTGACTGTTCGGCCTATTATTCGCGCGCCCTCTGAGGTCCATTCGAAATGGGTCGCCCATCGCTGCTGACGCGGGTTGAATAAGCGGACCCGACGGCGAGTCTGGGGATCGCGCGCGCGTGTGCGATGCCATTTGTACGCGTTGCAGGCAATAAGCGCAGAAGGGGTCAGGAAACTCGGCGCGCAGGGCTCTGCGCAAAGCAGCCGTGTTCGCGCTCACGCAGCGGCTCCGCTCATCGGCTCGGTTCCCCCTCGACTGGCCTTCTGGCGTTGCGCGAGGAGGAACCGCGCTTTGGCTTTATTCTGGGAACAGCGCAGGTATTCTTCCCGGACCGCAGCCCATTCCGCCGCGTCGCGCGCAGTGAGCCGTCCGCTTTCGGACTTGCGCGCGAGCGCCGTAAAGCGCCTTTGGAGTTTGGCTGGCAGAAACGTAGTGGCAATGGCGCGCAAGGCTGCGTCATCGAGCAGCGCCCAGCGCGAGAGGTCGGCTGCTACCTCAGGCGGAAGGTCCTCCGGCAAGGGCGGCATTCTGGTCTCCAGCGTCGAGACGATCATCTCCGACACGTCGCACTTCACGGCGCGAGCCGCTTGCTCGACACGCTCATAGAGGCGGTTGGGTAATTGCAGCTTGATCGGCTTGGTGGCGACTTTCTTGTGTCTTGCGTCGGCCTTCATAGGGCTGATTCTAGTGCCCAGCCATCAGGGAGTCAAAGATGCGGCTTCGGGATCCCTCCTTGGTAATGACGCGCCTGTCGCCTGGCCCGCCCGCCGCCTCCGCGTTGCGGCGCATCCGTCATCAATATAGAATCCACGACCGCGCGCTTTTGTCGGCGCTTACGTTGAACGCGGCTTGAGGCTTTGAATGATGCCCACGAGGGAAGACGCTTGGAATCTGCTCTGTGAGTACACGAAGGGTGACTCGCTTCGGAAACATGCGCTGGCGGTCGAAGCGGTCATGCGCGCGTACGCGCGGCGGCTTAGTGCAGACGAGGATGAATGGGGACTGGTCGGAATGCTGCACGACTTCGATTATGAGATGTATCCGAATCCGCCTGATCATCCGATGAAGGGGTCGGAGATCCTCGGCGAGCGCGGCTACAGCGGCGAAATACGCCGCGCCATCCTCGGCCATGCGACCTACACCGGCGTCCCGCGCGATACGCTTGTTGCAAAGGCGCTCTATGCGTGCGACGAGCTGACCGGTTTCGTCGTCGCATGCACTCTCGTGCGTCCGAACGGCATCTGGGACCTGGAGTCGAAATCGGTTCGGAAGAAACTGAAGGACAAGGCGTTCGCGAGGACCGTCAATCGCGACGAGGTGTACGAGGGGGCTGAGGAGTTCGGCGTCGACCTGGGCGAGCATATCGACTTCATAATAGGGGCCCTGCGCGAGGTCGCGGCCGAGGTGGGGCTTAAGCCGAAGAGCGGCCATGAGCAGTGAACGCGGCTGGGCCGGCTGTCATCGAACTTGCGGCCTGGGCCGGGCATTGAAATGAAATCATCCATCTTGACAATAAATCAGGGTGCGTGCGACTATCACCGCTGTGCTTTTCCCCTGATTGATGGTCACGCTTCCCAGTGCACGGCGTGCCTGCGGAAGGGGACCAATCTTCAGCAAACGACAAAGCCAAATGTGCGTGCCCGTGAAAGACGACCGCCGGCGCACGCAGTTAGTACAAAGCCTGGGAGGAGTTTTCTTCAATGAAAAGTATAGTGATGACGAAGGCTGCGCTCGGACTTGTGTTGGCACTGCTGGTGCCCACCTATGGAGCGAGATTGGATCACGGGGCATTGACGGGGTACTTCGCTCAGGATCCGTCGCCTGAAGAGTATGCGGCTTACAAAGCATATTACGACGCGAATGCGGCCAAGGATTATGCAAAGGCGATGGAACTGGCCAAGGCGTACGTAGAGAAGTTCCCCACCGGAAAGTACGCAGACTATCTCAAGAGGTGGATTGTCCAAACGCGCGGTGGGCTCTTCAACGAGGCGCTGAAGGCCAAAAACACAAACGAGATGATCCGTCTGGGCAAAGAGGCGCTGGCGGCCAATCCCGAGGACCTTGATTACCTGTACCTGCTGGCATTCGGGATACGCGGGAACGAGATTCTGGCGCCGACGCCGAATTACTCCCACGCGGCCGAAGCAGCCGATTTCAGCCGGCGCTGCATCCAGATCCTCGAAGCCGGCAAGATCCCTGCCATCGTCGATAAGACGAAATGGAATCAAAACCAGTACGTCTCGCTGCTCTATCAAACGCTTGCTCTGATCGATGACAACGGCAGCAATGTTGACAGCGCGCTCGAAAACTACCGGAAGGCCTCCGAACTCGATCCCAACACGGCGTTCAATTTCTTCAAGCGCGGGTCACTCGTCTATCAAAACAAGTACCAGACCGCCGTTCAGAAGTACTTTGCCTTTCCGGACGCGGACCGAACCGCCGACGCCGCCAGCACAAAGCCCGAGGTAAAGGCCGCACTCGACGAATTGAACAAACAAGCGGACGCGGTCATTGACATTTGGGCGCGCTTCATGGCGCTGACAGCCGTCAAGAACGACTTCGGTGATGCTCGAAATCAGGTGGAAAAGGCTCTCACCGAACTCTACAAGTTCCGTCACCCTGATTCGGCCGACGGCCTGCAAAAGCTGATCGATCAGTACCGCTCGGTCAATCCGCCTGCAGCCGCATCCAACACCGGGGTTGCTCAGAAGCCCTAGCAGCCTCATCACCGCCGGCGGGTGAACAGCATCCGCAAAAGCCATCTCTAATCCGAGAGGTGGCTTTGCTTTTTCATGCGTCCGTTCAATCACGCGCGACTCAAGACTCACGGCTCGGCGGCCTAGTGTGCTATATTCTGAACGCGCGGGTTCAATGACGCGAAGCCGGAATATGATCTCAGTCGAACGCGAGAAGCTGCTTTCCGAACTCGAGCAAAAGGTGGGCTACTCCTTTCGCTCGCGGGCGCTGCTCGACCGCGCGCTCACGCACCGCTCGTTCGCGAATGAGCAGGCCGGAGATCGAGGCCAGCACAACGAAGCCCTTGAGTTTCTCGGCGATTCGGTCCTCGGGTTTGTCGTAAGCGCGTGGCTGCTGGAGGGCTTTCCCGACCTGCCGGAGGGCAAGCTGTCCAAGATGAAGGCGCATCTCGTCAATGAATCGAGCCTCGCCGAGCTCGCCGACGAGATAGACCTGGGACGTTACATTCTGTTGAATCGCGGCGAAGAAAAGACCGGCGGCCGCCGCAAGCGCGCGCTGCTCGCCGACGCCTACGAAGCGCTGATCGGCGCTATATACATCGATTGCGGCATAGCGGGCGCCGAACGATTCCTGCGACGCGAGCTTCGAGATAAGGTGGCGTCAATAGATCCGTCGGGGATGATCGGCGCGGATTACAAGTCCACCTTGCAGGAACGATTGCAGGGGTACGGCGCGCCGGTGCCCGAGTACGCCGTCGTGGAGGCGCTCGGGCCGGACCACCGCCGCACTTTTCGCGTAGAGCTTCGCATCGGGGGCCGCCCCCTCGGAGTCGGCGAGGGGCATACGATCAAGCTTGCTCAGCAGGATGCGGCCCAGCAAGCGCTGGCCGAGCCCGGGGCGATTGAACGACTGGTCGAGGAGCGCGCCGCATCCCAGAACTCCCACCGCCCGTCGAACGAGCCGCCTCCTTCATACGAGCGCACCGACGCGTTGGGAACGACCGCCGAGCCGATCGCAGCCCCGATCGAACCGGCGCCCGACTTCACAACGAACAACTCCGTTCCCGAACCAGGAGCACGGCGATCAGTCTTCGAATCAGAGGCGCAATCTGAAACGGAAGCGCGCGGCGCGAGCGCAACAGACGTCTAGTCAAGGCAGAAAGAGGATCAGGTATATCGGGATATGAGCGAGAACTTCGAGGTGGATTCGCAAGCGACTAAAGCTGAGGTTTCCGAGGAACCCTCATTCAAGAAGAGCACCGTGCGGGAGTATTTCGAATCGGGCGTCGTCACTTTGATCATGGCGCTGTTCGGGATGACCTTCATCGTACAAGCCGTCAAGGTGCCGACCGGTTCCATGAAGGATACGATATGGATCCAAGATCATCTCCTGGTCAACAAGTTCATATTCGGTTCTCATCAGCGCGCCTCGCTGCCGATCTTCCCGGCGCGCGACATCAGGCGCGGAGACATCATAGTCTTCAAGAATCCTGAGACGCCCGAAGTCAACTACGTCAAGCGAGTAATCGGACTGCCGGGCGAAACCGTGGAGTATGACGGACGCACGAATAGGGTCTACATAAACGAGCGGGAGTTGCCGGAGCACCGCATCTATGTTGAGCCTCAGAGCAACGATGACAAGGCGCCGCTTACCAAGGTCAGCGATGAGAGCGGACCACCAGAGGCAACATGGACCGTGTACTACTATCAACAGGCGGACGACGGCGGCGCCTTCAATGAGGACGGGGGCAGGTATGGGATCAGGGAACAACCGTTCCGCGTCCCGGTCAAAGGTGAGGATATACGCGAAGAGATAAAGAGCAACCCTCAGCTCCGGCGCGTATACGACGCCGACAACGATGGCCGTTATGATTCCGATCAGTATTTCTGCATGGGCGATAACCGCGATAACAGCCTCGACAGCCGGTTCTGGGGCACCGTGCCGCAAGGCAACATCGTCGGCCGGGCGATGTTCGTTTACTGGTCGCTGGACAGGAGCGATTCCGCGACGGAGACGTCGAACATCCTGAGCGACATACTCTATAACTCACGGTGGTCGCGCACCGGCAAGTTCATAAAGTGACGACGACACGCTGAGACTTTCTCCCAACCCTGATGTGAAGTGTCGAAGATCGACCCCGACAAAGCAGACGGTTACTCAAGCACGACTTCCATCGATGTTCGTTTGACGAAGTTGCGATCGCGCATCAGCGACATCGGGCAACAGATCGATTCACAACGAGCCAAGACCGGAGCTGCGCTGGGAGGAGGTGTTTTCCTTCTGCTGCTGGCCGTCGGCGGGTTCTACGAGGCCGTTTGGGGTCAACCCGCGTTTTGGTCGGAGCTCGGCATAACCGCGATCCAGTTCCGGTGGATTACCGTAGCGCTCTTCGTTGTTGGGTTTGGCGCTCTCGCGGTAGGGGCCGCGCGAGTCGTGCGGCGGGGCCGCAACCGCTATGACGTTGAACTCGAGGACCTTCAGCGAGAACTTGAGCGCCTTACCGATAGCCGGCAATCGGGTGGTGGTTCCTCGTAGCAAGCGGTGCTCAGAGATGTGAGCGGGATACAACTCTGAACACCGCATTCTCACTGAAGCTGGTCGTCCTCAGGGCTTCGCGAATTTCGAGTCCTCGATGGCTACGTTGTGTTTCACCTCGGTCAGTTTGATGGTGAAGCTGAACGCGGCGGTCGACTGACGAAGCGTAAACGGCATCTTGATCCCGTCCACTTCCTTATAGTCTTCCATGAACGCCTGGATAGGGAGCTTGCCTTGAGGGGTTTCGCGCTCGGTGTCGGCGCGGACCATCAGCGCGGTTTCCACGTCGAAGTAGAGTTTTTCAGTCGACCCGTCCGGGGCGGTCGCGGCGACGGCATAGGCGTCGCGGTCACCAACCTTCTCTTTTCCAGTGAGCTCCATCTTCGAGTATATCTCCTTCAGCCTGATGTCCCTGTAGAAGTCGTTATCGCGCTTAGACGCCGCGAGTTCAGCACCCGTCTTTTCCCGGAGCCCTCCTTGCGGCTCCTCGGCCCAGCCAATCGTACCGTCGAAGCCATCCCTGATAATTCCGAACCCGGGGATGTCGAGAACGAGCAGCGACTTGTTTGGAGCCTTCGCAAACATTTCGGCCGATGCACTGACGCCCATTGCGGGTATCTCGAATGTTCCTTTCGCGGTCCGGCTCGTCAGCTTTTGGACGGCTTCTTTCCCACCGATCGCCGCGACGTACCTGGCCAGCACTTCGTCGACGCTCGGCATCGCTGCCGGCTTAGCCGTCTCAGGCGGTTTGGTTCCGCTGTCTTGCGGCTTCTGCTGGGAGACTGCCGACACGGCGGCGATCAGTCCAATGACAAATGTTGTTATTAAGCGCTTCATTAGTGTGTCCTTTCTATGTTGAATCCAGATCTCTTGATCTGTCGAATGGCGGCGTCGAGCTGAATATCACGCCCCCGCAGCAAAGTCTCTCGGCTCAGCTTCACTTCGAGGTCGGGAATAACGCCGCGTCCCTCGATCAACGTGCCTTTCGGCGTCCTGAAGTCGGCTATCGCATATTGAAACAGCGCGCCGGTCGGCAGCTTCTCAAACACCGACGGCAACGCCGCGCCGACGCTGCGCTCGCCGACGATCACTGCCCGGCCGATCTCCTGCATGCCCGCCGAGAAGACCTCGCTCGTCGACGCGCTCCCGCCTTCGATTAGAATAACAAGCGGGCCGGTGTACGGATCTTTCTGCGGAAACACGGCGAAGTTCTGATACCCGCTGCGCAGCGTCATTCTTCCCAGCGAAGTCTGCTCCCTTGCCAGCAAGCCGGCTATGCCCGATGACATCCCGCCAAGGCCGCCCGGATTGCCCCGTATGTCGAAGATGATTCCCGGAGCGTCCTTCATCGAGCGAATCGCCGAACGAATCCTCTCCATCAACGGCATGACGAAGATGTTGAACCTGATGTAGCCGATTCCTCCAGCCAGACGCTTTGCCTCGAACTCGGTGTATTGAGCGGGGAAGTTACCGAAGCGCGGGGACATCTCCCCGTTGAGCCGCTGCCGCTCAAGAGTCACTTCCTGCGTTCGGTTTCGCTCGTCCGCGAACGCAACGCGCACCGCAGTGCCCGGCTTCCCGTTGATGCGCGCCAGTATAGTCCGCGCCAGTCTAAGGCGAATCATAGCCGGGCGCTCGGTACTCTTGGCGAATCGCGCGGCGATCTCTTCGACCGGCGTTTGATCCACCTTCCTGACGACGAAGCCCGAGCGAATTCCCGCGCGCGCGGCGGCGGACTCCGGCTCCACGCGGGTGATCAGGGCGAGCCCGTCGACGATGCTCAAACTGATGCCGACTCCGCCCGTGGGAGGCTCCTTCGCGTCGTCTTCCACAATGGCCTCAGGTGGAATGATGTTGAAGTGCGACTGATGAAGCTCGCCGAGCATCTTCTGCAGAATCGCGTAGAGTTCCGCATCGGACTTCACGGCGGCGACTTGCGGTTCGTACTGCGCCCTGACCTTGTCCCAATCGACGCCGCCGAATGTGGGGTCGAAGTGTTTCTCTTTGACCGTGCGCCAGACGACATCAAACGAGCGCTGCCGTACCTCAATGCTTGCGTCGGGGGAAGGTACTGCGCCGACGACCGGTGCGGGCTTGCTTTGGGGCGCTGCGAATGGAGCCAGCCCAGTCGCCAGCAACGCAATCAGTAAGAGCCTTTTCATCAGGGATCCCCGCGCGATGAGAAACGAAGTCTATCTCACGGGCTGACGTGCGAACAAGGAGGGTCAGCCCACGTGTCAGCCCGCCGACGAGATGAGCATCTCTCACGTCGAAGGACCGCTCTTCCCAAGAGTAAACGTGTAAACGCACTCACGGCCCTGGGCCTTAAGACATTTTCCCAGGCACGGGCTCATCTCGTAAGAAAGTCCCAGAGCATCAAGCCATCCGGCGACCCGCGCGAAGATGCCGCACTCGTAGTCCTCCAGGCCCGCCCGCGCGGTGTTCTCGTGAGCAAAACAGCGCTGCACGTTCATCTGAAACGCGGCATCGTTGGTTTTGACCACGCGATAATCGAGCAAATCGGGCCCGAGCAGGCCAATGAAGACTTCCTGTGCAACCAGGTAGTCATCAACAGATTCCACCGGCGCCAATCGCAACGTGCGAACGATGCGTTGGGCTTCAACTCTGCCGATCTCATGCGCGGCGAGTTGATTGAGCCGATTCGCCGTTTGAACGCCGCACTCCTTCGCGACTACTGTGAACCAGCGCGCGTCATGCGACATCCAGCACTTGATCAACAGTGCTTCGCGATCGGACGGCGCGAGTCCGCCGAGCATGCTGATTGCTTCCTGCTTCAGCGTGGTTCGTAGATCATCCAGGTCGTTCATAGAATAGCTTTTCCTCCGCGTATGTAAGAGCTGGTTATCCCGGCAGCGCGCCCTCTCGTTTGAGCCATGCCTGGAGCGCTTCGTTCTCACGGGCGATCTCCTCCGCGTTTATCAATCCTCGCTGAAGGGCCATCGATATTGCGCGCGAGCGGGGGCTGTAAGTGTTTCCCCAGCGATCATCGGCTATTTGCTCGAGGTCAACGCCGAGCTTCGCATAAAGCTCGCGCAACCGGTTCTGCGCGCCGCGCTCGCTCAAGTACCGGCGGCGCGCGATCGCCTTGTCCGTCAGTCCGAGCGCGATGTCGATCAGAGCTTCGTACTCGATGTCGGTCAGCCCGGACGCGCGGCTGACGGCGCGCGATTGGACGGTTCGGATCTCCCGGTCGATCCAGCACTGCTCGTCTATCATCACTGCGCGAAGCGCCGCAACGAGCTTCTCGTCCGAAGAGGATTTCAGCACATAGCCATAAACCGTCTCGGCGGGCACGATTCGCGCAAGCTCTCGCACGTAGATTTCGTCCTTGTACTGCGACCAGAAGACTATTCGCGTGAGCGGCGCCTCGGACCACATTTGCTTCGCCGCTCGAACGCCGGATACGCCTCCAAGCTTAATGTCGAGGACAACGAGTTGCGGCCGGTGCTCGCGGACCATGTCGGCCGCCCGGTTGCCGTCGTCGGTGTCGAAGACAGGTCCCGCGTCGGCGAAGTTGGCCGCGAGAATCGCGCGCAGGTAGTCGCGCTGAAACTGCATGTCTTCGGCGATGACGATACTCATTCGGTCCTCATCGGAACGAGCAGCTCGACCACGGTGCCCCGTTCGCCCGTCGCGCGCAGCCAGGTGAGAGTGGCGCCGATCAGCCTCGCTCGGTATCGCATGTTCTCGAGCCCGCGCGCCCTTCGGAGATCACCCGACGACATAATCCCCCGGCCGTCATCGGTCACCCGGACCAGAAGGTCGTCGCCGGCCTGTGTTATCAACAACTCGACCAGGCTTGCGCCGGCGTGCTTCGATATGTTGGTCAGCGCCTCCTGTACGATTCGATAGAGCAGCACCTGTTCGATCTCGGACAGACGCACCTGGGATTCGTCGGCCAGGCAGGCGAAGCGAGTTGCAAACGGCTGCTCGCACGAGGCTGCGGCGCGCGCCAGGCAGTTCTCGAGCGCCGGCAAAAGCCCCAACGTGTCGAGAGCCGACGGGCTCAGGCTCTCCATCGCGCGGCGTACCTCGTCCATCGCAACGTCGATTCCCTGGACCAACTGCGTCAACCCGTCGCGCACTTCACGCGACATGGCCGTTGCGGGCTCGTCAAGCAGCCTCCTCGCCAGTTGTCCAAGCTCGCGCAGGTCCGACAACGTCTGGTCGTGAAGATCGGCGGCCAGCAGTTTCCGCTCGCCTTCAGCCAGAGTGACGAACTGGAGCAACCCCTCTATTACCTGGCGCTGGGTGTCCACGGCGGTTCTTCTCCATCTGCGGATACGACGCTACGCCGCAACGGGGACTGTGGAATCCCGCAGTTCCAACTGCGCTCCACGAGCCCGATGTTTGCGGAATGTCCCCTACATCCCGCTGCGTGCGAGGTGTAGACTGCGCCCGTCTTCCGAAGATGTCAACGCTTGGGGCGGGACCTCTATCTCGGAGGGCCTGCCCCCTATTCAGAGCGTCACGTCTCTAGCGGAATGATGGACGGATGAAAGGAGTGGACAAACATGAATTGCCTAACACGACGCTCTGTCGCGATGGCGGCGACGCTGGTGATGACGTTCGGTTCCCTGGCGCTGAGCGCACCAAAAACCGGTGGCGGCGACAACTCCTATTTCACCGTGACCGGTCGCGTGATCAAGATCGACGCGAAGCAACGCACCCTTCTGGTCGCCGATCGCCAGCACGAGAAGCTCTATCTGGCGACCATGCCGGAAGGAGCGACGGTGAAGATCCTCTGGGGCACATACGCCGGGATGACCAGCCCCGATTTCAGTCACGTCCGCCGCTACGACTTGATCCGGATGCGATGCGTGCGGCGAGGCGATGAGCGGCTTGCGACCATCGACAGCGGACGCCAAGCAACGCCGGTCCTCGCCGCCCCTTAGCTTCATAGCCTGATAGGTACGAAGCCCGCGGGCGGCCCGATTCCCGGCCCTCTCTGGGGCTGCCCCAACCGACCCGCTACTTGCCTCGCCTGAAGGCCCGGACCGCCCTGCCGTCCCCGCAAAACGGGGAAGTGCGGTCCGGGCCTCTCCTTATGAGTGGGTGTTCGGAGCGCGCGCGAATCAGCCGGCAAGGGAAGGCCGAGAGCTTCTTATCATTGACTGCGCCTCGGCCGTTCCCTTTGTTCTTCCTTACTTGCCAACGACTAGCGGACTGGCGGGGTGCGGCGCGGCCGGGGACGAGGAGTTCCTCCGGGGCGATCCGCGATTGCTTCGGTTGAGCCCTTCATCGCGCGGTTGATCAGGTCCAGATGAACCTCGACCTTCCCGGCGTCTTTGAGTCGCTTCTCTGCGGCAGACACAAAACTCGAATAGATGATCGCGGCCCTCGCGTCGCGCTGTCGGTCCTCAATTGACTTTCGCGCCTTTTGAAAACCCTCGCCCATGTCCGGGTTCGACTTATCGATGAGAGCGGCGACGACAAGCACGTCGCCGTCGTCGCCCTTGATCGGTTCTCGGGTTACTTGACCCTTGTCGAGCTTGTAGACCTGCGAGCGGCTCGCCTCGCTCACCAGCGGGCCTACTGACTGGTCGCCGATCCCTGAGCGCTCGTCTGTTTTGATGCGCATTGAACCGGCGATTGCCTTCAATGCCTCGGGCGACCGGGCTTCGGCGAGCTTGCGCGCGAGTTCGGCCGCCATTTCTTTCGCCTTTTCCTGTCGATACCGCTCCTCGACCTTGGTCTTGACTTCGTCGAACGCCGGTTCGTGCGGGTCGCGTTTTTCCAGGTACTGCGCAATAGCGAACCCGTTGTTGACATTCAGCCGCTCCGTGATGTCGCCGATGTTCTGCAGGGCGAACAAGCTGGACTGAAAGTCGGGGGCGGCGCCGAGGTTGGGAATGTTATCGCCCTGCGCAAAAAAAGGCGTCTCTCTGACGCTCGCGACCTGGGCCTTGTGCGTCGCATTCAACTCGGCGGCAACGGCCTCAGCATCTTTGCTCCCCTTGAATTTCTGTTCGGCGTCTGTGCCGATCTCGACGGCTTTGGTATACCCTTTTCGGGCGCGCGCCTCTTTGAGTAGTTGCTCGCGCGACTCTTCGAAGGTCGGCAGCTTCCGGTCGGTGACTTTCAGGATATAGAACTTGTCGCCTTTCCGGGTTGGCTGACTCACATCGCCCTTTTGCATCGAGAAGACAGTGTTGAGCGGGTCGTCGGTATCGCGCTTGTCCTTCTTGTTGACCCAGCCGATGTCGCCGCCGTTGGTCTTGCTATTGGCGTCTTCGCTGGCCTCGCGAGCGAGCTTGGCGAAGTCCTCGGGCGGTTTCCCACCTGTGCCCCTGGCGCGGCTAACCAAGTCGTTGGCCTTTTCGCGAACGGGTTGGGCGGGGTCGGGTTTTGGCTGATCGCTGGCCTGGTCAGCGGGAGCGGGCTTGACTTTCGGGACGTTGAGCACGATCTGGCTGACGCGCACTTGTTGTACGCCGCGCTCCGGGTTGAAGTCCTGTTTCAACTCGTCATCCGATACGCTGATGGTCTCCCCTGCCTTGTTCTGGTCGATGAAGATATACCTGGCGCGTCGTTGTTCGGCGTCAATGTGGAAATCGCTTTTGCGTTGCTCGAAGAATGCGCGCAAGTCCGGATCGGCGACGACGACCTTGGTGCGGAGTTTTTCGGGATCCACTTCGACGGATCGAATCTGGTAGTTCGTCTTTTCGCGCCGGTATTCTTCTTCTATTTCGGCGGCTGACACCTGCACGGCAGCCGTGACGAAGCTGCGCAGCTTCTGCTCGGCGAGCGATGCTCGGATGCTGTCTTCGAACTGAAAGGGCGTCATCCCGTTCTGCTGAAGAAACAGACGGTAGCCCTGCGCGCCGGGCCAGGGCTTGAAGCTGGGCAGCGAGCGGATGTAATCCTGGACCTCGCTGTCGCTGGCGAAGAAGCTAAGCTGGTCGGCTTCGTACTGAATGACCTTCTGGCGGACCAATTCATCGATGACGTTCTCGCCGTAGAGCGAATAAAGTGTGCCCAGGTCATCTCTCCGCATTGCCCCCTGACCCTGGGCGGCTTGCTGGCCTATCAGGGTCAACCGCTCCTTGAGATCCTTCAAGGTAATATCGTACCGGCCAACCGTGGCGATGACGGTGTCGTCATCGGGCGCTCCATTGAGCGCAGAGAAGTTGCCGGGCATGAAGAACCCGACCAACCCAACCCCGAGCGCCCCAACGAAGAAGAGCAGCAGTATCTTCCGCGAGCGCTTTCGCTTACCCAAAAACTTCAGCATAACGATTCTAGCCCTCCAGACTCAGCCAGGAGCCGACATGTAGACAAGTCGAAGCTCCTGCGAAAGACCGAATTCTAGAGGAAGCAACGATGGTTTACAACCGGACCATGATCTGCTCGCGCGTCGGCGCGTCGCGCCGTAGACGGCTCGTCCACGGATGACGCAGATTGGCTGGGTGCAAATACGCACTCTTGCTGAAGGCTGTCCGCCCGATCGGCATGATCCGAGGAGGAAGTGGTCCGTCATCCCCTGAAGGTGAACGGCTTCGATTTCAATCCGTCGCGATTGATTAGAGTCTCAATAGCTTCGGGTTCGCACTCGATTCAGCGCGTCGTAGCCATACGTCGTTGTCGCGTAGACCGTCGAGCTCGGGTAAGGCTCCGTCTCTTCGACTTTCGTTAAGAGACCGATCCCGTCTACTGTCGAACGCCGTTGCTTACCGGCTCGATCGATTCGAGGGACAAATCGCAATTTGGAAAGCCTGGCCTAGATTCGGCTGCCTTCAGGACACGCCAACAGGAGTAACACTAAAGAACTTCCAGGCGCGATCGTATCTCCTTATGACAACGTGGTACCACTCTTCAGCCAGTACTCCTCGATTTATGTAGACCTCAATCAGCGCTTTATCGTTGCTTGCATTGAAACCGAGAACGCGTGCCGAGGCATACTTACGATCGGGAGGCGGAACAAAGAAAGCATTCTCAAGAACCAACTTCGCTAAGTCCCTAGGGCCGGTCAGGGGAGCCGCTGGTTTGTTCATTTGCACGCTCCTGATTGCACGGCGTGCGACGGTGGCTTCATCGAGGTCTCTTGCAATCTCAGCCACCTGGCCCAGCGCCAACCTCGCTCTTGGAGAGTCGTCCAGTGCAAGCGCATATATGTATCGTTCTACTCCAGTCCAATCCCGCGCTGGCCTATCAATGTAATTTGCAGCCATAACCTTATAGTCCCACTCTCTTAATGGAACCGGGACGGCACCAACAACTGGGAACTCCTCATGTCGCCCATACCATTCGAGTAGACCGCGCATGCCAGCCTCTGTCCCTAAGTAGCGAATCACCAGCTGAGCATTGTGAGCTACATGTTCATCCGTGTCGTCGAGTGCGCTGAGCAAGTCTCCGATGCGCTCATCGCCAACTCGAAATAATGTAGCCAGTTTGCCCTTGTCCTGGAGAGGGCTTCTCATTGCTGCCAGCAACTTCCGAGTATGCTGATAGCCTATGCCGGACTTGCCTGAAAGTAAGGTCATGCCTAAGGGCAAACCGAGAACCAGCAGCAGAGCAAAAAGCTTGGTTGTACATTCCCCTCCCATTTCACTCCACCTTTCCACCAACGAGGTTATTCTGCCAGCGCAGCACATGGTCCTTGCCACTAAACCTTAGTTCCCGACCGTCGTTGCCGTAGGCCGCTTTAAAGGCTGCTGGCACAACCTTTGCGGTGTAGTAAACGCGCTCAGGTAATCCCAATTCCGCACGTATTGGGTTAATGTAGAGATTCTCAACAGGTCCGGGATCAGTGTCGCTGTTGGGAGTATCTGGAAGCTCGCCGTAAAGTTTGTGAGCGATCTCATGTAGCGTGCCGATACCGACCGAGAACGCCGCCTTTGCTTGCCTATCACCGTGAACGCGATCATGATCTTTGAAGTCTATGCTCACCTTAAAGACCGTGGGGCCAACTTGTTTGCCCGAGCTATCGTGAGTACGAGTTCCTTCGTCAGCATGGGCGAAGGCAATGGCCATGCTATCCACCGAGCTCAGATCGAATCGCTTGTCGGTCGCGGTGACAGCGTCCGAAAGAAGCTGTCGCGCTTTGGCTGAACCGCCCGTGAAGCCGGCTTGCGTGTCGATTACGAGCTTGTTGTTATTGTCGAAATAAATGTTCTGGTAGCCAGTCTTGTTCTTCAAATCTTCAATCAGCTTCCTCTTTTCTTCAGGGGTGAGGTTTGTACTGAATACTTCCTCGCCAAACGGGTCTATGTATTTCAATGGGTTGTTTCTGACATAGACATAAAGATTCCAACTTGGCGGATCATCTACATGCGTATCATTCAGAAAGTCGTCTGGTGATGTGAACCTACCGTGTACCGGCGAGTAGTATCTCGCGAGGAAGTAATCTAGTCCTGATTCCGTGTCTCTTTCTTTTTGGGTGAACCTCTGACGAGTCGCGTCGCCACCACTGTAACTCATTCCCGTCGTGCGTTGACCGACCCCTGCGCCCAACTCCTCACCAAACGGCAGGTAGTCATATCGCGCCTTCACCGTGCCATCCTGCTCCGTCACCACTCGCGTGCTTCCCAAGTGATCAGTTGTCAAATAACTTGTTCCGCCGCCGGACGGAGCGCCGGTCACGTACTCCGCGATCAACTGGCCTCCAGCATTATACACGAAGACCGTAGTCCCACTACTGTCGGTCTTCTTCACTCGATGACCATCGCCATCGTAGAAGTACTGCGTCGTCACTCCTCCCTTGGTGTATCTCATCTGCTTGTTCTCCCCGTCATAGACAATCGCATTCGCCCCAGTCGTCGGATCACCCGTCAGGTTGCCCGCGTTGTCATACCCGAATCCGGCAAGCTGAATGCGATTATTCGCCCCGTTGAAAGCGGACAGGTCGCCCGCGAATGCCGACTGCGGCGTCAACTGCGATTGCGGGATGTATGAACCTACTCTCACCGCGCGATTCCCGTAGCGGTCGTAATCATAAGTCTGAGTCCATGCCCCGGTCTCCGTCGCGCTAGACAATCGGTTCAACGCGTCGTAGCCATAACTCTGGCTCATCACCGTAGCCCCAATCGTGATCGTCTGCGTCAACACGTTTCCGTTGTTGCTCGTTGTCCCGTAGGTGTAATCCAGTTTAAGAACGCTTGAGTCCGAAGCGCTCGTGCCAAGCCCGATCTGCACCGGCTGGAGCCGCGAGTTGAATGTCGTATGCTCCCATTTGCCGTTCCCAAGCAGCATCGAAACTACTGCATCATGCGCCGTGTAGCTGAACGTCGAGGCGTACGTCTTGTTTGCTTCGCCGGTCTTCTGGCCGCTGATGCCGCTGATTCTCCCAGCCGGGTCATAGCTTGTTGAGATGATGCGCCCTGAAGGATACGTTTCGCTGGTCATCTCGCCCGCAAGGTTGTACCCATAGCCGAAACTGTAATTCTGTTCGTCAGTCTGCTGGACGCTCACCGTGGCACGGCCCAACGCGTCATAACCGGCATAGCTCCCCGCGCTTGCTGTCGTGCCGCCATAGGTCACAGCGACAAGCCTTCCGGCCGAGAAGCCGCGCGTGAATGTCGGCGCACCGGCGGGCAACGTCTGCGAGTCGTAGTAGAAATACACGGGCGGCGTCGTGTCTGTGTAAGTCCGGCTTGTTACTCGGCTCAGCGCGTCGTAGCCATACGTCGTCGTGATCAGTCGCGCGTCGGTCTTCGTGATCACGTTCGATGCGAGGTCGTACTGGTAGCTCACTGTGCCGCTCTCGGGATTCACAGCCTGCACCAGTCGCGACAAGCCGTCGTAGGAGAACGTACGTGTCTGCGCGCCCTGGCTCACGGTCCTAAGATTGCCGCGCGCATCGTAGGCGTAATTGGTCGAGGCGTAAACGGTGGTGTTCGGCCACTGGTTCATCTCGTCGACCTGGATCAACCGCCCGATCCCGTCTACCGTCGAACGCCGTTGCTTGCCGGCCTGATCGCGCACGGTCGTGACGTCGCTCGCGTAGGTAGTCACCACGCTACCTGTGTAGAGCGAGTTGCCGCCGCTTGTCGCAGGGTAATCCGGCGGTGGACTGTCCGGGCCTCCTGAGAAAGTCGCGACGTCGATCAGTCTGCCCGCAAGGTCGTAAGCCGTCCGCGTCCACCCGTCGGTCGCTGCCCCTCCGCTCCCTCGATAAGGGTTCGTTGCAAACTTAACTCTCCCCAACCCGTCATACACCCGCTTGCTGAAGATCGTGAAGTTGGCAAACGATGCGTGGTTGCCGTCTTCGGCTTCGTTCGCAGTCAGCGGCCTTCCGAATCCGTCATAGGTCGTCTTATACGCCAGCCATCTCGTCGCGTCCAACTGCTTGCTCACTCTCGACTCATTCGCGAACGCCGTCGGGTAGCTCATCTCTGTGACCGCGTTCTCCGAGCCGGTCAATCCCACTCCTACCGTCACTCGCGTCGCCCGGTCGTAAGGGTCGTTGTACTCAGTCTTCGCGATCACACCGTTCGGGTCTTTGACGCCCGTCACCACTCCGCGTGAGTAGTGGTACTGACTCCTCACCGTCTGCCCAAGCGAGTTGGTGACGCTCGTCGGCATCGCGAACGTAGCTCCGTTCGTGCCGACTACACCAAAGCCAGCATTGCTCCCGTCGCCGAAGTCGTCGACGTACGATATGGTCAAGGCGTTTCCTCGCGGATCGATCGTCTTCACCGCGTTCCCTGCTCCGTCGTATTGGGTGTAGGCGCTAGTGTAGACGCCCTGCCCGGGAGGCGGGCTGCCGCTGATCAGTTTCCTCACTTGCGTAACGTTGCCGCGCGGCGCGAACTGCGGGTTGTAAGGGTCGAGGCGAGTCCCGTTGTAGGCGATCATTCCAGCGTTGACCACCGCCGTAGCGTGGTTGGCGTCTGCCGTGTAGTTGTCGTATTCGATCTCGGAATAGGCTTCCTGGTTCCCCAACCCATCGCGAACGGTCTCGCTCGCAAGCAGTCGCCGAATGTGAATGATGCCGCTGCTGTTGGCCGACACCCCTCCCCCGCACGCGCCGTCCAACCCGTTCAGGGTCGTGTAGCAGTAACCGTTCAGGCTCGTCACGTAGGTCCGTGAAGTCTGCCGGACGATCGGACCGGGGTTAGGATTGATCCCAAAGTCGTACTCGATCACCGACGTCGCATTGTTGAACCTGTCGTAGCCGTAGCTCGTGCGCCGTAGCTTGTTGTTCTCCAGGATCGCATCTTCCTGCGCAAGGCGTACGTCATTAGGCGGTTGCTCCTGGCCGTGTTGCTGCGCGTAGGCATTCACTGTGGACCCAGGATCGGCTCCCCAGGCCACTTGCGCCCGCTGCGCCCACGTTCGCTTCTCCGTCTGCGTCCCGCTGCCCGTCTGCCGCACAACCTGGAACTCGCGAGCGTTCTCCCACTTCTCGTTGCCCGTCCCGTTTGAAGCGAACGCCCCACAAATCCGGTACTCGGCGTCCAGCGCCATGAACGAGTGCGTCTCAGACAGCACCAGCGGGCCCGCGCCGCTCCCCTGGCGCGCTTCTACTGTCACCGCGTTCCCAGCTCGCGAATAACTCCACACCGCGTCCACTGTCACGCCATCGGTCAGCACCTTCCGTTCGACAACTCTGCGGTTCAGCATCGGCATCAGCGTTCCCCCGCCGTCACACAGCGTGCTCCCGTATGCCCCGTAGTTTATCTGCGACACGCCGCAACCGGGGTAGATTATCTCGGCAAGCTCGCCGTACTGGTTGTAGCGGAATCGGAAACTGCGACCATCAAGAAGGTTCAACTGTGTCACGGCAATCTGCTGGTCAATCTCCGTATAGCCGGCATAAATGTCCGAGCCGACGCCGTTGGCAAAGTCATAGAACAAGTCGGTGTGGGGTGTGCCAACCGCGTGATTCACACCCCCCAGCACATAATCGCCGCTGATGAATGGCCGCTGCAACGACCAAAAGTCAGACCGCAGATTGATCGGATTTCCAACTCCGTCCGTCGCGCCAATCGCCGCGGTGCTGATGTTGATCACGCGGTCGGCCATCCCGTTGTAGCCCTTGACGGTGACGACAGCACCGCTCGTTGTCTCCTGAAGCGTGACCTGACGTCCCAGCGGGTCGGTGTACGTGACAACCTTCGCAACATCGTCATAGCCGATGTCCAGCACGTTGCCGTTCGCGTCGATCATCTTCTTACAGCGCGAGCCGCCGCCCAACTGCGCCCCGCTCATCCGCAGCCTCGTGCCGTCCGACAAGAATATCCACCCGTCCAGTAGTCGGCTCACAACTCCGTTGTCGGCGTCGGTGACATAAGTGATTGCCGAGCCGTCCGTCGAGTGCCACGAGCGGCCGCGGTCGCGGTCGATGCTGCGATTGAAGTTGATGGACGGGTCAAACGGCGTGAG
>DATDOV010000067.1:0-8980 GCA_035293105.1 Blastocatellia bacterium
GGGGGGACGGGGCGACACGGAGACGCGGGGACGGGGCGTGATGGAGCGACGTCGCCCCGTCCCCGCGTCTCCCCTTCTCCCCGTCCCCCGTCCCGCGTCCTCGCCCGCAGGCTCGCAGCTCCAAGAATTGCTCCCCCCGGAAGGTGTGCGGTATAATCCGCTCGCGTTTGGATTTATGCACCCGGGGCGTTGCGGTAGGGAGGCCGGCCCTATGGTCACGTGCAAGAGTTGCGGAACTAATAACATCGACGGCAGCGAATACTGCGACGAGTGCGGAATGAAACTGGATGCCGTCTCGGACCCGTTCTCTCGCGCGCGGGCCAGCGACTCGGCTCCCGTTTATCAGCCGCCAAGCGCGGTCGCTGAACCTGTCGCGACTGACACCAGCGAAGGTCCGATGCCGGCTCCGCCTTCGTTCACGACCTCGACGACCATGCCCAAGCCGGCGATGCCTTCGCGCTCGCAACATCCTCAGAGTTCCGATCGCAGCGACGGCAACGGAGAACCCGGGCAACGGTTCTTCTCGCGCGCGGATGCTCAACCCGGCGATGCCCGCGGCGGGAAATACATAACCGGAGAGCGCCGGTCGATCGATAGGCCCCGTAAGGAAAAGCCAGCCGCCGACCCGTCTCAGACGTTTACGCTGGCGTCCCAGGGACACACGGATGGGCTTGAGCCGGAGAGGCCGCAACGGGTAGACGCCAGCAATCCGCGCGTGACCGCGAGGCTTGTCGTTGAGCGTGGAGGCAGGGTAGGCCGCGAGTTTGCGATCAGCGGAACCGAGACCAATATCGGGCGCTGGGACGCCGACAGTGGCATCTTTCCCGACGTCGACTTGGACGAGGACGATCCGGAGGCTAAAGTGTCACGCCGCCATGCGCGAGTGCTGAACCACAACGGCCAGTATTTCATCGAGGACCTCGGTTCGACCAAC
This sequence comes from Blastocatellia bacterium, assembly GCA_035293105.1. Lineage (GTDB taxonomy): Bacteria > Acidobacteriota > Blastocatellia > UBA7656 > UBA7656 > DATDOV01. The sequence continues at coordinate 935 of DATDOV010000067.1, forward strand.
GGCACTTTCGTCAACCGGGGCCGCCGGCTGCTTCCAGGCAAACGGCACGCGCTTCAGAGCGGCGACGAGATCATCGTCGGCAAGACGTTTTTGAAGTTTCAGATATTGAGGTAGTGTGAGAGCACTCCGCGAACTCGCCCGCATCGACGCTCAGCCGGTGTATGAATCATCTGGGCGAGTGAAGATGCGAGATGTATGTTTTGCCCTGAATGCGGCACCCGGTTGCGGCCCGGAGACCCGTTTTGCGGAGAGTGCGGCGCGGTGCAGGAGCCGGCGCCCGCTTCGCCGGTCTCGGTAGTGGTAGAAGCGCGCATTGGGCGCGGCGAAGATCCTATGCCTGAGCCTAAGAACCCGAAAAAAGCCGCCTCGACACATCAGCTCGAGCCGGGCACGCTGTTGCTCGACCGGTACTCGATCGTGTCGCGCGTGGGCGGCGGCGGCATGGGTTCCGTCTATCAGGCCCGCGACAAGAGGCTGGCGGACCGGCTCTGCGCGGTCAAAGAGATGATCGAAATGTTCGCCGATCAAAGTCAGCGCGCGAAGGCCGTCGAGGACTTCAAGCGCGAGGCTGAAGTCCTGGCCCAGCTCGAGCACCCCTCGATCCCGACCGTCTACGATTATTTCATCGAGGGCGGCCGCTACTACCTGGTGATGAGATGGATCGGCGGGGGCGATCTGGCCGAGCAGATGCGGCTGCGCGGCGGCCTCGTCGACGAAGCTTCGGTCGCAAAATGGGCGGTCCAGATTTGCGACGTGCTCCACTACATCCACTCCCAAAGGCCGCCGATCATCTACCGCGATCTCAAGCCTGCGAATCTGATGCTGGACGACAAATCCGGCCGGGTGATGCTGGTGGACTTCGGCATCGCGCGGATCGTCCGGCCCACGGAGAAGGGCGTCACGGCGATAGGCACGATGGGCTATGCGCCGCCGGAGTTGTTCGCCGGAAAGGTCGAGCCGCGATCCGACGTCTATTCGCTCGGCGCGACGATGTTCCATATGATGACCGGCTCGGACCCGCAGGACAATCCGCTGCTGATCTTTGATTTCAGCAAGAACCCGAGACCGACTCAGGTGAATCCCGCCATCACGCTGGAGATGGAGCGCATTCTGATAAGGGCGGTTGCTCACAAGCCGGAAGACCGGCATGCCTCGGCGCTTGAATTCATGCGGCTGCTCGAGGAGCACAGCGCGCGACTCGAGATGCGGCCCGGCGCTCAATCTTCAGCGCCGGCCCGCGTCACGCCGCGGCCTCCGAGCGGAAGCGGGGTGCCCGGTTACGCCGAGCGCGAAGCTCGCCGCCCGAGCGACCCGCAGATGACACCGCCCTCCCCGCGCGCGACTCCGAGCGGACTTCCCAGTGCCCCGGCCGCTCCCGCGATGGAGTGGGTCTTCTGCGGACACTGCGGTGAGCGGATCGGCGCTCAAGACGTGTTCTGCGCCCATTGCGGATCACGTCAGCCGATCGCCGGAGCGCAGCCCGGATACGCAGGCGCGCCGGCCGGAGGACGCGTGACCGCGCAGCTTGTCATCGTGGGTACGTCGGATATGGTAAAGCCGTTCACGATCGAGAAAGAGAGCGTGCTGATAGGCCGGACCGATCCTCATACGAGCATCTTCCCCGAGATTGACCTCACGATGTACGACACCGAGACCAAGGTGTCGCGCCGCCACGCCAGAATATACCGCCAGGGCGAACAGTTCCTCGTCGAGGACCTCGGCTCGATCAATGGCACGATCGTCAACTCGGTCAGCGGCGGGTCCGTCCGGCTTAATACCAAAACCCCCCGCGTGTTATCCGGCGGCGACGAGTTGAAGCTCGGCGGGACAACTTTGAAGTTCATAATAACGTGACGCACTACAACGGCGGTCAAGGGTCGACTAGCGGCCAGTGGCCACTGACTTATGGCGAGATTTTGTCCGCATTGCGGTAAGACACTAAGTGAGCGGTCGAGGTTCTGTCCGCATTGCGGTAAGCAGACGCCCGAACGCCATCGGGTTGCAGTCGCAGTTGAAGACGCCCCGGCGGCAAGTCCGGTCTCGGATCGCGTTGACGGGCGCTGGCCGCGGCCGCGCAGGGCGACGGACCTCCCTCTCGCAGAGCCGCGGCGGGCGACCGCGACGCCGGCCGAGGCGCGAAGCGAAAGGCGGTTCGCAGTTACCGCGCGCGTGGCCCCGGCCGCTTCGCACCGTTACGCGCCGCCAACGCACTCGCTGATCGGGGCGTTCGAGCAAGCCGGTTTCGGTCTCCGTTACGGGGCGTGGATGTTTGATTTCTTGATCACGCTGATCGCGATCATGACATTCACGTTTGCCGTTACCGCGGTGAGCCGCCGGTCGGTCGTGGGGTCGAACACCGACCTCGTAATCGTAGCTGCGCTGACGCTGTTGCTGTTCATTCTGAACTTCGTCGTGCTGGCGGGGACTAATGGGCAGAGCGCCGGCATGCGCATCCTTGGGATTAAAATAGTCCGAATCGATGGGAAGCGGTTCGGCCGAAAGGAAGCGGCGATCCGGCACCTGCTGGGCTATCCGCTGTCGATCGCTGTATTCTTCCTGGGCTTCCTGTGGATGCTCTGGGACCCGCGCCAGCAAGCCTGGCACGACAAGCTCGCGCGTACGATAGTGGTGATGTCGAGGTAGAATCCAGAATCCGTATGTCAACCTTTGTTATCAGGCCAAAAGACTACGAACCGTCGGTCGTGAAGATGGACAAGATGCGGTTGTCGATAGGACGCTCGTCCCGCAACGACATCTGCATCGGCGACCCGTTCGCCTCCAGGCTTCACGCCGAGCTCCGCAGCGAGGGCGATCAGGTCCTGCTCGTCGATATGGGCAGCGCGAACGGCACCTTCTTGAACGGCAAACGAGTGTCGGGCGCAATTCGCCTTCAGATAGGCGACGTCATACGCATCGGCGAGACTGAGATAGAATTTTCAGCCGGCGATCAGTCGCTGCTCTCGGGCGCGACCGTCTACCTCTCAGGCCCGGGCGGCTCGCTTCCGGCTGACACGATCACGGCGCCGATTCCATCGCGTTCGACCTCCGACCTCATATCGTCGATAAGATCCGGAGCGATTTCGGGCGAGTTCCGCTCGTCGTCCGGCGCGCAGGCGGGCGTCGCGCGCGAGCGGCAAGCTCAAAGCGGAGCTGCGAAGGAAGCGGGACAAGTCAGGGTCACCCCCGAAGCCGCGGGCCGCGATTTGCTCAGCATCGTCTCTCAGGTCGGAATCGCCCTGCTGCCGCACACGTCGCTCGAGGATACGTTGAAGATGACCATTGATCTCGTCTTCCAGGCGATCCCGGCCGAGCGAGGTTTTCTGTTCCTGAAAGAGAGTGATGAGTTGACGTGCAAGATCGCCCGCGGCGCCAGCGAAGCCGCGCTGCCTTCCTCGTCGCAGGTGCAAATAAGCCGGTCGATCACGAACAAGGTGTTGACCGAAGGGGCCTCGGTGCTTACGTCCGATGCGATGGCCGACCCGCGCTTCCAGTCCCAGCACTCGGTGGTGCTGAGTCAGATCCGCTCGGTGATGGCTGTGCCGCTTGCCTCCAATGAAGAGACGTTCGGCATGATCTACGTAGATAACCCGTTCCACAACCGCTTCAAAGAGGAAGACCTCAACGTCCTCACTACGATCGCCTCGGTCGCTTCGATCAAGATCGAGCACGAAAGGCTGTTGGAAGAGCGGCTTGAGAAGCGTCGGATGGAAGAAGAACTGAAGGTCGCCTCCGAAATACAGATGCGCCTGCAGCCCGTCGCCCCGCCTAGTCTGGAAGGCTGGGACATGACCGGCGTGTCCTTCCCGTGCCGCGAGATCGGCGGCGACTACTACGACTTCATCCGGCGCAAGCGCGACAATCACCTGATCGTTGCCGTCGGCGACGTGTCGGGCAAAGGTACCGGCGCGGCGCTGCTGATGTCCTCGCTCCACGCGGCCGTTCGAGCTCAATCGCAGACGCGCTCGTCCATAAGCGAAGTGATGGCCGAGATCAGCGAGTACATCTTCGAGAACTCGCCGACCAACAAGTACCTCACGCTCTTCTACGGCGAGTTGAACCCTGATACAGGCGAGCTGGCGTACTCCAACGCCGGCCATAATGCGCCGATGATGATCCGTTCTTCGGGCGAGCTGTCGAGGCTCGACACAGGCGGGATGCCGATCGGGCTTATGCAGGGGACGAATTACGGCGAGGGCTCGGTCCAGTTCAACCCGGGCGACGTGCTGATCATCTACAGTGACGGTATCAGCGAATCGGTCAACGAAGAGGAGCACGAGTTCGGGGAAGACCGGCTCATTGAAGTCGTCATGAACAACCGGGCCCGGACTGCGTCCGGAATTCGCGATCGGATCGATGAATCGCTGGCGCGCTTCGTCGGAGCCGCCGCGCCGATCGACGATATGACGCTGATGATCATCAAGCGCAACGCGTGAGGTGGTGGGGCGATATGGCAACCGCGCCGCTCACAAACACCGAGCTGCGAATCATCCCGCTGAGTGACGCCGACCTGCCCGGGCTCGAAACAGTCTTCGACGAACAAGTCAAAGAATGGCTGCCGCTGCTTCGCTGGGATTATTCCGGGGCAAGCCGCATGATTCGAGAGGTAGCCCGGCGGCGCGAGCTGACCGGGTTCGCCGCGACGGCCGGCCCGGCGACCGTCGGCTTCACGTTCTATGTCAACGAAGGACACCGCTGCTCAGTCGGCGACCTGTACGTCTCGGCCGACTGGCGCGGCCGAGGAGTGGACCGGCAACTGGCTGCGGCGATCCTCGAAGAACTCGACCAATCAGGGCGGGTCCGACGCATCGAGGTCCAATGCGTCACCGCCGGAATCCCGGCGGCGGAAGAACTGTTCGCCAACCACGGCTTCCAGGGATTCTCGCGCAGTTACATGACAGCGCTCTTCTCCCGGTTGCCCGAGCAAACCGTCTCAGGCTCGCGAAGCGGGGAGTTGCTGGACATAGAAGTCAGGCCCTGGCGTGACAGCGACTTCGCGCGGGCCGCGCAAGTTGTTCACCGCTCCTATCGCGGCGAGTACGACAGCCGCATCAACAGCCAGTACGAAACCGAAGAAGGATGCGCCGAGCTGCTCACCATCCTGACCGACAGCATCTGGTGCGGCAACTTTTTGCCCGAGGCGTCGCGGGTGGCTGTTGACTCCGCGACAGGGAAACAGATAGGAGTGGTGATCGCCTCGCGGATTGCCGTTTCGTCGGGACACCTCGGACAGATCTCCGTCATGCCGGCTTACCAACGGCGAGGCGTCGGCCGGCGGCTGATCCGTTCGGCGATGACCGAACTGGAGCGGCTGGGCCTCGAGGCCGTGTCACTCGCCGTCACCGACGCCAACACGCCGGCGCTGCATCTCTACGAGTCGTGCGGATTCGTTCCGGTCCACGGGTTCACTGTCTTCTGCAGGGACACAAAGAAGAAGGGATGAACGATCTTAGGGGACGACCATCAAGCGCAGTATATTAGAAAGCCTGCCCGTCGCGTTGCGAACCTGAACCGGGAAGTCTCCCGGATTTGCCAGCATCTGATTCGTGAGCCGGCCGACAATCTCAGTTGAGCTCGAGCTGACGATTTCCACCGCCGTGCCGTTGACTAGCAACTGCGCGCTCGCGTCGAATTCCGCGCCCATCACCAGGAGTCTCAGTTTTTTCGCGCTCGAGCCGGCGACGACCGGACTGACCACGCGGCTTCGCTTCTTCTTGTAGACAAGCAGCGAATTGAGCTGCGGCGGCGGGCCCGGTGGGTTGGGGTCGGCGGTCACTGTGAAGCTCTGAATGTTCGAGCGCGAGCCGCCGGGGTTCTCAACCTGGACCTCGATCATCCGCGCGCTCGATGTCATGCTCGCGGGCAGATCAGCCAACAGCTCGAAGCGATCGGCCCCCGGCCGGGCTGGAACGGGAGAACCGCTTGCAATAACCACCGCGCCGGGTTTCAGGTGCCGCCCCATCAGCCTGATCGTGAGCGGACCTGAGCCTTCGACGACGCTCGACGGAGCGGGCGGGCCGATGAACGGTAACAGGTCACTCCCTTCACGATGAATCCGATAGATGAAATGATGGTGCTCGTCCTTGTGAATGCCGCCGTGCTGCACGGGATCGAAGCGCGCAACGTAGATGTCACCGCTGATCGGCTCAATCGCGATCTCGACCGGCCCGTCGAACGGATCGATCGGATCGAACAACACGACGGATTCGTCCTGCCGGACCATGTAGCCGTTGACCGGATCGAATTCGAGCCGCAGTCGCCTCAAGTCGCCGCCGATGTTCTCGATGTTCGGGAGGTTCTTGTAGATCGTTATCAGCAACTGATTCGTGAACTCGCCCGCTTGCGGGCCGGTGTAGAACGTAAGCGCCGTCGGCGTCAGGTGGCGCAGGTACTGCTTCATTGGAGGCCGCACCCCCGCGCAGCCGGGATCGTCGAGCGTCGGAGTGCCGGGACATTCTGGGAAGCCGTAGTTGCCTCCCGCGATGATCCAGTTGACTTCGTCGGGCACCGACGTGTCTTCCGGACAATTTCCAAACTGGCACAGCTCTCCCGCCTGTACGTCGGTGGCGAACAAGGCCCCGGTTTCGGGATGAAAAGCCATCCCGAACGGATTGCGAACCCCGGTCGCGAAGATGTCCACAAGCGGATTATCGACGTCGATCCGGAGAATGGTCGCGTTCAAGGGCCCCTCGGGCGGCTGGCCGGGACGCTCGGGCTCGCCGTCATCGGTCGATGATCCCTGCCCGAAGTAGAGCATGCCATCGGGTCCGAACTTCAACCGGCCCGTCTGGTGGTCCCCGCCGCTCGGAAGATTATCGACGATGATCGTCGTATCTTCCGCAACGTCGTCGCCATCCGCGTCGCGCAGTCTCATGATGCGGCCGGCGCCGCCGAAGATATTCGACGTAGCGTACAGGTCGCCGTTCTGACTGAACTCCAGACCCAGAGGCCCAAAAGGCGGAAGCGATCCGAACCTCTTGACCTGATCGACAACCCCGTCGTCGTCGTTGTCGAGCAAGATGAGTATCTTTCCCGAATAAGTAGCAACGAACAGCCGGCCGCGGCGGTCGAAGGCCAACGCGACCGGTCCGTTGGTCAGGCCCAACGCGAACTCGGGGACGTTGGCCGGCGACGCGAATAAGTTCATCTCGAAGCCGGGCGCGACGACCGGAGGCCGCAATTGCGCCGCCGCCGGACCGCCAATCGAAGTTAGTATCAGCGCGGTGATTGCGGTCAGCCCCGTCCGCCGTGCGCGTTTTACGATTAACAACCTTTCACCTCCAACCTCCCCCAACGGTGAATGCGCTACGAATGATCTCCACAGAATCCGTGGCAGCGTCACTCACGTTTGTCTTGCAGACCGGAATCTTATCCTGTGGTCATTGGAACGGGCAAACCTCGCTCGGAAGTCCCGCTCGGTTTGGAAGCGCCCCGACCAGATGCCCATTATTAAGGGCGCTCGGCCTAATAAACCGGGCAGAACGTCCGGACGATATCTTTCCACCCCTCAGCGAGTTTTGGTAGTGCAAACGCCAGCGGGATGGTGTACAATGCGGCGCGTCAGAAGACACAAATCCCATGAGCCGCCAGGTTTTAGGGCGGAGATGAACTGAATAAGCTCAATGTGGAAGAAGGCGGCTCTACTACACGAGCCTTCTCATCCACAGCATGAACGCAAGCGCCAGCATCAGCGCGCCTGAGCCGAGGTCGAATTCCGAAGTCCCATCCGCGCTGACCGGAGTTGCAACGTGATCCGAAGGCCGAGTCCCATCCACAGGCGACGCGTTGTTGCACGCGGGTTCCCCGGGATCGGGGATGCAGCCCGACGTACAGGGCTCGCACCGCAGTCCCCCTGCTGTGTGGCCGGCGAGGGCCGTGGTTGCAAACGGCAGAGAGTGCTCCAGCCCGGAACGCTGAACGGCTGAGAACCCGATGGGAAGGACCAGTATGGAGACAGCCGCTAAGACAAGTCTTTTGCTCACGAGTTTTTCCCCCTTGAGGCTCTTTTCTGAGATTCGAAATCAAGAGATATCCGACGGATTTTATCAG
>DATDOV010000068.1:0-30752 GCA_035293105.1 Blastocatellia bacterium
GAAAGCCTGAGAGTCGGCAACGCGACAGCCCAAGGCTTCAACTTGATCCAATCCTGCTGAAACGACTTCGCAGTCGGGCTTTGATGTGCGAAAGTCCGATTGTGTCGAGCCAGCAGACAGTTTGTGAGAAATCCGGGTTAGTGGTCCGAATCGTCCATCGGGCACGGTCAGGATCGTTTCATGGGCTCAGGTAAGTCATGGGTTCAGGTAAGCTTTGCCTGTAGGCATTGAACGACGTGGCCGATCTTCTTGTGCTTGCGATTGTGATACGGCTGTAGCCGGTCGACACTCTCTGCCTTATGCGCCTAAGGTGTCGTCCTGCGTGTCGATCAGCAGATGATTGGGATTCGGCATTAGGCAGCGGGCGCAAAGGTAGAAATGGAGCTTCGACTTCTGTTGCGCAAGGAAGTCAGCGGTAATCAGCGTGGGAGCGGAATACCTTTCGGCGATTATTCCCGCGAGGGATCCCGTGTTAGCGCCGCCCCGCCTGTTTCGATTCTGGGTTTCCTGTGCACGGCGGGGCGATACTATCGCCCAAAAACGGATTAAATGTCGACGAAGTGGCGAGTAGGCAGGTTTCTTCCGGTGCGGAGGTTGAGCTTTGTCTTCTCCGTTTTCCGCCTGGTTTCCCGGCGGTGCCACATCATTTCAACCTGTCATCAGTTGGCCCCGGCCCGACCAGAAGAACGGGGGTGATCGCTACGTTCAGACCTACTACGTGAGCGATTTGGGCGCGACGTTGGGGTCGACGGGCTCGTTCTTCAGCAAGATTCCCGGATTCCGCAATGCCCCGGCCGGCTCGAAGGGCCAGCCTGACGCATACGCCAAGCAGCCGTTCTTCGTTGGCGTGAAGGACGGTCAGGTGGTGTTCAACTACAAGGGCAAGGACCCCGATGCGCTTCGAGGGGTGACGGCGGAGAATGCGCGATGGATGGGAGGCTTGTTGGGGCGCCTGTCGGATCAGCAATTGTCGGATGCCTTCCGCGCGGGCGGGTTCAACGAGCAGGAGGTAGCGACCTAGGTGAAGACGGTTCGCAGCCGAATCGAGCAGCTTAAGAACCTCCGAGTAGGGGCTTCCTCGTCAGGCCGACCAAAAACTGAGTCCGGGAGGCGCTGAAGCCTCTATGTGCTCTGGTGGTTGCGCGAGTCTACCTTGGCGTCGCTGCATGTCGCGATGTTATGCCTCGACTCGAAAAAGGCATATAGAGTCTGTTTTGCGTGACATCACCTTGAGATCAGACGCCTCCGTGGGAAGTGACTTTCTTTTCAAGCTCCGCGTAAGGGAGCACGGGCACAATTGCCCGGTTCAAGTAGGGCGTCATAAGCTCATGGTCTACGACCACTAATGAGTTCACCTTCCATCGCTTACCCTCAGGGTTAAGACCCAACCATGAGAGGACACTACTGAGATTCTGGCGAACCCACTCGGTCCTTCGTTGGTGCCGCTCGATAGCGGAAGGCTTGCCTGCCTCGCCTTGGAAGAGCTTGGCCAACTCACTCTGCAATTCATGCGGGGCACGGCCGACAGCAATATCTTTGCATTCTACAACGAGGAGCCGGCGTTTCTTGGGCTGCGCGATCAACACGTCGATATCGCCCGGAGGGCGGAGCGAACCATCCGGTCCCGTCATCTTCTTGACTCTTCTGCGCACTTTGACGTCCGGAAGGCGCTCAAACAGATCGGCAACCTGATCATTGAATAGCTCTCCGCGTTCTGAGTTGAATTCTCCCATAAGGCTCCGCATCTCCGTGCTCCTTGCAGGTAATCTCCCAGTCAACAGCAAACTGATTAACTGACGCCACGCAATGAATACATGCCGCGGTCCCCAAAGCACTTCATCAGTAGCATTCACGGTGCGCTGTAAAAGAGGCCGCCTTATGTAGGAGTAACGGCGGTTGTATCGCCAAGGGTAAACGTCCTCACTTCTGAACGGCGGTGGTGGTGTCAAGAAGTCGAGCCGCCGTCTCAGTGAAAGGAAATCGAGGACGTTCCTGACTTTTTCTCCTGGCCACTGGAGCTTGTCCGAGAGAGTCTCGACAAAGGTCCGCAGGTGAATCGTCACAACCGCACGATCGAACCCCCCAATTGCCAAAGTCTCTCGTACGAAGCCGAGGATTTCGGTTAGCGAGAATCCAAACTCGGCGATGCAGGCGTGGTCAAGTCGGTCCATCTCGGGCAAGGGGCCGGAGGCGACCTCCGACGGTGACCAATGTCGATCAAAACTCCGACGCGAGCGGTAGATCTCCCCACTGGCAAAGGCGGGAAGGAACGTATCCATGGCGGTACGGTGCTCATCTCGATCGGCGCCAATCCGCCCAGAGGGAAGAACCCACAGCTTGATGTCCGCGAGATTATAGTGAATTAGGTCGCTCTCGGTTCCGAAGTCGATCGCGCCCATCGCGAGTGCCTGCAACTGGTCGAACACGCTCAGACTGAATGGCCGTGTGCCTGACGGCGGTCGAGCGGCGACATACTCGATTAGAAAGCGGATTGCGAGGGCAGCCCTCGAATTATCGGGGATCTCTTTCTGCAAACTCTCGGAAAGCTCAGCCTCGGAACTGAAACATGCAAGTCTCGTAGGTATCATCAGCCGCTGAACTGCCTCTTCTCTTAGGAGCGCTTCGTGCTGCGCTATTAATCGTTCCAGAAGGCCATCTGGGTTAAGCGACACAATCAGTTTCTGAAGCTTCCCGTAATAGAATCTGACGACTCGCTGCAGCGTCGCGGTCCGCTGACCGTCAGGAATCGCGGTATCCTCCTCAACAGATTCTTGGAATAGCTCCTCACCAAGTTCATCCAGCAGCATGTTCTCGTTTGCCAGCTTGACCTTGCGCGGTTCAGGCAAGCCGCGGGGATCCAGGACGGGGTTGCTTGCCGCATCGTACAGCACAACCTTTTTCTTTGGACCGAGGGGCGCGTGTTCATTCAGGATTTCCGCTAGGTGCGCATCATCTAGCTGACTCTCATAGCCCACAGGAAGAAGATCCCTTATGCCGGACAGTACATGCGACATCAAGTGGCGTTCACCGCGATTGTCTGGTCCGCTCAGCCACTGGACCATACTCGGGCGCAGCGCGACGCTCAACGCAGTATCGTCCGGTTCCGCGATGACCTCGACGGCGTCAGGATCATCTACGGGAGCTTGGTGGTTCAATCGATTCCACAAGTCGCTAGGTTCAATCCAGAGGCGAATCAGGATCTGTTCGTGCCCAGCGGCTAGCGGCGTGAGGATGTCACCGACTGAGGGACTGAACTGCCAGAGCCAGTACGCGATTGCATCCGCAAACTGAGCATAAAGACGATGCATCGAACGGTGCGCTTTGTCCTCATACCTGCCGGAGACAATCCAGATCGGTAGCGGAAGCCCCTCTACAAGAACGGCCACGTACTCTCCCCGACCCTCTGCAATGCTGTCTGTCGGTATGTAGATCGGCACAGTCTTGTCATGCAACGCGGCCACTTCGCCAAAGGCACCGTTAAATAGGCGGACGCCGTGAAAATCGCGCTGCTGTGCCACCTTGCGGCGGAGGTTTAATGCGCCGTCCGGTGCGATATGGAGTGAATCCGGTTTGCGATCGTCGGAAAGGTAATAGCTATATCCGCGCGCCTTATAGAGATTAAACTCGTCCAACGCACTGAAGACGATCACCTCAGTGGTACGGCGAATGTCGACGAAGGAGTGCGCCCATTTCCAGAGGAGCATGGGATCCCCTGCTTCGAGAGTCGAAATAGTTTCCAAGTCCGCCGCTGTCAAAGTTAAGATCGGAGACCACTCGGGCTCGGGCATCGGCGCTGTCAGCGAGCGACCTATTCCCTGATGGATCAAAAGGATCAGTAACTCGTTGGGTGCGGCCCTTGAAGCAAGTATTCTCCTCTCGATCTCGCGAACGCGTTCCGCAGTCTTGGCCTCGAGGTCGCGTACCGGCCACGAGCCAAAAGGGCTCTTCTTGTCATAGTGATCGAGAGTATCAGTAACCAACACCGCGTAGATCAGTTTGTCTTTGTCTAGCGTGAAGATGCCCTCGCGGAGACCGGGAGTCTGATTCTTGGGTAATGGGAACCGAACAGGATCGTGATCCAAGGATCCAAGAGACTGGGTGACGTTATCCCAGACAGCTAGGCTGTATCTCTCAGCCAGCTCATGCTTCGATCCTGAATCGATCGCCAATCCGATAACCTGGTTCCAGGCAGCTGGAACCAGCATTCCTGGAAGCGAAACGATCAGATTGTCCCCAGTTCGAACAATCGGCTTTGTAAGCAGCGCACCATTGTCAATGTGGTAGTCCTCCAGACAGACGGACCCAATCGGCGTAACGAGTGGTTCCAAGTCAGAGAGTTCTGCACCAACTTCGCGAAGCAGGCTGCGAGCCTCCGAATGGCTGAACGAGACAGCCTCCTTCATCTGCCTAAGTGACTGGGCGTTCGGTATTGTGACGGGTTTCCGAAATGCTGGAATCGGTTCGACCGCGCGCGTCAGGCCTGCACGCTTCGCAGTTTGGTCACTGAGGGCTAGCACCGCAGTAAACAGTCTACGCGCTCGATCGCTAAGACGTGGGTCGGGAAACGCATCGGCGCAAAGGAACAGTCCCTTGGAAATATTCTTTAGAATGAACGTCGCTTCGGAGACGAGGCCGGGGAAGACGATGTATGACCCGCCAAAGAACGTGAATGCTTCTGTGAAAAGGTTAGTAGAAGGATCTTCTGCAGCCGCAATCCATCCCTCGCCAAACGGATAGGTGTTACAAAGGGCTTTCAGGCGACTGAGGTTAATGGCAGGTTTCCCGCGTTCGAAGGGGAGAGACGCAGCTGTGTGCGCCAGGGCTTCAAGGCGAATGTACTGGTCCGAGTTTCGCGGAGATAACTGAAGAGCAGCGATTGTTCGGACGAGATCTGCCGCGTCGTACAGCTTCAGCTGGTCACGTGCGGCGATCAGTGGGTCTTTGCGGGCTCGTCTTGCGGTTGTACTTCTCCTTCATTACATCCTGACGCGTTACTTGAACGGAATCTTAGCACCATTTGGACCAAATGTGAATGAGCCTCCCGCTAAGCCTCGGCAATGGTCTTTCGGTCATGCGTTTCGAGCACACGGCGTCCCTGTGCAGCTACCGCGAGGACTTCGTGGTCATTCATGCCGGCCAGGTTGGCAGCCTGGGTGCTGTGAAACTCTATGCTCGGCTCTCGCCGCAGCACTGCCTTAACTAAGATGTGATTCAGGTCAGCGTCCGCCTGATAACGAACTTTCATACGGGGGTCGTCTGCAATTGCCGACGCGCTTGCATTAGCTTTTCATAGAATTGAGGATCGGCACTGCGCGTTGCTTGCCGCAGAGCTTCAAACTCGGCATCGGCCATTCTCAGGTACTCGTCAATCTCTCCGCGATGGGCCAGGTAGTAGGTAACCGCCCCATAAACTTGTTCTAGAGTGAGCACAGGGAAACACTCGGCCACGATTGTCTCAGCGGATAGCCCATCCAAGAAGGCAAACACAACCGAGTCAAGCGAGACACGAGTGCCGGTAACCCAATAACCTTCATCTCGCTTTTCCACGTACTGTTGATCCATCATCGTTCCTCAACTTGAACTGTATTCTAGGCTCGTCGACGCTTGAATGCCACTGAACTTCTGCTTGGCCGCTTGGCTCTATGCGAGACGCACGGCGAGCGAACGTCAGATGGCACCTCTGCCGCCTGCTATATCTCACCGGACTTCGCGAACCACAAGTCCTTCGGCGTGACGAACGGCGACAGCAGATGCAGCGTCACGCCCTCCAGATCGCGGCGATAAGCTACGAAGCTCCGACGGTGCGCCAGGAATGCGCACGGCGCGTCTTCAATCAGTAGCTTCGTGATCTCTCGATACACGTCGGCGCGCTGCTCCCGGTTAACGACCGAACGCGCTTCGTCCGTGAGGCGATCAACTTCGGGATTCGAATATGTCCCGATGAACAAGTCGCGGTTGCGAGAGTTGAACTGAACGAACGTGAAATTATCCGGGTCGGGATAGTCCGCGTACCAGTCGCGGCCCGCGATCGGTACCAGCCTGAGCCTCAACGCGCGTTTCAACTCCGCCGCTTCCGCGTGTCGGAACTCGGCGCGAATCCCTACGTCGGCGACCGATCAGGCGGGCACGCCACGACGCAGCGTAATCGATGGGTTGGGCACTTAACGCAGTCCGTCGTCGACGCGTCTAGTCTGAACTATCCTCCGACAAAACTATTGACCTGAGCGCCTACACGGGTAAGATACGAGCGAGGCTCTGGAGCCCCTTCCACCTTCTTCACCCCTCAGCGAAGCTCAGAAGTCGGAGTTCGTATGGCAGTCACCTGTAGTGTCTGCGGTGCGTCGATGCCCGCGGGCGCCCACTATTGCGATAAATGCGGCCGGCCCATTCAATCGGGCGCATCCCAAACCAGCACCGGCTCGCTCGGGCCTCAGGTCAATCGAAGGGTCATGAAATGCGTCTCGTGCCGGCTCATCAATTATTCCGGCGAGACCGCTTGCAAGAGGTGTTGCGGTCAGTTGATTGACCGAGAGGCATTCGTCGAGCAGGCTCAAGCTTATCAGCAGCCCAACCCCACCTTTCAGGTCGACTGTTCGCCCGAGATGGAAAAGGCATGCGCCGGCATCAAGAAAGCAGTTGGGGCCGGAATCTTCTCCGGTATCGTCACACTTATTCTCGCGTTATTGCAGGCGGCCGGCGTCGAGTTTCTGAAAGGCGGCGCTCAACTGACCAGCTTCATAGATGTCGCGCTCGTGTTTGGGCTGACGTTTGGGATTTACAGAAAAAGCCGAGTCTGCGCAATCATCATGTTGATCTACTTCGTAGCGAGCAAGTTACTGATCATCAGTCAGACGGGGAACGTTGCGGGATTGCCTCTGGCGTTGTTCCTGATCTACTGCTTCGCTCAAGGCGTGCAGGGTGCGTTCGCGTATCACAAGGTGCGAACGTACGAGGCCGCGCCCCAGTTGGATTATTCTCGAACGTCGTGACGCGGCCGGGACGGATTCGGTCGGCTGATGCCAACGGTCGGCCTTATGGCGTGACGGCTGAATTGCCACCGCGCGTATCTTTGGCTAACTCAAGTGTTGACAAAGTTCGGAACCTGACCATAATAGGCGTCGGATTAAAGCGTTTCCGGCCATACCCCCACTTAATCATTCTCCGACCCCTCCTCACCGCAGAGGCGCTCCAATGAACAAGGCCAGCGGAAAACTCGATTCTGGAAGTCTGCATGCCTCGAAGCGCCCGAGTACCGGCAAGTTGATCTCCAGTTTCTACGGTGAGATCGAGTATGTACTTGAGCGGGTCGAGCGCGCGCCGACCCACTACCACGCGTTGGGAGTCGATCGCGGCGCGCCGAGTGAAGAAATCGTCACCGCTTATCAGCAGGCGGTCGCGCTGCTTCACCCCTCGTACCACAAAGTCCGTGCCGCGGTCTCCGACGAGTTGCTGGCGCGAATCGACAAAGCGTTCAAGCGGCTGTCACTCGCCTTCTTCGTTCTGACGAATCCTGGAAAGCGATCCGAATACGATCAGTACCTGAAACAGCATGCGCCGCCGAGTGCAGCCAGGACTCAGAAACGTCCGGCTCCCGCGATGAGCCAGGGGACGACGCCACAAGCGCCATCAACGCCTCCGCAACCGCCGACATCGATGCCCGACGCTGAGGTCATTGAGATCAGAAACCGCCTGGCCCGCCCGATCTTCACAAAACTTGCGGATGAGTCTGCGATTCCCAATCGCCGCCGCTGCGAACGCATGAGACTTGCCATTCCAGTCCGCATCGCCGGGTACGATTCGTCTAATCAAAGATGGAATGAAGTGGCCAAGACTATCGACGTGAACCGGCTGGGCATCGGCGTCGCGATGGTCAGGCGAGTCAGGCCGGGCGCGATTCTGCACTTGATGTTGCCGCTGCCAACGAAGCTTCGGAGCCACGGTTACTCGGACCCCGGCTACAGCGTCTACGCGATCGTGCGGCGAGTCGAACCACCCAGGGACGGTTTGAGCATCGTTGGCATGGAATTCCTCGGCGAGCGGCCACCTGCTGACTACCTTGCCAAACCGTGGGCGACCTTCAGAACGGAGCGGTGGGCGGGAGTCGAGCGCCGGCGGGAGGAACGACTCCCGGCATCTGAACCGGTCGACGTCGAGTACCTCGACAATTCGGCCAGGCCGATTTCACGAGAGACCGGCCACGCAGAAAACTTCGGCGCCGGCGGAATCCGCGTACGGGTCAACGCCGCGCCGCCCGAGTTCAACCACGTAAAGGTCATCAGCCAGAAACGCAAGTTCGAAGCTGTCGCTACATTGCGCAACCGGATCGCCGGACAGGATGGCTGCGAACGGCTCTGTCTACAGTTCGTCGACAATAGATGGCCAACCGATGAGAAGTGAATGATCCATGACGAAGGACAACGATAGATGATCCACGCATCGCAGGCCAAGCGCTCCAAGCGCTCGTAGCTCTTCCAATCGCCATACGCTTCGGTTAGAATCACTCCCCGCCGGCCATCGGATTACGCACTTCGGATCCACACGCCGCGACGGCAGGACGCCGCGCACCGGTCTCATCCAAGGAGTCGCTTTATGTCGACGGGAGCTGAGAATCGTGGAAGCAGTCAGGTCGAACACGCGAGTGTACGGGAGCACCGCCGTGGTGAGCGCGTTGGATACGGCGAAGTGGCAATACAAAGGCCACATCATTCTTGGTTACTATCGCATCATCCACGTGTACGCAGAGCGAGAGGGCCGTTGGCAACTCGTTCTCGTTCAGGCGTGCCCGATTTCTCAATCGTAATGTCCGCGTGGAGCTTCGGAGCTGCCTCTGGTGCCTGAGTCACTGCTAATAAAGGACGCGACCGTAATCACCCTCGATGGGAAGAACCGCATCTTCAAGGGCGACGTCGGTATAGAACAAGGGAGGATTACGTCGATCGGGCGGCCGCCCGTTTTTCGCGCGTTCGGGAAAGCCGTCGAGGTGATCGACGCGCGAGGTCTGGTGCTGCTCCCTGGATTCGTCCAGACCCATATCCACCTCTGTCAGACGCTGTTTCGCGGCGCGGCCGACGACCTCTCCCTCATCGAGTGGCTCAGAAAGCGAATATGGCCCTTAGAAGCGGCGCACACGGCGGAGTCGCTGTTCGCATCCGCGCGCCTCGCCGTCGCCGAGTTGATCCGCGGCGGGACAACCTGTGCGCTCACGATGGAGACGGTCCATCACACCGATGCGGCGTTTCACGCGGTCGCCGAGTCCGGTTTCCGCGCCGTGATCGGCAAATGCATGATGGACAAAGGCGACGACGTGCCGTCGGGACTCCGCGAGGAAACAGAAGCTTCGATCGCCGAGTCTCTCGCCTTGCTCGAGCGATGGCACGGCAGCGCCGGCGGACGCATTCGATACTGCTTCGCACCGCGCTTCGCCGTAAGCTGCTCGCACGGCCTTCTGGAGCGGGTTGCTCGACTGGCGCGAGAACGAGGCGTGATGGTTCACACTCATGCGTCGGAAAACATCGACGAGATCGAGATGGTCGAGTATGAAACCGGCCGGCGTAACATCGAGTACCTGAGTGACGTGGGACTGGCCGCTCCCAATGTCGTGCTGGCCCACTGTGTCTGGGTTAATGAGACGGAACTTGAAATCCTGCGCCAGACCGGCACTCACGTGGCGCACTGTCCGTCGTCGAATCTGAAACTCGGCTCGGGGTTTGCGCCTGTGGCCGAGATGGTCCGGCGGGGCATATCAGTGTCGCTTGGCGCGGACGGGGCGCCTTGCAACAACCGGCTCGATATGTTTACCGAGATGCGCACGGCGGCCCTGATTCAGAAATCGTTGCGCGGCCCTGAGACCTTGCCGGCCCAGACCGTGCTCCGAATGGCTACGATCGAGGGCGCGCGGGCGCTGGGCATGTCGGACGAGATCGGAAGCATCGAGGTTGGCAAGAGGGCCGACCTCATCCTGCTGAACCTCCACCGGCTTCATACGACGCCCTCTCCCGACCTGATTTCGACGATCGTTTACGCAGCCGAGTCGACCAACGTCGAGACCGCGATCATCGACGGCCGGGTGGTGATGCGCGACGGGCTGCTGATGACCATGAACGAAGGCGAAGTGATCGCGACCGCTCGCGAGGAGGCCGGCCGTATGGCGAGCGTAGTCGCGCAATGACATGTCGCGAGCGTCACTTCCAAAAGTTCAAGAAGACCGTGATGATCACCGCGTTTGTAAAATCGATGAAGAAGGCCCCGACCCATCGGAACCACAAGGAAGGCCCTTGGCGCTGGACCGTACTTCTCAACCAGCGATTCCATGTTCGCCATCGCATTCGCGGTCGTGCCCAACATGAATCCGCAGAACCCGCTGCTCATCACCGCCGCATCATAATCGCGTCCCATAAAACGATGGATTCCCCATAGGCAGATCGCCGCGATCAATGCGACCTGCCCTATGAGAATAACCAGCAGCGGCACTGCGAGACCGGCGAGTTCCCATAGCTTGAGCGTCATCAGCGCCATCACGATGAACAGCGACAGAGCTACGCTGCCGATGTCATCAATGGTTCGCTGCGACAGGCCGATCCACCCCGTAGCATCGTCGAAGTCTCTGATCACGGCGGCCACCAGCATCGCGCCGATGTACGCCGGCAGCGTGACCCGGATCGCGGCGAACTGGCTCACCCAGTAGCCAATCCACATCGCCAGCAGAATCGCGACGATGTTCTTCAAGATCACGTACGACTCTTTGTCTTCGCCGTGCGGAGTAACAGTCGGCTCTTCTTTCATTTGATCTTCGACGATGTTCTCCGCGGTCGGAACCTCGATGTCAACGCGCATCGCGAGCGCTTTTTTCAACTTGTTGCGCTCGATCAAGTAAGTGCCTATCGGGCCGCCGATCACTCCACCGGAGATGATTCCTACCATCGCTGCAGCCACAGCGACCGAGGCGGCGGCGGGGACTCCGGCCTGCTCGGACAGCGGCGCGAACGCCAGCCCCGTAGCAGGGCCTCCGGTTAGGGTGACCGAGCCGGCCAATACCCCAAACAGCGGATGCACCCCGAGCGGCAGGGCAAGCACCACGCCAAGGACGTTCTGAGCTACCGCGAAGACGGTCGAGATGATGAAGAAGAGGATCACCTGCGGACCGCCGACTTTGAGGAGCGAGAAGCTGGCCCCGAACCCGATCGAAGTGAAGAAGGCAATCATCAACGGCGTTTGGAGGTCGGTATTGAATTGCACCACTTCGAGCCCGAATCGCCGAGTAACGAGTATGGCGACGGCGATAAGCAGGCCGCCAATCACGGGGGCCGGAACGTTGTAGCGCGCTAAGGGCGAGATTAAGCGACGTACGCCGTACCCAATGAACAGAACGACGCCGGCGAAGGCTACAGTGTGAATCAGGTCTAGCTAGTTTGAGCATTAGAGTTCTCGACCGAGACAACCGCTCCTTTCGGGGATTCAAAAGGCTTCAATAATAGAACAAGAAGTCAGGATCAGAAAGACTGAAAACCGGAACGGAAAGACCCTCACAACCTCTCACTTCAGACGAGACCGGCGCACGCAGAACACGGCGTTAAGAGTACCGGCTTCAGCCGGGCAGTGAGGAGTTAAGAGTATCGCCTTCAGCCGGGCAGTGAGGAGTTAAGAGTATCGTCTTCGGCCGGAGCAGTTAAGAGTACCGGCTTCAGCCGGGTAGTGATGATTGGTCGATTGAACCGACTTCCCAGCCATCCGTCCATCGCTTCCTCGGGCTTCGTCTAGTCTTCCCGCTTCACGGTCGCGACCTTCAACACCCACTCATCCGGATCGAGTGCAACTTGCATAGGCGGCGAGTCGAGCTTGAACGTCCACTTCTGTTCTCGCTGGTTTACCTGCAAGACTTCTCGCCGCGTCGCCCCGTCGGTCTTGATCTCGAGATCGATCGGCATGCGATAGACGGTCTTCGGCTGTGATTGCTTCAGGTTAAACGTCAGCGTCTTCGAGCCGCCGTCCCAGCGCGACGTCGCTTCGAGAATAGGATAGCCCGGCTGGTAGAACCACTCGTCGAAAAACCAGTCGAGTGACATGCCCGCGTGAGATTCCATCACTTTCTGAAAGTCGGCCGTCAGCGCATTGCCCTCTCTGTGACGCCGGTAGTAATCCCGTATCCCGGCGAAGAACTTCTCATCGCCCATCACCCGCCGCAGCATGTGCAACACCCACGCGCCCTTCTCGTAGGTGTTCCGATTCAGCAGCGCAAACAAGTCGGTGATCGCCGGGTCGTACATCGGCCGCGGGTCCGATGCGTACGCTTTCAAGTAACTCTCCTTGTCGGCCAGCATTAGGCTGACGAACTTCTGCCGGCCGTCGGCGCGTTCGAAGAAGAGATGGCCGAAGTATTGCGCGAAGCTCTCGCTCAGCCAAACGTGATGCCAGTCGGCTTCGGTGACCGAATCCCCGAACCATTGATGCGCAATCTCGTGCGCGACGACGCCTTCCAGGTCGGCGCTATCGTCGAACAGCTTCTCGTCGAAGAAAATGGCGCTCGAGTTCTCCATCCCGCCGAATCGCGTGGACGATTGAACGAGCGCGAGCTTCTCGTATGGATAAGGCGCGATCAGGTTCGAATAGAACTCGATCATTTCGGCGGCCCGCCCAAAGCCCTTGACCCCGTGATCGCGGTCTCGCGGGTAGAGGTAGTAGGAGAGCGGAACGCCCCGGTTTGAAGGGTCCAGCGCATTGGCGTTAATGACCGAGAAGCCAGTCGCGCCGATGACCATGCAGTAGGTGGGGATGGCGACGCGCTCGATCCAATGAGTCAGCTTCGAGCCGTCGGGTCTCGCGGTCGTTTCCGCCAGCGCCCCGTTGGCGACGATGTCGTAGTTGGCGGGCGCGACGACCAGGAACTCAACCGTCGCTTTGTCGTAAGGGTGATCTATCGACGGAAACCAGTAGTGAGCGCGGTCGGGCCAGTTGTCAGCGAAGACGCTCGGGTCGCCGAACTTGTTCTTCTTGATGTACAGGCCGTCTGCCGGTTTGCCGTGGTACTTGATCGCGAGCCGGCAACGATCGCCTCGCCGGTACGAGCCTTCAAGCGCGATGATCACGCGGCCGTTGACGCGAGTGTACTTCGCCGCCCGGTCATTCTCTGTCACAGCGTCAATCGTGAGCCCGCTGAAATCCAGCGCGGCTTCCTTGACGCCGTCAGTTTTGAACTCGAGGAGGATGGCGGTCTCGGCTTTGACTTGATCGCTCGCGGCGCTGATTTCAATGCTGATTCGGTAATGGATGGCGTCTACGGTTGACGAGCGCGGGTAGGTATCGCGCGCGAGAGCGACCCCGGCGGCCGGCAATAGAAGAAAAGCGATGACGAGCGAGAGAGCGCGCCTCATTCTCTACCAACCATCTAACTCTCGAATACCCCAACCGTGTAGATCCTCCCGGATGAAACAAACGGGAGGGAAACCGTTCCGAGTACCAACGGCAGCCGCATCAGCCATTTTGCGGTGGTCGGTGACGGTGCCTCGCGGGTAAAGAAGATGCAGACGAGAATCATACCGGTGCTCCCAAATTGCCCTCCAACTCCCAGAACTGCGCGGACGCCGTGAGCCCGTACGAAGTCTTGCGCCGGGATGAGCAGCCGGCCGGAATCGTCCCGACACGTGGCCGCATCCGGAACGAAGAAACTCTCAGCGAACACGCCGAAATTATCACTACTGTCCGAGGGGCGCGTCCTGGCGTACCAGTCAGCCGAGCTGCCGAGATCGCGTATTAGTCCCGCTACCATTGGAATACCGGCCACGAACTCCGGCGACAGCAGCGGCACACCCAGGTGGTCCTGCGAACGGTAGCGATCGCACCACGCGGGATCAACGCCGCTAGTCCCCAGGAGGGAGAGCACCTTGGTTTCTTCGGTGAGCAGGTCGAGCTTTCCCTTGCCTCGCACCGAGTTCTGTACGAAGGCGCGATCCCGCTCCGGTAACAGCTTGTAAGGGACGGTCGCATACGTTCGAGCAAGCACTACCGACTCTGTGAACACCGCCCGGAACTGCTCCATCACACCTTGGGCCAATCCCTGGAGAGTGGTCGTCGCTCCGGTTTCGGACTTGAGTGCCGTCAGAATCGCTTTAACCGATTCAGAATCGGTTTCGTTGATCAAAGTCATACGCTCTCCTCATAGAATTCATCTTGCAGAGAATTCATTTGCCCGGGAAGGGCGTGAGCGTCCACTTGAAAATGCGATGCCGCGGTCCTGGAATCGTTGCAACTCGGGGCGACTTATCCGTCGCGCCCGCCCCTAATAAAGCGCGCCGCCGGCGAGTCCTTCATCGGAAGCCTGAACCTCCGAACGCCATCGAATTTGTACAAAGCCCCAGCCACGGCGGGCGCGGTAGGGACCAGGCCAATCTCGCCGACGCCTTTCGCTCCATACGGACCATCCGGATGGCTCTCTTCGATTAAGATCAACTCGACTTCGGGCATATGCCGCGCACGCAACAACCCCTGTGAGTTCACCGTCATGTTCTGAGGCACGCCGCCAACGACCTTGAACTCTTCAGTCAGCGCGTAACCTAATCCCATATGGACCGAGCCTTCGAGTTGGCCTTCGAGCAGCGCGGGGTTCATGACTTTGCCAACGTCGTGGGCGGCGATGACTTTCTTGATTCGGCCGTCGTCGTCGAGGATCACGACCTGAGTTGCGAACCCGTAGGCGAAATGGGTCTTCGGTCTTTCGGACTTGGATTCTAGCGACACCGTATCGTCGATCTTCACCTCGCCATAGTATGTCCGCCCGGCGAGGTCCTTGAGAGTCTTCTTCGCGTCGATGTCCGCTTTGAGTTTTCGCGCTGCTTCCTGCACTCCGCGACAACCCAGAAAAGTCCCGCGTGAAGCGGTCGTCTGCCCGCAATCGAGATTGAACTTCGTATCGGCCGCGACTTTGGTGAACACGCTTGGCGGCAAGCCCGTCTCCTCGCAAGCCGTTTGCAACAGCACCGTGAACAAGCCCTGCCCCATCTCGGTGAAGCCGGTGTAGATGCTGACGGTCCCGTCGGGATTGACTTCGAGCATCGCTTTGCCGTATTCGGGCAATCCGTTTCCGATCCCGACGTTCTTGATCCCGCAGGCGATTCCGGCATACTTCGCGTTCCTGTAGATCTCCTTCACCGCTTCGAGGGTCTTCTTCAATCCGACGCTCGATTCGAGTTGTTGCCCCGTGCAGAACCGGTCTCCAATGTCGAGCGCATTGCGATAGCGCATCTCCCAGCCGTCAATCCCGACTTTCTCCGCCAGTATGTCCATCATCGATTCGATGGCGAACGCCGCTTGATTCGCACCGAAGCCCCGCATCGCGCCGCACGGCGGATTGTTGGTGTAGACGGCGAGCGAAACGACGTGAACGTTATCGACTTTGTACGGACCACAGCAGTGACCCGCCGCGCGTTCGAGGACCTTAGTGCCTACCGACGCGTACGCGCCCTTGTCGCCGATCATGTCGGCCTTCACCGCGGTCAGGCGACCTTCGGCGTCGCAGCCAACCGTGTAGGTCATCTTGATCGGATGGCGCTTCGGGTGGAGGCGCAAGCTCTCTTCGCGGCTGAGCGTGAGCTTGACAGGCTTGCCGGTGACTTTCGCGAGGAGCGCCGTCTGAGCCTGAATGCTCATGTCTTCTTTGCCGCCGAAGGCGCCGCCGTTCGAGACCAGCGTGACCTTCACCTTGTCTTCGGGCATCGCCATGAACGATGCGATTTGGCGGCGATCGTCGAAGACGCCCTGCCCCTGGGTGTAGACGCGCAAGCCGTCGCCTTCGGGCATAACGATGCAGGCTTCCGGCTCGAGGTACATGTGCTCGATGAACTGAGTCTGGAACGTATGGGTCGCGGTGTAAGCGGAGCGCGCCAGGGCCGCGGCAACGTCGCCCCGCGCGATCTCAGATTTGCTGAGCAGGTTTCCCTTTTTGTGTAGCTTTGGGGCATCGGGCTTTAGCGCTTCCTCGGGACTGGTGACGGGCTCGCGAACTTCGTAGTCGACCAAAATGGCTTCGGCGGCCAGTCTTGCGGTGCGGCGATCAACTGCCGCGACCGCCGCGATGACGTCACCAACGTAGCGAGTCTCTTCGCCTTCGGCGACGAACATTGGCCAGTCCCTGTAGATGAGCCCCTGATGCCGCTCGCCCGGCACGTCAGCGGCGGTGACGATTGCAATCACTCTGTCGATATCTTTTGCCTTGCTTGTGTCGATCTTCTTGACGAGCGCTCGCGGGTGCGCCGACAACAGCACCGCGCCGTGGAGCATATCGGGAAAGGACATATCATCGACGTAAGGCCGCTCGCCGAGCGCAAACTCGCGAGCTTCGTAACGCGGCGTGTTCGTGCCCACGCGACCGCAGCTGTCCGGCGCCGTGCAGGCTTCCCCTCTCAATCCTTTTGCCGCGAGCTTGATCGAATCGACGATCTTCACATAGCCCGTGCAACGGCAATGGTGCATGCTCAGAATGCGATTGATCTGATCGTCGGTCGGGTCGGGGCTCGTGTCGATCAGGTTCTTCGCGCGGACAACGATGCCGGGCGTACAGAAGCCGCACTGGAGCCCGCCTGCGGCGATGAAGCTGTCGGCGAACACTTCGCGCTCGAATTCGCTGAATCCGTCGAGGGTCAGCACGCGCTTGCCGGAGACGGCGCTTGCGGGCATTGCGCAGGAAACGACGGCGCGGTCGTCGACGATCACCGTGCAGCAGCCGCATTGACCTTGGGGGCTGCAGCCGTCCTTGGGCGAGATCAACCCGAAGTGATTTCGCAGCAGGTCGAGCAGCGACTCGCCGTCCCGGGTTTCCAGTTCGCGCTTCTCTCCGTTGAGGGTGAATTCCATAGCGGTTGCGGTCTCCGCTGAGCTCCTATTCTTCGACGGCTTCTTCAACCTCCGGCGCGGGGAAGACGACGCGGTCGTAGATGTCGGCCAGCTTCAGCGTGCAGTCGATGGAGTTGATCCGTAGGCTCGCGTCCAATCCCTGGTAGACCGCGTAGGACCACGTGCCGTCACCATGTCGCGCGAAGTGTTCGAGTATTGGGGCGTGCTGGGAGACGAGCACGTAGTCGGTCAACGTGGGGCTCCACGTCTGGTAGCGCAGAAACTTCGCGCCCCGGTCGAACGCTTCGGTTGATTCTGACAGCACTTCGATGATGACGCTTGGGTTGATAACGACGTCTTGGTGCTCGTCGTGATACTGGGGCTCTCCGCAGATGACCACGGCGTCGGGATAGGAGAAGAGTCCCCCTGTTGTTCGCGGATGTGTCGATGAAGGTCCGCTGCGAACCTTGGTGTCTTTTGACCGCACGCGGCACGGCGTGCCTCTCAACTGAGTGCTAACTTCCCGCACAACGTTGATAGAGATGTCTGCGTGGGCGGAGCTCTCGCCAGCCATCGCGAAGATGTACCCGTCGAGGTATTCGTGGCGCTGTTCGGCTTGGCGCTCGAGGGCCAGGTATTCTTCGATCGTATAGCGCGGCTCTGATCGTTGAGCTACTGACATTCCGGTTGCCTCCAGCGCAGTGGACCTCAGGCATGGGAGATTGTCATTCAGGCGTGCCGGGGGATGCAAGGACAAGCCCGTTCAACCGCCAAAACGCCGAGAGCGCCAAGAGGCTCGCCACGAAAGGCGCGCCTCGCAAAAGGGCTGCAATTCGTTGCTCAACTCACTCCACATTCCGTCCCTTCGGACGCTGGTTGGATGGAAGAATCTTCTTGCGCATCCGGATTGAACCGGGAGTCACTTCCACGAGTTCGTCTTCGCGGATGAACTCCAGCGCTTGCTCAAGCGACAGCTCGCGAAACGGGACGAGCCGCATTGCCTCGTCAGCCGTCGATGCGCGCATGTTAGTCAGCTTCTTCTCCTTTACCACGTTCACGTCCAGATCCACGTCGCGGGCGTTCTCGCCGATGACCATCCCCTCGTAGACAGCCGTGCCCGGCCTTGCGAACAGCTCACCGCGCTCTTGGAGATTATAGAGCGCGTAGGTTGTCGCAGTACCGGGCCGATCCGCCACCAGGGCGCCGGTGATGCGTTGCGAGATCATCCCTTGCCAGTCGTCCCATCTCAGGAAGATCGTGTTGAGCAAGCCGGTGCCTTTTGTGTCGGTGAGAAACTCGCTGCGGAACCCAATCAGACCGCGCGAGGGGACTTCGAATTCCATTCGGACGCGGCCGGTCCCGTGATTGATCATCTTAGTCATCCTGCCGCGTCGCCGGCCGAGCGCTTCGGTGACGACGCCGATGAAGGTCTCCGGGCAGTCGATCACTGTGAGTTCTATCGGTTCGAGCGTCCGACCATTGTCGCTGCGAGTGATGACTTCCGGCTTCGAGACCTGAACCTCATACCCCTCGCGTCGCATCATCTCGATTATGATCGCGAGTTGAAGCTCGCCGCGACCCGACACTTTGAAGCTGTCCATCGAATCGGTCGATTCAACTCTGATCGCCACGTTGCCGAGCGCTTCTTTATCGAGCCGCTCGCGCAGCTTTCGCGAGGTGACGTATTTTCCTTCGCGGCCGGCGAAGGGCGACGTATTCACGCTGAAGATCATCGCGATAGTCGGCTCGTCCACGGTTATTTTTGGAAGCGGCCGTGGATCGTCGGCTGACGAAACGGTCTCGCCGATGTAGATGTCTTCGATGCCGGCGAGCGCGACTATCTCGCCCGCCTCGGCCCGCTCGATTGTGGTCTGATTCATACCCTCGAACGCGTAGAGCTTCGTCACTCGGGTCTTCTGGATGTCGCCGTTCAATTTGCAAATCGAAACCTGATCGCCGATCGCGACTGCGCCCGAGAAGATTCTGCCGATAGCGAGACGGCCGACGTAGTCGTTGTAGTCGAGGTTCGCGACCAGCAATTGCAGGATGCCGCCGATTGGAGCGGACGGGGGTGGGATCGCGGCGAGGATCTCTTCGAAGAGAGGGCCAAGGTCCGTGGCTTCGTCTGCCATGCTGCGCTTGGCAATGCCTTCGCGGGCGACGGTGTAGATGACCGGGAAGCTGGCTTGTTCCTCAGTGGCGTCGAGATCGATGAACAGGTCGAAGACTTCGCTGACAACTTCCTCGGGCCGCGCATCCTGGCGGTCTATTTTGTTGATCACGACTATGGCCGGCAGTTCTTGCTCGAGCGCCTTCGAAAGGACGTAGCGGGTTTGGGGCAACGGACCTTCACTGGCATCGACCAGCAGCATGACGCCGTCGACCATCTTGAGTACGCGCTCGACCTCACCGCCGAAATCGGAGTGGCCCGGAGTGTCGACGATGTTGACCTTGACCCCGCGATAGCGGACCGAGGCGTTCTTGGCCATGATCGTAATGCCGCGCTCGCGTTCGAGGTCCATCGAGTCCATCATTCGCTCGACGGTGGCTTCGTTGTCGCGAAAGAGACCCGACTGCTTGAGCATCGCGTCTACGAGGGTCGTTTTCCCGTGATCGACGTGAGCGATGATTGCGATGTTCCGAATGTCCTCGCGTGACCTCACATGTCCTCCATATTGGCAATAGATGAAACGGGCATGATAGCAGAGGGTGAACCGCGGCGTCAGTGTCGTCGTTATCTTCTATGTATGTATGGACGTGCGGGCGTCGATACTGAGCGCGCTGTTGACCTTGCGGCCCGGCGCGCGGCATACTGACCACACATCAGCAGGCTCACGAGGAGACCTATGAGCGAAGATCTAACCCAGAAGTTCAACGGCTCACAGGATGACAAGTTGAATCAGCTCATTACGCTGGTTCAGGGATTGACGTCTGACCTTTTGGATATGAAGTCCGACCTCCAGGACGTCAAGAGCCGGCTGTTGGTCCTTGAGCAAAAGGTAGACGAGAGGCTTTACGATACGCGACCGCTGTGGGAAGGCGTTCAGGCGCAAATAGCCGAGTTCAAAGCGGAAGTTCAGGCGCAGATAGCCGAGTTCAAGGCAGATGTTCAAGCGCAAATAACCGAGTTCAAGGCCGAGGTTCAGAAGCAAATCAGCGATCTCAAGGCGGAAGTTGATCAAGGCTTTCGCAAGATCGGACGCCGGCTGGACGTGATAAGCATCGAGTTGAACCAGTTGCGTGCCGATCTTCACGATCATGAGAACCGAATAGAAGCGCTCGAAGGTACACGCTAGGCGTCCGGCGCCTCCGCACACGTCTCATGTGATAGCGCCCCATTCACGCAGCGCACCTTCTTGATTCCAAATTCCCTCTAATGTAAGCTCTTGCCGTTTTCATCCGACTCCAAGGCCAATAATGCGATCAATCTACTCCACCGGGAACGATCCCCGTTCGAGTCTCAGCGGCTCGACGCACTCTTACTTGATTCTTCGTGAGGCTCGGCGTGGTAATGGATTGAATACTCTTCGAGTGCCCGGCTCGCCATTGAACTCCGGCTCTCGTCTGGGAGTGATGATCTGCTATGGCTTATGGAGAACTGCCGTTGAAGCGCGGCTTCGGCCAGACCATGCGGCGCGACGCGTGGTGGATTGGGCCGCTGCTGATATTTCTCGGTCTATCCGCTTTCATCGTCTACGCGACGTGGGCGGCGTTCCAGGGCGATCACTACACCTCGGGGCCGTACCTGTCGCCGTTCTACTCGCCTGAGGTCTTCGGCGACTCGCCCCATAGCTGGTTCGGCCCCAAACCCGGCTGGTGGCCGGGCTGGCTGCCGTTCTCGCCCGCGCTGTTGATCCTATGGGCGCCCGGCGCCTTCCGCCTTACGTGTTACTACTACCGCGGCGGCTACTACAAGTCCTTCTGGGCCGATCCTCCGTCGTGTGCAGTAGGAGAACCGCGCAAACATTATCGCGGCGAGCACTCGCTTCCGCTGATCATTCAAAACGCGCACCGCTTCTTTCTCGTCCTTGCCGTGGTCTTCCTGTTCATTCTCTCCTACGACGTCTGGAAGGCGCTGTGGTTCGAAGACGCGGCGACGGGGAGGGTCAGCTTTGGGATCGGCCTCGGGACGCTGGTGCTGGCGGTGAACGTCGTTCTGCTTGGCGGCTACGCGTTGGGCTGCCACTCGATGCGCCACGTGGTCGGCGGATGTCTCGACCAACTATCTCGCGCGCCGGTTCGAATGCGCGCGTACAACTGCGTCGGTTGCCTCAATCGCCGTCACATGGTGTGGGCGTGGATGAGCCTGTTCTCCGTGATGTTCTCCGATGTCTACGTGAGGCTTTGCTCGATGGGCGTATGGGCGGATTGGAGACTTCTCTGATGACCCAATACGAATCATTCGAGTACGACGTGTTGGTGATCGGAGCGGGAGGGGCCGGGCTTCGAGCCGCCATCGCGGCGTCAGCAGCGGGCGCCAAAGTTGGGATCGTGTGCAAGTCACTGCTCGGCAAGGCGCACACCGTGATGGCCGAAGGCGGCATCGCGGCGGCGCTCGCGAACGTTGACGACCGTGACAACTGGCGAGTCCATTTCGCCGACACGATGCGCGGCGGCCAGTATGTCAACAACTGGCGAATGGCGGAGCTTCATGCCAGGGAAGCACCCGAATGCGTGCGCGAGCTTGAAGCCTGGGGCGCGTTGTTTGACCGCACCAAGGACGGCCGCATTCTTCAGCGAAACTTCGGCGGCCACGCGTACCCGCGGCTCGCTCACGTTGGCGACCGAACGGGCCTGGAGATGATTCGCACGCTTCAGGACCACGGCATTCACCTCGGCATCGACGTGCACATGGAATGCACGGTGCTCGCGTTGCTGACCGACGATGGCCGGGTGGCAGGCGCGTTCGGCTACGAGCGCGAGCGCGGCCGCTTCAGGTTGTTTCGGGCGAAGGCCGTTGTCCTTGCGACCGGCGGAATCGGTCGGGCGTACAAGATAACGAGCAACAGTTGGGAGTACACGGGTGATGGGTTGGCGCTGGCCTACAACGCAGGCGCGGCACTCATAGACATGGAGTTCGTTCAGTTCCACCCGACCGGGATGATCTGGCCGCCGAGCGTTTGCGGCATCCTGGTCACCGAGGGCGTCCGGGGCGAAGGAGGAGTGCTGCTCAATCTCGAACGTCGGCGCTTCATGTTCGACGACATCCCAGAGAACTATCGCGCTCAGACTGCGGACACCGAAGAGGAGGGATGGCGATACACGCAAGGCGACAAGAATGCACGGAGGCCGCCCGAGCTACTAACTCGCGATCACGTCGCGCGATGTATCCGTCGAGAGGTGAGAGACGGACGCGGCAGTCCGCACGGCGGCGTCTATCTCGACATCTCCTGGATCAGAGAAAAGCGCAAGGACGCCGCCGAGCACATCAAGCGCAAGCTGCCGAGCATGTATCATCAGTTCAAGCAACTCGCGGGCATCGACATCACCGAGCAGCCAATGGAGGTCGGTCCGACGACCCACTACATGATGGGCGGGATTCAGGTCGACGCCGAGACCCAGATGTCGACGCTGCCGGGATTGTTCGCGGCGGGCGAATGCGCAGCGGGCCTGCACGGGGCCAACAGGTTGGGAGGCAATTCGCTCTCGGACCTTCTGGTGTTCGGCAGGCGCGCTGGCCGGTTCGCGGCTGAATTCGCGCTCGCCAATCAATGGGCCCGTGTCGACGAGGCTCAAGTGAACCTGGCGGCGGCGCGCGCGATCAGTCCGTTTGAAACCGCGGCGGCTTCGGGCTCGCGCGAGAACCCCTATCAACTCCAGGCCGATCTTCAAGAGATGATGCAAGAGCTAGTCGGGATCATAAGGACAGAAGCGGAGATGCATCGAGCGATTGAAGGAATCGACAAGCTGCGTGAGCGAGCCGGCCGCGTCGCGGTCACCGGCAATCGCGAGTACAACCCCGGATGGCACACGGCGCTCGACCTCGACTCGATGCTCATTGTGTCGGAAGCGGTTACGCGGTCGGCGCTGGAACGAAAGGAGAGCCGCGGCGCTCACTTTCGCGAAGACTTTCCCGCGAAGGACGCGGACTCCGGCAAGTTCAATCTCGTTGTCCAGAAGGGACGCGAGGGCGAGATGCAACTCGCGCGCGCTCCGATCCCCGAAATGCCATCTGAGCTCAAGCAGATCATCGAGGAGATGAAATAATGCCCACGGCCACGTTTCGAATCTGGCGCGGCGACGCCGAAAGCGGGAAGTTCGAGGAATACACGGCCGAGTTCGCGAAGGGGATGGTCGTGCTGGACGCGATGCACCGCATTCAGGCGGAGCAGGCGCCGGATTTGGCGCTTCGATGGAACTGCAAAGCGGGCAAGTGCGGCTCGTGCTCGGCCGAGGTCAACGGAACGCCCCGCTTGATGTGCATGACTCAAATGAGCGCGCTTCCGCTCGACGAGCCCGTGAGCGTCGAGCCCTTGCGCGCGTTCCCTCCGATCAAAGACCTCGTCGCCGACGTGTCCTGGAATTTTCGGGTTAAGAAACAGATCAAACCGTTCAAGCCGAGGACGCCGGACGCTGCCGACGGAACCTGGCGAATGTATCAGGAGGACGTCGACCGCGTTCAGGAGTTCCGCAAGTGCATCGAGTGCTTCTTGTGTCAGGACGTATGCCACGTGCTTCGCGAGCATCATCTGCATGACGAGTTCATCGGGCCCCGATACTTTGTCTATGCCGCCGCGCTCGAGATGCACCCGCTCGACGTCGAAGACCGCGTCGGAGAGTTGAAGAAAGCCCACGGCATCGGCTACTGCAACATCACCAAGTGCTGCACGCGGGTTTGCCCGGAGAGCATAACGATTACCGACAACGCGATAATTCCGCTCAAGGAGCGGGTCGTGGATCAGTTCTACGATCCGGTCACGCGGTTGTTTCGCATCTTCCGAAGAAGTACTTGAGAGTGATCGCGCATCACTTCGGTTCTTCGCGACAGGAGGCCGCCATGTTCGAATTGAAACGCATTTCCGTCGAAGCGATTCCTCGCGCGCTTGAGAAGGCCGAACGGTACCGGCTGCTGGGCGAGCCGAGCGCGGCCGAAAGCATCTGCCTTGACATCTTGCAGGCGGACGCCGATAACCAGCCGGCGCTCATCGCGCTCTTGCTTGCGCTGACGGATCGGTTCGGCCGGGGCTACGCGGTGAGCGAGACACAGATTCACGACGTGCTCGCGCGAATAACCGATGACTACAAGCGAGCCTACTATTCCGGAATAGTGCTTGAGCGACGGGCAAAGGCTCAGTTGAAGAAGGGCGTGCCGGGCGGCGGGTTCGACGCGTACGAATGGCTGTGCGAAGCGATGGACTGGTACGAGAAGGCCGAAGCACTGCGTCCTGCCGGGAACGACGATGCGATCCTGCGATGGAACACTTGCGCGCGAGTGATCATGCGGAACAACCTGGTTGCCCGGCCGGTTGATGTGTCGGAGCATTTCCTAGAATAGAACTCTTTCTCGCGATCTCGTAGACATCAACTCTGTCATCGGCGACGATCCGAACTCTCATCCTTGACAGTGGGCTCTCTTTCCAGCGCACGCGCGCCTCTCTATATTAGGCAACTTGCGAGAAGTGAGCGATCTGGTTCGCCTGGCGGAGAGTCTTCGCTCACGTTTGCCCTGACATCGCGCGGGCGTCTAACCATTCCCGAGCGGGCTCACCGCCCACGGAGGAATGTCGACCACTCCGCGATCATCCTGGTGGCCGAAGCCGCTCGGGCATAACTCACCAACGGAAAAGGGCGCCAATGATTGCGAGCCGGGGCGTTGAACAGCAAGGGCCACGCGCTCTCACGCGTGGAAACCTCGCTGCGGACCAGCCGTGCTTTGATTGTATTAGGCGCTTCAATGGGGCCACGCGCTCTCACGCGTGGAAACCCGAAGCTGATCTCGCCGTCCAACCCCCACGCGTAGGGCTTCAATGGGGCCACGCGCTCTCACGCGTGGAAACGCGAATCGGAGAGCATGTGGCCAAGATTGTTTTGGAGCTTCAATGGGGCCACGCGCTCTCACGCGTGGAAACAGCGCGCACTCTAACGTCACCTGCCAAAGAACTTGAACCGCCGAATGCGAGAGGTTGCCAACCAATCGCCCCAAGCCTACTGCGTGCAGCTTCTTCGTTCAAGTCAACTCCTTTAGATTCAGCCCGCGAGTGCTCTCCAGCAAAAGACCCATCGGTGCACCGCTCGCACCACGATTCACACAATCAGGGTCCGCCGTTGAAGGTCCTTAGTGTTGAGCCGCTTGCCTATTGTCTCGATGCTTTGTTTGCCTCGCGCGTCCGCAGGCCCGATGTCTATCAGCATAACCTGATCCTCGCGGTGGTCGATGATCGGGCTGAGGTCCGAGATCAGCATTATACGCTCGGACGCCGACAGGTCACAGCAGAACACAGAATATTGAAGCGGCTCGCCGT
Source organism: Blastocatellia bacterium (assembly GCA_035293105.1). Lineage (GTDB taxonomy): Bacteria > Acidobacteriota > Blastocatellia > UBA7656 > UBA7656 > DATDOV01. Next base: position 25,284 of record DATDOV010000068.1, read on the forward strand.
AACCCAGCATCGTCTTGTGAACCAGCCGCAGCCGCTTCGGATCGCAGATGTCGTAGCTGACTATGTACCTCGTCTTCATTTTTCGCTACCTCGTGCAGAACGGCGCGTAGCCCGCGATCTCGCCCGTCAGAAATCTCCCGAGCAATCGCGCTTGCACCTCGAAGACTCGCCGGTAGCTGATCGAATAACCAAACACAGGGTGCGTTACCTCAGTGTCAAGCCGTCGCTCGTACGCTTCAAGCACTCGCTTACGCCCATCAGGCCTCAACGCGACCGACCCGGCTCGCGAAATAAAGTCTGATGGCCTTATCTCGCCGTTGTTGATCAGCCCGATCACAACCGAATCCGCGACTAGCGGCCGGAACTCTTCAATCACGTCGAGCGCCAGCGCCGGCCGGCCGTATCGAGGCTGATGATAGAAACCGAGGTAAGGATCAAAGCCCGCTCCCACCAGCGTCACCACCATGTCCTTAGTCAGCATCGAGTATAGAAACGACAACAGCGCATTGACCGGATCGCGCGGCGGTCGCCGGTTGCGCGACGTGAAATCAAAGGTCGCCAGCGCCTCATCGCTCACCTTGAGCATGCGAGGCAGATTCGCGAAGTAGTCGCGCGCCGCACTGCCTTCCACCCCAAGAAGCTCGTTGAGGCCGCCCGCTTTCTCCGCTCTATGCCGCCACTCAGCAAGGCGATGGATGACATTGTCGCCGAGCTCACGCGCGTTGCGGCGGAGCAGCGTGCGCGAGTTGCGAATCTTACCTGACACGAATGCCCGCGCCAGGTACAGGCAGAGGTTCTGATCGCCGGCCGCTTGAAACTGTCTTCGGCGCAGCTCGATGTTTTTGTGAGGCGGCGGAGTTGTGACCGCAGACAGCCAGCCGCCGTACGACATATGCAGTATCGTGACGTCGCGCGCGGCAAGCTCGCGCAACGCCTGCGCGGACAACTGAACGTTGCCGAACAGGCTGAGCTGAGAGACCTGCATCAACCGGGCCTTGCCCACCACTTCTTTCTTGTCTCGAATCTCCAGCACCTCACCTTTCAGCCCGATGCTGTGTCCTTGACCCTGCACGTACAGCGCAAGCTTGTCATCGCGCGAGGGAACAAGATTGCGCACCCGCGGTTTCGCAGTTCCGCCTTCAGGCGGCTGAGCTTCGGCCTCCTCCAGCGGAAGCGTCAGTTGGGCCGGGCCCAGCAAGTTCACTTCATCGGGCAAGCAGATCCCGACCAGCGAGCAGCGCGGGCACTTGGGTGAGTCGACGAGCGGCGGCGGTATCTGCCCTGACTCCGCCGTGGTTCGCGCTTCATTAAGCAAGTCGATCGTTCGCGCAATCAGCTCGTCGGTGAACGGCACCCTCACGCGCTCTTGTGACTTTGCGTAGTAGATCACGCCTTCGTCGCAGTTGTAGCCGTTCTCGCGCAACAGCAATCCCTGAAGACAGAGCTGCACCCGTTCAGGCTCCCACGCTCGCTCGGGTATGTCGGGCGGCGAGCCGCGCTTGTAGTTTCAACGGGAGTTACCCAGCCGTTCTCGCCTTCTAGTAGATCGATCTTCGCGATTGCCCCGAGTGCATCCGATCCTACATCGACCGACCGGGCGTGGATGCGAGCTGTTTCGTCTACCTGATCAGCCGCTGGCGCCGCGCCCGACTGCGAATCCACGCGGCGATGGACGAACTTGCCTTCGAGGGTGTCGGCGCTGTGGTCCCACTCGTGCTGGACGTATTCGAGGTAGAACAAGCGGGGGCAGTAAGAGAACTCATTGATCATCCGAGCGGGCAGTTGCTCGGGTGAGGCAGCCGGTGCTGATGACATAACAGACCTCCTTAAGCTGGGCGAGGCGGGACTCAGGCGACACGAGCGGCGCAGAAACGATTCCCAGAGTTCCTCTCTTGCGCGTCCCTCGCGCCGCGAGGGACGCGGGAGAGAGGAACTAGAGAGAGGACAGGCAGCCTTCCTTTGTAGGCCGGGCTTGAACCATCCACCCACTTTTAGAAGGTGTGAAAAAAAGAGGAAGCCGCTTGTAACTAGCGATATCGCTATGGTAGGATAGGCATGGAGTCGGAAGGGAACGACCTATGGGATTCATCTCGAAAGTTCAGGTGATTCAGCGGGGAGAGACGAATCGGCAGTTCTACTTCATTTGTCCGGCCCCTTTAGCCCAGGCTCTGGAGATAGAGAAGGGTGAGAGTATCGAGTGGGTGGTCGTAGACAAGCAGACCTTGACCATCAGACGGGTAGGCCAGCAGAAGACAACGCCCGACAAGACCCGCAAGCCAGCCAAACCAAGGAAGAGAGCCCAGCATGAGAGATGAACAGTTGTTGCCAGCGCTGACAGATCCGCCGCCCTTTGACTTGGAACATCACAATGCTGCCAGTGAGAATCAGGAAGCCAACCCCGACCCCCGCCACACCGAGAGCCCAAAACCGAGATTCGAACCAATCGACCGCCAGCAGCTGGTTATGCGAGCAGTTGATGTAGAGCAGTTGGTGGATCAAGACCACCCGGTTAGGGCGATATGGGAGTTTGTCGGAAGGCTGAACCTGAGCGGTTTTTGCGAGCACATCCGAGCAGTCGAGGGCGAGCGAGGTCGCCCGACATACCACCCTAGGTTGATGATCTCTTTGTGGATTTACGCCTATAGCCGGGGAGTGAGTTTTGCCAGGGAGATCGCCCGGCTGTGCGAGTACGATCCGGCCTGCCAGTGGCTTACCGGGATGAAGGTAGTCAACTACCACAGCTTGTCAGATTTTCGAGTCGATCACGGAGAGGCTCTCAAGAACTTGTTTGCTGAGGTATTGGGACTGCTGAGCGTGGAGGGGCTCGTCGATCTAGAGCGAGTGATGCACGACGGTACAAAGATCAAGGCATGTGGCAGCCCGAGAACGTTTCGGCGAGAGAAACGAGTCGAGGAACATCTGGAGTTAGCGCGCAAACACGTAGCGGAGCTAGAAGCAGAATCGGAGGAAGATGAGGGGCGTAGAGCCAAAGCAAGACAACGGGCTGCCCGGGAGAAGCAACAGCGGCTTGAATCGGCGTTGGAGGAGTTCAAGAAGATAAGAGAGAGGGAATTGGAAGCGAAGAGGAAAAAAGAGGAGATCCGAGTGAGCGAGACCGAACCGGAAGCTCGCATTATGAAACATAATGACGGAGGGTTTGCGCCAAGCTACAACGCTCAGATCTCAACTGACCGGCTGGGTGGAGTGATAGTCGGGGTAGGTTTAAGCCAGGAGCCGAGCGACTATGATGAGCTGCTGGGGTCGGTGGATCGGGTGGAGGAAAACACTGGTGAGCTACCAGTTCAAGTAGTAGCAGATGGGGGCTACACAAGCGCCAATAACATACATGGGATGGGGGAGCGAGGAATCGACTTTATCGCTCCGGTAGCGGACTGCCTGACTCAGTTAGAGCAGAAAGGAATTGATAGGGGGTTCAGCCGGCAGGCGTTTGTTTATGATGAGGCGACCAACAGCTACACCTGTCCAGAGGGCAAGACGCTGAGCTACAAAGGGAAGGAACGGCGTGGCAAGTGGTCGCGGTACAGATATCGAGCGAGTGCTGCCGATTGTCAAGACTGCCCTTTCAAAGAGCAGTGCTGCCCACAGAGTAAGAGGTTTGGACGTTCTTTGATGCGTTCAGAGCATCAATCAGAAGTAGACAGCCATGCAGCCAAGATGGGAACAGAGGAAGCGAAAGAGATATACAAGCAGAGAGGACAGACGGCAGAATTCCCGGCCGCCTGGATCAAAGAGAAGCTCGGACTACGGCGGTTCCGGGTGCGAGGGTTGGTGAAGGCGGGGCTTGAGGTTATCTGGGCCTGTGTGACCTACAACATTCAACAGTGGATTCGGCTGCGCTGGAGAGATCGATGGGACCATGAAAAGAATCCTCTTTGTAGACGACGACATCGAACGTCTAACCTCACTGCTAGAGCTGGTTGGGGAAGCCGGGTTTGATGTATTAAGTGCGAACACCGTTACGAGTGGCCTAAGAATTGTCGAGGAACAGGCGGGTTCTTTAGCCGCAATAGTCGTTGACATGGTGATGCCGCATGAGGCTCTTGATCCATATGTAACAGGCCTTGGTCTTCGGACCGGGTTGGTTCTCATCGAAAAACTAAAGCAACTGGCACCAAGCGTTCCTTTGTTGGTTTTCACAGTCATACACGATCCGCAAACGAAGGCGGCAGCGCTAAAGGCTGGGGCAGCAGCTTACATCGAGAAGCCTGTACTTTCCGATGTCTTGATTTCTGAGATCAAACGACTACTATGACAGACGCTTCCTAAACAGCTACGAAATGAACGACAATGGCGCCTAACTCTTCGCTGGAGCCAAGCCGCAAAACACGCGGCTGGCTCAGCTCAAACGTTGTGCCGCCTCGAATGTAGCTTTCAGATATTTTTAATATGAGTTTCAAAACCCGATTGTTTATCATTTTATGGTTAGCTGGCTTGGCGGGAGTTCTCTCGTTTTTGCTGGTTGACTTGGATGCGCTCATAAAAATCTTGCCTATTCCGGCAGAAACAGAAATTCTGCCGATTCCGGCGTTGAAACTTTGAGCTTGATTCAACAGGCAGTTATTTTGGCAGTTGCAGTTCTGGTTGGAGTTGCGCTTGCTTCAAAAGTCGGGTTGTCGTCGCCCGTCGCGGAAGCGGCGGCAAGCGGCGGCGATACTGTTTCAGCCCTCAAGCCGCAAATCATTCCGGGTATCATCGGCGGTTTGGCGGGCGGCGTTTCCCTTGTTCTCATCGCTGCCGTGCTGAAACCGTTTTTGTCGCCCGAAATGCTAGCGCGAATCGGCGAGTTCGGCAAAGTTCTTCCTTTTCCGACGCGCCTACTCTACGGCGGCATTTTGGAGGAATTACTACTGCGTTGGGGATTGATGACGTTGCTGGTGTGGGCGGCGTGGCGGCTTTTTCAAAAAGGACGCGGGCAGCCGAAGCCGAGCTTTTTTGTCGGCGCGATTGTGATTTCATCGGTGGTGTTCGCCATCGGTCATTTGCCAATTGCCTTTATGCTGTTTCCCGAACCGACGCTTGCTTTAACGCTGTTCGTTATCGTCGGCAATTCAGCTTTCGGCTTGATTGCAGGTTATCTTTACTGGAAGAAAGGGCTTGAGTCAGCGATGATTGCTCATGCGCTGACGCACGTTGTGATGTTCACGGCGAGTTACTTCGGAGCGTATTTTTAAGTTTGGCGTTTGCCGCTCTGCCACGCACGGCGGCACAACAATTCAATAGACGTGAGGGCGAAACAGCGACTCTTTATCACGGTGTCTTTTAACCTTTAGCTTGCGCGTAGCCGGTTTCGCCCCACGTCATCTCAGTCGTTATGCCGGCCGATGGAGTATTTCGCACTCGGACGGTAGAATGTGCCGGTGGGCTACAACTTCGAGTGGGACCCGGAAAAGGCGGAAGCGAATCTCAGCAAGCACGGCGTTTCATTCGCGGAGGCAGTCACGGCTTTTG
>DATDOV010000069.1:0-45013 GCA_035293105.1 Blastocatellia bacterium
ACTGGATCTTCGGATTGTGCTTGGCCAGCACCTTCGTTATCGCTGCCGTCAGCGTCGTCTTCCCGTGGTCGATGTGCCCGATCGTCCCCACGTTCACGTGCGGCTTTGTCCTGTCGAATCTTTCCTTGGCCATAAGTCTCCTGAAACCGTCCGAGCGAACTCAGCTTGTCCGCTGTTTCGGCTGCCCCGACAAGCTCAAGCTCGTCGGACTTGCTGATGGAGCCGGTGATGGGGATTGAACCCATGACCTCGGCTTTACCAAAGCCGCGCTCTACCACTGAGCTACACCGGCAGTCGAATCGAGTTCACCGCGATGTAGATAATGGAGCGGGCGACGGGACTCGAACCCGCAACACCTAGCTTGGAAGGCTAGTGCGCTACCATTGCGCTACGCCCGCCCGCAATCTCGACGCGGCGAATGTCTGAATCAAAGGTCGTCGCTTCGCGCGTCGCGCAGTCTCTTTGTAGCTGGTGCTGGGGGAAGGATTCGAACCTTCGTAGAGCCTAAGCCCGCCGGGTTTACAGCCCGGTGCCATTAACCACTCGACCACCCCAGCACTCCCGTAATGCCCGGAATACCCTTTGAGCGTATGCCCTAAAGCGCCCCGCGTGCAAATCGAAAACGCTCATTCTAGCCAAAGCCGGTTATATCTGCAAGGTTGGTTTGGTTTGAGCCGGGGCGTTGTGTTAGTTTCACGGCGCGCACCGCAACGAGGTTCAGTCGGCAGTGGTCTTGGCGCAAAGAGATACGAATGACCGAGGACTCGTTGGCACCTTTCGCAGATCAAAAGTACCTCAACCTCGAGTCGTATCGAAAGAGCGGCGAGCCGGTTCGGACGCCGGTGTGGTTCGCCCAAGACGGCCGCGTGTTGTACACCTACTCGCGCGCGGACGCCGGCAAGGTCAAGCGGATTCGTAACAACCCGCGGATCAGAATGGCGCCTTGCGATGTGAGAGGCAGACTCAACGGTGACTGGGTCGACGCTGAGGCGCGAATCGAAGACCGAGCAGGCGCCGAACACGGACATGGGCTTCTCGATCGCAAGTACGGGTTGGTAAAGAAACTCGGAGACGCTTTCAGCCGGATGATGAAGAGGCAGCGCGTGGTGATCTCGATTCGTGTCTAAGGAAGCCCCGAAAGGATTCCTTCTCCTCAAAGAAGGTCGCTTCGGCGTCCCCTCGGTGTCGAGGGTAAGGCGACGGCGAGGACTTACCGCACCGCCTCGCTATCATCGACCAGCCAGTCATCCGCAACGGCGGCCTTTGCCCGTACGCGAAGCATGATTGTGTGACTCTCGGCTTTTATTTTCGCGGCTGGTTATTCAGTTCGCGGTTGATCCTAACACTACCAGACGACCGCTTTGAGGAGATAACCGCGCGTTGCTTTGCGTTCCTGAGACGACTAATCGAGCAACCGCCGTTTGACAAACGACTCCCTTACCTATACAGTGCTCGCGAACTGAGCACAGCTCACTCTCTTCTTCAGCCTTCTGGAATCATCCAGACTATCTGAATCCAACAGCTCACCCACAGAAGGAGCTAAGAATGTTTACTCGAAACTTGACTATCAAACTCAAGGCGAATTCCGCCCAAGAGTTCACGCGCGTTATTGAGAACGAGATACTCCCACTGCTCCGCAAGCAGGAGGGATTCCGAGATGAGATCACCTTTGTCGCGCCGGAACGCTTGGAAGCCGTAGCAATCAGCTTCTGGCAGACGAAGGAAAATGCCGAGGCTTACGATCGCACGGGGTATCCAGAAGTACTGAAGGCCGTGTCGAAAGTCGTGGACGGGACTCCGAAGGTGGAGGTGTTCGAGCTTTCCAACTCGACATTCCACAAGATCGCCGCTAAGGGAGCCTGAAGCAGACAGATCATCCAATCTTCGAGAGGGCGGATCGATCCGCCCTCTCGTCGCAGACCTGCTCTCCAGCAATAGCGGAGATGCGTTCGGGTCTTACGTGGCCCAGACGGTCAGCCGCTTGGGGATCAGACAGTCGTTAACTCGTTAGAAGCCGCTCCGGATCGTCTTCGGGGTGTCGACCGTGTCCGCTGGCAACCGTACTCGCGAACCGCTCGTCCTGCTTCCAACCTCTACCGAAGGGATAATCTCTATGTCAGCAAGATTGTTTGTTGGTAACCTCTCGATCGACACTACCGGCGACGAAATCCGCAACCTCTTCAGCGCGGTTGGCGTCGTGGAATCGTGTAATCTGATAACAGACCGGGACACTGGCCGACTGAAAGGCTTCGGCTTCGTCGAGATGGACTCGAGGGAAGCGGCGGACGCAGCCAAAGAAAAATTCAACGGGCAGGACCTGCACGGGCGCGCGCTCAAAGTGGATGATGCCAAGCCGCTGACTGTTGGCCGAAACAACGCCGGACGAACTGATGGCTCACCGCGTAGCTGAGCTTTGACGCTATGCGGGCCGACGTTGCCTCGGTCGTCCGCTCGACGAGAGAAAGGCTGAGAAGGAGCGTGGGGCGCTCCCTTCTCAGTCTCTCCCGATCATTCAGTCCAACTAACCAACGAATCACCCACCAAGGAGCTATCATGCGCACTAAAGATGTCTTGCTGAGACTCAAAGCGGATGGAGCGTTCACGCGCCCGGCATCGCTCATCTGCTTCGTTGCGGCAGCGGTGATCGCGCCGTTTGTGCTGCTAACCGTCGGCGGGAGCGAACGAAACAACCTGCCGTGGTACTTCTGGGCGATTGTACCAGTGCTCCTGCTAGTCGTCATAAGCGTCGCCTATTTGAGGTTCGCGCGCGGGTCCCATGAAGCGAAGGACATTTCGATTAGACCGGACCGACGGTGAAATGAGATGATGTTGACCGGGCAAGCAATGGGGCGTATACGACTGAACTCTCGCGAGGCGAAACGCAAGACCGTCGAGGCGGTAGAGGCCGGCCGACGCGCCGAACCTGCCGGCCTCAGGCCAAACCATCGGAATTCCATCGCGCCGGGCACGCTTGTCCCCGAAGAACTGCAGCAGGTGGACCGCATCTTGATTGAGCACTATGGCGGCGTTGATCGCGCAGACAATGTGGGGCGACGCGAAGCAATCGAGTGCGTGTTCGCGGACCGGAAGACCCGAAGAATGACCTGTCACGGTGGTACTCTAAGGACGCATTAGGTGTGCGTTCACTCCTGAAGCTTCGCCAGATGTTCGCGCGCCGTGTTCGTCCAACGTTCCTGAGGCGCGACTTCTATGGCCCCCCGGAAGTTCGACCTTGCCTGCTCTTTATCTCCTGCCGCCTCGTAGCTCAGGCCCAGACCCGTGTAACAGCTTTGTTGCATCTCGTGAAGCGTGCGGTGACCGCCGATCAACTTGCTCGTCTGATCTTCTCTTTAAGCCGCGAATTCACAAGCGCTTCAGAGGAAGTCTTCTTCGATCGTGCAATCCTAGTTAGTTAGCTTGCTGGCTATATCTTCGTCAATTGCAACGAGGTGGGTCCTTCTCTTGACGTCGATGTCAAAATGGGCCTCGGGCATCTGATCCCAGTAATCGGACATGTCATGGGTTTCGAAGAACTCTACGAACTCCTCGACCGACTTTGAAGCAGGCAACCCCTTGGGTTTACTTCTTGGCATACAGTCTCCTCTCCCTAAACGACATGTCTCTGGCGCTCAGTATCAATGCGGCCTTGGTTCTCTTGTAGACAAAAACACGGCCAGATACCTCCCAGCGTCCGTCCGGCCCAAGGCCAAGTATACATCTTCACCTTTTCGATGTCCCTTCTGAGCGAATCGGATCTTGGGTTTATTGCCCAACATCTCCTCGACCTCGTCGGCCTCGACGTGATGTTTCACAGCAAGTTTTGTCCACAACGCCTCTGAGCCAGACGATTCCTTCGATCTTCATCCTTGAATTGTCTCCTCGACGCCGTGCCGCCGATCTCACTCTCCGAGCTTCGCCAGATGCTCCCGCGCCGTGTTCGTCCATTGTTCCTGAGGCGCAACTTCGATCGCCCGCCGGAAGTTTGACCTTGCCTTCTCTTTGTCTCCAAGCGCCTCATAGCTCAGGCCCAAACCCGTGTAGACCAGCGGGTGTTGCGGCTGGCGCGCTTGAAGCTGATTGAACGCCGCTATCGCTTCGTTGTACCGGCCGGACTGCCGATACGCATCGCCGAGCGCGAACAGCATCACGAGATTGTCCGGGGCGTAGCGCTGAGCCTCGAGCAAGTGCCCGATGGCGTCTTTCAATCGGCCTTGCCTGGTCAAGATCACCGCCAGATTGATCCTCGGCTCAGGGTAGGAAGGCTCGTACTCGAGAGTCTTGACGTAAGCCTGCTCCGCGTCGGCGTCTCTGTTCTGCCGCCCGTACACCCATCCGAGGTTGTAGCGCGCTTTGACGTGGTTCGGTTGGATCTCGAGCGCCCTAAGCAACGACTGTTCGGCCTCCGATAGTCGGTTCATGCCCGTGTATACCACGCCGAGGTTGTAGCGCGTGTCGGCATAGGGCGCGCCGTCTTCTATCGACTTCAGATAAGCCCGTTCCGCCTCAACGAGCCTCCCCTGCTCCCGGCGCGCGTCCCCCAGATTCGAATAGGCATCGAAGTAGTTCGGCCGATACTTGATCGCTTCCAGATACTCTAGCTCGGCCTCGGACCATCGGCCTGCCACGCTGTGCTGCGCGCCGAGATAGTTGTGCAAGAACGGCCAGTGTGGGAACAGCTCGAGCGCGTGACCTGCCATCGCAGTTTCGTTCTGCCATGTCCGATTCTGACTGACGGTCAGCCCGAACAGTACGACGCAGAATACGATTCCTGCCGCCAGAATCACCGGCTTCAAACGGTCGCGCCACCGGTCCGCAACCCAGACGACACCCATCCCGATAAGAAGGCTGAAACCAATCGAAGGCAAGTACAGATAACGATCGTGCAACAGCGACTCCTCGGGCCGGAACGCCTTGAGGTTCAGCACCGGCAGCAAGAAGATTATCAACAACGCGAGCGCTCTCCGGCCCACCGCAGAACGCCGCACCAGCCATACTGCCGCAGCCAGTATCAGGGCAACGCCTAATCCCGCCATCCAGAAGCGCGCGTCCGTTGGCGACTCTACGTACGTCCGATCGTAGACGACCGCCAATGGATACGGAACGAAGAGCATCCTCGCTTAGCTGACCAGCACTGATGGGATCGTCAGCAACACGTGCGCGAATGGGATGCCCGCCGAACCCGGCTCATCCTGCCTGAGAAAACCCAATACGAGGTAACGCAAAACGACATAGAGCCCGGCCACCCCGAAGAACGGCGCCGCGCGGCTCACCATCCTTCGACCCAGCGCCGTGAGCGACTCACCTTCCGGCCGGTCCAGCGCTTCACGAACCGCGAGAAAGACCGGGAGCGCAATCGCAGTCTCCTTGCTGAGCAGCGCCAGCAGCGCCAGCCCCGCGCTCACCGCAAAGCGAGGCCACCGCGCAGGTGTCTCGCGATATCGCTCATACACCAGCATCGACGTGAGGATGAACACCGCCGCCATCGGATCCGGTATCCCTGACACCCACGCGACGGATTCACTATGAACGGGGTGAAGACCGAATACTGCCGCCGCGATTGCCGCGGCCTGCGAAGTCAGCCCGTAGCGGTGCGCGAGCATGTACACCAGCAGGACAACCCCGAGATGAAACAGCACCGAGACCAGGTGCCAGCCCGTGACGCTGAACTCGAACAGGTGATAGTTGATGATGAGCGCGACGTTGAACAGCGGCCGGTAGTAAGGTCCGACCGGCCCCGCCGCGCCTTGATTCATGAACTGCCAGACGCTCTCGGTCAACATGCGCGGGATGTTCGAAAGCGACTTGATCGTCGGGTTATTCAGGACCTGCAAACGGTCGTCATATACAAACTCACCGTTGAGCGAGTTCGCGAACGCGAGGAACGTGATAACCAAGACCGCGCCAAGAATGAGCCGCTCTTTGCGTCGCGACTCCCGCGACTGGATTGCGCGCACGCGGCGAGCCGCCTTCACCGATCCGGCCTTGGCTCGCGGATCAGCCGCGACCTCGCGCCTGGCGGCAGGGCTCGTCTTAGCTTTTCGAGTTCGAGCCATCGTCGCCTTCTTGGGTTCCTATTAAACCTGAACGGGCGTCCGCCCGTCTGTGGACTGTCCCAAATGCTCCCGACCCTCGTAGTAGCGAATTCATTCGCTCTTAGACGCAGCTTCAACGAGTGAATTCGTTACTACGAAGGTTTGAGATGGCCTCCCGACCAGTCTCCTTCTCCGGCGAACGAGATCGAAAGGTCGCGTGCAACACCTATCAAGTGATGGTCAGCCGGAACCGATCTGATCCCGCTTACGCATACTTCGAGCGGTACGGTGATGATCTCACTATCGCGCCACGCAACCATCCGCCCGAACTCGCCTCGACTGATCGCGCGGACCGCCGCCGAGCCGTAGCACGATGCAAGCACTCGATCGAACGCTGTCGGCGTTCCTCCGCGTTGGAGGTGTCCGAGCACAACCGTGCGGCTTTCTTTGCCCGTAAGCTCGGAGACCTCGCGCCCGACGCGCTCGGCAATCCCGCCCAGTCGCCTCGCGCCGCCCGGCGTCGCTGATTCCTGATAGACCGGCGAGCCGCCTTCGGGCGCGGCGCCTTCGGCGACGACCACGATCGAGAATCGGCGGCCCTGAGCGTCGCGTTCCCGCACTTTGGCCGCGACCTTTTCAACGGAGAATGGAATCTCCGGGATCAGGATGACGTCGGCTCCGCCCGCGATTCCCGATTCGAGCGCGATCCAACCGACGTGCCGGCCCATGACCTCGACCAGCAACACGCGGTCGTGACTCTCGGCCGTCGTGTGCAAGCGATCGATCGCTTCGGTGGCGATGTCGAGCGCGGTGTCGAAGCCGAAGGTGAGGTCGGTGCCGACAAGATCGTTGTCGATAGTCTTTGGGACGCCGACGATGGGAATGCCGAGCTGCGCGAACTGATGCGCGATTCGCTGCGAGCCGTCTCCGCCGATCACGATCAGCGCGTCGAGCCCGAGTCGCTTGAAGTTCACGACGGCCTCGGCGTAAGCGGATTCGTTCTTCACCACGCCGCCGTCACTTGCGCGCTGGTCGAAGTGTCCGCGATTGGAAGTCCCGAGTACAGTGCCCCCGCGAGGTAGCAGCCCGCGAACGTCGTCGACATCGAGCCTTCGGGTCGTCGTCGCGCCAAGCAAGCCTTCGAAGCCGTCTTCAATGCCGACCACGCTCCAGCCGTAAATGTTGACGGCGGTCTTGACCACTGCGCGGATGACCGCGTTGAGTCCGGGAGCGTCCCCGCCGCCGGTCAGCACTCCGATTCGGTTGATTGAAGAAGACATTTCGATTTTGGATTATCGAGTTTGGATTCTCTGTTCCTGGATTCTAGGTTTTAGACTATAGACCGCGGGTTCGTTGCCTGCAATCTCCGCACTCCGGCGGCCAATCCAAAACCCAAAATCCAAAACCCTCATGGCGGGCTCGGTTCGTCGAGCCGCATGTCCACGAGTTCAATTGCGCGCGCGCCCTCCAGCGCGCCGACTCGATAGAGGTTGTGCCCGAGAATCTGCGGCGCGCCTATGAGGACCAGCTTGCTCACCCGGCGGCGAAGCTCCCGTAAAGAAGTCACGGCAACCGCAAGCGCCAACTCGTCCTCGATGTCGAGACGCCCCAGATCGAGCACCAGCGGCCGGTGTGGATCGATTTGCAGGTGAATCAACCGCGACGCGAACTCCCCTGAGTTGGCTTCGTTCAACACACCTTCGACGACGAGTCCTGTTTCGGATTCGGTGAAGACCATTCATTCCGCTCTACTGTGAGGTTGTCGTGAGCATTGCCCGGACAGTATACGGCGAGGACGACAAACGGCGCACCATATGTCGGCGCGGCTCGGTTAAGATTGCCAGTCGGTGCATCATTTCGATTCCGTTTGCATCGACGGTCGTACCGTCGTGGTGGTTGATTTTATTCGGTCTCTTTCGCTACTCTTTCCCAAGATACAACCTGTTCCAGAAAGGACTGAGACGATGCAAGACGTTCACGATCGGACCGGAGTCGATGTGCGAGGAGACCTTTGGGCGCAGCCAACGCGCACTTCCTGGGCCGGTCGCGCATGGATAGGTCTGGCCATTCTTATAGTGTTTGCGACCGTACTGGTTCTGGGCTTGCGAGCGCGAGCCGGGAAGTCATCCGCGTCCGTGCCCGAACTCCCCATTGCGCCTGCAGCCAACGCCGACGCTATGCCCTCTCCAATCGAACTGTCGTCTTCATTTCGCGAGGTGGCCAAGGCAGTCAAGCCGGCCGTCGTCAACATCAACGTGAGAGAGTCGGTCTCGCAAGGCTCGGGTATCGAGGACTTCTTTGGCTTCGGCGGTCCCGACCTCGGACCGAGGCGCAGAGAAGGAACCGGTTCGGGGATGATCGTGACTCCCGACGGGTACGTGCTGACTAACGCGCACGTGGTCGAGAACGCGGACCGCATCGAAGTTACTCTGAGCGACCGCCGTACGCTGAGGGCCAAGATCATCGGCACCGATCCCGAGAGCGACATCGCCGTCATCAAGATCGACGGGAACGGCTTGCCAACGGTTCTTCTCGGTGACTCGGACGCGCTTGAACAGGGCGACTGGGTGCTCGCGCTCGGGAGTCCCTTCGGCTTGCAGCAGACCCTCACCGCCGGAATCGTCAGCGCAACCGGCCGCGAGCTCGCTCAATCCCAGTACGGCAAATACATTCAGACCGATGCCTCGATCAATCCGGGTAATTCGGGCGGACCACTGGTCAACATGCAAGGCCAGGTAGTCGGGATTAATACCTTCATCGTGTCGCGCTCGGGCGGCAGCGAGGGCATCGGCTTCGCCATCGCGTCGAATGTTGCGCGGAGGATCTTCAGCGAACTCGCCAAGAACGGAAAGATCACTCGCGGATACCTCGGCGTAGCGGTTGTGCCACTGGATGCGCCGACCGCGAGGGCACTTGGGCTCGAACCTGACAGCGGCGTTCTGGTCAGGGACGTGAGCGGAAATACTCCCGCGGCTAAGGCCGGGCTTCGAAGCGGCGACGTCATCACGAGCTTTGACGGAACAAAAGTCAAAGCGCCGCGCGAGCTGACCGACGCGGTCGCAGCAACTCCGGTCGGAAAATCGGTGAACGTAGAGTTCTTCCGCGACGGGCAACCGCAGTCGGAGACGATCGAGATCGCCGAACGGCCCCCGAACCTGCGCGCCGCGAACATCGAGCCCGAGCGGGGCGGCAACGAGGCGCATGCGTCTCGCCTGGGGATCACGGCCCAAACGGTCACGCCCGAAACGTCGGAACGGATGCAACTCAAGATTGCAAGCGGCGCGTTCGTCACCTCCGTGCGGCCCGGCAGTCCCGCGGCGGAGGCGGGGATCAAACACGGCGACACGATCCATCGCGTCGACCGCACTGAAGTCAAGCGCATCGAGGACCTGCTTGCTGCGGAGAAGTCTCTGAAGGATGGCGACGAGATTGCCGTTCAGGTGGAACGCAACGGCCGTATGACGTTTGTTGTCGTTACGATTGAGTGAGGGGCTTTCGACTCCTACATCGCGAGTCCGCCATCGACCTGAATCACCTGGCCGGTGATGTACCTGGCGTCGTCTGACAGAAGGAATGCCGCGATGCGCGCGACCTCGTCCACGGTCCCGTAGCGATTCAATGGTATCTGCTCGAGCATCTTCTGGCGGTACTCTTCGGGCAGCGAGCCGGTCATGTCGGTTTCGATCAGGCCGAGCGCCAACGCGTTCACGGTGATTCCGCGTTTGGCGATCTCTTTTGCCAATGCCTTGGTGAAGCCGATCATGCCCGCTTTGGATGCCGAGTAGTTGGTCTGCCCTGCCATTCCGACGACCCCGCTGATGGACGCGACGTTGAGGATCGCGCCTCGCCGCTGCCGAACCATGATCGACACGACCGGTTTGGTCACGTTGAAGACCCCCTTCAGATTCGTGTCAATCACGGAATCCCAGTCGTCTTCGCTCATCATCATTATGAGCTTGTCGCGAGTGATGCCGGCGTTGTTGACAAGGTAGTCGACGGACCCGAACTCGGCTTTCACCGCGCGGACCATCTCTTCAGCGGCCTTCGCGTCGGCGACATCCGCCAGATAACCGATGGCGCGCCCGCCGGCCTCGGCGATTTCTTCACGAAGCGAATCTCCAAGGTCGCGGCTCTTGGTGAAGCTGAATGCCACGGTTGCTCCTCGCGCGGCCAGCTCTTTGACTATGGCGCGGCCGATGCCGCGCGTTCCGCCGGTCACGATCGCTGTTCGTCCGTCAAACTCCGACATGTTGCAGCCTCTCCGTGGTCTACGTCCTCAACTTAACTTCGTCGCGCCTCACGACAAGCGATTCAAGCCTTCGCTCGTTGACCTCAAACCCGATGCCGGGGCCGCTCGGGGGTTGAATCGTGCCCTTCTTCGACACGGTGACCGGGGGCTCGATGATGTCCTCTTCCCAGTACCGCGCCGACGCCGACACGTCGCCCGGCATTGTGAAACCCGCAAGAGTCGACATCGCGATGTTGTGAGCGCGGCCGATTCCGGATTCCAGCATGCCTCCGCACCAAACGGGAATCCCGGCGCGTGCAGCGAACTCCTGGATCAGTTTCGCTTCCGCGTGTCCGCCTACGCGGCCGAGCTTGACGTTGATGATGCGGCAAGACCCGAGCTCGTGAGCGTGCAGCGCGTCGTCAAGCGTGAGTATCGACTCGTCCAAACAAATCGGCGTGTTGATTTGACGTTGAAGCTTCGCGTGGTCCACCAGATCGCCCGGCGCGAGCGGCTGCTCGATAAGCATCAGGTTGTGCCGGTCGAGCCGCTTCATCACCTCGACGTCGGCGAGCGTGTAGGCGGAGTTGGCGTCGACCGTGAGCGGTACGTCGGGGAACTTCGCGCGGACCGCCTCGACCAGCTCGACGTCGCGGCCGGGCTTGATCTTAATCTTGATTCTTTGATAGCCGGCTTCGATCTCGCGCGTAACCTTCTCGATCAGAGCATCGGTCGTTTCTTGAAGTCCGATTGAGACTCCGCTGTTGACTTCCGCGCGCGTGCCGCCGAGGTGCTGCCACAGCGGCTTTCCGGCGAGCCGGGCTTCGAGGTCCCAGATCGCAGCTTCGACCCCGCCCTTCGCCATACGATTGCCGCGAATGCGGGCGAGCGCGCCGTTGACGTCGGCAACTCGCGCGACTCCCGCTGCTCTGATCAGCGGGGCAACATACTTGGTAACGATGAGCCACGCGGTGTCTACGGTTTCGTGATTATAGAAGGGGTCCTCGCCGGCGGTGCATTCTCCGTAGCCGGTCGCGCCGGATTTGTCGAAGACCTTCGTGATTAGAATCCGCCGCCGGGTCGTCCGTCCGAAGCTGGTCTCGAATGGCGACTTGAGCGGCAATTCGATTTCGCGAAGCTCGAGCTTTTCCAGTTCTAATCTCATTTCGTCAATCCAGCGACGCTCCCACGTACACCGCTGTATGCGTCGAAGTGAAACTGCTCCTCGTCAACGCCGAAGACATAGCGGCTCTCGTGAGTCCTCGCGTCGCGTTGGAAGCCGCGAACGATACTCCCGCCTGCCAACGCCTTCTGGAATTCCGCACGAACCCGTAGACGCCATCTCACGTGTTCCTCCAAAGACGTCGTTCGCACTTCATCGATGTTGTCCGGAATCACAACCTCCGAAGGCCCATCTTCGACGGGAGTGGCGCGGCCGGCGAGAACAGACTTGACGTGCGGAGATGAGACCCACCACTCGGCGAATACGCGATCCGAGGGAACTGCCGCGTCGAACACCGTCGAGACACCCTCGCCATAGTAGTTGATTTCATACCGGCGGATCACGACTCCCAGCTTGTTGATGTTGAGGTGCGCATTTCGAGACTGAAGCGGATCGAAGGTCCAGATAACGAGCGGAATTCCGGCCTCGATCGCGTGCTGCCGCTGTGCGAGCTTGATACGAAAGCCGATGTCCTTGTGCCTGAGGTCCTCGACGACGGCCGCCATGTGAGAGTGGTAGACGGCGTTGCCATTCATCAGCGCGACCATCGTGTGAACGAAGCCGACGAGTTTTCCCGCCTGATCGAACGCGCCGATGGTGGGAGCGTTACACGCCTTCGAGATCATGTAGAGACGGATCGGCATCACGTCGATGTCGTCGTCCTTCCAAACCGCGCGCTCGAGTTCGATGCATTGATGAAAGTCCTCGACCGAAACGCACTCGCGAACCACAACGTCCTCGTCCGGCATAGCGGTCGAGTATAAACATCGCTCGACGCAACTATCAAGGCGGGTCTCCGGAACGTCACCACGCACACCATGGTCTTCGCATCGTCTTGGCGTGCTTCGTGGCTCGGCGGGTTCATTGCGCGCTGGGATCCACTCGAAATGCAAGCGCGCTCCAAGTTTTCAGGCCCCTGCTTTGGTTTGATATACTGCCGCACATGGCAGACGGTGATGGCAGCACGTTCGACAAGGCCGAGAGCTTCGCTCGTCGCGCCCTCGAACGGCTGGGCGCCAAGGTGGACAAGAAGCTTGGCTCAGAAGAACAGAGGGGTCTGACTCAAAGCCAGATCGCCGAGATCATTACCAAATTGGAACGTTCCATCGAATCGGACCTTAAGAAAACGACTGATGGCGGACACATTGCGCCGAACCGCTTCCAAGTGCTCTTCACCTACGAGAGCGGCCTGACGCCGGCTTACATGAGTGCGCTCGGCGAAGAGCTGCGGCGCGCGCTCTTCGATTACATCACCAACCGGCGGTACCAGACCTCGGGTGGAATACGCGTCGAGGTCGGGACCGACGTGTTTGCGAAGTCTCTCGAGATCAGGCCGAGTTTCGAGGCCGCCGAGGGCCCGAACAGCGCCGCAATAGAGCCGTCGCCCGGCTCGCGCGCAATCACCCTTCGGATGCCGGGCGGTTTCAGCCGTCGTGTCGAACTTGATTCAACGCGCGCGTCGATCTCGATCGGCCGTTCCGCGGAGAACTCGATTCACATCGACGATCCCAGCATCTCGAGGCTCCATTGTTCAGTCACACTTCGCGGCGCCGGAGAGGTTGCGCTGTCGGATTTGGGCAGTTCGAACGGGACCTTTGTGGGCAACCGCCGTCTGGCGGAGGGCGAAGTGCGCGCGCTGGAGGCCGGCGATGTGATCCGCCTTGGCGACGTCGAGATGATCGTGATCACGATCGAGTAGTCTGACGCCGGGATTTCATGTCTACGCGCGGCGCCCATCAACTTTTCGGACACAATCCAGTTCCGTGGTCGTAGTACGGTTGGACGCCGAACTACAATGCTGATTCCCTTCATTCTCACTCTCATCTATAGCGCGGTCGGGCTCGTGATAATGGCGTTGGTAGCGCGGGCGGCGTGGCGGCGCCGCAACCCGCCGGCGCCGGCTGACGACTCCGCGTCGCGCGCGTACGCCGAGTCCGGCCCCGGTATCACCAACCGCTGGCTTCGAGGCGCGAGGGTGCTCGCGGTATCCGCGCTCGCCGCCGTCTTCTTCATGCACTCCTATTGGTTGTTCTGGGCGGACTCCAGCAAACAGTACGTGCAAGCTAAACGGCTGGACGCTCGCAATCGGAGGCTCGGCGAAAGCGGACTCAAGGGTTGGGTGCTGGACCGCACCGGGAAGCTCGAAAACGCGTTGATAAGGTATCGTTCAACCGGCGGACTGATCGCGCGCGACTACCCGCTCGGTCCGGCGGGAGTACACCTGACTGGCTATTCGGATTTCGTCTTCGGCGCGGGCGGCATCGAGCACGCTTATCGCGATTGGCTCACCGAATCGGCGAGCATCACCAATGCGTTGTTGTCGCCAATCCCTGTCGGAAAGGACCTGAAAGTCTCGATCGACTCGAATCTTCAGCGCGACGTCTTCAATCTGATCGATGGAACCGGGAAGCCCGCGGCGGCTGTTGTCCTGCTCCTGCCAAACAATGAAGTCCTCGCCATGGCATCGTCGCCAAGTTTCAACCCCCGGGCGATCACCGACGAAAAGACCTGGCGGCAGATGAGCACGCAAGCCGAGGCGACGCCGACGCGCAGCCCGCTCGTGAATCGCGCGCTCGGCACGCTTGTGACCGGCGGCCCCGCTTTCTACTATCGGCCCGGCAGCACGTTCAAGACGTTCGTCGCCGGCGTCGCCATCGACTGCGGCATCACTGGAGAGAAGTTCACCTGCAAGCCGGACGGGTTCACGCCTCCCGGTTCCGCCAGACCGATTCGCGACTATGGCGGCGAATCGCACGGCACAATCGGCCTCGACGAGGCGTTCAAAGTTTCCTGCAACCAGTATTTCGCCCAGCTTGGTCTGAAGCTCGGCCGCCAGCGTCTCGCTCAATACGCCGAGCGACTCGGCTTTGCGGATTCGCCTGGAGACGAGCCGTCCCGCTCGCTCAACCTCTGGCAAGTACTGCATGGTGACAAAGGCGATTTCGAGTTCATCTTCGCGCCCCCAGGCCCGCGGATGAACCTCTCGCCCAGCGCTTCAAGTTACGATCTCGCACTACAGTCGATCGGGCAGGGTTTCGACGACGCAACGGTGATGTCGATGGCGCTGCTGGCATCCGTGGCTGCGAGTTCCGATGGGGCGCTGGCCGCTCCGACGTTCGAGTTCGGCGCAACGCGCAAAGTCGTCAGCACCTTCATTACTCCGCAGTCGGCAGCGCGGCTTCGGACGCTGATGCGTTCGGTGGTCGAATCGGGCACGGCAGCCGGCGCGTTCGCCTCGCGGCGCGGAAGCGTGACGGCGGGCGGCAAAACAGGAACGGCCGATCGCGACGTCCTCGTCTATGACCGCGAGGGCCAGCCCCTTGTAAGTTATCGCGACAAGGACGGCGACCCTGTCTACAAGACTGAAAGATGGACCGACGCATGGTTCATCGGCTACGCGCCCGCCGAGAATCCTCAAATCGCCTACGCGGTGCTAGTCGAGAACGGCGGGCAGGGCGCGCGTGCCACGGTTCCAATCGCGGTACAGATAATCGAGCGGGCGGCGGCTCGCGGCTACGTGAATCTCAAACATTGACGGAGTCCGTCCAAGATGGTGACCCGGACAGAACAGGCCATGGGAGCCAGGACCGCGCGGCAGTCGCGGACGCGGCCGTCGTTGCACTTCTTCGTGATCGCGGCGATCCTGGTGATGGCGCTCATCGGCTACGCTGCCGTCATTTGGTCGGGCCACGTGAGGGGCTACGAGCCAAGCAAGCTGGTAGCGGCCCGTGATCTGGCCTTCTTCGTTCCGATCTTCGCGGTCTTTCTATGGCTGACGCGAAAGCAGAGATACCGTGGCGAGATGGTCCTCTTCACGGCGGCGGTCTTCTTGTTTGCAGTCGGCCAGTTGGCTCAGTACAGGCTCTTTTCGGATCCGGAGTACGGCGCGCGGGGAAGCGAGCGAGCCGCGGCGCGCGAAGCCAAGGCCCAGACAATCCGGCTCTTGAATATTGAGACGGGCTATGACGACGAGAAGAAATCTTTCATGTTCGGCAGTGAGGACGCGGTCCCCCAAACCTCTGCGGTCAGGCTCCCAACGGCTCGCAAGTACTCGCTCATCGATATTCTGAAATCCGCGAACACATACATCCCGCTGGCGGCGCTCTTCGCGTTTGCCGTCGCCTTCAAACTGTTTCAGAGAGAGAGCGTGTTGCTGTGGCTGCAGCGCCACGCGCTTGTAATCAGTCTGACGACGCTTTTTCCGTTCGCGCTCCTGGTCCTGGTGTTCAGCAAGGGCGGGAAGTTTCTTGGTCAGACAACGCCGTGGGAAGGCGTGAAGGTCCTGTTTCTTGTGAGCTTCGCTGGAATGCTGACCGACACGTACAACCACCTTCGGCGAACGCGGTGGGGAGTGCCTCCGGTCAGGTACCTGGTGCCGTTCGCCGCGATCGCCGTCATGCCGATCGTGCCGTTCTTCGCGCTGTCGGATTTCGGTCAGATGCTGGTCTTCTTGGGCGTTTACGCGTTGTTGTACTTTGTCGCCGTTCGCAAGAAAAGTCAGGTCGCCTACGCGATAGCATTAGTCGCGGTTTTGTTTGCGATGTTCTTCGCGACGTCCAACGCGACAACCGGGTTCGGTGTGCCGGGCCGCGTCCACTTCCGTTTTTATCAATGGCTTCACACGTGGGAGCCGCCGCCGGCCGACACGTGGTGGTGGAAGAAGGACTTCGAGAGGTATTTGGAGATCAAGGGCCTCGCGCCTGATCCTTCCAACGCCGGTGAGATGCGGCGGCTCAATGCCGAAGCGTGGTCCGACAAAGTGCTACAGCCCTCGCAGGGAATCTTCGGCGTCCATGAAGGCGGCGTCCTCGGCGAAGGACTGGGGCTCGGTTTTCCCGAAACTGTTCCGGTTTCCGACTCTGATTTCATCTACTCAGCAATCGCGGAGGAGACCGGGCTGGCAGGCACGCTGGCGTTGCTCGGGACGTTGGCGGCCTTCGTCCTTGCGGGCTCGGCGATCAGCCTTGCGACCACCGACATGTTCAGCAAGCTGCTTGCGGCGGGACTGACGGCGTTCATCGGCTTGCAGGCCGTGGTGAATATGGGCGGGGTGCTCCGACTTTTGCCGATGACCGGCATCACGCTTCCCTTTGTCAGTCACGGGGGCTGGTCGCTGATCACTTCGTTCGCAATGCTGGGCATCTTGCTCGCGCTATCGCACCGTGGTGGAGGGCAACAACCGAAAACCTGACTTCCGCCCGGGACACTGCGCTTGGTGACATCTCTCCACACGGGGAGGCAATTCTGTCCCAAGCGCGCTTGAGGGGCTTCCTGCGATTGAAAGTCCTCGACAGGAGATTTCGTATTGATCTCATCAGTTAGACTATGCACCCGCCTAGTAGCCTTTCGCGGCACATTGGTTGCTCAACTTGAGGGCACGTTTTGTTAGGGCATCACCCACCCAACGATGCTCGCAAGATACAACCTGAGGGGCCAAGAGGCATCGGATTTATCCGGTGCCTTTTACTTTTGGGCAAGAGCGCAAGATCAAAACGCGCACGTCCAATGGCGACCACCCCGGTTCTTGTAGTATTGGTCATCGGGCCGCTCAAGTCATTCCGCAAGCCACTGCCGCGACGCAAGAATGTCGCATGCCGTTTCCCTAAGTCGAGGGCCGGTAGCGTGGAGGGTGAGAGCCCTTTGTGCGGAAGACGACCGACGAGTCGTGCGGCATCAGCAGCAGTCCGCGTTTGTTGAGCGAGTTCACTCCCGATGGAGTGTAGGTGAGCCTGTACCAGTTCTTCCTCAAATCATCGGCGATGACTTTTGCAGCTTCCTCGGCTTTGTCGAACGGATAAACCGCGCCGCCGGTCCCGACGGTTAACCGATCCAGCACAGCCGGCGGCTTCGGTTTATCGCGCAACAACGCCCCGCGAGTCCGATCCGGCGTCCGAATCGCGTAGACCACGATGTTCTCGTCCTGCACGGAATAGAGCGCCTCATCAAATTTAGTCTTACTCTCGCTATCATAGCCGTCGCTGATCAGAATTATCGCGCGCTTTTCAATCCCGGTCTTCGCCTGGCTGGCCAGTGAATCGGAGACGGCGACGAGCGCGTCGAAGAGGTTCGGCGCTCCTTTGCGAACGAGCTTCGCAGGCGCCGCCTTGAGCTTCGCAAGCTCAGGCGTCATGTCTTCGATTATGACCGGCTCCTCGTTGTAGCCGACCACCATCATCTGGTCGTCTTCGTAGAGCTCGTTGATCGTCGCCATCACCGCGCTTTGAAGCGCGGCGGATTCAGCTTTCAAGTTAGCGCTACTGTCTACCATCAACACGATGCGCGAGCCCGCGTCTATCCGGCCGAACGATTCGATCTCCTGGGGAATTCCGTTGTCGTAGAGATCTACGTCGTCTCGCGTTATCACTTTCCCCTCTTTCGCGTGCACGATGACGTTCAGTGTCACCGAATGGCGGCCCATCCCGGTTCCCTTCCCCGATTGAGACAATACGCCTGGCCCGACTGCCAATGCTCCGAGCACTGCGGCGAGGGTTGCTGTCTTTCGAATCATAGGGCTCCCGACGGAACTGTTATGGAGACGGGCAGCGCGGCGACTCCGCGTCGCCAGAATTATTCCAAACCGTGTCGGAAGACGCAACGAGTTGTGACTGGCAAACGCTCAGTCCGTTTGACGCTCAATCGTCCTCTCCGCGCCGCGGCCGCAAGCCGGGCGATGAGACTGGGGAATGACGACGTCGGTTGCTGGGCGCTTTCGCGCATCGGCTTGGGGAACTTTGCGCAAGCTCAAACCTGCGCTCAAACAATTCGCGCAAGTGCGCACCGCGATTCAAGGCACATATGTTGCGTTATCGAATGAAACCGCACAGCCGATGATCTCGACGTGCCGTGTCCCGTTTGGCAGGTGATGACAATGACCGCAGGCGCGTTACTGGCCGGACTCATCCTTCTCACATTACTAGTGGGTTTCAGTGCTTCAAGGCAGGGGGTCAGACCCGCGATCAACTGCGCGTTCAAACCGCAAGAGGACCCCGGTGAAGTGCCGATCCTCGTGACGGTTCGTCCCATCAAAGGCGAGGTAATGCCGGAGCTTCGCCCCGAGGACTTCGTGGTCATGGAGGACGGCCGGCGTCAGGCTATTCTGTCGGCCAAACAAGGCTCGGAGGTCCCGCTCAGTCTGGCCGTCCTCGTACAGGACGACGTCGTCAGCCGCGCCGGAAACGAAATCGAGGGGACCAGACGGCTTATCAAGTCCTTGCCCGCCAGTTCACGAGTGATGACCGGCTATATCACGGCCGCGAGCCTGCAGGTGACGCAGCCATTCACTCCGGATCTGTGCCGCGCCGCGGCCAGCATGCGCATCCCGCATTCGAGCGCCGCCGCTGCGCCGTCCAACCCTTATGTCGAACTGCTCGAGGCGTTCCAGTGGTTCGACTCTCTGCCGCGCGGGCGGAGCGTGATTCTGCTGGTCTCAGACGGACTGGACCTGTCGCAGGGACTGCGCGCAGCCTCGCCGTGGCTTTCAATCAGCCTCGAACGCGCAATCACAGAAGCCCAACGGCGCCAGGTCGCCGTCTTCGCTTTCTACGCTCCATCGGTCGGACTGACCAGCGTCAGCCAGCTCGCGGCCAGCTACGGCCAGGGATCACTCAATCGCCTCGCGTGCGAAACGGGAGGAGAGGCTTTCTTTTACGGGACGGACTTTGTCACGTTCGACCCGTCATTCAGGGAATTCAGGGAATTGCTGGATCGCCAGTGGCTCATCACCTACCGGAGCGACAACCCCGACAAAGGAATGCACAGGATTGAGGTGACAACAAACCTGCGCGATGTCCAGCTCCGCCACCAGGTAGGCTATACGACGAGGTGAGTCGATTACTCGGAACACGCCGCAGTCGTCAAGGCGTCCACCGCATCCCCTGACACAACGAGAGTGTGGCACGATTCCCGATGAGCTTCAGTTCGTCGCTGGGTCGTTGCCGCGCTGCATTTCGGATGTCCGCAACCACGGAAGTCCGTTGGACATTCCACAGGAGAGTCATGATGAAAGTCGAGAACTTGATGGTGACGAAGGTTCAATCCTGCCGGCCCGACACAAACCTCGCAGCCGCCGCCGCATTGATGTGGGAGGCTGATTGCGGGGCGTTGCCGGTCGTCGAGCAAGACAACAAAGTGGTCGGCATGATAACCGACCGCGACATATGCATCGCAGCAGGGACAAGAAACCGCCTGCCATCGGATACGCTGGCCGGCGATGTCGTAAACCGAAAGGTCTACGCTTGTGGGCCGGATGACGACGTGAAGATCGCGCTGGCCACGATGCGCAAGGCTCGGGTGCGCCGGCTGCCGGTCGTGAACAAAGACGGCTTCTTGGAGGGCATCTTGTCTCTGGATGACATCGTCATGCACGCCAAGCCGACGGCCTTGAAGCCCGAAATCTCATACGAGGACGTCGTCGGCACGTACAAGGCTCTGTGTGAGCGGCAGGTTTCAGCGGCAACCGGATGACGCGCCAACCGGAAGTGCTTTCCAGACCCTGCTGCGCCGCGTGTGTGTACAACTGAGGAATCGATTTGGAGTCCAGGCTGCTGGGAACCACCGACAGCCTGGCTTCGATGGGGTACTGTTGATCATGATGGCTTCCGGAGATTCAACGGGTGTGAAGCCCTCGCGCCGCCACGAAAGTCTGGTGCCGCTTTCGCGAGAACATCACCACGGGCTGATGCTGTGCCTGCGCATCCATCGCGGAGTCGAGATCAACGCGCGCAATGAACCTTGGCTTCGAACGAAGGCCGAGCAGTCAGCGCAGTTTTTCGAGGGCGACCTTGTTGCACACTTCAAGGCTGAAGAAGAAATCTTGTTCCCTGCGATGGGAAACCTCGACGGCGCGCAACAACTGGTCGATGAGCTGGTGATCGAACATCGAAGGCTGGAGGCTCTGGCCGGAGAGTTGAGGCGGGGTGGGGGTAAAGGGCTGGCGAATACGCTCTGTGCGTTCGCGGATCTCCTTGAGGCGCACATTCGAAAAGAGGAGCGGCTGCTGTTTCCGCTCTACGAGACGCACGTGGATGCCGAGCTTGCGACGCAAGTGGAGCAGGAGATCCTGCGGCGAATAGGCTCGGGAACTCATCCTCGCAACCCGGAACTGCTGATCCCACAAGCGTAAGCTCATACTCGGCGATTGCATTCGCGATCATGTCGAACCTGATCGGCCCACCCGCGCTGACCTCGGGGTAGACCTTGGCAAACATCCTTCGATAACGTTTGATGCCGTCCACGCGTGTCGCCAACGTAGCGCGAATGGCGGAGTTGTCGCCGTCGAACCTAAAGCCGACCATTGCGGTGACCGAAACACAAGCCGCCGCCGCGAGATCGGTGATATTCAGGTCCCAGCTCATTGGGTCGCTGGCTTGTAATCAACTATGGACCCGGAAGGGAGCACATGGGGGAAGGGCCACGCCCGATTTGGCGATGCTGACATTGCGCACGCCCAGCGCAACACTATCAGCGTGGTCGCTCAGGCTGAGTTCCGAACACGCGTCGAAAGAACCGCGTCATTTCACCCCACGCTAGATCGGTAGCCTCCGGGTCATAGCGAGCGCCTTCGTCGCGCATAAACGCGTGCTCGGCAGCGTAGAGTCTGATTGAGTAGTTCGCGCCGGCTTGGGTGAGGGCGCTTTCAATCTTGATCCGCCCATCTTCGGGAACGTGCGGATCGTCGGTTCCGAAGATCATCAGCAACTCGCCTCGAATCTCGGTCGCGCGTTCGAGCGACCCGGCGATCTCGTCCTTGCCCAATCTCCCGTTGTGGATTCCCGTCCCGTAGAAGCACACCGTCGCTCGCACATCAGGCTGCAGCGCGGCTCGAAACGCCAAATGCCCGCCGATGCAGAACCCTCCGGCGCCGAGCTTTCCCTCGGCGACGCGCGGATGCTGTTTCAAGAAGTCGAGCACCGCGCGACAGTCCGCATCGAAGTCGGCGACCGGAGTCCTTGCGGCGTTGCCGAGCCCGCGGTCCCGGCCCTCGTCGTCGAACGGAATCGCGGTTCCCGGCGGTTCGAGGCGATGATAGATCTCCGGCGCCGCGACGATGAAGCCGTAACCGGCTAGTCTCGCGGTCGCTCGCAACATCGGACCCGTGAGTTGAAAGATGTCCGAGTAGAACAGAATGCCGGGATACGCGCCATCTGCCTTCGGCGCGGCGACGAACATCCTCATCGGGTTTCGGTCAACGTGAATATCGACGTACTCAGTGGTGATGGTCATCAGTGGCTCCTTGGCAGCCAACTCACGTGAGCCGGAGCTACGACCATTCCTTGCCGAGCGCGTCGAGTCCCGCCCGCGCCAAATCCTCCGGACTCATCACGATGTGGAACTCTACGTCGGCGCCGAACAAAAGAAACCACGGCTCCGCAAAAGCAGGCACCTTCGACGGATCGGCGACATCGACGATCATGATCGCGCTTCGAAGGCCGCCGTATTCGGTGAAATACACGGCCTCGGGTTTGGTAGCATCGAGGATTCGCTGCAGCTTCTGGCCGGCGGTGCCGTCCTTTACCGCCGCGTTGAACTTGTCGTGTGGAATCCTGGTCTGCATGAGCAATCGCATAGTTCATCCCCTTCTCAAGAAAACAGCCGAACGACTTCCGCGTCATCGTCTATCTCAACACCGACAAGCGGTGATCAATCCGGTCCGTGTGTGTCATCAATCTGAGAGTAACTCCGATACTTGCAGGGAGTACCTCGAATGGTTTTCGAACTCCAACCGAAGCATCTCATAACCGGTCGTCCGATCACCGGCCCCGCACTCGCTTCTATTCTCGCGTGAGGACGCGTGTCAATTGGATACCGTGAGAAAGTATGCAGAAGGACTGCCGTGTCGGCAATGGTTGCCTGCCTCGCCTCCTCACACTACTCAGCCTTGCCTCCTTCGGCGTCCGTGGCACGCCAAACTTCGCTGTGGCAGAATTGGCCGCATGCGTGCTGTGGTCCAGCGAGTGACTGAAGCTCGCGTTGAGGTCGCGGGTGAGACGGCCGGCGAAATCAACACGGGCCTGCTAGTCTTGCTCGGCGTCGCCCGGGATGATCGCGAGGAAGATGCCGATTACCTCGCGGAGAAAATAGCCAACCTGCGTGTCTTTAATGACGCTGAAGGAAAGATGAATCGCTCGCTCCTCGACACCGGCGGCGAAATGCTTGTGGTCTCGCAGTTCACGCTCTACGGCGACGTGCGCCGCGGCCGCCGGCCTTCCTACA
Organism: Blastocatellia bacterium; assembly: GCA_035293105.1. GTDB lineage: Bacteria > Acidobacteriota > Blastocatellia > UBA7656 > UBA7656 > DATDOV01. Next base: position 22,694 of record DATDOV010000069.1, read on the forward strand.
CCGACGCCGCCGAACCGGAAATGGCTAACGCGCTCTACGAGTATTTCGTCGAGCAGATCCGAAGTCGGGGGATCAAAGTCGAAACGGGCGTCTTTCAAGCGATGATGATGGTCAACCTGATCAACGACGGCCCGGTAACGATTCTGCTCGACAGCCGGAAGGCATTCTGAGCGATGAGGACTGAGTGCTGCGGTCCGAGACGCACAAAGTTCTCTCGTTCAGGAGTGAGTGAGAACCCAGGAGCTGGAGGTCGAGAGCGGGCACGCATCAAATCGGAGGCGCGTCGAAAAACGAAAGAGGACCGAGAACGGGATGTCCTCAGTCCTCAATTTCCTCGTCCCTCAGTCCTGCAACTCTACGCCGTGGCGTCACCCGGGACGGTCGGAATGATCGGCTTGAGCACCGACGGCTTAGATTCAATCTTTGGTTTCTCGCTCCTGACCTGGACCGGCTCTCCATCATCAAGCGGAAGCCCGGCAACCAGACGCCTGATCTGAATCGAGTCCAGCGACTCGCGTTCGAGCAGCGCTTCGGCGAGGCGAATTAGAGCTTCCTTGTTTTCGACAATGATCTGTCGCGCTCGGTTGTACTGATCGGTGACGATGCGATTCACTTCCTGGTCGATCTTGATCGCGGTGTCTTCGCTGTAGTCCTGGTGCTGCGCGATCTCGCGCCCAAGGAAGATCTGCTCTTCTTTCTTCCCGAAGGTAATCGGACCCAGGCCCGACATCCCGAACTCGCACACCATGCGCCGTGCAAGCTCGGTGGCTTTCTCAATATCGTTAGCCGCGCCGGTGGTCATGTGATTGAGGAATATCTCCTCGGCGAGACGACCGCCCATCATTATCGCGATCTGGCCTTCCAGATAGTCGCGCGTGTGCGAGTAGCGGTCGGCTTCGGGCAACTGCATCGTCACGCCGAGGGCCATGCCTCGTGGAATGATCGAGACTTTGTGTACAGGATCGGCGTTCGGGACCTTGATCCCGACCAGCGTGTGGCCCGCTTCGTGATAAGCGGTATTGCGCTTCTCTTCATTCGACATCACAATCGACCGGCGCTCGGAGCCCATCAGCACCTTGTCCTTCGCCCACTCGAAATCGAGCATCGCGACGACTTTTCGATTGTACCGGGCGGCGTTGAGGGCGGCTTCATTCACGAGGTTCGCCAGATCGGCCCCGGTGAAACCCGGAGTTCCGCGCGCGATTACGTTAATCTCGACATCCTCGCCCAGCGGAATCTTCCGCGTGTGCACCGCGAGAATCCCTTCGCGGCCCTTGACGTCGGGCCGCTGAACGACGACGCGGCGATCGAAGCGGCCGGGCCTCAGCAACGCGGGATCCAGGACGTCGGGCCGGTTGGTCGAAGCGATCAGGATCACCCCGTCGTTTGATTCGAAGCCGTCCATCTCGACCAGCAATTGATTCAAGGTCTGTTCGCGTTCATCGTGTCCCCCGCCGAGTCCGGCCCCGCGATGGCGGCCGACGGCGTCGATCTCGTCGATGAAGATTATGCACGGCGCATTCTTCTTGCCCTGCTCGAACAGATCGCGAACCCGGCTTGCGCCGACGCCTACGAACATCTCCACGAAGTCAGAACCGGATATAGAGAAGAATGGAACGTTGGCTTCGCCTGCGATAGCGCGCGCGAGCAACGTCTTCCCGGTGCCTGGCGGGCCCATCATCAGCACGCCTTTGGGTATGCGGCCGCCGAGCTTTTGAAACTTCTGCGGCTCCTTTAGGAACTCGATGATTTCTTGCAGCTCTTCTTTGGCTTCCTCAACGCCGGCGACGTCCTTGAAGGTGACTCGCTTCTGCTGATTGCTGAGCAGCTTTGCGCGCGATTTGCCGAACGACAATGCCTTGTTGCCGCCCGATTGCATCTGACGCATCATGAGAATCCAGACGCCGACGAAGATCAGCAGCGGCGCGTAGATTATCAAGCCGGTGATCCACTGACCTGATGAGGAGGTCTCGAACGTCACCTCGACGCCGTATTGCCTCATCGACTTGAACACCTCGGCCTGCATTTCATTCTTAACGACGGTCTTGAAGGTCTTGCCCTCGTCGCCTTCACCCATGAGCTCGCCGCTTATTTGATCGTCGCCGATTACCGCCTTCCGGACGTGTTTGGCCTCGACCTTCGCGAGCAGGTCCGTTGCGTTGAGTTCCGTTTTCTTTGCGCTGTTGCCTCCGGCGAACGCCTTGTATAGAAGCACCGCACCAGCGACGATGAAAAACCAGAAGAGAATCTGTCTAAGCGTTGAGTTCAACCTCATACCTCCGATGCGAACCGGCCCGTAGCAGCCACGAGAATTCTAGCTCACATCATTATTGATGCGCAATAAATCGCAAAAGCAGCCTTCTCGATTCTGGATCTTAGATTTTGATTTGTGACTTCATCTGTTCACTGATTCGCCAATCCCAAATCGGCAATCCACAATCGCCTCACTCGCCGTCGAAGACCGCCAGGTAAGGAAGCTGCCGGAATTGGTTCTGAATGCCGAGCCCATACCCGCACAGGAACCCCTCGTCGGTCTTGAACGCGGCGAAATCCGGCTGTAAGTCAACTCGCCGGTCCCCAGGCTTATCTACGAGCATACAGGTGCGCAGGGATTTAACTCCGCTGTCGGCGAGATGCCGGGTGATGTACTCGAGCGTGACTCCGGTGGCGACCACCCCGCCGACCAGCAGGATGTTTCGCCCGCGCGCGTCGAACTCGCTGGTGTACATGACTTCGGTTTGTCCGCCGTAGCGGTGGCGGGCGACCTTCATGAAGCAGCAGCTCAGCGGCGTGCCGAGCGCGCGGATCAAGTCGGCGATGAAAATGAAGGCGTCATCCAGTATACCGACGACGGTCAGGTCGCCTTGCAGCGTGATCGCGCGAATCTCTTGAGCTATCTCGGCAACGCGCTTCTTGATCTCGTCTTCGGAATATACGACTCGGAGAGTTTTCTCCATCAGTTGTGTCCTCGGCATCCGATCTCGTGTCGCAGGCGATCAGACGCTTGAAGCCCGCAGGATGGCAAGCCCATCGGTCTCGTCACTTGCGGCGAAGTCCAAGGCTGGGGGCAATCCCGGAGACCAAACATATCGCCCGTCCGGAGTCGCCACTACTGGCCAGTCGGCGCGGCGGCTGGTAGGGATTCTATGGTCAATCATCAGGTTTTTCAACTTCTTTGTTCCTCGCTGGCCTAGAACGTGCGCACCCTGGCCGCGACCGCGCTTTCCTATCAACAGCCGCGCTGGCAATGACCGATCATCCAGCACAGCGATCATCCAGTCCCGCCCGGCGCGCGACTTCTCTTGTTTCGCTTCTTCGATGGCGGCCTTCAATCTCGACGCCGGGACCGGGCGCGTTACCGAGATTTCAAATCCTGAGACGCTGACCGGGGAGTTGCCGGAATCGAATTCAAGCTGCAAAGGCGCCACGTTACGTTCAGGCCCGCGCGTACGGCGAAGTTGAAAGACGAGGGCGCCGGATTCGAGCCAAACTTCGAGCCCCCCTGGAAGCTCAACGCGCTTTCCGCTCACGCCGGTCTCGAGCAATCCCTCCACGGCGCGAACGTGTGACGCACCAACCTCGCTGTGACGCGCCGAATCGCCTGCGACCACCTTTGCTCTCGACCGCTCGAGCCTGATCGCTTCCATTATCATCTGAGGGCGCAGGCCGGGCGGTTCAAGGCGAAGCGCGGCGATGGAATAAGCCGCCCCGCTTTTGCTTACGACGCGCGCACGGTCCAGTGCGGATGACACTACCTCGTCGAGACTATCAACAAATTCGCCGGCGAGCGCCGCCGCGTGCGCAAGGTTCTCGACCGCGCGCGGATTAATGCGCCGCAGCGCCGGCAGAACCTCGATTCGCACCCGGTTGCGAGTGTATCGCACGCTCAGATTAGTCGGGTCCGTGCGGTACGCGAGGCCGCGTTCGCCAATGTACTGTTCGACATCTTCGCGAGTGACGCACAGCAGGGGACGGACGAGGAGGACCGACGCGGTGACGCGGTGACGCGGAGACGCGGAGACGGAACTCCGCCTCGCCACGTCGCGCTCTCCGTGCGCGCGGGTAACCGGGCGCATTGCCGCGAGTCCGCGCAAACCCGCCCCGCGCACAAGCCGCATCAATAACGTCTCCGCCTGGTCGGTCATAGTGTGGCCGGTGGCGATACGATCAGCGCCGACGTCGATCGCAGTCCTTAACAAAAAGTCGTAGCGCAACTCGCGCGCCGTCTCCTCGATGCCTTTCCGCGCTCTTTTCGCCTCCTCTCGAACGTCGGCCGATTCAAGAGAGAACCCGAGCCCGTGTCGGCTCGCCAGCGCCCGGACGAACTCGGCGTCGTCTGCGGACTCGCGCTCCCGGAGTTTGTGATCGAAGTGCGCGACGTGAAGAACGCCGACACCTGGCGCCTTTAGCAGCGATGCAAGCACGTCGAGCAACGCGACTGAGTCCGGTCCTCCCGACACCGCCACAACGACGCAATGCGACTCGTCGAACATTGAGTGGCGCTCGATGAACTGCGCGACTTTCTTGGTAAAGGGCATCATCTCTAGCATTTCTAGCATTGACGCGGGAGGGTCGGTTGTCAGGAGCATATTCGCGATAGGGTTGGCTAATCCTTGCCAACGTACTCCCAGTGCCAGGGTTCATAGAAGTACGGATGGAACCCGAATCGCGCAGCGTTCCTGACCAGCCAGCGGTAGACGGGCGTCCGCGTTTGGACCGCCCGGTTGCCGTCTCGCGTGCTGACCGGTTCGCCGCCGACGTAGAGGTCGAGAGCGCGCCCGGTGAAGTGCGGGCTGTTGATCGCAAGTCCGGCGCGTCCGCTGCGCGGAGATCGCTTCCGCAGCTCTGCTTGATACTCGCTCGTACGGTAGGCCGAGATGATCTTGAGGAACCTCTCATCGGGCGCGAGATCCCCGTGGGCGGTCGCCGACAGTCGTAACGACCGATCCGCTGCCGCAGCCTTAATCATTCGCTTATAAGCCGCATAGGCCTCGCGCTCAACTAACCGCAGCTCTTCGGGACGCTCCTGATCAAAACAATCCGCAATAGGCGCGATGAGCAACCGCTCTCGCGCCGGGTGGCTTCGATCCTTGATACGGCGCGATTGGAACGTCGAGACCATCTCCATCCACGTCGCGTCGTTCAGGATACCGGTCGGAGTGATGCCGTGGGTTCGTTGCCACTTCGCCAGCGCGGGCGCGAATCGCTTGGTTCCGGGACCGTCAGGAGCGCCGATGAGATTTGCGATCAACGGCTCGTAGAGTTCCCATCCGCGCTGAGACCTGCGAGCGGGAGCTCGTGCGCTTCGAGGCTTGGCGTTGGCCCCGCCGGCCGCCGGCCAAGCAGCCGAATACTTCGTGATGATTGGCGACGGTCCGCTGCCCTTGAGTACCGACACTCCAGGCCGGAGGGTCTTTGTCGCGCGCGGCAGGCGCAACCGGCCAAGGGCCTCGCTTGCCGTCACCGCAGTAGCAACGATGCCCACCAGTAACACGAACCATCGAGAATTGGAATCGCCCTTCGACACCTCATTACCTCTGAAGAGAGATTTGATGCGGCATGTTATCCCAACGCGAGGACGAGCCTCAATGCTTATCCGCGTTCGGCGCGTTCGGCACGGCGGGCGCTGAAAGGACGACCCGCCGCCGACAGGCATTTGTCTGAGTGTGCGCGTCAGATTCTCGCAGCCGACTGAGCGAGTAACTTCCAAGACTGCTGGGAAGGGCGTAGGGCTCGCGTGACAAACAATAATGTCGCGCCCCTGCCTGCCGCCAGGTGGGTGCGGTGGTGCGGTGCGATTCTGTGTTGACAATCTCGATTTTCAGATTAATATCGAGAGGCATCGGCATTGCGTCTGCTCCCACATCTTATTAACCGAAGTTTCTGCGTCATTCGTAACGATCCGTACCGGCTCCCGCGCTTTTCACGAAGTTTCTTCCGTTACCCAGCGAGCAGTGGGTTAAGGTGTCTGAGGGCAGATTGAATGTCAACGATCAATTTTTCGGAAGTGATTCAAAGCATGCTGGCGGTCTCCGATAAGATTTCGGACCTAATATTCTCACCAGGCCGGCCGCCTCAGGTTGAGCTGATAGGGCGGCTCACGCCGGTCAAACTGCCGGGGATGGAGATGCTGACGCCTGCGCACACCGACGCGATCGCCAAGGCGCTGATTGGAAACAACAAGAAGGCCCAGGACTCACTTGAAAACAACGGTTCGGCCGATCTTTCATTCAGCTTGCCGGGATTGTCTCGCTTCCGTGTGAACGTCTTCAAACAGCGCGGCACGTGCGCGATCGTCATGCGAGTTGTTCCCAATGACATCCCGTCGTTTGAAGACCTCGGTATTCCTCCTGTGCTGAAAGAGATTGCAGACCTGAAAAACGGAATCGTGCTGGTTACCGGCCCGACGGGGTCGGGCAAGTCTTCAACGCTGGCTGCAGTGATCGATCTGATCAACACGACGAAGTACTATCACATCGTCACCATAGAAGACCCGATCGAATTCATGCACCGCCACAAGCAATCGACCGTGCACCAGCGCGAGCTTCACTCCGACACACCCAACTTCGCGTACGCTCTGAGAGCGGCGCTGCGCCAGGCGCCGAAGGTCATCCTCGTCGGGGAGATTCGCGACCTCGAAACCGTGGAAGTGGCCCTGGAAGCCTCGGAAACGGGCCATCTCGTTCTCTCGACGCTTCACACAACCGACGCGGTAAAGACCGTCGAGCGATTGATCGGCCTCTTCCCGAAGAGCCAGGAACACATCGTCCGGATCAGGCTTGCGGGCGCGTTCAGGTACATCATCTCCCAGCGGCTGCTGCCGCGCGCCGACGGACGCGGCCGCGTCGCGGCGATCGAGATACTGAAGTCGACCGCGCGCACTCGCGACTACATCGAGAAGGGCGAGCGTGAGGGCAAGTCACTTTACGACGCGATGCGTGACGGGAACCTCGAGGGGATGCAGGTGTTCGACGCCGAGCTCGAGCGGATGATTCGCGCTGGAACAGTGACCCTCAACGACGGGCTGATGTACGCGACGAATCGGCAGAACCTGCTGCTTCAGCTTTCAGACTTCGGCGGCGGCTCCGTCGACGACATGATTGTACTGGATTCCACCAATCTGGTCAGTTAACCCGGCCGCTTTCTTGTTGCACGTATGCGTGCCCGGCTACAATGCGGGGGGGAGGATTCGTGGATGCAACAACCCGCTACAAACGCCTCGGCCGGCAAGATCGCTCTTATCGTCGACGACCTGTTCTTTGCCGCGAAGATACGCTCGGCTGCCGAAGCTGCCGGGCGCAAGACGCAGCGAATTGTTTCGCTCGACCAATTGGGGAGCGAACTGCTTTCCGACCCGCCGTCAGTGATCTTTGCGGACCTCCATGCCGATCGGGTCGATCCAGTCGAGGCCATCAAACTTCTCAAGTCACACGACAAACTTCGTGAGATACCAGTCATTGGTTTCTTCTCGCACGTTCAGGTTGATTTCAAACGGCGGGCCGAAGATGCCGGATGCGATTATGTGATCCCGCGATCGCTGTTCTCGCAGATTGTGGGCAAGCTTGTGAACGGGGACTTGACGTCGCTCCCCGACCGCCTCGAACGTTCTGTTTAGTTCGCCATCAAGCTGACCCGCGCGGCGCTTGCGCCGTCGCGATATCCTTCGATGGGCTATCGTGCTGAAGTGGACTTCTTTGGAGTGGCTGAAACGGGACCATAAAACTCGGGACGACGATCAGCCAGTCGATCAATCTCATATTGCCCCGGCGAGTTAACGATCTTGTTCCGATTGGCGCCCGCGAGGTCAATCTCGGCGAGCACCATCTCTTCGCCGTCCCTTCCTGCTTCACAAACGGTATCGCCGTTGAAATCAACCACCTTGCTCCGCCCGATGAAGCTCCAGCCTCGTTCGGTCCCAACCCGATTCACAGCGGCGAAGTTGACGTGGTTTTCCTGTGCACGAGTGTTGACGACGAACTCCGGGCTTCGCCAGGCGCCCGGCGGCCAGTTCGTGGGGAGTATGATCAACTCGGCGCCGAGGAGCTTCAGCACCCGCGAGGCTTCGGGGAAACTGACGTCGTAGCAGATGTTGATCCCTACTTTGCCCATAGGCAGTTCCACCACTGCGAAGTCTCTGTCGCCGGCCGTGAGGAATCGATCGACGCCGAGGAATGGCAGGTGGACCTTGCGGTACGTCCCGATCGGCCCGCCTGGCCCGACCAGCATCGCAGCGTTGTAAAACCGGCCGCCCGCTTCCTCAATGAAGCCGGCTACGGCGTGGATGTTTGTCTCGCGGCAAACCTCAGCTATAGCGTCGGAAGACCGGCCGGGAAACGGTTCCGCAAACTCAGCGGCCTCCTCGACCGAGTCAAAGCAGTAGCCGGTGAGTGCGCACTCGGGGAAGATGGCGAGTTCAGCCGACGAGCGAGCAGCCTCGCGAATCCGGCCGATGATCTTGGCTCGATTCGCCTCGACATCGCCGAGCCGACAGTCCATTTGAATGCAGGCAACAGTTGGCATTGTCCTTGGTCCTTGGTCCTTGTTCCTAGTCCGCGGTCACTGCCGCTTGCGCGGGCGCGCCGGGCTACTCCGCGCGTGCCCAAACTTCAGCACTCATCGCTCAGCACTCTCTTATGGCGGAGGCGTGTGGGAATCGAACCCACCCAGACCGCCTCTCGACGACCCGCAACGGGTTTGAAGCCCGCGAGAACCACCAGGCCCCCTGCGCCTCCGCTCGGTTGAACAGTACAGAAAACGCCGACAGCAATCAACGAAACGCCCCCTCCCCTCCCCATATCATCGTCCCAACGCGGCGTCATAAACGGCGGTCGAGTAGAACATTGGGCGCGGGCTCACCGCTTCTCCGCCTTACCGGCCACCTTACGCAAGAAGCGCTCAAGCTCGACCGGCGCGCGGACGTGAGTGCCTTCGCCAATCTTCTCTACGCCATCGTGTGCCTCGACTGCGAACGTAACGGTCGCGTCACTCACCCCTACGACTTCAGCCTTGACCGTGACGGTAGCGCCGACAGGCGTGGCCGCAAGGTGTTTGACGTTTACGACCACGCCTACCGAGATACACCCATCTGGGAGATGCGGCATTATGGCTTCGCCCGCTGCGGTTTCCATGTGAAAGATCATGATCGGAGTGCCGTAGACCTCCGGCATTCCATCCACGTGATGGGCGACGGTCATCTCTCTGGTTACTTGTACTTGCTTCGTCGCCGACGCTCCGAGCGGGATTCTTTCCGACAGTTTCATTAGATTCACCTTGACCTGGCTTGAAATGAAAGGCTGTATTCTACCGTCGCTGCCGCGAGAGCACCAGTAACTTGAGACAGTCGCTTGAGACAGAGGATTGCCGACTCGACGGTCCCTTGGCCCGGTGAATCTGCCCTGAATCACCCGCGGCGCGAGGGTTCACCCTGTTGACCCGCATTCCATTCTCACGCCCGTTGGACATCAACGCCGCCTTTAACATAAGATCGAGGCCCTGGCGCGGCCGGGAACCGAAGAATGCACGACGTCTCGTGATTCGCTGCGCGCCGGTACGCACATCAAAGGAGCATACCCATGAAGAAGGCACTTTTGGTCATCATCGCAGTCTCGTTGGTCATTCCGTTCGCCGCCCGGTCTGCCGCAAAGTCCGCCTCGAACGACAGCGCGACGCTTTACCGCGACGAGTACGGCATCCCGCACGTCTTCGCGGCGACGCTCGAATCGGCGGCGTTCGCGATCGGCTACGCGCAGGCGGAGGACCGGCTCGAAGAGCTGCTCAAGAACTACCGCCGGGCTAACGGAACGATGGCCGAAGTCTTCGGGCCCGAGAATTACCGCAACGACTTGATCCAGCGAATGTGGCGGCACGCCGAGATCAGCCGCGAACGCTACAACACCATCAGCCCGAAGATGCGCGCGGTGACCGAGGCCTATCAGGAGGGCATCAAGTTGTTCATTAAAGAGCACCCGGAGCAGGTCCCGTCGTGGGCGCAGGAGATTCATCCCTGGGATGTCATCGCGCTTGGCCGCTACATCATCTGGGGCTGGCCGCTCGGAGAAGCTGCCGGAGACCTCGGGCGCGGAGGCGTACCGCCGGATCCGGTCTCGTATCGCGGCTCGAATCAAATGCTGATCGCCCCCAACCGGACCGCCGTGCGCGCGCCGATCGCCGTGATCGATCCGCACCTGAGCTGGTACGGGGAGTTCAGGTTCTACCAGGTGAGGATCTACGCGGGTGATTTCAACGTTTCGGGTGTGTCGATACTCGGCGTTCCGATCCCGAGCCTCGGCCACTCTCGCTGGTGTTCGGTTGCTATGACCACCGGCGGCCCTGACACTTCCGACGTCTACGAACAAGAACTGAATCCTGAAAACCCGCGCCAGTACCGCTACGATGGCAAGTGGCGCGACATGCAAGTTCGCAAAGAGAAGATTGGCGTGAAGGACGGCGACAAGGTCATCTGGAGAGAAGTCGAGATCGAATACACGCATCACGGCCCGGTGGTCGCACATCGCGGGGGTAAGGCTTACGCGATGTCGATTCCGTATGCAAACGAAGTAGGGCTGACGGATCAGGTCTACGAGATGATGACGGCGAAGAACCTCGACGAGATGAAGCGCGCGCTGTCTCATCTTCAGTTGATGGCTCAGAACGTGATGGTGGGAACGGTTCAGGGCGACATCTTCTACGTTCGCAACGGCCGGGTCCCGATTCGCGCGAAGGGCGTCGATCCGAGCCGGCCCATAGCCGGTAACACGTCGGCGACCGAGTGGCAGGGCATCCATAAGCTCGAGGACCTGGTTCAGATCACGAATCCTGCGACGGGCTACATGCACAACTGCAACGTGACGCCGTTTGGAATGATGAAGGACAGTCCGCTGACGCCGGAGAAGTACGCGGCTACGGCTTACGTATACAACGCGAGCCGCACGGCGCCGCGCCACCAACGCGCCGAGATGATGACCGAGCTTCTGGACGCTGCCAATAGAGTGACCGTCGATCAGGCGATCGACATCGCGTTCAGCCCGCAGATATATCACGCCGAGTTATGGCAGGCGCGATTGAAGGAGGCATGGGAGAAAGCGGGCGAGACGTCTAAGCTGACTGACCCGGCAGTTGTCTATGACCTGATCGAGAAGTGGAATCGCCGCAGCGACGCCGACTCCGAAGGCGCGCTGGCTTACTACGCGTTCAAGAAATCGCTCGGCGGCGCGACGAGCGGCATGGCGGATCCGCCGGCCACGCTCGCCAACGAACAGCTCATCGCCGCGCTTGGGAAATCCGCCGAATGGCTGAAGTCTAACTTCGAGTCGCTGCGCGTTCCTTATGGCCGCTACTTTCGCGTTGGGCGTCGAGAGGGTGGCAGGACGTGGCCGGTCGGCGGAGGCTCGCTGAACGGCGGAGCGAACAACGTCGCGATGGCGACGCCGCGAGCGATCAGTTTCAACGCGGCTGGCAAAGAGATGGTCGGCGTCGGGGGTCAGACTTCAACACAGATCGTGATTCTAACCAACCCGCCAAAATCCTACGCGGTAATCCCGCTGGGCGAAAGCGATCACAAGGAGAGCGGGCATTGGGACGATCAGGCAGAAAAGCTCTTTAGCAAGAGCAAGGCGGCGCCGAGTTATTTCCTCGATAAGGCCGCCCTCATGAAGCACGTCACTTCCACGAAAGTGTTGAGGCGTACTGCAATGGGCGCATCACGTTGACTCCGTCCCGCTGCACGCCAGGATGATACTCGCGACGGCAGTCTTGCAGCCTTGTTGCTCCGGAACGATTTGTAGTCTCACATGGAATCACGGCAGGCCTCGCCGTACGGCGCGAGGGTTGCGCCTGTTTTGCCGTTAGGAGATTCGTCATCTTCTGCCACGGCTGTGTTGTGCTCAGTTCGATATGGAGATTATTGAACCCGTCTCCGGCGCCATTCGAGTGTTGATGGTATCCCAGCGAATGCTTCCCTACGTCGCGGGTGCGGAGCTTAGAGCTTTGAGTCTGGCGAAGGCACTCATCGCGATCGGAGTTGAGGTCGACATTCTCACGACCAGATACAAGGCCGGGCTTGCGGCGGAAGACGTGATAGAAGGGGTGAAGGCGCGAAGGCTGCCTGTTCTTCGCGAGCCGACTTCCGGGCCAAGGCAGTTGGCATCGTCGGCAGTGAAGGCATCGCAGTTTTTCGCCGCCGCGGCGTGGGTAGCCGCCAATGGCAGCAGTTACGACGTGATTCACGGACACTGCTTATCGTCGACGACGCTGGGAGCGGCGCTCGGCGCGCGAATACGCCGCCGCCCGATCTTGGTAAAGCCGAGTCTCGGCGGGCCTGATGGCGAGTTGAGCAAGATCGTCAGCAGCCCGTACCGAGCGATGGCGTTGCGCCTGCTCAGACGCGTGGACCGGTTTGCCGTAATCGATGCCGAGATCGCAGACGAGTTAGCCGGGGTGGGAGTCAGCCGTGAGCGGTTGATTTCGATTCCCAACGGTCTGGATTTGGAGCGCTTCCATCCGCTGGAGAAAGAAGATCGCGAGGACCTTCGCGCCCGGCTCGGGCTTCCGAGCGGGGCGCTGGCGTTGTTTGTCGGCCAGCTTGTTGTCCGAAAGGGAGTGAGTCAGCTCCTCGAAGCGTGGGAAGCGGTCTCGCGCTCTCTTCCCACGGCAACGCTGGTTTTCGCCGGAGATGGCCCGTTAGCCGATGAGGTCAAGGGTCGCGCGACGAGTTCGCACTCGCGCGTGATGCTTCTCGGAGTCCGCGACGATGTAGCTGATCTGATGCGTGCGGCGGATGTTCTCGTGTTGCCGTCCCGCAATGAGGGTTTTGCTAACGTCGTCGTCGAAGCGATGGCGTGCGGACTGCCGGTCATCTCCGGGAGGACCGGCATCGCAAGACACCTCCCGATTGATGGCACGGCCGGTCGGCTCATTGATCCGGAGAATCCGAGTGATTTGGCGGGAGCACTGGTCAAGATTCTCAGCTCTCCTGATCGCGGCGCGGCGCTGGGTGAGCGCGGGCGTCAACTCGTCCAGCAGTTTGATCTGCGCAAGGTAGCGCCTGCGTACCTGGCGCTTTACGAGTCGATGCTGGGCCGGCGGATATCCAGTAGCGAGACCGATAACAGGCCGCCGTAGTCAAATACGTCCGGCCGTCGCGCGCCGATCGCGCCAGTCATTGCTTCCCGCATCGCCGCGCGATCCTGCGGTCGGCCTCCGCAACAGCTTTTCTCTCCTCGGAGTCGGAAGCCGCAGATCGGGCTGCGGCCAGGCGCGCCATGGCTCCCCCGCAATCGTCCCTGACCTCAAGGATCTTGATCATCTGATAGTTTGCATAGAAGTCGCTCGGCACGATATCGAGCGCCCTTCGCAGGAAGCTCTCGGCCTCGTCGTACTTGCGCTGGTCCATCAGAAGCGCCGCCAGGTGCTCGAGCATCTCGAGGGTGGGCTTCGCTGCAACGGCCCTCCTGTAAACATCAATCTGTAGGTCCGTGTCGTCTCTGTAACGGCGGGCCAGCATGTCGTAAGCCTCCATGTTGGTCGGAGAGAGTTGAATGGCCTCCAGCAATAACCTCTCTTCCTCCTGTTGGTCTCCCCGTTTTCCTTTTATCGCAGCCAGCGCCAGGTTGAGCTGCGAACGGAATTTGGCGGGGTCTCTGGCCGCGGTCGATTTGATCTGGGCGTCGGATATCGAGAGGCCGCGCTGAACTATCTGCTCGATTTCGTCAGTTCTGTTCTGGCCAACGTAGAGCTGCGTCAGCTTGACGTAGGTGGGCGCATAGGTCGGGTCGATTTCGAGAGCCTTCAGGTAAAGCTCCTCGGCCTTCTTGATGTTCCGGCTGAGATACTGACCGGCGAGGTTGTACGCGGCGCGAGGCGAATTCGGAACCGCATCGTAGTTGGACTGCCACACCGCGAAACCATTCTGCCAGTCCCTGTTTCGCACTACCGTCAATGCACCCAGCGCGAGCACCGCCATCAGCGAAACCGCATAAGCCGCTTTTCTGACTGCGGCGGACTTGCCGGACGCCTTTTTCAAGAGCAACGCCATAAGAAGTCCGAAACTCATCAGCGGAAGGTAGAGGTAGTGATCAGCAAGAAGCTCGTGGTGAGGGATTATGTGGCTGACCGGGAGCAGAAGGACGAAATAGGAGAGGATCGCAAACGACATGAGTTTCTCTTTTTTCAACAGCAGGATCCCGGCTGCGATCACGGCTCCGACGACGATGATAGATAACACGACTCGCCACTCAAACAACGAGCGCGACGGTTCGAACGCGCCAAAGTATTGCGCGATGGGAGTCGGCCAGACGAGCTGTTTCAGATACCACGCGTGCACGCGCATGACAGTCAGCGCGTTCGCAGAGACGCTGCCGCCCCAGTATTCCGCACCGGATTCGCTCACCCGAGTCGAGGCGTGCTTCACCAGGACCGAGTAAACAGTATAAGCAGCCGTCACGAGCAGAAGCGCAACGTAGAGCCACTTGTCTCTGACCAGTGTCCGTAGCGCCCGACGCGGAAGGCGGTTCCACCTCGATCCCGTCTCACCGTCGTCCGCGTTGCAGAAGTTCCATACGAACACGAAGGCGAGCATGCTAGCCGCCATCTCTTTCGACAGAAGGCTCATCACCCACAGAAGAAAGAACAACACAAGGTGCTTGAGTCTGCGGCTCTCACGATAGCGCAGATAGGCGTAGAAGCTCCCGATGTAGAGGAGGCCAAACAGCACGTCCCTCCTCCCTGAGATATAGGTGACCGAGTCGGTCTGCATGGGGTGAACGGCGAAGATGAGCGCCGCGACCGCCGCCGGCAGCAAGCCTCCGATGAGCTTGCGAATCAGCGCGAAGACGAGTACCGCGCTGCCGATGTGAAGCAGCACGCTCGTAACGTGGAAGCCGAACGGTTGCGGTCCCCAAACGGCAAAATCCAACGCGTAGGTGGCGTTCCTGAGTGGACGATACGACCCGATCAACAGCGGCAGGTTGGACAGGCTCCTGAGCAGCTTCTGGCGAAGCACCAAGTCTTCATCGTCGAAGACAAACTCCCCGCTCAGTCCGTTCGCGTAACAAGCAATCACACCGACCGCAATGGCCGCGACCGCCAAATACAAGCGGGCACGCTCCGCTCCTGCGGCGCCAGCCTTTTCGGGCGCGGTGTGCTTCTGTTTGCTTGCCGTGCGCTTCGCTTTCATGAGTGCCATCGCCCGATAAACGCGTAACCCCTTGAGAAATTCGCCCACGACTCGTGGTGGTTGCTTGTTCTCGGCTCGGTCCGCTCCTATGAAGAAATGCGAATCATACAATGGCCTAAGCTACCGGCAAAACTCCGAGAGTCACCGGATTCGCCGACGGGTCCGATCAAAAGTGGGACGTTCATGCGACTGAGGACGTGACCTCTTATTACCAGTGGGTGTTAATGAGGAATCGCGCTCAGTTAGTTGAGGGATAAGATGCGTGTCAACAGCGCTCCTTCAGTTCGAGACCCCTTCTAAGCACCCGCTTCGACAACGTGATACTTTATTTCGTTTGTCTTGGGCGCTGCGGCGGTTATATCTTATACGGCCGGTTTTCATTCTACTGTCAACGTATGGACGACAAGACTGCCAGCGCGGCTAGTCAGCTACCAACCGTTTCGGTGGTCGTCCCGCTACTCAACGAGCGGGCGACGCTCGACGAGTTGCACGCCCGGCTCGCCACGGCCCTTGAAAGTTGCGCGCGCGGACATGAGATCATCTTCGTTGACGATGGAAGTACGGACGGGTCCATCGAGATCATCCGGTCGATCCGCCGCCGCGACCCGTCGGTGAAGTATGTTCGGTTTCGGCGGAACTTCGGCAAATCGGCGGCGCTCGCAGCAGGCTTTCGCGCTGCGCGGGGCGAGGTCGTAGCAACGATGGACGCCGATCTGCAGGACCTCCCCGAACAGCTTCCACTTCTGGTAGCCAAACTCCTTGAAGGCAACGACCTCGTCTCGGGCTGGCGGTACCGCCGCGACGACAAGCTCAGCAGGCGAATCGCATCAAGACTCTACAACTGGACAACGGCCCTGCTGACCGGCGTGCGCCTCCACGACGTGAACTGCGGCTTGAAATGTTACCGCCGAGAAGTGCTCGACGAAGTGATGGTGTACGGCGAGCGGCATCGCTACATTCCGGTGTTGGCGAGTTATCGCGGCTTCCGCCTCGCGGAAGTCCGAGTCGAGCATGCGAAACGCGCGCACGGCAAGTCACGGTACGGGATGGAACGCATAGCCGGCGGAGCATTCAGCTTGCTGACGGTTATTCTGCTGACTAGGTACACGAACAAGCCCCTCCACTTTTTCGGACTGATGGGGTTGTTGCTGGCGGGCGCGGGATCGGCGATCGACGGCTACCTGATCGCGATGCGACTCTTCTTCGGCGAGTGGTTGAGCAATCGCCCGGCGCTCATCATCGGAACGTTTCTGATCATCGTCGGAGTCCAATTCGTCCTCTTCGGGCTGCTCGCTGAGATGGTAGCCTTCTCGTACAGGCGCGACACCGATTACTCAATCGTCGAAGGCAGCGAAATTGAAGAGCAGACGGCGCCGGCTGTCGGCGAACGCGGAATGCCGGCTGCCGGAGATAGCAATCGGTGAGACTCACCATCGTAGGCCCGGCGTTTCCGTTGCGTGGAGGAATAGCTCACCATGTTTACTGGCTGAAGCGCGAGCTTATCGTCCGAGGGCACGCGGTCCAGGTCGTCTCGTTTCGCAGGCTCTATCCCGCGATTCTCTTTCCCGGAAAGACCACGACCGATACCAGCCAACTGAAGCTCGACGCGGGCGCGGAGCCGATCCTCGATCCGCTCAACCCGGTCACCTGGATCCGGGCGGCTCGCGCGATCAGGGGGTTCAATCCCGATGCGGCGCTCGTCCAATGGTGGAATCCGCTCTTCGCGCCCTTGTCGGGAACGTTGATCAGATTGCTCAAGCGGCGCGGGATCGCTTGCATCGTCGAATGCCACAACGTCCTGCCTCACGAGCGAAGCCCCCTTGACCGTCCCTTGCTCCGTTATGCGTTCTCGCCGGTGAGCCGCTTCATCACTCACTCGAAGGCAGACCGGGAGGAGTTGCTCAACACGTTTGGAGAGAAGGACGTAACGGTAGCTTCGCTTCCGGCCCTTGGCGAGTTTTCATCCCGCGGTGACAAGGTGCGAGGCGGGCACACGATGCTCTTCTTTGGCATCGTTCGCAAGTACAAGGGCCTTGACGTGCTGTTGCGGGCTATGCCGAAGGTGCTTTCCGAGATTGAGTGCGATCTCATGATTGCAGGCGAGTTCTACGACTCCGTGGAGAAGTACCGCGAGCTGATCAGCAGCCTTGGGCTTGAACGGCACGTGCGGATAGACAACCGGTACGTACCGAACGAAGAGGTCCCGGCGCTGTTCAAGCGCGCGGACGTTCTGGTCCTTCCGTATTTGAGCGCGACCCAGAGCGGCGTGGCAGGTATAGCGCAGGCGAACGCGCTTCCGATCATCGCTTCGAGCGCGGGCGGGCTTGCGGAAGTTGTGGAGGAAAAGGTCAGCGGGCTTCTCTTCCCGCCGGGAGATTCGGACGCGCTGGCGGAGAGAATCGTATACTTCTTCAAAGAGAATCTGGGCCCGGCGTTCGGTGCGAATATGAGGTCCGGCGCGGGCAAGACGGCCGGCAACAATCTCGCGGATGTCCTCGAAGGAATGCTTGCGCCTCGGAGCTGAGCAGAGGTTGGCAAGCTCAGTTGCTCAGCGAACGGTGTGCTACATCGAGCCGATCCACCGAAGCGTGCCAGGCACCATCTCCAGCTCCCAGGCGCCCAGCTTCTCGTTGAACCACTTGCGGAATATGGCGATGTAACGCCGGTTCTCCGCGATCCCTGTGATGGTCATGAATTCCATAACGCGACCTCGCGCCGGCTGCGTTACTCGCTCTCGCCGGCTCCAACTTGCTCGGGGCGTAGTACGTAGAGAGCTGAGGGCTCGCTGAAGAGTGTTACGTATACGATTGAGTCAATGTAGCTGACCGCTGAGACGATTCCCGGGCCGAAGCTCGTCCTTACCGATTGACCCGGGCTGTACGCCTCTATCGCTGAATAGTGAGAAGACATAAAACCGAACTCCTAACTGGCTTCTCAACGAGCCCTGGACGGCTTGTGGCGAAGTCAAGAAAGCAAAGAGTGATGCTGAAAGTATCCAAGCGGGTTTCATCGACGGCTCGCTTCATCCGTTGGCCGCAACCCAATCGGCTCCTAGCAACAGTCGTACCTCAACTTAGGCTGTTCGCCGGTGCGAGGGAACCCTCGAATATTGAAGATACGCTGCTGCGGCCCCCAAACAGGTTAACAGTTTGTGTTATAGCGTGATGACAAAACGCGTCATCGGCAAAGAGACGCTGTGGTCCTATTCCACTCGCGCCAGCTTGAATTGCTGCAAGCGGCCAACGAAGGTCCCGATCACCTGGACCGCGAGCGCGGCGTCCACATCGAATCTATCGACGGCGCACGCCACCAGGTCATCTAGCGAGGGAGGATCGCCTCCTTCGATTCTCTGCCACAGGATCGCGGCGCTCCGGTTGAGCTTGAAGTAGACGAGGGAGTCCAAGTTGAGTAAGACTGCGGACCCGTCGGTTAGCAGGGTGAAAACGGTTGGCGACGACTTTTTGATCCTCATCGCCATAAGGATAAGCTACGGCCTCGCGGCGTGCGAGCCATACGGATGAGCAAGCCGCGCTGATGCGTCAGAGACTGCCGTCGAGAAGTCTATAAGCGAGTTCAGCCCGCCCTCGCACGCCGGCCTTCTGATAGACCTTATCGAGATGCTTGTTCACAGTCTCGACGCTTATCCGAAGACGCTCGGCTATTTCGAGGTTCTTGTTTCCGCGCAGGCACTCGACGGCCACCTGCGCTTCGCGTTCGGTCAGCCCCCAGGTCCTGCGAAGCCGTTCCTCGTAGTTGGACCAGCGAGACGCCGAGCGTTTGATCAGGCACAGCAGGTAGCTGTCGTCGCCAAGCATCCCCTTGGGCATCCGGGTGCAGCGGATCTCATGATCGAGCCGGCCGACGGTTACGTTGCGAAGGGTTGTCGTCTCGTCCTCGTCTTCGAATTGCGGGGGTTGATCGGTGTATGAGTGTTGATTGAAATCCCCGGCTGTCTCAATGACGGCTGCAACCAGCATATGACCCTCGCTGTTCTCGATAAGCAGCTTGTCGAAGGCGCGGTTGTGCCACAACAGCCGGCCCTCACAGTTCAGGAAGACAACTCCCTCATTAATCTCATCGAGTGCTTTGGCCAGGCTCTGAAGCCTGTCATTACTTTCGGACAATGCCGGTTCCATGGACGCGGACGCGTACGACCCTCGAGCAAGCATAAGCTAGTTCCTTTTTGCGCTGCCCGCGCCGGCGCGACGGTGAGCCGGATACGGGCGAACTAATCTTTCAACGAATCTACTGCGGTCTCAGGGGCAGGAGCGGAAATTGGTGAGAGCAGGACGAACGGCGTCCCCCGGCCTCGGCCTTCAGCAAAGGACATCGCGGGGATTCAACTTCGAGTTCGTTTATAGATTAAGGGCCACCCATTGTCAACAGTTTTGATTTCTGACCTTTGGCTTGGATGTTGCCCAGGGGTGACGGTTGAGACTAGCCCGGATGGGTAGTACCCGCGATGGCCGTCTTGTCTGGAACGCCCGGCACATTCACCCTTTCCCTCAATCAGGACGACAGCGCACACGACGCGCTTCGTTTGAGATGGCTAACCGTAGCCCCGGGCCAGCGTTATTCGGCCGGATGAGTCGGTGATATGGAATCAATCAGACCAAGAAACCTCTCGGATTACCTTCGAGTCGCGAAGCGGCGGAAACTTGCGATTATCATCCCTGCTCTCGTTGTGACGATTGCCTCCGCCATTGCGATCAAGCGGCTCCCCGACCTCTACGAGTCGTCGACTTTCATCATCGTCGAGTCGCCGCAGGGCGAAGGCCCGTCTGAGAGCGCACCGCTCGATCTGCCGCGCAGGCTTGCGACGATCCAGCAACAAGTCACCAGCCGCACGAGGCTCGAAGGAATAATCCAAAACTACGGACTCTATCGCGATTCGATCGAGAAGGGGACGCGAATCGACGACGTGATCACTCGCATGCGGGCAGACATCCTCGTCGACGTCAAATCTTCGCGCGAGCACGAGACGAACGCCTTCACGATCTCCTATCGCGCCGCCGATCCGCAGACCGCGCAGAATGTGACGGCCGAACTCGCGAATCAGTTGATCGCCTCCAACGTCGAGGCAATGCAATCGCAGGCGTCCGGCGAGGCCGACGTGCTCCACCAGCGCGCGAGCGAGCTCTCCTCTCAACTGCACGACTTCGAGATGCGGGCGCCGTGGCTGCTCTCGCTGAAAGAGGACACGCCGATCGCGCCGGTAGTGACTTCGAGCGGCGGCGGAAGCGCCGCGGCCGCTCGCGCCGAAGCCCTTCGCACCCAGCAACTGACGGTCGAGGGGATCAAGGACCGGCAGTACACGCTTCAGCAACAGCTCGTTGACCTGGACCGGCGCATCGCCGAGCAACGGCAGATCGTCGATCAGCAGAAGAAGAGCGGCGGACTGCGCGACAATCCGACCTACGCGGCGCTCATCGCCAAGCGGGCCGAGTTGCAGGGTCAGCGCGACAACCTAGTAAATCGCCAGGAGTTGACCGATAAGCACCCGCGCGTCATCGCGATCAACGACCAGATTGCCGCCATCGACAGACAGTTGGCCGAGCTTCGCCAGCAAGAGTCGGCCACTGCGTCGCAGACGCCGGAGATGCGCGAGCTGCGCACCCTCGAATCGGATCGCAACCGCGTGAAAACCGAGTTGGACGTCGTCGCGCGCGCGATCGACCGGCAGGTCGCGAATCCGCCGCTACCTCCGCCCGTCACCGGTTCCGCCGCTCCGGCTTCTCCGGTGCCGCGCGACGCCGGAGCCGCGCGATTGGCGCAGGACTACCTCAGCCTCAAGAAGAACTACAACGAGATAATCGGAAAGCTGCAGAGCGTCGAGCTCAAGCGTCAGACGATCGACAGCGCGAAGGTCGACCAGTTCCGCGTCCTGGATCAGGCGAACCTTCCGCAGTTGCCAGTATGGCCGAACCGCCGTCTGTTCGGGCTGGCGGCCGTGGCCGTTGGATTGGCTGTCGGAGCCTGTTTCGCGTTCATCATTGAATTCCGGCGGTTCGCGTCGCTGCAGGACGCCAGGGACGTCGAGTACTACTCGCACTTGCCGTTGCTGGCAGCGATCCCGAAAACGATGACGGCGCGTGAACGGCGGGTAGAACGCGTGAAAACGCAATTGAGGCTGGCGCTCGGCTCGGCCATCGCGGTCGGGGCGACGTTCGCGCTGACCAAGCTACTGATCATTACAAACGTGTTTGCGCTTATCGGCAGGAGATGAATCCGGCGGCGGCCGCGAAGGTTCAAGAGAGAGAAACAATGTACCAGCAATACTACGGAATGCGTGAGATACCCTTCAGCCTGGCGCCGGACCCGAAGTATCTGTTTCGGACGGAGAGCCTGCTGGAGGTCTTTGCCAATCTTCAATACGGCATTGAGAACGGCAAGGGTCTGGTCGTCGTCACCGGAGAGGTCGGCGTCGGGAAGACCACGATTCTACGTTCGCTGTTTCAATCGCTCGACCGCTCGGTGCTGGCGGCGTACATCTTCAATCCGCTGCTGTCGACGGCGGAGTTCTTTGATCTCCTCGCAAGCGAGTTCCGGCTGCAACCCGAGCCGTCGAAGTCGGCTATGCTGCGAATGCTCGGCTACGTGCTGATGTCGCGCCACGCACAGGGCCGGCGCACGGTGCTGGTGGTGGACGAGGCTCACCTGCTTCCCGCGCACCTGCTTGAGGAGATCCGCTTGCTGCTGAACTTCGAGACTAACCGCGAGAAGCTGCTTCAGGTTGTGCTGTGCGGCCAGCCTGAACTGCACGACATGTTGGAGCGGCCCGAGTTTCGGCAATTGAAGCAGAGAGTCAGTCTGAAGTGCTCGATCGAGCCGCTGAGCCGGCACGAGACCGCCTCCTACATTCGCTGGCGTTTGCGAATAGGCGGAGCCAAAGACGAGAACCTCTTTGAGTCGGAAGCGGTTCGAGCGATACACCGCTTCTCGGGCGGGATTCCCCGCGTTATCAACAACATTTGCGATAACGCGCTGCTGACCGGCTTCAGCAGAACAAGCCCGCGCATCACCGGCGCGATAGTCGAAGAGGTCGTGCAGTTGCTGGACCTCACCCCGATCGAAGTTGCCTCCCCCAGTACGGTCGCCGAGATTGCACGGCACCGAAATGATGGGAACGGAACTCATTCCAATGGCGG
>DATDOV010000070.1:0-40393 GCA_035293105.1 Blastocatellia bacterium
AAGCGCCGCGGCAAAACCGCCTCCTCCTCCCGCTCCGGCACCCGCGCCACCCGCCGCAGCCGCAGCAGGCATGCCGACCGAGTAGACGCCGTTGCCTTCACGGAAGAAGAGCGTTCGCCCATCGCGCGAGAATCGGAACGTCGAGATGCCGCCGCCAAAGCCGCCCCCGCCGCCAGGAGGACCTCCGCCTTCTCCGGTGGGCACCGCGCCTGACGTGACTCGATTCAGCCTCCTGCCGTCTTCCGAAATCGCATAGACCACCGGTACGTTTCGCTGACCTGCGGGCTCGGTCGTCGCGAAGACTATCGTGCGGCTGTCGGGCGTGACCGCGTAGTTGAATATCGCAAACGGCATGCGGGTGAGCTGTCGCGTGCGCCGCTTCAAGCCCGACCAATCGATGTTGATCTCCTTGGGCGGCTGGTTTCGCTGAGGCGGACCGAGCCTGCGCGCTCCTGCGTCGCCTTCTTGATCGGCTTCGGGCCGCTCCTCGGGATCATTCGGATCGCGCTCTTCGCGTTCGAGCGCCATCGAGTAGATCTGGGACGAGGCCTGAGCGCCGCCGCCGAAGCCACCCCCGCCCCCCTCGCTGCGAATGAAGTAGAGCTTGCGGCCATCCGGCGAGAACTGCGGGTTCACGTCGGTGTAGGAGTCGAACGTGACCTTCCGCTCTTCGCCGCCCGCCGACGGGATCAAATAGACGTCGTTGGTCCGCGTCTGATCGGCCTTCGCGAAAGCGATCCACTTGCCATCGGGCGACCAAACGGGCGCGCTGAGGTTGCCGTACTTCGACGAGGTCATCTCCGAGGTCTGCTTCGTTTCCAGCACGTACTTGCGGAGCTTATTGTCGGACGCCGTAAAAGCAATCTCCTTCGAGTTAGGCGACCACGCGAGCGAGAACTTAAGCGTGTCATGATCGGTGATCTTTTGCGGCTCGCCCGTGCCGTCCGCCGCCGCGACGTAAATCTCTTCGCGGCCGCTGCGGTCCGAGACGAAAGCGATCGACTTGCCGTCGGGCGAGTACTCGGGGTCCTTGTCTCGAGCCGGCCCGTCGGTGATCTGGCGCAGATCGCCTTCTTCGACCGGTGCGGTGAATATCTCGCCGTGGATCGAGAAGACTATGCGGCGGCCCGAAGGCGCGAGGTCGTAATCGTCGGCCTGCGAGTTGAAGTCGCGCAACTCGGCGAGGTTCTCCTGACTGTCGCTCGTGATGTCGAGCTTGATCTCGGAGGCCTTGCGCGTGGCGACGTCGAGCTTCCAGAGGCCGAAGTCGTGTTCGAAGACGATGGTCTTGCCGTCCGCGCTCATGGCGGGCCAGCGCACGTCGCCGGTCTTGAACGACGTGACGCGCTCAGCCTTGCCTCCGGTTTCGGGCACGCGCCAGATGTTGGTCAGCCCGTTGCCTTCACGGTCGCTCACGAAGTAGACGTTGCCGTCGCGGCTCCACATCGGCCACGAATCCAACCCTTCGAAGTCAGTTATGTCGGTGAACTTCTTTGCCGCGACGTCCATGACCGTGATGTCGGTCTGATACGAGCCGCGATAGTACTTGCGCCAGTAAGTCTGGCCCTTGCGATTGATGGCGAGCTTGCGGCCGTCCGGGGAATAGGTCGCCCAGACTCCCATGTCGGCGCCGGTGTTGCGAGGCATGCCGCCGTCGATGCTGACGGTGTAGAGCTTGCCCATGAAATCCTCGCCGCGCTGAGAGGCGAACAGGACCGCCCGCGAGTCCGGCGTCCAGCCTTGCACGGTGTCGTCGGCCGAGTGAAACGTGAGCTGTTTCGGCGTCCCGCCCGCGGACGGGATGATGAAGACGTCCATGTTGCCGTTTCGGTCACTCGAGAAGGCGATCCACTTGCCGTCGGGCGAGAATCGCGGATAGACGTCGCGGGCTTTGTGGACGGTGATGCGCCGGAGGTTCTGGCCGTTCTCGTCGGCGGTCCAGATATCGGCGAGGTAAGTGAAGACGATGCGGCCCTGGTGATAGTGGGGATAGCGGACCAGCTTCGCCTCGCGGCCGAGTGCGGCGGCGGAGGCGGTCAGCAGAAGCAGCAGACCTAACGCGAGCAGTTTGGCTTTCATTGGGGTGTCTCCTGTGAGTGAAACTTCGATCTGATGATGATTATGCGCTGAATGACAAAGACGGTTATATGCCCGCCAGGGTTACAACGCAACTGGGTTTGGGCTATCTGGGTCGTGATATCTCGGCGCAAGATGGCGATGTGAATCAGCGTCTGAGCGCGATGGGAGAAGGGCGCTCATCAAGCACTTGCGAACTGACGTTTGGCCACATCGACAGTCGCCAAAATGCAATCGCCCGCTCAATCTCAGCTAATTCAAAGGTCTGGAAGAGGGACTTGTCCCCGCAGTCTTTACTGGAGAACGCTGCGGGTAACCGACCCGCGTGTTATGTGCCTGGCGGAGCAGGACCATATGCTGCAGCCAGAAATAAGCGACCGAATGGGCCAAGTTCTATGACGGGCCCTAGCGTGCCGCCTTTGATTCGACAGAGACCAAGCCGAAACAGATTGCCGTATGATTGATTGATTGACTCGACCGAAGTACTGAAGTCTCTCGCGAGTCCTTCACGAAAACAATTCCAGTCTGTCTCTCCACCAGCCTGATGAAGCCTGTCTAGAATAAGGGCCTCGCGTGGTGACACCTCACTGAGTATCCGTGGAAAGCTAGGATGAGTCGATTCAGCTTCGCCTGAACTGGCCGCGCTTGCAAGGAGACCTGCCCATTTGTCGGACAGATTTTCGTCGTCTTCGAGTGCAGCGCCCTCAAGAAGCGGGAGCAACGTACGTAGCGGAACGGCACGCACTTCCGTTCCTGCCTTCAGCAACATGTCCTGAACCTTGCCTAGCATTCTTAGTTGATTCTTCAGCCGATGTACGCGAGCACGATCCTGAAGGAGTAAACCCCATTCATCGACTGCCGGGCCGCAAAGCCTTCCTAGAAGATGCTTTGCCGCAGAGACTCCTTCATCAATACCCTTCTTCACAAGCACGTCTGAAATTGGTTCGGGAGTTGGCATGTATACCTCCTTTTTGGCACATAACGATACGATCAGCGGGCGCGCGCATCGAGACGGATTCATTTGAAGACCTCTGCCCCGCGCCGCTGCACCGAGAGTCGGGCGTCGCCGGAGTTAGTCGAATGGCTGCGCGTCCCCGGACCAATGAAGATCCTCACCGTCAAAGCCTACGAAGTACCAACTCGCTTCTATGTTTTCGACGGCTGTCTTCAGCCGCTTCACTTCCTGCGCCTTTAGTTAGTCCGGCTGATCCGGACTTCAGTTGGATCAAACGCATCTGAATAGTATCTGGTCGCCTGGGCGCGATGCGAGTCAACAAGGCATCAACGATTCCCGTGCGAGGGGCACCGCTCTTTCCCTCGAAGAATACGACGCTACAGCCATGGTCAGCGGCCCAGATCGAGAGAGCTGCTTTGCTCGCGGCTTCAGACTTCTTCGCTCTGTAGACCGCGCTCTTCCTAGTCTTCCAAGCCGCCGCTGCCGCGTGGCTCCGGTTGCCCCGCGTAGTGGTCTCTTTCTTCATTGCATCGTCCCCTAGTGATTCGATTAGACGGGCAGCCACGGCCTCTCGACCTTGACTTCGCTTGGATACCCGCTCCGGATTCTGGAATAGATGGAGCCATCATAGTCTAGGAGCGTGAGTATGATGCTCTCGAGGTATAGCAGCGCGAGCTGCCAGGCTTCTCGTTTCGCAGCGGTGGGAACCGCCAGCGCCTTCTTCAGGTTCTTCGTATCCGAATGGACGAAGGCGTTTCGGATTCCGACAAGCGCATCTGGGCCGCTTCTATCGTGTCCGGCTGACTTTGCCCAGGCACGCAGCTCTGGGCACTCCTTCACCGGAAGATCGGTCGGTATCCCCATTTTCGTGAGGAGTTGCTCAATCCTAGCAACAGCACCCTTAAGCCGCTGCCAAGTTCCCTTCGTAAGAATTCGCTTCTCTTTGACGAGATATGTCCACGCCAGCATTTCGAACGCGGTCTGAATCAGCACCAGAGAGCCTTCAACTCCGCCGGCACACTCATTCGCGTGAACATACCAATAGATCGCGAGTTCGAACGGGTCCTTCCAGATTGGGTCTGCGAGAATCTCGACCATTCTCGGGAATGTACTCGGCACTCGGTCGCAGTAGAGAAGCGGAAACCATGACTGGACGGCGCGCCATCTCGACAGGCGCGGACATGAGTAATGGGTCCAGCCGTAGGGCTTTGAGTGCCAAAAGATGGGCGAACACCACAGCCCGCGGCTGAAGGATAGCCACGTGGAGAGAGCGCTGCGAACCGTGCTAGTGTCGGCAAAGGAAAACGACTCTCCGCTTGTTCTCCGTAGCAGTCCAGCGTGAGTGACCACGAATCCACCTACCGAGCAAAGAGCTTGGAGACGTTGATCTACATCGGCCGTCGCGTCGATATCGACGAGCCAGTCTCCGGCTTCGAGCGTCAATCGGCTCGTAGAGCGACGGCTCCCATGTGCGATGCGGTGAAAGTTGGGTACGTCAAACGCGACTGTCGTCATCTCAGTCCCGTCGCCTCTTAACGAGAATTCATCCAGGATGACCCCCGCCACGGACGTGTCGGCGGGGTTCGCTTTCTGAGAGATTGAGAGGACGCCCGCAGGAAGTGCCGCAATTCCGGCCGCTGGCGCCTCCAGTGTAGCCTCTGTGAGGTCGATGTCCGAAAAGGCCCCGGGTTGGGCGATCTCAAAACGCAGACAGGGAGAGGGGAGCCATCGGAAGAAGAGCCGACCCTCGCCTTCGATCTTCCGGCCCTTGGCCTCGACACTTAATGTACCTGCGAACGCGGTTACCTCTTCGTTCGGCCGCGGTGCGTGAACAAGTGGCTCGTTCGCGACTGGAAGGTCGCTATTCTTCACTCACTTCTCCGGCGGTCGGTTCGCTTCTTCTGGAACGCCCAACTCTGTAATTCTGCGCCCGTCATATAATGCGCATAAGAGCCGGCTTTTGCTGCAAAGAAGCGGTTCAGGACTTCATTAAACAAGACAATCACGGCGAATCTGGTTTGGCATCCCGGCCCGACTCGCCCCATTATATGCACGACAATCGGCGCTCGCCATGTGTTCCATCCCTGGGCGGTGCACTAAGCTGGTTTGCGGGTTCGTTTCTTTGCCAACCGCGTACCCTTCGGCCTTCCCGCCGGAGCGGGCTTGAACTTCATAACTTCAGAGCGATAGACGAACGTATGCCCGTCGATAACAACCGACGTGAGCCTGCGCCGCCGAACAAGATTGATTATCGCTTGCGCCGAGACTCCGCGGAGTTGAGCCGCAGTCGTTTGGGTGATTAAGTCCTCTGGATCGACCTTCACTATACGCCCGCAAACTATGTTGACTCAATCAACTAATTAGCGGCATAATGTGAAACGCCCGACAGACAGAAAGTGGCGGGCCTTTCGGCGACTATGCCGATTGCACTTGGGGCTGGGCCCGTTCGCCCTTGCCGGAGTAAGCGCGGCCCAGTCCCTCAATTTACACGAGTCAACACATTACCTGAAGTTATGCCGCCAGACAATCCGAAGCGAAAACCGCCGAGCCGTGTTACCAAGTCGCCTGGACAGAGCATAGAACCCATACCGAAAGTGATCGCGCTTAGCGAATTATCCGTGACTCCGCTACAGCTACTTGGGATCATCCTCAAAGCTGTTTTGAAGGATAGGATCACGGCTGAAGAGATAGACCGGATCAGCGTGACGTATTATGATGCCATCACAAGGTGGTTCAACTGAATCAAGCTCGATACGTCGCGCGCGAGCGGATAATGTGAACCACTATTCCCTATCACGCAGCATCTTGCGGCAGCTTTTCTCTTCGACGTTGCAACCAGCGCTCAAATGAACTGGCGCTCTCCGACGACCGTTTGCCCAACAGCAGTCCCTCGACGCCGATGTCCTCATCGAGGTCGGGCCAGTGCACTCCATAACCGGCGCCGCTGATCTGACGGTTAGCTCGCTCCTCGGGCGTGCCATGGGCCAGACGCGGATACCAGCCGATGGGGACGGCCACACTACGGCCATCTTCGAGATCAACCGAGAGCGTGTCGTCCGTGACCTCTACATTCAAGACTCTAGCCAACGTAACCACTGCAGAATTCGTCCCATTCATTTCTCAACAACTCCAGATTCTCGCGCACTACGCGCTCGATGTCGCGCAACTCTCTGCGGCTGTAACCATGATTTGCCGCCAACGACGGGTCGGGGTCAAGCCAAAACTTTGCGCTGCGTTTCTCCCGGTCGGCGTGCGCGTGTCTCGGTTCTCCGCAGTCATGCGAGTAAAAATAGAAGCGATATGGCCCCGCTCTTGGATGGTCGGCATCGTCCCTCATTCTACCCCGCCGGGAGCCGCGCACAAATCTCAACTGCACCGAGATCCTAAACTCAAATGGAACTTTCAAGGCTGATTGCCGGGCAGCGAGGCCCGCTTTATACTTCAGCCGTTAATCCGAAGGTCTTGGGCTGATGCGTAGTCAGGCGAAACGAAAACCGACCACGACCATTCATCCGGGCGCCTCCCGACTCCCCAATCGAAGTCAGCGGCGCAGACAGATCAAACTCGTGTGCGAGGCTATTGCGCGCGAGTTTCATCCGGAGAGAATAGTTATGTTCGGGTCCTATGCCTACGGCACGCCCGGCGCAGACTCCGATGTTGATCTGTTGGTGGTGATGCCGTTCGAGGGAAGTCCGTTCCGCCAGGCGGCTGTGATTCTCGACCACGTCGTTCGCACCGTCGGGGTGTTGCCCATGGATTTGCTTGTCCGCACATCTGAGCAGGTGGAAGAGCGGATCAATATCGGCGACAGCTTCATGCGTGACATCATCGAGCGCGGGAAGGTTATGTATGAAGCCGACCACGCTTGAGTGGATCAACAAAGCCGAGGAAGACTGGCAGGTTGCGCAGATGAGCCACCGCGCTCGCAAGCATCCGGGCTATGACAGCTCCGAAGAACTCCGCAGCCCGGACATGTCAAGCACACGATCAGACACGCGCGCGATTGTCTTTCTACCTCGTTACGCGGCGCCGGATCACTCCACCTCTCTGAAGGCTACACTTGGGGTCCTCACATCCGGGCGTGCGGCACAACCCCGTCGGGGTTGCGGCGGGTCCCGGCGCTACGTTTCCCAAGGTAGCCGAGTACACCAACCTTGGGCTGTGGGGCAGAACCCGTTGGGGTTGCCCGAAACTACACCGTGTGACCTCTTTCGCCGCAGAGGATGACTCTGCCCGATTCCCTTCTTCAATCTGGCAACTAACTTCGCCCGCTCGCGTGCCGCTCCTCTTCGCTCTCCTGCCCGGCCGAAATGACACTCTTGCCGACACAGACCAGATACACCGCCGAATGCGTCAGCCCATCGAGCCCGAGCAGCGCGTCCACTTGCCGGTCAAAAAATCCTCCGATGTTGACGCTGCCGAGCCCAAGCGCCGTCGCGACCAGATTCATATTCTGAGCCAGATGGCCGGCTTCCATCATCACGAACCGGTAGCCGCGATCGGCATACTTCGAGGTCGTGCGCTCAAACATCGCCGTGATGAAGAAAATCACCGACGACGCAGCCGCGAGGTAGGATTGCACCAAAGCCTCAGAAAGCCGCGCCCTCTCGTCCCCCTCCCGAACGAAGCGAAGATCGTTCCGCGCCGGATTGTAGTGATAAAGCCCGGTCTGTAACCCATCAACGTGCGCGCTGAAGAAGAAGACCTCAAGCGGATACAGCGCGCCTGCTGAGGGCACGATGCGGAACGGTCGCGGGAACGCCGTACCGCGGTTGTCCCGCGTGACACCGTATGCGTAGTGCAACAGGGTGGCGACCTGCTCCAACGTCAGCGAACAAGGTTCCAACTCGCGCGTCGTCACTCGCGCAGTCAGCGCCTCCTCCAGCGAGAGACCGAGCGGCGTCGGCGAGCGGGGCAACTCGACAATCGGATAGCCCTCGAATGGCAGCGACTCCCACATCGCGCTCATGAGCGCAAGCGTCTCCTGCTCGGACGGGAAAGCATCGTACCGGTTCGTCTTCGAGTTCTCGTGAAACAGCTCCCACACGAGTCCGGGATCGCCCGGCGCCAGGCGCAGATCATTCCAAGTCTGTCGAGTCACAACACACCTCCGAGTCATGGATAAGGATGCGGCGCGGGATTATCACCCGATTCGCGGCTGATTCCCGGATAACCGAGCGTCTGCGGAATCTCCCACAGCCGCGTTCCGCCCAGCGCGCGATAACCGTAGCCGACGAAGAACGGATGAAACCCGGGGATAATCGCGCGGACGACCGATAGCCCAAGCTCTCGCACGTCGGGCGTCGTCAGATCGCAGAGCAACACTCGATGGCCCGCCGCACGCACCCGACCCACGAGGTGCTCCAAGTCTCGGGCCGGGTGACCGGTCGCGCAATTGGCCAACTCGCCGAAGGCAACGCGCTCGCTTGAGGCGAAGAGGAAATCCGCCAGCGGGAGATTCGCGTTGTCACACCAGAAGTTCAAATGGTCTTGCTGGTCCGTCACCTGACGGTGCAGGGCGTCGTGCGCGAGGCGCGGAACATGTCTCTTGATGATCTGACAGTAGGCTCGCGTATGTTCGAGTTCCTCGAGGCTCTTCCTCACAGCCTGTTCCGGGGCGAGCGAAGCAGCTCCGGCGACCGCAAGCGGCGGCGCCTCCGGCGCGTCGCTTCGCGAGACTGCCAGAATCGCCGGCACACCCACATCCGAAGTCATGTCAAACAACGTGACCCGGTAGCCGGCACGCTCGATCCTCAGGACCAGGTCGCGGTTCTCTCGGCTCAGCGTCTCGACCCGCAGGTGCGGCCTTGCCATTCGCGCTTGCCAGGTGATCGTGAACGCGTCCCGCTCGATCACCTCGCACACGGCCGCCAGAGCCGCTTCCGCGACCGAACAGTGACACGCCAGCCCGGTTGAGATGGGCTGACAGATCGGGCGATCGCCCGTCTCGCGGTAAAAGTAGTAAGGCACGAAGACCATCGCCGCCGGCACGTGCCACACTTCATCCGTCATAGGATCGCGCGCCGGCGTCCAGCGCACGGGCGTGTCGCGCTCGAAGGGGACGAACATGAAATCCGGGCTTGCGTATTGCTCCGCGCTGTAGAGGGCGAACTCTTCGGGCGCGACGCACTGGAAAGGCGCAGCATCGTACGACGAGAGCGGCAGCTCTTCAACTTCATACAAAGCGCCGCAGTAGCGCTCAACCGCTTCGCCTACGGCCTTGGCGATCGCCAACCCGCGATCGACTGAGGCCCCGCCGGTGCGGCTGAAGCTCTCCTGCCGGCTGAACGCCTTCGTGTTCCCGGTCTGCGCGTAGAAGTGAAAGAAGTCCGGCTCTCCCGCCTGACGGTAGGCCTCGCGCACGTAGCGAACGATGCCCACCCGCTCATCCACGATACAATCGAGCACATCCGCCAGCCGGCGCAATGAGGAACTCGGGCGAGTCATTGGTCCTCCGCCGGATCGGCCGGGAAGAAGCTCCTGGTCAGCGCGATTGATGACCGCTCATTCAACGCACTGCAGGCGGCGCAGCGCGGCACCTTCAACACTTTGTGCGCCTTCAACGCCGTTGCGAGCAGGTTCACTTCTATCAAAGCGCCGACCCGCCATAAGGGCGGCCCGATCCCGTAGAACTTCAGCAGCTCGATCGCGGCCACGTCGCCGAGCACCGAAGCCATTGCCGGATGAAACCCGACCACTTCCTGTCCCTCGAAAGCTGCGTACTCCGCTGCACGTTCCGTCTCCGGATCTTTCAGGTGAGCGTTTTGTCGCGCGCGGAGACACTCATAGCACGCGGTCTCGCCGGGCACGACCAGCGGACCTACGTAACCAACCAGGTCCTGAAGCACCACCGGAAGAAAATGGCAGCCGCGCTCCAGGCAGACTCGATTCCACTCACGCATCAATTGCTGGCCGCCGAAATCCGACGTGGCGACGAGGCAATCCCAACTCGCCCCGTCAAGCCCGGCCAGCCAGTCTCGGTATTCCAGCGGCTCCAGATCGAGCGGCCACTGATCGGCCCTCAGCGCGCCCTCGTCATCGAACAGGCGAAGGTTGCGCAAGAGCGGATAATCAACGACGCTGACCCGCTCCAGATCGGAGGCACGGAGCGAACCGGCAAGCTGCCGCGAGATGGAGTTGACGCCAACGATCACGAGCTGCACGGCGCTCAGGCGCTGCCGGACCTCCCCGGATCGCGCGCCGAAGTGCCAGTAGAAAACATCGAGGCTGCTCTCGGGAACCTCAATCTCGGCCGCGAGCGTCTCGGCAGGCACGAGCAGTCCTCTGTCGAGCAGTTCGTGGATTAGGCGGGCGACGGCGGCGCGCTCCGGTTCGGCGTACAGCGCGCATATCTCTTCCTCCGTCGCTGGCTGATCGGCCGCGGCTTCAAGCAGAACCTGCACGCTTTCGAGCGCGCCTTCGCCGCTTATCTTTATCTCCACGCGACCACGCTTGAGTATGACGCCGTCGCCGGTTTCTATCAGTTGTACAGGCAAGGCCCTGAGCTTGGGCGAGGAAGGTTCATCGGTCATGCTGTCAGGCTCCTTCACTTCTCAGAGCCGGGAAGTTCTGCTCGAGTTGAGTTGGGTGAATGCGACAGGTCCGCACATACCTGCGGCAGCGCAGCGCGTTATCCGCAGCCCGCTCCGCCTGGCAGCGTTGTGCTGACAGCACCGAACGAGGATCAAACCAGACGTGATTAGCTCGCGCGGTTCTTAGACGACGGCTCGCGCCGGCTCCATCGCGACCGCACAGCAGCAGCAGCAACAACAGCAGCAAAAGACTCCGCGTGCGGTAGAGGCCTCGCAGCAGTTGATGGTGATACCGGCGCCTTCTTTCCTGAGCCGCGCGGAAGGCCCCGCGATTTCGGTCATCACATCCGTCAGCGATTTCAGATCGGCGATGGTCAGGTTCGCGGCGCGCCTCGAAGCTGCAAGATCGCCGCGTCCCAAAGCCTGGAGGTCTGCTTTGGTGAGTTCCCTGGCGGCAGCAGTCAGCTTCGCCGCCTGACCTCGATTCAGCTTCAAGAGCTGATCCACCTGCGTAGTCCCCGGTGCGCCGCCTCCTGCCGCCGAAGTCGGCGGGCCGTATACCAGGACCATCCCGGCGGCGAGGCCCGCTTTTCCAAGGAAGTCGCGCCGCGAGTTGTCTTCACCCGATCGCTTCGTCTTCGATCGACTCACTACGATGCTCTTCTTGCTGGACATAACGCTCCTCCGTTCCGTCGCGGTTAAACGAACGTCAATCAACGAGGCGGGCGGACTATATTACACGCCGCCGTCGTTGTCAATTTTTTGTTCGTTCTGATTGGATCGGTGAGTGCGGCCGTTTCAGCGTACAACCTTGCCGCCACCGTGCGCTGCAAGATAAACTCTCGCGTCTATGGCGACGTCGTCAACGCTGCCCTACTTCAAAGAAGTCAAATCGCTCGGGCCGGTCGTTTCAAACCCGCCGGTCTGTCTCTACCTCGAAACGACGAACCGCTGCAATCTGTTTTGTCAGCATTGTCCTCGAACGTTTGCCTCCGTTGAGCGCCCCGCCGACCTCAGCTTCGAGCAGTTGAAGACGATCGTCGATCAGGTTCCTAATCTGAAACAGGCGGTGCTGCACGGCATCGGCGAGCCGCTTATCAACAAAGAGCTGCCCCAGATGATCCGGTTTCTCAAAGACCGCGGGGTGTACGTGTTGTTCAACTCGAACGGCACGATGCTCTACCCGCACATCCAGCAGAGCTTGATCGACAGCGGTCTGGACGAGTTTCGCATCTCGCTCGACGCCGCCGACGCCGAGACGTTCGCGAAGGTGCGCGGCCTGCCGCGGTTCGACCTGATCGTCAACAACTCGCGCGAGTTCGTCGCCCTCAAGAAGAAACTCGGCGTCGACCGCCCGCGCATCTCGCTGTGGCTTGTGGGATTGAAGGAGACGATCGGACAGCTCGAAGCCTTCGTGCGGCTCGCCGCAGACATGCAGATCGAGGAAGTCTACCTTCAACGGCTTGTCTTCTTTGCCGACAGGCAGCACGGGCAAGGTCTTGCGCGGCCCGAACAGGCGTTATTCGGGTCCGTCGATGAAGAGGAACGCCGGCTGATCGCCGAAGCGCGCACGCTTGCGGACAAGCTCGGCGTCGAGTTTCACGCGTCGGGCGCGGCCTCGCCTGAACAGAGCTTGATGCCGCGCGACCAGGGCCAGCCCTGGAGCCTGTGCCGCCGGCCGTGGACTTTGATGTACATCACCGCCAACGGGAACGTGTTGCCCTGCTGCATCGCGCCTTTCGCCGAGCGCGATTACGATTCGCTCATACTCGGAAACGTGTTCCAGCGGCCGTTGATGGAAATCTGGAACGACTACCTCTACCAGAAATTCAGAGACGATCTTCAGAGCGACCATCCGCACCACGCATGCGCGAACTGCGGCGTCAGGTGGAGCCTCTAGCCCCTATTCAAACAGGAGAAGATTCAATGAAACGGATCGTTAGTATCGCAGTGACCCTCGCCGCGCTTTCGGCGTCGGCTCTTCCCCAGGCGAAGGCCACCCAGGGCAGGAAGAAGACCCCTGCCGCTGCCGCGAGCGTCGAGCAGACGTTGATCAATATGGAACGCGAGTGGTCGGACGCCCTGGTCAAGCGCGACGCTTCGGCCGTTGAGCGCCTCCTCGCCAGTGACTACCGCTCGACCAGCTCGACGGGCAAAGTCACCGACAAAGCAGCCGCGATAGAAGACCTGAAATCGACGGACTCGGCGATCGAGGCTTCGACCCTCGACGATCTCGCGGTGCGGGTCTTCGGAACCGTCGCCATCGTGACCGGGCGCGACACCCTCAAAGTGCGCAGCAAGCGAGGCGTCTCCACGCGCCAGGGCCGCTTCACCGACGTGTTCGTCAAGCGGCTCGGTCGCTGGCAGATCGTAGCTTCGCATTTCTCGAACGTTGTGGAGGAAGGAAAAACCAAAGTGGGTGAGGAAATAACCACCGAGTCGGGTCTGAAGTACGTAGACCTTGTCGAAGGCGCCGGGCCAAGCCCCCAACCGGGACAGACGATCGCCGTGCATTACACCGGCACGCTCGAAGACGGAACCAAGTTCGACAGCTCCGTTGACCGGGGCCAGCCATTCAGTTTTCAGATCGGCGTCGGTAGGGTCATCAGAGGATGGGACGAAGGCGTGATGACGATGAAGGTTGGAGGAAAGCGCAAACTGATAATCCCGCCAAACCTCGGATACGGGGCGCGCGGCGCCGGCGGCGTGATCCCACCCAACGCGACGCTCATCTTCGAGGTCGAGCTGTTGAGAGTGAATTGACTCCGAGGGTGCAAATCATGCACCGGCACGACAACCACGCGCATGAGACCGGACGGCAGCCGCGGCCGAGTAATCGCCGTTCGCTCGCCATCGTGCTCGTGCTCACCATCGCCTACATGCTCGCGGAGGCCGTCGGCGGCTTCCTGACGAACTCGCTCGCGCTGTTGTCGGACGCCGGCCACATGCTGACCGATGTAGCTGCGCTCGCGCTGGCGATGTTGGCGCTTTGGTTCTCGACGCGGCCGGTCACGCCGGAGAAGACCTACGGGTATTACCGCACTGAGATACTTGCAGCGCTCGCGAACGGAGTGGCGCTGGTCGTAATCTCGATCGTGATCTTCTACGAGGCGCTGCATCGCTTCACCCAGCCCGAGCAAGTTCGCGGATTGCAGGTCATGGTGATCGCGATGGGCGGACTCGCCGTAAACGGAGTGAGCGCCTGGGTGCTGCGCTCGGCTTCGGAGCAGAACCTCAATATGCGCGGCGCGTTCCTCCACGTAATCAGTGACGCGCTGGGTTCGGTGGGAGCAATTGTCGCCGGGCTGGTGATCTGGCGGTGGGGGTGGCTGATCGCCGACCCGGTCATCAGCGTCGCCATCTGCCTGCTCGTGGTATACGGAGCGTGGCAGTTGATCCGCGAATCCCTGAATGTCCTTCTGGAGGGCACGCCTTCGCACATCAACGTGCGCGCGGTGATCGAAGCGATGCACGCCGTCGAGGGAGTCTCGAACGTCCACGACCTTCACGTTTGGACTATCAGCACCGGCAACGAGGCGCTTTCGGCTCACGTGACGATCGAGCCTGGCGCTTCGCACAAAGCGGCGCTGGAGTCTCTTCAGGAGCGGCTGCGATCGGGTTTCAACATCGGGCACCTGACGATCCAGCTCGAATCGCCCGATGAGCCCAATCTTGATAATGTAAAGATGTACCAGATCACTCGAAGGAGCGAAGCCGACGAAGATGCGACACGCACTGGCAGTAGCAGCCAAAGCGCCGCGGCCGGGAACAGTAAAGACTAGACTGCTCTCGCTGCTCTCGGCCGAAGAAGCCACGGAACTGTACCGGTGTTTCATGAAAGACACCATCGAATCGATGGAGAGCGTCTCGGCGGCGCAAGTCGTCGTCTCCTACACCCCCGAGGGCGATGAGAGCTACTTCGACGGAATATTGAGCAACGGTCACCCGCTGCTCGCCCAGCGCGGAGAGGGCTTCGGCGATAAACTCTTCAATGCGCTCGACGACCTGCTTCGAGACGGATTCGACACGGCAGCGATAATGAACGCCGACAGCCCGACTCTTCCGCGCCGCTACCTCGCCGAGTGTTTCGAAGAACTCGCGCGGCCCGGCGACCGTGTGGTGCTGGGACCCGCGACGGACGGCGGCTACTACCTGATTGGGATCAAACAGCCGCATCGCCGCCTCTTCGAAGACATCACGTGGTCCACGTCGTCAGTACTGGCTGAGACCCTGGATCGCGCGGCGGAGCTCGGCCTGGAGGTCAAGCTCCTTCCCGAGTGGTACGACGTCGACGGAGTCGCCGAGTTTGAGCGCTTGAAGCGAGAGATACGCGAAGGGCCTGAAGACCGCGAGGCTCGCGCCGACAGCCGCTTTCAGGCCGGGGCCCATACGCGGCGGTTCATCTTATCGCGCTGGCCGCGCGCCGCCGCCGGCAGATAACCCGATGCCCGAGAGCAACCACAGCTTCAAGCTGCTGCGATCCGCCGGAGTTCCCGCCGCGCTCGTTTTCATCGGCGTCGCAAGTGCGCTGCTCTACAATCACAGCGCCGACCTCCATCGGTTCACTCAGGGCATATCGGCTTACATAGCCACTTACCTCGCGCATTTCGCGCTGTACATCTCGGCGTGTTGCGTCGTGTTTCGCTTCGGCCCAAAGACGGCAACCCGTTCGACGTTGCTGATTGCGACCGTAGCCCTCGTCGTCGTCTTCGCCGTGGTTTTTCGCGCGCGGTTGGTCGGGGAGAAAGACTACCTGTCGAACGATGCCTACCGGTACATCTGGGACGCGAGGGTGCAGGCGGCGGGCATCAATCCCTATCGCTACCTGCCCACGGCCGACGAAGTGAAGCCGCTGCGCGACGAAGTGATCTACCCCAACATCAATCGGCGCGATTACGCTCAAACGATCTATCCGCCGGTCGCACAGGCCATCTTTCTGGCGACCTACCTCATCGCGCCCTCAAGCATTACGGCGTTCAAGATGGGGATGTCGCTGTTTGATCTCGTGACGATTCTGGCGCTCATGCTTGCGCTGGCGCGGGCGGGGATGAACCCGGCGCGAGCGATCATCTTCGCGTGGCATCCGCTCATCGTCTGGGAAAGCGCGCACAGCGGCCACATCGAATCGGCGGCGATCGCGTTTATCGCGCTTGCGATGCTGGCCTGGAGCCGCGAGAAATACGCGCTCAGCGGCGTTGCACTCGCGCTGGCCACGCTCATCAAATTCTATCCGGCGCTGCTGCTGCCGCTCTTTGCGGGCAAACTCGTCCGGGAAGGTCAGAGCAGTCCGGACGGTTCGGCTATCGCGAAGAGGATCAGCACTCCGATGCTCGCCGCATTCGCCGCAACGATCGTCGTCGCGTATCTGCCCTACCTGAGTGTCGGGGCAGGAGTGATCGGATATTTGCCGGGCTACTTGAAAGAAGAGGGGTTTGTCGAGGCTGGCAGCCGCTACTTTTTTCTCGGACTGATGCGGCTCACGCTGTCGATGCCGACGGCCGTCTACGCGGGAATCGCTGCGCTGGCGATCATCGGCTTGGGCGTGAAACTGCTCCTCAGAGAAAAGCGCGACGCAGCGGACCTTGGGCGGGCGGGGTCGGCGCTGATTGGGTTGTTCCTGATGCTGAGCACCCCGCGCTACTGCTGGTACATGAGCTGGATCGTTCCGTTTCTCTGTTTCGCGCCTTCGGTTGGGTGGCTGGAGCTGACCGGGGCGTCGGTGCTGTTGTACCTTCTGTGGCTGACGCCCGACTATCCGAACATTCCGTTGTGGCTTGGCGCGGCGATCTATCTGCCGGCGCTCGCGCTGTTGCTGAGCGGGCGCCTGCGAGAGCGGAGTCTGAACAAGCGGGGGAGTCTCTCAGATGGACGAATTCAACTTTGAGTTTGGCGAGGGCGCGCTGGCTGGCCGGATCGTGCTGGTAGCCGGCGGCAGCGGAGGGCTGGGAAGCGCGTCGGTTGCGCTTTTGGCTCGCGAGGGCGCCCGCGTCGTGGTTGGCTACCGTAACAACCGAGAGCGGGCACAAGCGCTCAAACAGGCCGTGGAAGCCAGATACGGCGCTGCGATTCAGCTTGTCGAGGGCGACATCTCGGATGCCGCGGTTCGGTCGCGCTACGTCGAGACAGCCGACGCGCTCGACGGAGGGCTTTACGGACTCGTCTGTTTCACGGGCAATCCGGCGCGCGTGAAGTTCGACGACCTCACCGACCGCGACCTGCAAGCTTCGATGGAGGAGAACTACGTCGCGCCGGTGTTGCTGGCGCGCGAAGCGGCGGCGCGCATGAGGGCGCGCGGCGCCGAAGGCGCGATCGTTCTGATGTCGACCATGCAGGCCGTCGCCGCTTTCGAGTCAAGCCTCAACTACGCCGGTCCAAAGACGGCGTTGATACAAGCCGCGCGAATCATGGCCAAGCAGTGGGGCGGACCCGGCGGCATTCGAGTGAACGTGATCGCCCCGGGTGTCAATCGCGCGGGCATGGCGCTGAAGTCGATCGAGTCCGGCAAGTACGACTTCTACGTCGAGCAGCAGATCATTCCTCGTTTCGGCAAACCCGAAGACGTTGCTCGCGCGGTTCGTCTCTTCCTCGAACCCGACAATTACATAACCGGCCAGGTGCTTACCGTAGATGGCGGCCTCACGCTGAGGCGCGATCGCGGCTGAAGGGCGGTTGCTTCAAGGCTTCATATCCAGCACCTCACGCACTTTTGCTGAGAGGTCCGTCAATGAGAACGGCTTCGAGAGGAAAGAGGATCTGGCATTGAAGGCGCCGGTCGTCGCGATATTGTCGCGAGTATATCCCGACACGTATAGGGTCTTAATGTCAGGCCGCAGCTCCCCGAGGCGTTGTGCGAGTACGGTCCCGTCCATCTCGGGCATCACAACATCAGTGATGAGCAGATCGATTGTTTGGTCCGCGCGCTCTTCACATACTCGCAGGGCGTCTTCGCCGTTCGTCGCTTGCAGCACGGTGTAGCCCTGTTCTTCAAGCGTCGTGACCGCCAGAGTCAGCAGCAGCGGTTCGTCCTCGACGACCAGAATAGTTTCCGTCCCAGCGCCGGTCGGCCGGACAACGCTGGCGTCACCCAAATCCAGCGCCGCGGGATGAGACGGTTGACCGCGGCAGATCTCCACGAGACGCCGGGTCAACGAAGCCGCGTTCTCACCGGCTTTCTTGATGTTCACCACGTCCACGCTGAGATCGTTCTCGTGACCAAGCCGCAAGAGCAGAACATCCGAGTAACCCAGAATCGCCGTGAGCAGGTTATTGAGGTCGTGGGCAATGAGGGACAGCCCGCTGATTGGCTCCTCCAGCCGTTTGTGACCGGCGATGTCGACGACCTGGAGGATGAAATGCGACGGCTCGCCCGAAGCCGTTCTCCCGACGGCAACCCGCGTGATTGGGTTCACGAGCTGTCCGTCATTCCGCGCGTAACGGTTGTCTATTTCGACGGGTCCTTTCGTGTTCTCCCGGAGACCTCGCATCGCCGCGTGGCAGCCGTCCCGATCATCAGGATGAATCACGTCCGCGCAGGTCTTTCCCACGAGTTCGTCGGTTGTGTACCCGAGCAGAACGGCGAAAGCCTGGTTAACTCGCAAGAACCGCCCATCGAGCGTAGTCATCGCCATTCCAATCGGCGCGAGCTCGAAGAGAAGGCGAAACTGGTCTTGGGGCTCCGTGATTCCGTCGCTCGTGTTAGTCATGCCTGGTCCGATTATTGACTCGCTGATCGCATGCGTTCGGCGCCGCGCCTGCCCTCGTCATTGGAGATGCATTGAATGAAAACTCCCGGAGGTCGCAGAGCATCTCCCGCGCCGACTCGCACACTCTCGCTCCGGAATCCCCGCTGGCGCGCCTATCGTACCGCACGCCGGCGGCGGTCATCAACAAAAGGGCGCGGTCGGATGCGCGTCAGATCGCGTGGCAGCGCAACCCGACATTTCTTTATTATTGCCTCTCTGGGGCGTTGGCCTTAGACTGAGCAAGTCCCCCACAGCATCTGTGGTTCACGATCCTCACCAGGCCGCACGGGCGCGCGGCACGCAATGGGAACCGACAACGACGTCGCGGTGGAAAAGGGCTAAACGATATGCTTCTGATCCCGGGCCGATCTCTCAGCGAAATAGCACGAGCGCTTTCAACGCTGAAAGGTCTCGAGTGGAGATTGCAGGAGACGAGGGCGTTGCTGGCCGAACACAAGTCTGAACGCTACTCGATGGACAGCCAGCGCCACGTGCTCGAGCGGACCGGCGACATCAACAACCTGATGGAAATCAAGTCACGCACGGTCGCGTTGGACAAAGCCATCGCCGACCTCGTGGCGTCAGAGACGGAATGCCTCGCGCGCATCGCATCTGCTAGGCGGTATCTGAAAGGGCTCAATGGCCGGCTTGACGATCTCCGGCGCGAGGCGGCGGGCTTGTCCGAACAGCTCGCATCGAATCAGATTCCGCCCGATCTTGTCCCGCAGGTTCGAACCACGCTCAGGCGAGTTGAGATGCAGATCGAGGCTTTGGGTGAGGATAGCGAATTCGCGACGGCGGTCGAACCGGTTGGTGCGAAGACCTCGCGTTATTGAGGCAAGCCCAGTCGCTGTAGCAGGGATGTGTATCTCGAGTCGTTTCGCAGGTTTTCGAGCCTCGGGTCCACCTTGAAGTACACCAGGAAATCCGCCCGGTCTTCAAACGCCTTGTCTAACCAGTTGAACGCCTCGTCCTCCTTGCCCATCCCGGTGTAAATCAATGCGAAGAGGTACGGCGAGACGTACTTCTGCTTAGCTGTCCCCGCCAGTTCGTCGAGTAGTTTCTGCGCCTCGCCCGAATCGCCCGACACCGCCAGCGCGTGCGCAAGCTCCGCTTTCATCAACGTCGAGCCGTTCGAGCGCATCAACGCTTCGCGGTACTCGGCGATCGCTTTATCGGTTTCGCCCTTCTGAAGGTAAGACATTCCGAGGTACCGGCGGGCGACGAAGAAATCCGGATCAAGCTCGAGCTTCTTCTTGCTCTGCTCGATCGCTTCATCGTACCGGCGGGCCATGAACAGAATGAACCCGGGATGCGAGTTGGTCAGCAGCGACAGCGGGTCGGCCTCCTGCGTGCGCTTCGCTTCGGCCACCGCCTCTTCCATTCGCCCCTTCGCGGCCAGATAGTTCGCATACCACTGATGGGCGGGCGCGTAACCGGGGCTGAGCGTGATCGCCCGCTCGAATTCTTCGCCGGCGCCCGCCCAGTCGCGGTCCCATCTGAACTTTACGAATGCGAGCGACGTGTGAGCTTCGGCGAGCGTCGGCTCGATCGAAAGCGCCTTCTCGGCGGCGATTTTCGCCTTTGGAAATGCCTCCTTGGGCGGAAGCGCGCTGTAGACGACCAGCATGTTGTAGCAGTCGGCCAGCCCGGCATAGGCGCGCGCGAAGTTGGGTTCCCTCTCGATTGCTTGCTGGAAGTAGTCGATGGCGCTCTTCAGCCCTTCGGTGGTTCGCTTGTTCAGGAGATTGCGCCCTCGCGCATAAAGCTCTTCGGCTTCGAGCCGCGCTCGATCGGCGCCGCTCAACGTCAGCCGAAGACTGTCGGCGATGTCCTTGGCGATCTCCTCCTGCATCAGGTTGATATCGGCGAACTTCGGGTTGAACTGCTTGCCCCAGATGTGAGAGTTGTCCCGCGCGTCGACCATCTCGATGCTGATGGCGACGCTGTCGCCGCGATGGACGATCCTGCCCGTGAGCACCGCGCCGACGTCCAGCTCGCGTCCGATCGCGCTGGGTGTCTTCTGCTGGTTCCGATATGCGCGCACGGAGCTGAACGACATGACCTTGAGATTCGGCAAGCGCGACAGGCTGTTGATTATGCTCTCGGTGATCCCATCGCTCAGGTACTCGGCGTCCGCGTCGGTGTCAACGTGGTCGAAGGGCAAGACGGCGACTGAGCTTATCGGCTTCTTGCCGCCGACAAAGAACGTCAGCCCGACAACCAGGACGATGACCACCGCGAAGGTTGCCGCCGCGCCTTTCTTGTGCCGCTTGAGCTCGGTGATCAGATACTCGGCGCTCGACGTAGTGCGAGCAGGCGGTATGAC
Source organism: Blastocatellia bacterium (assembly GCA_035293105.1). Taxonomy (GTDB): domain Bacteria; phylum Acidobacteriota; class Blastocatellia; order UBA7656; family UBA7656; genus DATDOV01. The sequence continues at coordinate 20,635 of DATDOV010000070.1, forward strand.
GGCGTCGGTCGACCGCGCCAGATCGTCCGGGGAGACCGGAACCGTCTTCTGCGCCCCGCTGCTGCTGCTGACGTAAAGCTTGTCGGCGAAATCCTGTTGCGACGAACGCGAAAGCTCGGACTCGACGTCGAACCGGCGCTTCAGCCTCTTGAGATCGATCGCGAGGTCCTTGACAGTCTGATAGCGCTCCTCGCGGTCCTTGGCGAGCGCCTTCGTTACTATCCGCTCGAGTTCGGGCGGGACCTCGGGAGCATACCGCGGGAGGGGCGCCGGCTCCCTTCCGAGTATCTCCATGATGACATCGCTGATTGTGAGTCCCTCGAACGGAGTCCGCCCGGCCATCATTTCGTAGATGACGATGCCCAGGCTGAAGATATCAGTTCGCGAGTCCATCTTCACCCCGCGCGCCTGCTCGGGTGACATGTAGCTGACGGTTCCCATCACGGTACCCGGATCGGTCGTCACCAGCCGCTTGGTTACCTTGTCGGCTTCCGCAGCGGCGGCGCTCCCGGAGTCCAGGACCTGAGTCTGATTATCGGGAAGCTGCTCGGTGAGTTTGGCCAGACCGAAGTCGAGCACTTTTACGTAGCCGTCCGGCCTCAGCATGATGTTCTCGGGCTTGATGTCGCGGTGCATGATCCCGTGCGCGTGCGCGGCTGCAAGGGCGCTCGAGACTTGTATGCCGACGTCGAGGACTTCGGCGACGCTCATCTTGCTCTGCTGGAGCCGTTGCCGCAGAGTCGGTCCTTCAATCAGCTCGGTTGCGATGAAGTGGAGCGACTCTTCCTCGCCGACTTCATGGATGGTGATGATGTTCGGGTGATTGAGCGCCGATGCCGCGCGGGCTTCCTGTTGAAAGCGGCTGACGCGCTCTTTGTTCTTCGTGACGTCTTCCGACAGGACCTTGAGCGCGATCTTGCGGCCGAGCCGCGTATCCTGAGCGATGTAGACCTCGCCCATGCCGCCCGCGCCGAGTTGAGCGAGAACTTTATAATGACCCAGACGTGAGCCGATTTCGATCGCCATGTCTTATGAGTTTGCGCGCGCCCAGACAGGAGATCGACTGCCCAGCGGCGCCGGCGACGACGGTCGTGTTCAGGAGCACGACCGTCTTCAACCGGCACAGCTTACCATTGGCACTACCAGCTTTCAAATTCTCGTTAATAGCTCACGTGCGCTGCCACCCAGTCGAGCGAAAAAATCGCGGGCGGTGTTGCCGGCAACATCGGTGATGCGCACGCGGAAGTTGGCATTGCTCAATTCGCTAATGCTCCACGTCCGGCCCCACGTGTCCGCCACGCCGCCGAGTATGTAGGTCAGTTCGCTGGTGGAAAGCGGCGAACCATTCATCCGCGGAGTCGTGGGGCGGCAGTCACCGCAGAGGCGCGAAGGACGCTGAGCGGCAGAGCGACTCGACTCTGCGCTCGTCTCAGCCGTGAGTTTTCGGGGCGTCGGGATGACGGAACGCCCTACGGTACGTACCTCACCTGCACCGCGACCCAATTCGAGCGAACACTACTGATAGACCACGACAAGCTGCGGGCGGTTGGCCGCCGTCGAGTTGTTACCGGAGTAGTATCCGATGTAGTCGTTGGCCGAGTTGTTGTTGTCGTCGAGGGCGAAGTAGATGCGCAACTGCGTCTTCCCCGTCTTGTTGATCGCCGCCAGGCCGGCGGCGTTCAAGCTTCCTTCCGACCAGTCGAGGTTGTTGGCGGCGTTGCTGAGGCTTGCCCCCTGTAGGGCGGTCGCCACAGCCTGGAAGTCGCCGGCCTGCAGCGTCGTTGAGCCAGAGAAGCCGCTGCCCGACTGCACGTCAACCCAGCAGGTACCGAAGGTGTTGAAGGGGTTGACGCCCGCGAAGGTACCGCGGCGCAGCCGCAGCGTCACTGACAGGATGGCGGCCCCGTCGGGGATAGACGAGGTGTCGAACGAGACGATCGTCTTGTATTGCTTTCTCTGGTTGTCGTCGCCCACCCGCAAGGCGCTGGCGGTGCTAGAGGTAGAGTTGATCGATCCGCCGACGTTCGAGGTCTCGCTCGATTCGACCGACCAACCGTCATCCGCCGCCACAGACGTGAAGGTCACCTGCGCGTTAACCACCTGCGGCGCTGTGCTATTGTCGCCGCTGCTGTTCAGCCAATTGCCCGTCCCGCTAAAAGCGGCGGTGATCACGTGGCTACCTGCCGCCAGCGTCGCGGTGCTGAACGCCGCCTGGCCGGCGCCGTTGACGGCCACCCCCGATGCCAGCACCGTGGCCCCCTCGCTGAACGTGACGCTGCCGGTCGGCACGCCACCGCCAGGCGGATTGGAAGTGACGGTGGCCGTGAAGGTGACCGATTGCCCCGTGAGGGATGGGTTCGGAGCCGAGCTCAACGTCGTGGTGGTGGGTAATGTGGGAACCTGCGGCGTTGCGAACGCCTCGTTCGAGTAAGCGCCCTCACCTTCGGCGTTGGTGCCGGACACGACGTAGTAGTATGTCGTGCCGTTTGTCAATCCAGTGTCGGCGAAGCTCGTCCCGACAACATTGGTCTTGATCGTCGTATATGGTCCGCCGCTAGTCGTGGCGCGGTGGACGCTGTAGCCGGTGGCGCCGTCTGTGGCCGCCCAGGTGAGATTGACCTGCTCGTCGCCCGGCGTGGCGGCAAGCCCGCTGGTGGCACCAGGCACGGCCACGGGATCAACGCGGAGAATGAAAGTACCCGACTTCATGTCGGACAACAACACGTTGCCCGACGGCAGGAAGACATGAACGTTCCAGGCTCCGTTGTAGTTGCCGGTGATCGTCTGGTTGAAAGTGCCGTCGCCGTCCGGATCGCGCCAGGTTTCGTACTTCCCGACCTCCACCGCGTTGGCCGGGTTCGAGATGTCGAACACCCGGAAGCCGGCCTCGTAGTAGGCGGTCAGCAGATACTTGCCGCGAACCTGCCCGTTGTGGATGCGGGAGTTCGCCGTCGCGTCGCCCGACCACTGGAAGGTCGTCACCTGCGTCGGGCTTGCCGGGTTCGAGATGTCGTAGACGCCGATGTCGCGGACGTTGAACTCGTCAAAAGCATAGAGGAATTGCGAGTCTTCGGTGGGCCAGTTGCTGTGAGCGTAGATGCCGGACACCGGGGCCGACTCGCCCACGAGGGTCGTCGTGCCAGTGGAGCGGACGTTGGTGATGTCGATGACGCGGTAGCGGGTGGCGTAGCCCTCTGCGACATAGAGCAGATCCTTGCCACCGGACCCTGGCACGTTGGCCCGCGCATAGCTGTCGTGGCAGTCGTGCCCGCTGCCGCTCCAACTCGCGATCAAGGGCGGATCGAAGGGATTCTGGAGCAGGTCGAAGATCTGGCAGCCGAGCGTGGAGCCGTTGTTCGCCGAGTTCATGAACAGCAGGCCGAGACCGTCGTTGACGAACACGGTGTGTCCGTAGTTCGTGCGCCCGCGGTCGGCGATTCCCGCGGGCGGGATAGGATTGGAATCCACTCCGTGCGCGGCCGAGCCGGACAGATACGAGAGGTCGACGACCCACAGGTTGCCGTTTGACTGTGCGCCGATGTAGGCATAGGTCTTACCCGAAGCCGGGTCTTGATGTATGTCGACATCGCGCCAGATCCGCCCCTTGGGCGGGCTCACGCCACCCGACATGTCGATGAACTGCACCCGAAAGGGCGCGGCGGGGTCGGTCACATCAATGATGTGCAACCCGAAGCTGTTGCACTGCAAGGCGTACTCACGCGAGCCGGTGGCGTAGCCCCAGATGCCATTGTAGAGCGTGCCGGTCGAGGAGTTGTCTCCGTAGTAAGGATTCGGCGGCTGGACGTTGATCTGGCCCAACAGAGTGACGTTACCGTTGCCGGTGTAGTCGGCCGGCGCCGCAGCCTGGATGGCGGCTGGAGTGCTGAGGCTGAGCAACGCGCTGATGTAGAGATGCATGTCGCGCGAGAGCCGTCCGGCCGTCTCCTGAGCCGCCAGATACATTCTCAGTTGATCCAGTTGTTTTTGCGAGTAGAGACGCTCGATCGTCGCGTGCTGCGCTTCCGTAATGGCGCCGTCAGCGACGAGATTGTGCAGGTAGCTCTCGATCGAGCCAGGGGTTTCGTCGTGAGCGTGAACCGCCACGCTTGCGATGGCGAACGCGAGGGCGAGAAGCAGCACAGCAACAATAGCGAGCTTCCTTCTTGTGATTCCAAAAGATTCGTTCATCGAGACCTCCTTTCTGGTCCAGAGTTATTGATAGGCCACGACAAGCCGCGGGCGGTTGGCCACCGCCGAGTTGTCGCCGAAGCAGTAGCCGATGAGACTGCCAGAGCGGCACGGAGCTACCACGCTCCAAAAGCTGATGCGGGCCGCATTCCAGCCACTGTGAAAGGAAACAGAAGGGAGCAGCGACCCCGCGGCCGCTGCTCCCTGTCGGGATTGCGCCTCGGCAAAGCTCCGTTTGCCGGAACTTGCGTGGCGCATTGCTGGGTCAATGGTGAATCTGGATGCTGCCGCCGCCGAGCACCGTCGTCGGGTCGTCGCTGTCCGGCGCGCTGAACTGGTTGTCGTAAACCAGGCCGCCGCCGTCGCTCCAGATTCTTATCCGGAACTTATCCAGGCCGGTGCCGCCCGGCTGGTCGCCGTCAATGGCCGTCAGCATGAAGCGATAGTCGCCCACGCCGTTGATCGTGCCGAAGCCTTTGTACTGCGCTCGCGCGCCCGACACCACCAGCCACTCATAGCTCGCGCTCTTGAATTTCAGGTTGCCGGCCTTGAAATGGAACTCGGTGTCGCCGGTCGGAACTGATGCGCCCGGCTGGTACTTCGAGACGAAGCCAAAGTTGGCCTTGCCGGCGAGCGACGGATCCGGAGCGTAGGCGCCCTCGGGCGAATTGATCCAGCCGCCGCCGGTCACCCAGCCCGCGCTGGGATCGTAGACCACCACCAGCGCCTCGAACTCGCCAACTGTGGTGGCTGTGGTTGACAAGCCGCAGTTATCCGTGACCGTCAGCGTCACCGTGTAGACCCCAGCCTCGGTGAAGGTGAAGGTGGTGTCGGCCGAGCCCGGTATCGAACCGGATGGTTCGACCACCGTCGCCGCTTGAGTGATGTCGTCGAACATCCAGGCGCCGGTGTGCGTGTCACCCGCGTCATCGGTGAAGGCGCCGGTGAAGTTGACCGGCGTGCCGACCGAGTAGATCGAGCCGCTGGGCGGGCCAGTGATCGTAACAATCGGGGCCGTGCATGATGAGTTGACCGTTATCGTCTGGCAGGCTGACGCCGACGCTACCCACGCGATAGACGGAGTCACCACTGTTGGGAACGAAGCATAGAGGCCCCAGGTACCTGCTGAGGGCGCGGTGAAGGTCCCGCTGAAACTCCCATTGCCGCCCGTCGTGGTGGTGGACGCTAGTAGGCTTTCACTGCCCGTACATCCACCACTTCTGAGCCGAAGGTTGACTGGTCGGCCATCAGGCACCGCTGGAGCCAGCGGATTAATAGGTGAAACCTGACCTGAGAATGAGTAAGTCTGGCCGGCTGTCAGAGGAGTAGAAATGGGATTTAACGTTGTGGTTGTTGATACTCCGCCCTGAAATGTCCCTGCGGGAATCGCCGTTACACCGACGAGGCCAGCGGAGGCGCTGGAGGCGCCGGGGGTGAATGATAGATAGCCGACCACTGCAAGCGCGAGCAGCAGCAGTGAGAATCTGCGGGTGTTGTTTCTGAAGATCATGATTTTTTCTCCTTGAGAAGATGGCCCAGCGGGGGCCGGATGGTCATCGAGTCCGGGCAGATGATGAGCGCGCCTTCCGGCGTTTCCGTGAAGTGCAGTTCCCCGGCTTCTACCCGGCGATAGATCGTGCGCGATGCCACGTTCGATAAGGCCCAGTTGTGTGTCACCGTAAGCGACCTGACCGGTCGTGTTATCACCCCGGCCGCCGACCGTGCCCTCAGACTTCAACCGGCAGGCAAGTCAACGATCGACGCCCGGCTGATGCAGGTACTAGGGCAGATACCTCACCCGCACTGCCAACCAATCAAGTGAAAAGTCGCGCGACGTATTGCTTGCCACGCTCGTCAGCCGCACCCGGAAATTCCCATCGCTGAAATCGCTCGCGCTCCAGGTCCGGCCCCAGGTGTCAACTACTCCGCCGAGGATGTAAGTCGTCTCAGCCGTCGAGAGCGTTGCGGAGGTCTTCGCCGCCGTCCACGTCGAGCCGCCGTCCCACGACAACTGCACGCAGAACTTGGGCGACCCGCTCGTGCTGTCCGCCCTCGAGTTCACCCGCACTTCGATCCCCTGAATGGCCGGGCTGCCTGAGATCGAGATGCCGTAGTTGTAGAACTGGTGCCGGTCTTTGGTGTTGGCCGTGCAGGACGTGCTGTTGTTCGTTCCGCTGTTGTTGTCCACGGCGAAGACGCCGTCGTACGCAAAGGCATTAGACTGATTAACCTCGAAGCCGTTGTTGTCGCCCGCCTGACTCGTCACCGCCGAGCCGGCGGAAGGGCTGAACCAGCCGGTAGTCGTGGCCGAGCAGTACTGCGCCTCCTTGCCGATGACGCTGTAAGGGCAGCCGGCTTTATCGAGCAGGTACAGAATCGCGGCGCGATTGCGCGACGTCTCCGCCGGGATCACTCCGTCCGGCGGATAGAAGCCGCCCTGCCCCGAGGTCTTGGGGTACATCTCGAAGCCAAAGGGGAAGATGCCATGGGCCCCGTATTCCCAGTCTCTGATCGATCCATCGGTGATGTAGAGATCGCTCGATTGCTGAGGCGTGTAGCCGTTGGTCGCGGCCATCGCCTGGCCTATCACCATCATCGCGTCGCGGTCGTCCTGCGTCATATCGGCCGGCACGTCGGCGAAGGTATAGCCATAGGGCCACATGATCAGTTCCTGATAAGTGTGGAAGTCGATCGAGACCGTGATCTGCTGCTTGCCGTTGATCACGCGGCTGTTCACGAAGTCGCGCACCAGGGCGGTCTCCGGCGCGGAAAATGCAGACGCGCCGCGATAGGTTTCGCTGCTGGGCGTGCCGCTGCTGCCGCCGCAACATCCCCACCGGTATCCCCAGTTCCGATTCAAGTCCGTGCCGATGGACCCGCCCGCGTTCGGCTGGCGGTTCTTGCGCCACGAGACATAGCTGCCCGTAGCGTGGTCGTACTCGCCGCCGTCCGGGTTCATGTCGAACACAATCCAGACTTCGCGCGAGTCGACCAGATCGGTGATCTGCTGGTCTACGCCGTACTCGTCGGTAAGTATCTGCAAGGTGTAGAGCGCCATCTCTACCGTCAGGTGCTCGCGCGCGTGCTGGTGATGCGTGAACAAGACTTCCGGCTCGTCCTCGTCGACGCTGACGTTGTCCGAGACCTTGCCCGCCCAGATCTCTTGACCCTCGTAGGACTGGCCGATGCTGAAGAGCGAGAAGATGTCAGGGTGATCAGTCGCGGCCTGTTGAATCTCGGCGACCATCTCGGCGTAGTCGTGGTAATTCGAGTCCGCGGGCGGGAAGGCCATCGGCAGCAACTCCGACTCGGTTGGTTTTGAAATGTCCATGCCGAGCCGTTGAATCGCCCTCATCTCCCGGTTTGTCGCTTCGACGAGGACATAATCATGACCTGCTTCGAGGATGATCGCGCCCGTGCGGGCGATGGCCGAGCGGGTTACCGGGTCGAACACGTTGCGGACGATGTAGACGCGCGTCTCCTTGCCGTTCTGTCGGGGTTCAGAGACAGCGCCCTGTTTGGTCTTGGCGGCGGCTGAATACGCGGCTGAATACGATGACAGTCCCGGCAGGCTCAGCCCCGCGACCACCAGCGTGCAGATCAGAAATCGTTTGTTCAGTTTCATAGGGACCTCCTTTCACGAGCCGCCTTCTGTTGCGGCGGGGCAGTCAGGCCCCATCGCTCCCCTCACCGGCAGCAGGCAGGGGAAGGGAGAGCCAACGGCGCACCCCCCGGGCCTCCGCCGGACAGGAGGGTGATCGTCAATGACCAGCGCCCTCTCCAGTCCTCTTACCTACTGCCAATCAATGGTGAATCTGGATGCTCCCGCCGCCCAGCACAGTCGTCGGGTCGTTACTGTCAGGATCGCTGAACTGGTTGTCGTAACCAATCCGCCGCTGTCGCCCTAGATCCTGATCCAGAACTTCCAATCCGCCGCCCGGCTGTTGGGCGTCAATGGCCGTCAGCATAAATCGGTAGCTGTCTCGTCATTGATTCTGCCGAGGCCCTTGTACTGCGCCTTCGTGTCGCCGGAGATCACCATCCGGCCCTCGAACGCCGGCTGACAAACGCCTGCTGCATCCGGTCAGTGTAGGACAGAGGTCGAGGGCGAGTCGTTTAGATGTCGTAAAGATTTGGTAGGATTCTGGTAGGTTTCTCCCGTGCGCCGTTTCCCATTCTCAGGTCCGAGATTGCCGGAAGAGACGGAGCGGGCGGCGCTTGGACGGACGGCCCCGAAGTGGAATCCTCAGGAAGCAAGATTCGGTGAGTTTCCGGTAGGATCCGTTTGCGGTTAGGACGCCCCTCGACTTGCCGGCCGAGCCCCGCGCGACATGACAGCATCCAGGAGCGACTGACGCATCGGCTCATCCTCATCAAGGGAGTTGGCGACGTCGAGCAACGTTTTGCTACTCAGTTGGCGGTGACCTTCAGCCTGTTCCAGCCGGCCGCTTAGCCCGCACAGGTCCGCCGCCGTCTCGTGAATCCGCCAGAACATGAGCGGCGCCTCCACTTTGGTGATCAGGGTCAGGGCTTCCGAAATATCGCTTTCGGCTTGTGCATAATCCCACTCCGCGATGGCCACGCGCGCGCTCAACTGCCGCGCCCGCGCCTGCCATGCCTGGTCCGCATTCCGATCACTAACCTCGCGCAACCGGTCTGCATCGAGGCGCGCGGCGGCGATGTCCCCTCGCGCCAGCCACAGCTCGCTCATAGCGCAGTGCATGGGCATCTTCCAGAACCAGGCCAGCGGGAGATTCGCAGTCTGAAATAGGCTTCGCAACTCCATCAAGCACTCTTGCGCAAGGTCGTAGTTGCCCATCCCGGTCTCCGCCATTGCAGCCGTCACCAGGAACCTCTGCTGTGCGGCTTTCGCAGGCACGGCGCGAACGACGGGGAGCGCTGACTTCCAGAGCGCGCTCGCTGAACCGTAGTCGAACGCCTCGCAGTGAAGCCACGCCAGAAAGACATTGGCGAAGGCCACGTTAAACACGTCGCTGTTTCGTTCGGCTGCGGCAAGCGCATCACGCAGGACGCGGAGCGATGTCCCGAATTGGCCAAGATTCATCAACGCCCAGCCCCTGAAGCCGCTGATGTGAAGGTAGCTGAATGCGTCGCCAAGCCGGGCGGAGATCGGAAGGCATTCAGCCGTAAACCGCTCGACGCCCCGATAGTCGCCCGACATTATTTGAACGTTGACATATAAAGCGGCGTTCTGCACGAACCGGGCAGCCTCTCCGTCCCTGCGCAGCGATTGAATCCCGGCCTTGAGTGCGTCGGCGAGTTCCTGCTGCCAGCCGAACAGCGCCAAGCGCAGGTAACTCACTTTCGACTCGGCGTCAACTCGCAGAGCAGAGTCGCCGAGATCATTGCTGATACTAACTGCTCGCTCGCAGAGCTCCAGCGCCTGCTGCGCATCGAAATACCTGAGCTCATGCGACATGCTGAGGAGCGCACGGGCCTCGGCATCGTGCTTCCCTGATGCCGCGGCTGACTGGGCCAGCCTCTCGCAGTTCTTGATCGTCTGCAACTTGTCGCCGAGTGCCGAGCAGACACCGACGAGATGATCGAGCGCCTCGATTCGCGCGTGCGCCCGGAGAGCTTCCGGAAGCTTCTCGACCACCTCCAGCGCCGATTCGAGAATTGAGACCGCCTCCCTCAGGGCGTAGCGGCGGGCGGCGTTGTCCGCGGACAGCAGCATATATGGCACCGCTCGCATGTAATCGTGAGCCTCCAAAAAATGGCGAACTAATTCCGCAGCGATCTCGGCAGCGCGGGTGGCCCATAACCGCTCCATTGCTTCCCCAATGCGCCGATGGAGCCGCAGTCTGGCGGCCGGGCTCAAACGGCGATAAAACGTCTCGCGGTAAAGCGAGTGAACGAACTGGTAGCACGCAGAAGTTGACCGGTCCGGCAGGTCCTCGAGACCCGCGCTTCGAAGCATCAACTGTCGCCGCGCCAGACCGTCGCAGCAGTCCTCGACGGCGGAGGCGCCGCGTCCCGTGGCGGCCGACACGGACCAGGCGGCGAAATCAACTCCGGCGACGCTGGCCGCCGCTAGGGTCTCCTCTTCTTCGGCAGTGAGTTGTTCGATCTGCTGTTCGATGAATTGATACAGGCTCTCGGGCACGAGGAGGTTGATCTGGTCGAGAGTGGCTTTCAGCTTTGTCGTCCCATCCACTTCGGTGATCATCCCGCGCGTCACCAGATAATCCACTGCCGCAACCATAAACAACGGCCTCCCTTCAGTCTGCTCGTGGAGAAGAGGCCCCAGTTGAGCGGGGATATCGCTGCCGGGAAACCGCGTCATCAGATAATCCGTCACAGCTTCCCTACCGAGCAATTCGAGAGGCAGCTCGCGGCAAAGTCGATGCGTAAGTAGTTCGCGTTTCAACTGCCTGAGCGGGTGCTGTGGGAGAGCAACTTCGACCGGACGATATGTGGCCAGGAGGATCAACCGGGCCGGCTCATGGCGGCGGGCCAGCGCTGAGATGAGGTCGAGCGTTGAGTAGTCGGCCCAGTGCAGGTCTTCGAGCACAAGCACGACAGGCGTCTCAGTGGTGATCGCCTCGAGCGCTTCGCAGATCTCGCGAACCATGCGCTCGCGCGTAGCGCCGAGGACCTCGCGTTGCAGTAGCTTGCGGCGCTCTGGCGTTACCAGCGCCGGAAACTGCACGAGCCAGGTGGGGGCGTATTTGGCCAACGTCCCGGCGGTAGTCGTGTCACCGGCTTCCCGCCATAACCGGCCCAGCGCTTCGAGTAAGGGGTAATAGGCCTCCCGCTCCCGGCACCCCTCAATGCAACGCCCGATCGCGCTGCGCAACGGAGGGCGCTTCATAGCCTGTTGAAGAAAGGCTTCCGCGAGCGCCGTCTTGCCGATTCCCGCCTCACCTGTGATGAAGATGATCTGCCGCTTCCCGCTTGCGGCCTGCAGAAAGCAACTCTGCAGTTTCTTCAGTTCCTTCTCTCTGCCAAACAACCACTTGGGCACCGGCTCGCTGACCGGAGCGGGAACGCCAGACCTGTCGCTGACCGGAGCAATAAACCGATAGCCTCTACCATGTTGCGTTTCGATGAAAGAAGGATTCCTGGCCCGGTCGCCCAGTGCGCGGCGGAGCTCCAGTATGTAGACCTTCAGGTTCTCCTCCTGGACATAGACACCAGGCCACACTGCCTCAATCAGTTCTTCCTTCGCGACCAGCCGCCCGGCGTGATCGATGAGGTGGCGCGCCAGGGCAAAGGCCTTGCGAGTTAGCGGAATGCGAGCGTCACCTCGCCACAGGCATTGGTTGACTGTATCAAGACAAAAGGAGCCGAAGTGTTTCATCGGCGCATCACCGCGCACTGAGCATCACGCCGAAGACGGGCAGGTCGTCCGGTCATTCCCAGCGGATGTCTACAGGGTGCGTCGCCTGCATGTGGACGCTGTTCCGAACGGGCCGTCGCCATCCTCTATCGCCCGTGAGTGTGTCAATGTTCTGGTACTGCAGGTAATCTGGCGGAGGGCCACAGGGAGCGCTTTGGCCTGAGCTACGGTGAGAACACCCTGTAGGAACTATCAACCGCCTATTACGCTCACATGCCGATGTTGCTCTTGACTCTCACCGATGTGGGGAGATGGAGAGTCGTACAACATAAGGGACGGCTTCTATTATGGGCATGCGTCACGTTTCTTGCAACCGCGATGCTACCCCCGCCGACTCGTGTGAAAACAAAAACCACCGCGACCTCTTTGATCTTCGACCGCTTAGTCGGTCCCGTTATGGAGCAGCGGGAGAGAATTGGTCACTGGCGGGCCGCCAGTCAACACCTCCTCCCACGTTGCGAGGTCATTTTGAATTCGACACTCCCTGGCCTCGCGTGCAAGAATCTCACCACACTTTGCGGGCGCAAGGACCCTTACGCATGATTAGAATCAAGCTGGTATCGGCAAGTAAATTCGCGGCGCTGACGGTCTTCCTTCTTATAGCGGTGGCGCTCGCGGTTTATCTGTCGATGCGCGGCAAACGCATCGACGCACCGCCCCAGCACCCTAAACTGCAGGGCCGGGTCGTCGCGGTCTTCAATGACACCCGGTATGCGCACGAAGTCGAAGGGAGAATTCGATTCCTGCTGACCGCCGGCGTTGACAGGGCCTTCGAAGACGGCGCGCACGAACTCGAGCAAGTGCGGCTGGAGTCTTATGGGACGGCCGGGACTCGTCACGACGTCGTGACCTCGGACCGGGCGCGTGTGAGCGACCCGTCAAACTTGAATAATCTCCACGCCGAGTTCTCATCCAACGTCGTCGTACAAATATCGGACGACCTGACCATCAAGACCAATTATCTCGACTACAACCGAACGAAGAATCAGATCGAAACCAGCGAGCGGGTTGATTTCGACGGAAAGAGCATCTCGGGCAACTCAAAAGGAATCCGCGTTGAGGCAGCCGACGAGCGCATTCACCTCCTCAAAGATGCCGACGTGACTCTTAAGGATGAGGCCCAAGGAACGTCCGGCCCATCGCTCAGCGCCGGACGCGGCCCTCGCGATGAAAGCGCTGAAGCGAAAGCGGCGAGAAAAGCACGCAAGCGAGCCCGGCGGCTCGCGAGAAAACAGGCTCGCGCGCTTCGCGCTACGGTCACTGCCAAATCATCCGGCGCCAACTCAAAGCGCGAAGCCGACGGGAAAGGGCTCGCCTCGAAGAAACCCGTCCACATAACCGGCGAATCGGCGCTGCTGGAGCGAAAACAACGGCGAGTCACCTTCACCGGCCGCGTGATCGTGACGCAAGGCTCGGATGAGATGCGAGCCGATGAAATGAGAGGCTACCTTGATGACACCGGTCACCTTGAACGAGTCGAGGCGCGAGGAAGTTCGTATCTCCGTCAGGGCGACCGGGCCGAGTTTAGATCAGCCGACATCGACTTCTTCTTCGCTGCCACGCATCAACTCGAGCGCGCGGTGGCGACCGGTGAAGCCTTCGCGCGCGCGCTTGATTCCGAGTCGCCGAGGGAAGCGCGCGCGGCAAAGATCGAGGCGTCGTTCGTCGATTCCCCGCAAGGCAACGCCGTCGACACGATCACCGGCATCGGCGGCGCCGTAGTGCTCGTGCCGGCGCCCGCTGCCTCTGATCAACATGCCAACCCGGCCGCGCGCGAGCTCAGAGCCAACGAAGTGACGCTCCATTTCCACCCCGGCGGCCGGTTCATCAAGTCCGCAGAAGCGGCCGGCGACGCGGCGATAGTTGTCACGCCGTTGCGGGCGGAGGGTCGCGCGGATAAAAAGACGATTCGCGCGCCGCAGATGAACGCGGAGTTCTTCGAGACCGGCAACCAGTTGAAGTCGTTCAACGCGGCCGGCGGTGTCAGGGTCGAGCTCGAATCACTCGTAGCCGAAGCCCATCCGCTCCGCGTCACGACCAGCAAACGGTTGACGGCCAGTTTCGCCGCCGATGTGCAGGACGTGGAGCGGATCGTTCAGGAAGGTGACTTCAAGTACGCCGAAGGCGACCGCCACGCCATCGCCGAGCGCGCCGTTTATGACGGCCGGAACGAAATGCTGCTTCTGCGCGGCAAACGGCCGCAGGCGTGGGACTCAAAGGCGCGCACTCAGGCCGACGAGATCGACCACGATCGCCGCAATGACGAGACTCACGCGCGCGGCGACGTGCGGACGACTTATTACAGCCGCGAGACCACAGACGATTCGACGCCGTTCAAGAACACGAAGTCTCCGGTCTTCATGACGGCCGATCGCGCCGACGCGCGCAATGGCGACGGCGTCGCCGTCTACACCGGCAATGCGCGCGGCTGGCAGGACGACAGTTTCGTCAAGGGCGATCGCATCGAGCTGTACCGGACCGATAAGCGCATGGCCGCGACCGGCAACGTCGAAAGCGCGCTCTATACGCTCAAGCGGAAGACGCCGGAGGGCCGTCAAGAGATCGTGCCGACGTTCGCGACCGCCGAACGCATGACCTATTCTGATACCGACAGGCTCGTCCATTACGAGGGGAGGGTCCGCGCGCGGCAGGGCGAAGACACGATCGATGCATCGAGCCTGGATGTTTTTCTCCAGAAGGAGACGAACGAAGTCGAGCGCATGCTCGCTACGGGCGGCGTAGTGTTAACTCAGCCGGGAAGACGCGGCACGGGTGATACGCTTTCCTATACCGCCGCTGACGGTCGAGCGGTCCTCACCGGCAACAATGCGCGAGTCGATGATGCCGAAAAGGGATCGTCGATGGGCGCCCAATTGACATTCTATATTCGCGATGATAGGTTCGTCGTCGATAATCAACAGGGTCTAAGCCGCGTCCGATCGACTCATCGGCTGAAAAAGAAATAGAAAAGAAGCAGCTAGCAATGACGGAAGAACTGTCTTTGTCGGAAACCACAAGCGGCGATACCCGCCAGCCGGCGCCCCTGGCAAATGATAACGGCTCGGCCCAGGGCGCGAGCCTACTGGCGGTCGAGGGCTTGAGGAAATCATATCGCAAGCGGGCTGTCGTTGACGGCGTGTCCATCGAGATCCGTCAGGGCGAGATCGTCGGACTGCTTGGCCCTAACGGCGCCGGCAAGACAACTGTCTTTTACATGATCGTCGGGTTGGAAAAGCCCGACAGCGGCACCGTTCTTTTGAACTCAAAAGACATCTCGCGGCTGCCGATGTACCTGAGAGCGCGCACCGGAATCAGCTACCTGCCGCAGGAAGCGTCGGTTTTTCGCAAGCTGACGGTCGAAGAGAACATTCTGCTCGTGCTTCAGACATTGCCGCTCTCGAAGCGCGAGCGCGACCATCGCCTCGAGTCGCTGCTCGATGAGTTGGACATCGCCTACGTGCGCCACACCACCGCGTATCAGCTTTCAGGCGGCGAGCGCCGGCGCACCGAGATTGCCCGCTGCCTCGTGATCGAGCCTCAGTTCATCCTGCTGGACGAGCCCTTCGCCGGAATCGATCCAATCGCTGTGGTCGATATACAGCGCATACTAAAGAAACTGCGGGCGCGCGGCATCGGCGTGCTGATCACTGATCACAACGTGCGCGAGACTCTGGCGATTACAGACAAAGCGTATATAATAAACGACGGCCAAATCTTCCGCGCGGGCACACCGGACGAGTTGACGCGCGACGAAGAAGTCAGGCGAGTGTACTTGGGGGAGAATTTCAGGATGTAGTCAATTGTCACTGGTCATCAGTTGATTGTTCGGCCGAAGCACCAGCGAACGCATCACTGACGAATGACCAGTACGTACGAACGAGCTATGTCGGTTAAGCCTCACCTTCAAACGAGTCTTTCACAACGGCTGGTGTTGACTCCTCAGATGCGCCAGCGTATCGAGCTGCTGGCAATGACCAAGCTCGAGCTGGCCGATATGGTCACAACCGAGCTTTCAGCCAATCCGGTCCTTGAAGAAGTCGCCCCGGGCGAGGGCGCGGACGATCAATCGACGGCGGCGGATGATTTGGCCGCCATCGATGCGACAACCGCCGATTACGGCGAACCCGCGCAGCCGGCTGCGACCGAGGCGGTGCCCGAGGCCGCAGCGCGCCCCGATGAGAGCATTGCAGTTCAGCCGGCGCCGGAAGCCGCGCCGGTCGACGGACAGGTCGACGGCGAAGCGGAACCCGACCGCGAGCGCGACTCGTTTCAGGAAATCGATTTCGGTTCGACCTTCGAAGAGTACCTTGATCCCGGCTACAAGACTCACGAGTACGAAGCGAGAGACGAAGTCTCGTTCGAGAACATGCTCACGCGCCGCCAGTCGCTTCAGGAGCAGTTGATCTGGCAGCTACACCTCGCGGACCTGCCCGAGGATGTCGTGGCGGCGGGCGAAGCGATCATAGGCAACCTCGACGAAAACACCGGCTTTCTCGACGCTACCGTGGAAGAGATTGCAGAGATGGGGCCGTGGCCGATCGAGACCGTCGAGAGGGCGCTATATACGATCCAGCGGCTCGACCCGGTGGGCGTTGCGGCCCGCGATGCGCGCGAGTCGCTGCTGATTCAGCTTGAGGTCTACGGGTGGGGCGACCGGCTGGCGGCCCAGATGGTGCGCGATCACTTCGAGAGCCTGCAAACCCATAAGCTGCCCGATCTGGCCAAGACCCTCGGCGTGCCCCTCGAACGAGTGCTCGAGGAAATGGAGATCATCAAGAAGCTCGACCCCAAGCCCGGCCGCAAGTACTCCGCCGACGAAGCCCAGCTCGTAGTTCCGGAGGTGACCATCGAAAAGGTCGGCGACGACTACGTCATCCGATTCGAAGACGATGGAATGCCGCATCTCCGAATCAACCGCACCTACCGCCAGATGATGGAGTCGAAGGACTCGACCAAGGAGACGCGCGATTACATCAAGGAGCGGTTCCGTTCGGCGGTCGATCTGCTCAAGAACATCGAGCACCGCCGCCAGACGATCTACCGCGTCTGTCAGTCAATCGTCGAGCGTCAACGTGAGTTCCTCGACCGCGGCATCGAGCAACTCAGGCCGATGATGCTCAAGGACGTCGCCGAAGACATCGGCATGCACCTGAGCACCGTCTCGCGCGTCGTCAACAGAAAGTACGTGAATACGCCCCAGGGAGTTTATGAGCTGCGCCGCTTCTTCACCGAGGGGATGAAGTCCGACACGGGCGAGGATGTGTCCACCCGCGTCCTCAAGCTCAAGATCAAGAAGATGATCGAGGCCGAGGACGGGCATCACCCAATCACCGACGATGAAATAGCCAAGCGGCTGGCGCGAGAAGGCGTCAAGATGAGCCGCCGAACGGTAGCGAAGTATCGTGACCAGATGCGCATCCCCGGCTCCCGCGAGCGCCGCGCCATCATTTGAATTACCCAGTTGATAACCGTCAGCGATCAGCTTCATGCCGAACCAGCAGCCCCACGGCATTCACGGATCATCACGCGAATGAGAGCTGACTACCTACCAGGAGATTGTAAGAGA
Organism: Blastocatellia bacterium; assembly: GCA_035293105.1. Lineage (GTDB taxonomy): Bacteria > Acidobacteriota > Blastocatellia > UBA7656 > UBA7656 > DATDOV01. Next base: position 37,752 of record DATDOV010000070.1, read on the forward strand.
TGGAATTCGAGTTCACAGGCCGCCACCTTCAGGTCACTCCAGCGATCGAACGGCTGGCGCAAAAGGAGCTTGAGAAACTGGACCGCATTCTTGATTCCGCGCCAACCCGAGCGCACGTCATACTGACGTCTGAGAAACACCGCAAGAGCGCCGAGATAGTGGTCCATTGGCGCGACAGCGTCTTCACCGGTTTCGCCGAAAACAACGACATCACTCAATCGATAGTCGGCGCGGCGCAAAAGGTCGAAAAACAGGTGCTCCGCCTCAAAGGAAAATTCGAGGCCCGCAAGCGGCGGCGCGCACCGGCAGGCGAAGAAGCCCCGGCACCGGGCGCGACGCTCGAATCGGTTCCTCGGGTCCCGCGCATAATCTCGGCCCGGCGCTACCGCGTCAAACCGATGACTCCCGAAGAAGCCGCGACAATCGTCGAAGACTCACCGGATCAGTTCATAGTCTTTCGTGACTCTGAAACGAACAAAATCGGCGTGCTCTATAAACGTAAGGACGGGAACTTCGGCCTCATAGAACCGTGAGTGGACGTCAGTGGTCAGTTGTCAGTTGCTGGTAAGGGGAGCCGCGCTCGCCGGGGCGGAAGGGGCGAGTGACAACGGGAGCGCAACCACTAACAACAGACAACTGACCACGGACGAGTGACCGGGCCCAAAGGACATTCTTGAATGGCCGTTCCTGTTGTCATTGTCACCGGAATCAGCGGCTCCGGGATGTCATCGGCGCTCAAGGCGTTCGAGGACCTCGGCTACCTCGCCGTCGATAACCTCCCCGTTCAACTGATCCCGACCTTCGTCAGGCTGGCAGAAGAGTCGAGTGAGATCGACCGCACCGCCTTCGTCGTAGACGTTCGCTCCCGCGACTTCGTCGGAACGTTTCCACGCATCCACGAAGAACTGGTCGCTAAGGGCGTCGACGTCACGATCCTGTTTCTCGAGGCCGACGACGAAGTGCTCTTGCGCCGCTTCAGCGAAACCCGGCGGCCGCACCCGCTGCCCGAGCAGGACGTCGTCCAGGCTATACGCCACGAACGGGATATGTTGAAGGTCATTCGCGGTCTTGCCGACATCGTCATCGACACGTCGGACCACACGGTGCACACACTTCGCCAGGTGATCAAGGACCGGTTCGCCGAAAAGAGCAGCGCAAACGAGTTGAACTTGACGATCTCGTCGTTCGGTTATCGTCACGGGTTGCCGCGCGGGCTCGACATGCTGTTTGACGTTCGCTTCCTGCCAAACCCGCATTTCATACCGGAGCTGCGTCCGCTGACGGGGCGCGACCGGGAAGTGATCGACTTTCTGGACTCGAAGAGCGAAGTCGAAGAGACGATCGACCGATTCGTCGATCTGCTGACATACCTGCTGCCGCGGTTTCAGCGTGAGGGTAAGAGCTACCTGAGCGTCGGGATTGGCTGCACCGGGGGGCGCCATCGCTCGGTGGTGGCGGCTGACCGATTGCAGAAACGGCTCGCCGAGTTGGGCTACAAGGCAAGGGTGCTCCATCGGGATATTGAAAAGGAGCCGCAACGGTATAAAATCGGCGACAGGTAAACAGACTCCGCGGCTTGGATGGCAAAGATCATGATCGGCGGCGTGATAGTAACCCACGGACAACTGGCTAATGAGTTGGTGTCTGCCGCTGAGATGATCGTCGGCGAGATACACCACATCACCGCTGTGTCGATCGGCTGGCATGACGACGTAGACGTCGCGCGCGAGGAGGTCGAACGCGCAATCGAAAGGGTCGAGAGCGGCGCCGGCGTGTTGTTGCTGACGGACATGTTCGGGGGAACGCCGACTAACATCGCGGCGACTTTTCTCGGGCATGCGTCGGTCGAAGTGGTGACCGGCGTGAACCTGCCGATGGTCCTCAAGCTTGCGACGCAATCAAGCGACGAGCAATTGGCTGATCTTGCGCGCCGAGTGCGCGATGAGGGCCAGCAGCAGATATGTATGGCGGGAGAGATACTCCCGTCGAAGAGAAGTTGACCTTCCGAATGTAAATGCTTCGGGCAGTCGAATCGAATTGCAACCATATCGAATTGAGAGGATGTTGTACGGCAGGCAGACTTCATGACGATGAGCAAGAGTGCGAGCAAGTCACAACCCCATTTGTTTTCTGAATGGCGAGGGCAGCCGGAGGGACCTGCCGTTGGCGACGTGTACACCCGCGACCAGGTGACCATTCACTTTGACCACGCGGAGAACTTGTATGCGGATTGGCCAACGCCGACGTGTATTATCTCGGATGGTCCTTATGGCGTGAGTGGTTTTCCTGGCGATAACCACAAGGCGGAATCTCTTGCCGAATGGTACCAACCCCACATCAAGGCTTGGAGCGAGCACTCGACACCGGAAACGACTCTTTGGTTTTGGAACACCGAGGTGGGCTGGGCCACGGTGCATCCAGTGTTGGTAGCAAACGGCTGGGAGTACCGCTGCTGTAACATTTGGGACAAAGGACTGGGGCATGTCGCGGGCAACGCGAACACCCAAACTCTACGCAAATTCCCCGTCGTTACCGAAGTTTGCGTGCATTACGTCAAGGCGGCGACGTTTCAAGTGGGCGACCAGTCGTTGACAATGCAAGAATGGCTTCGCCACGAGTGGAAACGAACGCGGTTGCCATTC
>DATDOV010000071.1:0-3202 GCA_035293105.1 Blastocatellia bacterium
TGTGATCGATGCGGCAAAGAGCGCCGGGCCGGCAATGCCCGCGAACTTCTCGAAGACGGCGAAGAAGCCGAAGTACTCCGACGACTTGTGCTTCGGGATCATGCGCGCGAAGAGCGACCGGCTGAGCGCCTGGCTGCCGCCCTGAACCGTGCCGACCGCCGCGGCCAGCGCGAAGAATTGCCAGGTGGTCGTCATGAAATAGCCGAGCGCCCGATCGGGACGTACGCGCCACCCCGTATCTCGCCCCGCTCCGTTTGGAACGGATAGTAGTCGACGAAGTCGGCGGCGCCGAGCGCGGTTCCTTTGAGTTAGCGCCAGGCTCGGATTAGGTCACCTCCCGACGTCCGCCTGGAGCGCACCCATCTCCGTGAACGTGTTCGTCCACACGGTGAACACGTTAGGCGCGCCCTGGGCCTTCTCGAGGATCTTGACCATCGGCTGCGCTCACGGCGCGTCCGACTCACTGTAGTTGATGCCGATGACGTGTCGCACAAGATGCATGCTCCCGTAGATGACCGGCGCCCGCCGATTCCCGGCCAACACCTCCCGCTGGATCAGCGCCGCGGGAAACGAGTCGCGCTTCTCGAACCACTTCGCATGGTCCGCCCGAGTGTGAACCGTCTCCCATTCGATTGGAGGGTTGCCGAGTAGCACTCAGAGCTTCCGGTCCGGTGAAAGAGACGCATTGACGTCGCGGACGGCCCGGAAGAACTCTTCGTAGACTGGGCCATCCCAGAGGTCGTGCGGCTGCGTGGTGTCCTGCCAGACCCGCCGCAGAGATTGCGGCGGCACGTCCTCTCCCCCAACGAACCGGTCCATGACCGCCTGATAGCGGGCGCTGCCAAACTCGACGACGATGTGGTCAACAACGGCGCTGAAGCGGGGATTGCGCAGCAGGGACGCGCGGAAAGCGTGACCTCGATCGTTGGCGTGGTCACCTTCGTCCAGAGCGACGATTTCGTGGGTCTCGAAGGCTTCGATCACGCCGCCAATCGGATCGATCGGTACCGCCGGAGACGGCTCAGATGTGGCCGGCAGGCGACATCCGACCGCAGCGAGCCAGCCCGTGAACCACAGCCCGGCCACGAATGCGGTGCGACCCCATCCGACGTTGATCTAAGGCAACGGCCACTGTGCAGCCAGGGACACCGACAGAGCAGCCACGAGGACCTCCTGACTCGAGTTTCCGCTACCGCATGATTAGACAGACCTCGAATCGATCGTCAGAGGGCCTGGGGAAATCGTCGAGATGAGTGATGGACGGTGAGGATGTGAACTTCGTCCCGGCCCACCAGCCGGTAAACGACTCGGTAGGGCGGTTGAATGACTTCACGGATAGAGGAGTTTCCGAACTCTGGGACTACGCGGCCAGACTCGGGGAACGGCACCAAGCGATCAGTCGCCGCAATGAGGCGCGAGACGATCACCCCGGCATAGTGAGGCGAATCCTGGCTGATGAAGGCGCGAATCGCGGCCAGGTCGGCCTGTGCTTGCGTCGTCCAGCGAACCGTCCTCACGACAAGAACTGTTTCTTGACCTCGTCGTGGGAAACGAGCTGGCGCGCGTCTGACTGCCGAAGACCCTCTTCAACCTTCGCGACAAAGCACAGCCGCTCGATCGCGTCTTCGATCGTGGCGTGTTCCGGCAACGTCCGAAGTGCCTCGATGGCACGTTGCTTTTCGGTGACTTCCATGTCGACGATCTTACCATCGTCATGTTGGATCAACGTATGCGGCTGCCGTGGATCACGAAGAACCGCTCCGCCGAGAGTCGAGAACCCTGCGCCTTGAGCCGAGCGCCTTGAGCCGGTCTCACTCCTCACTCCTCGCCCGCGCCTCCCCGGCCTGCACGTCAACGCGTGTGAGCACCAGCGCGCCGAGGATGAAGAAGAGCGTTCACCAGCGGCGGCTCGCGATGGCGCCAGCCGCCGTCTGGTGCAACGCGTATTCGTTAGCCAGCGGCCAAGACCAGCCAAGACCCTATCCGAGCAGTCGCGCAGGAACGCTTCCCGATTGAGGATCCGAACTCCGAGGGTACCGGCCAACTCTTCCCGCTTGCCATGCTGGACGAACGCCCTTGCATCATCCGTGACGAAGACATCTCGACCGTTTCTGATGTGGGCCTCAAGAATCAGAGCGTCCCTGAGTTGATGGACCTCGCCGCCTGACAGCGCAACTCTCGACTGGGGGAAAGCGCCGCTACCGATCACTCGAAGAATCCGATTCAGCACCTCAGAATCCATGTGCGACCCATATACAGACCCGCTGTAGGGACCCTCTCCGTATACGTCCCGATTTCATGAACGATTGTGTATGGCTTCAGTTGAGCCTCGAAACGGGTGCCTTCGACTTCGCGTTCGGTGACCGTGACGACGGCAAAGTCGCAGTCGAGGTGCTGCGCGGCGTGGACAAGGTCCTCGGCTGGTAACACGCTTGTGTCGAGGGTGATCCTGATCACGCGAACTCCTGGCGCACTGACGCATCTACCACCGTCACTTGCATACCGTGCCGAGAGCGCATCCGAAAGAGCTCGAAATGGAGACAGTCTCTCGAGCCCAGTCAAACGGTTGCGAAACCGGGCCACAACGAGATCAGCCGCTCGCTCTATCGGCTCGGCGTCAGGGACACAGACGGCGTGCGGGGCTGCCGCCGCCGCGGCAACGGGCTAGTCGCGCAAGAGCCACCGATTGCCATCGGAGAAACCTCTGATGTAGGCGTAGCACAGTTGTCTGTCCTGGTTCGAACCTGCGCACCGCCGGTGGAGATCGGCGGCCGTGTAGATCGGTTCATTGCCCCTCAATTTGCTGGGAAGTTCCCAACCCACCCGGACTTGGGCGCTGCGGGACGCAGCGCCCCAGCCAGGATAGGCCGTTCTCGATAGCGCGGACGGCCGCGCACTTCTCGCGGCCTACCTGGGTACGTAGATCACCCAGGACCGCACCGCCGAAAGCCCAAAGCCCAAAGCCCCGCCTCACTCCTCGCTCCGCGCCCGCGCCTCCCCGGCCTGCACGTCAACGCGTGTGAGCACCATCGCGCCGAGGATGAAGAAGACGATGACCGACAGCACCGCGGCGCGGCTCGAACCGAACAGTGTGATCGATGCGGCAAAGAGCGCCGGGCCGGCAATGCCCGCGAACTTCTCGAAGACGGCGAAGAAGCCGAAGTACTCCGACGACTTGTGCTTCGGGATCATGCGCGCGAAG
>DATDOV010000072.1:0-7505 GCA_035293105.1 Blastocatellia bacterium
TCGGGATAGCCGCGGAAGATCGTGATCGCGTATTGGCCGGTCGCCTCCCCGCTCGCGTCGTAGTAGATGATGGCGCCTCTCGCGACCGAGTCGAGGACCGAGCCGCTCCATCGGTGGGCCGCGCGGGCTCGTTGCTCGACGTCGCCGGGTGCAGCCGCGAGCATCGAGTCAGGAGACTTCGCAGTTGGCGGCGAGGATCGAATGCAAGCGTGGAATTCAGCAACACGTGAGCAGCGCGAGATGTAGTAGCTGTCACCGGTCGCCGCGCGTTTCAACCAACAACAAGAACGGGAGTCCGCTTCGGGCGCGGGCAAGTCGACGCGACTGTACCTGCTGGGAACGCATGACTCGAATTGGAGCGGCGAGTACGTCTTGCTCGAACGGGCGGTGCACAAACTGGAAAAGAAGGACCGCGCGGAGCTTCGCAACAAGTACATCGGGTTCGTCTTTCAGAGCTACCACCTGCTCGATCAGGTGACCGTCTACGAGAACCTCGAAATCCCGCTGTCATACTGCGACGTAAAAAAGCCGACCGCGAAGCCATGGTCTGCGACGTCCTGGACCGATTTCAGATTGTCGGCAAGAAGGGTCGCTACCCGAGCGAGCTTTCGGGCGGCCTCGACACGCTACCGAACGACATCAGCACGCCTTAGTCGTTCCTCGTATCTAAACGACTTGGAAGGCCAGTTGCGACTGGTGTCTCAAATAGACACGGAGCCAGCCCCTCCCTCACCGTATCAAATAGGGTAAGAATGGTAAGAATACCAAACGAAGGCAGAAGGCGTCAGAGCAGGCAGGCTTGAGTTCGTTGACATTCAGTCGAGTCGGCACGGTTGCCTCGTCTTGTGCGACCGGCGGTCGCTAACGAGCTACAGTGACGACCAGGGTCCGGAGATGCATCAACTGCCCGGCGGGACTCACTTTCACTTCCGAGAGCTTCTTCCCGGACTTTACGCGAGCTTGGTACGCAACGATGCCGCCATTCTTCGTTATGGATTCGACCAGGACAATCTTGCCGCCGCCCTTGTGCTTTTCGATCTCCGCCATAGCCGCTGGAGGCAGTGAAGCAACATCGATCTCTTCCACAACCTCAACCACCACCCCTGTCGGATCGATGAGCACGTATTTGTCGCGACCACTGACTCTCAGCGCGATTTGATAGAACGTTGTCCCGTCAGCGGTCTCCTTTGAGAGGTACATGCGTACGGAGGCCCCTTTACTTTGCTCTTTAGCAGTGGACTGAACGGCCTTCGGGAGGTCTTTCAACTTGACAGGCCTTTCGATCGTTTGTGCAGACACGTCTGGGGAGATTAGCACCCCCGCGGCTAGGAATAACGCAGCAAGCGATCTTATTGTCGACTTTTTCATATTGACCCGCCTGTCTCAGAGGTTCGCCTATTGCTAGAGTCGGGCGTAGTCTACCATAGGAGACCAAGATGGGCGCCTTGAAAGTTTGGGAGGGGAGAGGAAGGAGGGGTCCGGCCTGACTTGGTTGACATTTGTCTTCGCCCCTTCTGTCTCAGTACTTTCTTAAGCTGCTTCATCTCGAGAGTCTCGCCTCTTCGCAATCGCGTCACCTCAACCCTTATCGTCACCGCTGAACTATCTATCCCTAACACCTTGGCTAACTCCCGATTAATGATCCCTCGCTCCGTCCTGCCATTATCATCGCTTTTCTCAGCGCCCCTGTTTTCCGGTCCTTGCTGCTGCTGCACAACTCCTGCCGACCCAACGCACTCGTCCTCTCGGCTGCACTCAGCAGCCTCTTCGACGCTCGTTATCTCGCATCCTTTTCGCTGCCCTTCGGTGCTCCCCTACCCGATCTCTTATCTCTTCCAAGGAACTCGTCGCTTCCCAGTAGCCGTCCCTCGCTTGCTCGATCGTAGCCTTCCTGGCTCGGCTCACCAAGTTCCGCGGCTGACGTCCCGCCGGCTGATTGCCGATAATCAGTTAGCCACTGGACTCCCCGGCGGGAAACTGTTGCGATCACGCCAACGCGATAATATGATTGTCAACGCGATGATTCCGGATCAGCACTTCGTGAATTAAAGGGAGGGCGAGTGGCCTTTTGTCCAAACTGCGAAGCGGAGTACATAGAAGGCATAACGGTATGTCCGGATTGCGACCTCGAGCTCGTGCCCGAGCTGACGCCCGAGACGAAGCTGCACGACACAAGCCCAGGTGAGCCGGTACCCCTCCAATCGTTCAAGACGAGCGCTGAAGCGGAGATGGTCCGCGAGATGCTCGAACGCAATAGCATTCGGTCGTTTGTCGAGGGAGGAGAATTCGCCGTCATACCCGGCAGCTTTTCCCAGGAAGTAGTCGTGATGGTCGATGAACGAGACCTCGCCCGCGCCGTCGAAGTCTACGAGGCCTACTTCAACGCTGATTCAACTGCCCCTGCAGATTCAGATCAAAGTGATGGAGCATAGTGACGGGTCGTTGTCCCCAGAAGCTGTACCGGAAGTGCGAACCGGAAACTGACTCCATCTCGGGGGGGGTTGCTATGTCCAATCTTGTGCGTTTGTTTGTCGTGTTGGCGTTGCTGGGCGGGTGCGCTTCGGTCGCGAATGCCCAGGAGGGCGCGACGAGGGCGGAGTTCGAGTGCCTCGCACTCGCCAATTCTTCCAACAAGGCCGCGCCCGGTGAGAAGTCGCCCTTCGACTCATTCCATCACGTGTGGACGCCGGGTCTGCGATACGGGAGCTTCTTATCCAAGGGAGTCAGGCTGGCGTACGAAATGGAGGGTGACGGACCTGAAACCGTGATAGTCGTCCATGGCGGTCCGGGTCTACCGCACGACTTTTATCATCCGGTGCTGTCACAACTCAGCCGCTACCTCACGATCGTCTACTTCGACCGGCGCGCCGACATGCTCAGCTTCACTGCATCGGGGCCGGCTTCGCTCGGTGAGATGGCCGAAGACGTCGAAGCGCTGCGCGAGTCGCTTCACTTGGATCGGGTGACGCTGCTCGGACACAGTTTCGGGGGCGCGGTCGCACTCACGTATGGGCTGCGTCATCCGGAGAGAGTCAAGCGGTTGATCCTGGTCGGCACTTCCGCAACGATTGAGAACCCGGCCGATGTTGAAAAGCGGATAGCGAAGTCGCTCGCGCCTAACGAGTCGATGACTTACTACTCATCAGAAGGAAGCTCGGGCGTGGTAACTCCGTGTGACCGCGTGCGCCGCCGCTATCGCCTTTTGGCGCCGCGCTACTTTCACAGGCCGCCGGATGGCCAGACGCTGGACCGCAGCGTCTACGAGATGTACTTCGACGCGCTGGCGAGGAAGCAGGTGCTGGCAAACGAAGCGGGGGGATTCGACGTCAGGGCTCGGCTTGGCGAAATCAAAGCGCCCACGCTCGTGATCGGAGGTCGGTACGATCTTGTTACGCCTCTTGATCAGGCTTCGGAGTTAGCGGGCGGCTTGCCGCTGTCGAGGCTTGTGGTGATGGAACACAGCGGTCACTTCCCTTTCATCGAAGAGGGCTACGTGTTCACCGAGTGGGTGAGACGATTCATCAACGCAACGCCCGGCGGGTCGAGCGATACGCTGATGAGTTCCGAAGTCACAGCATCGAAGGGTCCTGCGAACTGAGCCGTCCGCCCGGCCCGGCGAGTTTGCCAATTGATCGTCCAGCCGCAATACAACTATAGTATCGCCCGGACGAATCACGAGAATGAGCTCTGAGCTGATCATCTTGGTCACGGTGCCCTCGCGCGACGAAGGCGCTCGCATTGCCGACGCGTTAGTCTCCGAACGGCTGGCCGCGTGCGTGAACATCGTGCCCGGCATCGAATCCGTCTACCGCTGGGAGGGGAAGGTCCAGCGCGATCAGGAATTGTTGCTCATCATCAAGACGGCTGCGAGGCGCTACGACGAGGTCGAGCGGCGAGTGAAAGAACTCCACAGTTACACGACCGCCGAGGTCATCGCGTGCGACATCAAGTACGGCTCGGAGGACTATTTGAAGTGGGTTCGGGAGTCGACCGGCGATGATCGGACGCAAGAGTGACCGTCCCTCGCCCACGCGCTATCAGGGAAGGTCAGGTTCAACAAGAGAAGTACCCTCGTCTGGCGCTGGTCAAGTGCGTCTCGCGCCTCGTGCAGCTCTGCGAAGTCGACAAGGCGGTTACTTTCGAGAGAGACGATGGCCGCCCGGTTGGTGAAGATGGCGGCCATCCTCGGTCGATGGCTCTGTTGGCTATCGGCGGCCCTTTTTTGCAGCGCGCTTCTTGGCGGCCTTCTTCGGCGCGGCCTTCTTGGCAGCTTTCTTGGCGCTGCCCTTTTTTGCCGCGGCTTTCTTGGCCGGTTTCTTGGCGGCAGCTTTCTTTGCCGCCTTCTTGGGCGCGGCTTTCTTGGCGGCCTTCTTTGGGGCAGCCTTCTTCTTAGCGGGCTTCTTGGGCGCGGCCTTCTTTGCCGGCTTGGCCTTCTTCTTCGGCTTCGCAGCGGCCTTCTTCCTGGGCGCGGCTGGTGTTGGAGCCGGCGCGGCTACGGGCGGCGGAGGCGCCGGAGCCGCGGCTTCCGGAGCCGCGGCTTCAGGCGGTGTCCATTCACCACCACCTTGACCAAACATTCCTTGATCTTCCATGGATCTTCTCCTTCGTTAGGTTGTTCTCGGCCTCCGCGCAACGCGGAAGCAACTCGGACTTCATTCGCGAACAGCTACACTCATCAAGGCAGCCGGCGACCGACTGCCCGCTGATGCTCAATGCTTAAAGTGGCGCATTCCAGTAAACACCATCGCCAGATTGTGCTCGTTTGCGGCGGCTATTACTTCGTCGTCGCGCACGGACCCGCCCGGCTGAATCACCGCCGTGACGCCGGCCCGCGCCGCCTCATCGACGCCATCGCGAAACGGAAAGAAAGCGTCCGAGGCCAGAACCGTTCCCCCCAGAGGAAGCTGCGCCTTCATTACGCCGAGCTTCACCGAATCGACGCGGCTCATCTGGCCGGCTCCGACCGCGACGAGCTGGCCTTCCCTCGCGTACACGATCGCATTGGATTTCACGTGCTTGGCGATCACCCAGGCGAATCGCAATGCCTTCATCTCCCCATCGGTCGGGCGTCGCTCGGCCACGGTACGGATCGAACTCTCATCCACGCAGCCCCGATCCGGATCCTGAACCAGCAGTCCGCCGTCAATCATGCGAACGTCAAACGGCGGTCCGGCACTTGTCACGGTTCCCATCCGAATGACGCGAAGGTTCTTTTTGGAGCCCAACGCTTCAAGCGCCGCCGGCTCGTACTCTGGCGCGACAATCGCCTCGAAGAATGTCTCAGCGATTGCGCGCGAAGCGTCGCCGGTTACGGTCCGGTTGATTCCGATGATGCCGCCAAAGGCAGACACCGGGTCTGTCGCGCGCGCCTTGTCGAATGCGTCCCGAACGCTTGACCCGGTCGCGGCGCCGCAAGGATTCGTGTGCTTGACTATCACGCAGGCGGGTTCGTCGAACTCCGATACCAGCGACCAGGCCGCGTCGAGATCGATCAGGTTATTGAACGACAGTTCCTTGCCCTGGAGCTTGTCGGCCCCCGCAAGCCCTTGACCCATACCGTCAGTGAAGTAGAGCGCCGCACGCTGATGCGGGTTCTCGCCATAGCGCAAGTCGGATGCCTTCGTGCCAAACAGTGTGAGTCGGGCGGGGAGCGTCGCGGGGGTTTCGACGTTGAGCGACTCGTTCCCGGCAGCAAGGCCTAGCGAGCCCGCGAAGTACTCCGCGATCGCGGCGTCGTACCGGGCCGTCACATCGAACGCGCGCCGCGCAAGCCTCAACCTCGTGGCGAGCGAGAGCCCGCCGCCGCTCTTTTCCATTTCGTCGGCCACTGCCGCATAGTCCGACGCCGCGGTCACCACCGCAACGTCTTCGAAGTTCTTCGCCGCCGAACGAATCATCGACGGGCCTCCGATGTCTATATTCTCAATCGCGGCTTCTGCTGTGACGGCCTCGCGAGCGACCGTCTCCTGAAACGGATACAGGTTCACGACCACCATGTCGATGTACTCGATGTGGTTATCACTGACCTGGCGCTGATGCTCGGCATTCCCTCTGATCGCGAGAATCCCGCCGTGGACTCTGGGGTGCAGTGTCTTGACGCGGCCTCCCAGAATCTCTGGAAACCCGGTGAGGTCGGAAACATCGCGAACTTCAAGCCCGGCTTCCCTCAGCCCTCGCGCCGTTCCGCCCGTCGATATCAACTCGACTCCGCAAGCGCTGAGACGCCGCGCGAAATCGCTAAGACCAGTCTTATCCGAGACGCTTATTAGTGCGCGTTTGATCCTCTTCAATCGCCATCACCTCTTCGCGTGTAGACCGCAAAAGCGGGCGGTCCTCCACAAGGAGGATCACCGCCCGCCATTGGTCTTGTATCGGCCTGTGCCCTATGTCGAGTCACCAGTCGCAAGAGGCCCTTTAAGTAAGCTAAGAATAATGAGTCGAACTCTTCTGCGCTGCCCCCGCCGCGAATCATTCGCGGCAACCATCGCGCCTACGATATCACAGAAACGCTGAGTGTCAACAAGTTTCAGCCCCGAACTCTGATCAAACAGCCTCAGGTTAACTCTGATTTATGCTCGGACAGGTTATCTCAATCAGGGGCGAAGACTCTCGTGTAGGAGAAACCGCCGGGGAATGCCGTACCACCGAGGCCGAGGCTTCGTTGCGATACGACGGATTGTCCTAGCTCAACTCATTCGTCGACCCAATCTTTCGTGAGTTGGCGCTTGTAGTCGAACCCTTCTCGTCGCCCTTCCCATCTTGCAATCGCATAGAGAATCGTCCCCGCAATCGTCCAGATGAGAAGAAGCTGCCAGACTGTCAATCCCCTCTGCTCGGCAGGAAGCGCCGACTGCTTCGCGATGTCGCGCGCGATCGTCACGGCCGCGAGATAGGACATCGACGCAAGTGATACCAGCCCGGCGATCACCAGAAACGCAGGCCGCAGTTTTACTCGCGCCGTCTTGTAGAGCGCCGGCCTGATGAATGGCAGCGCAATGAGCGAAGCGCTGTGCAAGCCGTAAAGCAGGAACATCGAGACCAGCGCAATGTTCAGCACGTAGCCGAACTTCTTGGTCCACAGCAGCGCAACCGCGATCGTCGTGTTGATCACCAGGCTCACCCAGGGCGTGCGAAACCGCTTGCCGATTCTTGCGAACCAACCGGGCGCCATTCGGTCTTCACCAAATACGTACAGGATTCGCGCCGGAACGTAGAGCGTCGCGTTCAGGCTGGTCGTGAACGCCATCAGCGCTCCAACCGTCACCACTGCCCCTCCCCACCACGGAAGAAACCGCGCGGCCACCAGCGACATCGCGTATTTCGACTCGGCCAGTTCCTCGTGAGGCACGATTCCAAACGCCACGAGCGACATCAGAAAGAAAATCGCCATCGAGATCAAGATGCCATTGACGAATATCCTGGGGAGCGACTGCCGGGCTTCCTTGGTCTCACCCGCCGTCTGGGCGAGGCTCTCGAAGCCGGCATACGCGAAGAACAGCGCGGGC
>DATDOV010000073.1:0-22599 GCA_035293105.1 Blastocatellia bacterium
GACGGGGCGATCCTCAAAGGCGTAGACATGCTTGCGCCGCGCGAAGGCAACGAAGTGTTTCAGTTCAACGTCGACGGCGACCCGAATTCGCTCACCGGGCCTGAAGTGGACCTCGAAACCGGCGCCAAGATCGACCGAATGATCGTCGGCCGCGATCTCGCGCGGACGGTCGGCTTGAAGGTCGGCGACGTCGCGCAAGTCATTTCACCGCAGGGCCACCTTACACCGGTGGGACTTGCGCCACGTTACCGGGATTTCAAGGTCGCGGGAATCTTCTCCTCGGGGTTGAGCGACTATGACGCGGCGTGGGCCTACATCTCGCTCGAAGCGGCGCAGAGGCTGACCGGCGAAGAAGCGGTCGCCGAGGTGATCCAGATGAAGGTCGATGACGTCGACGCGGTGAAGCGGATCGGCCGGAACGTGCTTGAGGCTGCCGGAGCCGATTTCGCGGTTCAGGACTGGCAGGAGCTGAACGCGCCGATCTACGCGGCGCTGAGCTACGAGAAGTTCCTCTCGGGCGTCGCGCTGCTGATCGTCATCGGGATCGCCGCGCTGAACATCATAACCGTGCTGATCATCATCGTGATGGAAAAGCAGCGCGACGTCGCGATTCTGAAGTCACTGGGGGCGACCAGGCGCAGCGTGATGTGGGTGTTCATGGTTCAGGGGGTGATCATCGGCATAACGGGCATGGTGATAGGGGTCGGGGCGGGAATCGGATTCTGCCGCTTTGCCGATTCGAGGCATTTGATCCAATTGCCCGCCGGGGCCTACGCGTTGGATTATCTGCCGTTCCACGCGAGCGCCGCCGACGCGATCGTCGTCGCTGCGATCACGATCCTGATCAGCTTTCTGTCGACGATCTATCCGTCGCTGAGCGCGTCACGGCTCGATCCGGTGGAAGGACTGAGGTATGAGTGAGACGCCGGGCGCTAAAGAGACGCGGGGACGCGGGGACGCGGAGACGCGGGGAAACGGGGACGCGGAGACGCCGGGACACCGGGACGCGGGGACGCGGCGAGGGAGCGTTCCGGATGCGACGCACGACGAGTCCGTTCTTCGGGACCCGGGGGCGGTCGCGGCGTCCCCGCGTCTCCGCGTCTCCGCGTCCCCCTTCCCGCGTCTCCGCGTCTCCGCGTCGCAGTTTCTCCGCGCCGAGGGGCTCGCGAAGACTTACGTCTCGGGTCCCAATCCCGTGAAGGTCTTCGAGGACCTGAACCTCACCGTTGATGCGGGCGAGATGATCGCAGTAGTCGGACCGTCGGGCGCGGGCAAATCGACGCTGCTTCATCTTCTCGGCGGGTTGGACCATCCGACGAGAGGCAGCGTAAAACTGGCCGAATTTGACATCTTCAAACTTGCTGAGGTAGACTTGGCTCGTTTCCGGAACAGGGAAATTGGTTTCATATTCCAGTTTCATCACCTGCTGCCCGAGTTCACTGCTATTGAAAACGCGATGATGCCTCTCCTGATCGCCCGGCATAGTCGTCGAGATGCGGGACGGCTCGCCGGCGCGATGCTCGAGAGGGTAGGGCTTGGTGATCGTCAGGATCACCGGCCGGGCGAATTGTCGGGCGGGGAGCAAGCGCGAGTCGCCCTGGCGAGATCGCTTGTTACTCAGCCGCGATTGTTGCTCGCGGATGAGCCGACGGGGGACCTCGACAGCAGATCGAGCGAGAGTATTCACAGCCTGCTTAGGGAGGTCCACAGATCGCAGAAGCTGACATCGGTAATCGCCACCCACAATGAGCGGCTGGCTTCTATCTGCGACCGCGTGCTTCACCTCGAGGACGGTCGGTTACGTGACGGATGATCCAGTTTGGATGACGGACCAGGAGGACGGCCCCGGCATCTAAGGTTCAAAAGCGGAAGCTGCTATGTTTGAACGTTACACCGAGAAGGCGCGCCGCGTCATCTTCTTCGCCAGGTATGAAGCAAGTCAGTTTGGAGCACAAGCCATCGACGCCGAACACATCCTGCTCGGCCTGCTGCGCGAAGACAAAACGCTGGCTCAGAAGTTTTTCCGCACTCCCCACTCAACAGTCGAGTCAATACGAAAAGAGATAGAAGGCAAAACGGTCCTGCGCGACCGCGTCTCGGCCTCAGTCGATCTGCCGCTGTCGGCCAACGCCAAGCGAGTGCTCAGCTACGCCGCCGATGAGAGCGAACGGCTGCAACACCGCCATATCGGGACCGAGCACCTGCTGCTGGGCATCCTTCGCGAGGAGAAATCATCCGCGGCCGAAATCCTCTACGACCGCGGCCTGAGATTGAATCAGATTCGTGAGGACCTGATGCGTATGCATCAGAACGAGCGGGCGATCGCGCAGCGCAAGGACGCGCCGCATCTCGCCGAATTCAGCCGCGACCTCACCGATGCTGCTCTCACCGATCAACTCGATCCGCTCATCGGCCGCGAATCCGAAACCGAACGGGTCATTCAAATCCTCTGCCGCCGGACCAAGAACAATCCGGTGCTGATCGGCGAACCCGGCGTCGGCAAGACGGCAATCGTCGAAGGGCTCGCTCAACGCATCATCTCCGGCGACGTGCCGCCGTTCCTTCGCGACAAGCGAATCCTCGCGCTCGACCTGTCGCTCATAGTCGCCGGCACGAAGTATCGCGGCCAGTTCGAAGAGCGGCTCAAAACGATAATGCGCGAGTTGATCGATAACCCTCAGTACATCGTCTTCATCGATGAGCTGCACACGTTGGTAGGGGCCGGGTCGGCCGAGGGCTCGCTCGACGCCGCGAATATCCTCAAGCCCGCGCTTTCACGCGGTGAGATTCAGTGCATCGGCGCGACGACGCCGGCTCAGTTCCGAAAGACGATCGAGAAGGACCGTTCGCTCGAGCGGCGATTCCAGGCCGTCAAGGTGCAGCCACCGAATGAGCAGGAAGCCATCAAGATCCTCGAAGGCATTCAGGAGCGCTACGAGGCGTTTCATCAGGTTCGTTACACCCAGGAAGCCATCGAGGTTTCGGTCTATCAATCTCACCGCTACATACCTGACCGCTTCCTTCCCGACAAAGCGATAGACATCATCGACGAATCGGGCGCGCGAGTGAAGCTGCGCGAGGCCCACTTGCCGGCCGAAATACTCGAGAGCCAGAGGAAGCTCCGGCGCCACACCGCCAACTTCGAGCGCGCCACCGCCGAACGCGATTACGAAAGGGCCAAGATCTTCAAGCAGAAAGAGCAGGAAGAGATGGACCGGCTCACGTTGCTTCGCGAATCGCACAACATCGAAAGCGAGTCTTACCCGTTCGTGACTCGCGACGACATCGAAGAAGTCATCTCGAGATGGACCGGCATCCCGATCACGTCGCTGAAAGAGGAAGAGAGCGCAAAGCTCCTCCGGATCGAAGTGGAGCTGCACAATCGGATCATCAGCCAGGCTCGGGCGATCTCGGCGTTGTCACGGGCAATCAGAAGAAGCCGCGCGGGCTTGAAGAACCCAAACCGGCCCGTCGGCTCGTTCCTGTTCCTCGGCCCGACCGGCGTCGGCAAGACCGAAGTCGCACGGTCGCTGGCGGAATTCCTCTTCGGGTCTGAGCGCGCGCTGATTCGATTCGACATGTCCGAGTACATGGAGAAGCACTCGGTGTCTAAGCTGATCGGCAGCCCGCCGGGCTACGTCGGCCACGAAGAGGGCGGACAGATGACCGAGAAGGTCCGCCGCAATCCGTACTCGGTCCTCCTGCTGGACGAAATCGAAAAAGCTCACCCCGATTTGTTCAGCATCCTGCTTCAGGTATTGGAAGACGGGGTGTTGACAGACTCGCTGGGCAACGGGGTCGATTTCAAGAACGTGATCCTGATCATGACATCGAACATCGGCGCGCGGTTCATCCAGAAGCGCGGGCACCTCGGCTTCCAGGCGTCGGCGCGCTCACAACAAGAGACCGTAGAAGAGGGCGTGATGGCAGCCGTCAAGCAGACCTTCAATCCCGAGTTCGTCAATCGCCTGGACGAGATAATCGTCTTCGAGCCGCTCACCGACACGGACCTGTTCGAGATCGTGGGGCTTCTTGTCGCACAGCTCAATCGCACATTGATCAGGCGGAAGCTTCAGGTGCAGATGACCGAGGACGCGCGGCGTTGGATCGTTGAGAAGACGTGTTCGGACCGGACCTACGGCGCGCGCCCGCTGCGTCGCGCGTTGCAGAAGTACGTCGAGGACCCGATCTCGGAAGCGCTGATCGACGGAAGATACAACGAAGCGTCGGTCATCGAGGTTTACCTTGACGGTGATTCGCTCGCGTACCGGCCGATGGAGTTCGAAGAGATCGGCGATGCGCTGCTCGTGCAGTGAGTGTCCTTTTCGTCAAGCGTCAGTCAGTCAGTGACACCGATCGGTCTTGGTAACGTCTCGTGAACGCTGTCTCAGCACCCATCAGGAACCTCTTCAGCAGTGCAAAATCCAAGAGTGGTATCGAGTACATTTACACTCTTGTACGCGTTGATGGGCTTGCGCTCAACAGCCCCGACCCACTTCTCAATCTCCAGAGCGAGCTGCAGATCAACGATACCGGACTTTCGGATCAACCCGACTGAGAGCTTGGGCTCTTGGTCAGGGCGCCACTCCCTCGATCTTTCCGTTTCGGATCCTCGCGGGGCTTTGTTCACAACACCCCATACAGTCTTTCCTACTGCGGATTGGAGGATCCGGGCCGAATGGTTTGACTAGAGCGCCAGAGCGGTACCAGTTGATTCATGTATAATGTGGTACGAGGATACTGGTGAGTGTCGAAAGGAATGACTGATTATGGCCACTGACATAGGCTCGCTCATTGTGAGTAGCCCCGAGATTCGACATGGCAGGCCGTGCATCGCAGGCACAGGGATCACCGTTCACCGCATTGCGATCTGGTATAAGTTGGGGCATAGCCCGGAAGAAATCGCACGGCGCTACGGGCACCTGACTGAAGCACAAGTTCACGCTGCCCTGGCCTATTACCACTCCAACCAAGACGAAATCGAAGCGGGCATAGCTGCTGATGAGGCCGAAGCTGATCGAATCGAACAGGAGCACTTACAAGAGAAGCAGAGCGCCTGATGAGGATACGGCTTTACCTCGATGAAGACACTATGGACGCTGATCTGGTTCACGCGTTACGGATTCGCGGGGTGGATGTTACTACGGCTCTCGAACAACGAATGGTGAGGCGCGCGGATGGCGATCATCTCGAATGTGCGCGATCACAGCAACGAACGCTCTATTCTTTCAACATAGGTGATTATCAGCAGCTACACGCCGAGTACGTGATGGAGGGCAAGCATCACGCAGGAATCATTCTCGCGCGTCAGCAAAGACACGGCATCGGCGAACAGATGCGGCGCCTGTTGAGAATCGTAGCTCGTGTCTCTGCCGAAGATATGAAGGATCGCGTGGTGTTCTTGAGTTCCTGGTGAAACGGGGCAGACAATCCTGGAGCAGGGAACAAAGTCGCGACGATGGCGCTGCCTACAGACCAACCCGGGCACCCATTAGATGGGCGCTACCTCGAACGGAAGATGACGCCGTGCAAGGCATCAACGCATAGACGACCAGTCGCACCGTTGCTCGACGGTTCCAGTTAGAGCGACGTACGGCCTCATTAAATCACTGGCGCCGAAATAAGTGATGAGCCGGCGATAACGATGCAGACGATTCTTGAGACCTCTCGATTGCTCTTACGCGATCTCGTGCCCGATGATCTGGACTTCGTCGCGACGATGCTCGCCCATCCAGAGGTCAATCGCTACTACGAGAGACAATTCGACCGTTACGACGCCGAGGTCTGGTTGAACCGCCAGATCGAACGCTACCGGCGGGACGGACACGGATTGTGGCTTGCGCTCGACCGGGAGACGGGGACGCCGATGGGACAGGTGGGCCTGGCGATCCAGGAAGTGGAAAGCGTTAGCCATCCGGAGATCGGGTGGTTGCTCCACCGGCCGTTCTGGGGACGGGGCTACGCTACCGAGGCTGCGGCTGCGACTCGCGACGCCGCGTTCAATCGCTGGCTCTACGAGCATCGTTGAAGTCCATCGAATTGGAGTGGCAGACATGTCGAACCTCCATCTGGGCTGATCGGCAACGGGCGTCTCGATCTCGTTTGGCTCGCATCGTATCACACAAGAATCGCTATCGGCACGGCCCCAAAGCAAGGGAGGAAGAGGAATCGACTTCTTGTCTGCTCCTTCGCTTTACGATAAGATCACGCGTCATCATGCCGAGGGAACACAAGAGCCGGCGCGAGGTCGTCAACGCCATCAAGTCCATCCCTTCGATGTGTGACCTGCTCGCCATTCACGACGGCCACTTCGACTACGAGCTCGACCTCGAAGTCATCGTCTACGGCCGCAACTACGGCGGCAAGAAGGTCGGTCCCTACGTCCGCCTGTTCACCTACGAACCCGGCGAGACCATCATCAACGAAGGCGATTGGGGCGGGAACACCTTCTACGTCGCCGTCCAAGGCAAGCCCGATGTCTTCGTCAATGTTCCCGGTAAGGGCAACACCAAGGTCGCCGAACTGCCCAGCGGCACCCAGTTCGGCGAGATGAGCGTGCTCGCCGGCGTACCCCGCAACGCAACCGTCAGAGCTCCAGCCGGACAAGCCGCACAGATCCTCGAAGTGAACCGGCCCGCCTTGCGCCTCCTCAGAAAGCTCCCGAAGTTCGGCGAGGTGCTCGATAAGACCTATCGCTCACACGGCAAGAACTCGATCGTCGAAGCGCTGAGGGCCTCGGCCGGGCTCCCCGCCGAGATGGTTCAACCGCTCGCCGGCATCGCTCAGTTCAAGGTCTTCTCGAAGAATCACGTGTTGATTCGCGAGCGCGCGCCGGTCGATCGCATCTTCATCATCAAGTCGGGATGGATTCGGCGCACCCACGAACGAGCCGAAGACTTCCTCGGCGATGGCCACTGCCTGGGACTAGAAGGCGTCATGCGCGACGCAACGTGGCCATACACGGTCACGCTGCTCGGCCGCACCGAAGTCCTTGAAATCTCCATCGGCAAGCTCCGCCAAAACGCCCCCCTGCGTGAAGGAGTAGTCAGAACGCTGGGCCGCTTCGCCGCGCCCGAAGACGTCGGCGAGCGCGTCAGCTTCGAACCGGGCGTGCGCGAGAAGATCCTCGCCGCACAGGAGCGGCTGATAGACACCGGGCTGGTCGATGGAACGAATCTGCTGGTGATGGACATGGATTTGTGCGTGCGCTGCGGCAACTGCTCGATGGCGTGCCATAAGATCCATGGCCAGTCGCGATTGACTCGCAGGGGGATTCACGTCACTCGGCTGGAAGCTCCGAGGCCCGGTGCCATCCAGAACGTGCTCTCGCCGGCCGTCTGCATGCATTGCAAAGATCCGGAGTGCCTGACCGGCTGCCCGACCGGCGCGATCGGCCGCTTCACCGAGGGTCACATCGACATCGACTCGAAGACCTGCATCGGCTGCGGCGACTGCGCGACTCAGTGCCCTTACAACGCGATTTCGATGGTCTCGCGCAAGAAGCCCGAAGCGGCTGCCGGAGCCGGTTTCGCGTTCAAGCTCCGCGACATGCTCAGGCTCAACGCCGACGCGCTACCGCCTGCGGTTGAGCAGACGGACGATTTGCTAGCGGTCAAATGCAACCTGTGCGAGAACACCGCGCTGAATCCCGAAGGTAGCAGCCGTCCGGCGTACGGCTGCGAGGAGAGCTGTCCGACCGGCGCGCTCGCGCGGATCAACCCGAAGGAGTACTTCACCGAGATCGGTCAGATTCAGGGTCTCGCTTTTCTGGACAAGACCCACGCAGTCGGCCACAACATTCATCGAAGTGATCCTCCAAGGCGGATGCTCCACGTCGCGGGGCTGGGGCTGATCGTTCTGTTGACCGCGGCGGCGATTGCGGGGCTCGCGAGCTATGGGCTGGGCGGGAGGCTCGCGGGCTTTTTGAACATGCGATGGATCACTGGGATCGTCGGGCTGGTGGGCACGGCGGGGGTGATGACCTACCCCGTGCGGCGCAAGGTCTATAAGCGTCGCGCGGGCTCGCTGCGGTACTGGTTGCTCGCGCACTCGTACCTCGGAGTCATCGGCGGAATAATGTTGCTGTTGCACGGCGGGTCGGATTCGGGCGGGGCGCTGACAACGGCGCTGATGATCTCATTCGACCTGGTGATTCTCACTGGACTGTTCGGCATCGCGTGCTACGTGGTTGTTCCCCGGGTGATGACGAAGATCGAAGGCGAGCCGTTGCTGCTCGACGACCTGAGATCGAGGCGCGACGAGTTGCAGCATGAACTGGCGGAGATCGCGAGCACCTCCTCCGCGGCGCTGGGTGATCTGGTGAAGAAGAGAGTCGTCCCGCGCTTCATCTCATTCGGATACTTGATTAGGCAATACCTGAAACGCGAGAGTCTGGACGAAGCGGTTCGAGTGGCGAAGGAGGAGTTCAGGCACGGCGCATCGGGAGCCGCAGACGACCAGCGAAACCTGGAACGGGCCGTGGAAGCCGCTGTGACGCTGCGACGGGTCGATGCGTTGATTTATCTTCACCGGCTGTTGAAGGCGTGGCTCGTGCCTCACGTCGTGTTCACGTCTCTGATGCTGGCGTTGATGGTGGTCCATATCATTCAGGTGATCTACTTTGCTTAGCCGATTCATCGTCAAGCGAAAAGACATCACGGTCGACGACGTCGTCCTCGAAGGCGAAGGCCTGACCATCGGACGACTCGTCGGCAACGACCTGGTGCTCAATCACCGTTCGGTCTCGCGAACTCACGCCGGCATCAAGGAGTTCAACGGCGAGTTCTGGCTGTTCAATCTCTCGACTTCCAATGGGACGATCCTCAACGGGGAGCTGGTCGATAAGACGCCGCTCGCCGACGGAGACGTTCTCCAACTCGGCCGCTACCTGCTTCAGATGAATTACGTGGGCGGCGCGCTCTCGATCACGGTCGAGATGGAGATCGAGTCTCACGTAGTCGAAGGCCGCGCCGAAGCCCCGACCGCGGGCGCAGAGGAAAGCGGCGGCGCGACGATGCTTCTTCAGCGAGTCGCTGTGCCGGGAAAGCAGACGGTCACCCCCGGCGGCACAAAACGGTTGCAGGGAACGGGACTGCTCACCGGTGTTCTGCCCGGGCTCGACGACCAGGCGCTGAAAGTGTTTTGGGACAAGCGAAAGCGAGAAGCGGGCAAGATCGCTGAGAAGTCGCGGCTGCACCCGAAGGGCGACCGGAGAGTCGGCAAGGCGCAGTTCAACTGGCGGCCCACGCTCGACCTCACCCGGCCCTGGCGAAAATCGTACTTCGTCTGGGGCGCGGTCATCGTAGCAGTGCTCTCGCTCGCGGGATTGATCGTCTACACTCAAGCCTATTCGCCTGGCGCAATCGCGAGCGTTCACACGTCGGGAACGATGAGCGACCGTGGGATCGCGCTTCGACCCAACACCGGGTCGTGCGCCGAGTGTCACAGCGCAACCGTCAGCATCCAGAATAAGTGCGCCTCCTGCCATTCGACCTCGAGCTTTCAGCCGGTGATTTCAGACGCTCACGCAAAGGCTGGCCTTGGGTGCGTGAGCTGTCACGGCGAGCACATGGGCTCGAGCTTCCGGCCGGGGCTGGTCGGCGCGTCGATGTGCGTGAGCTGTCACAACGACACCTACAAGTTCGCGGGCAAGGTGATCGGCACGCCGCACGGCGGAACAGTCGGATATCCGGTGGTCGAGAGGAAGTGGGAGTGGGCGGGAGTTCCCGAGTCCGAATGGCGGAGGTTGGAGCTCCCCGACACCGCTTCGAAGTACACCAGCGTCGAGCAATTCCACCTGATCCACGTCGGCGGCAAGGAAGAAGGCCGGTCGAATTGCACCGACTGCCACGCGGCCGGACTCAACACCGAGGAAGGAACTCGCTCGTCGCCCAAGGCTGCTTGTGCGTCGTGTCACAGCGTCTCCTTCGATGGCGGCGCCGTTGTGGGACCCAACTGCACCTCTTGCCACGAGCAGCACGGCGAGGCGCGTAACCTCATCGCCTCGCTGCGGACTTCGGAACAGGCGGGCGGGTCAACTCACGTTGAAGCGAGCACTAGGAACATTCCAACTTCAGGCTGGGGAGGCGCTCAGGTCATCCGTCAGGATGAAACCGGCGCGAGGTGGAGCTTCGCGCGAAGCGGCAACGTCGGAGGACTGCCGTGGTATGCGTGGGCGGCAGTTTTGTTGGCGTTGCCGGTTGCGGCGGCGATCGGGCTTGTGGCTGGAACCGCCCGGCGCAGGGCGGCGCTCAAGTCTATTCGCGTCGAGCCGGCGCCCCAAGCCGCGCCCGAAAAGCCCGGCACCAGGTTGCTCGACATCGAGAAGCTTCAGGCGGAAGGCCCGCCTTATCCTCACCCGGTCATCGACCCGATCCTGTGCATAGGTTGTCATTCGTGCGTCGAAGCCTGCCCGCACGACGTGCTCGCGATCGTCAACGGAGTTGCGACACCCGTCGCGCTCGATCAATGCATGGAAGACACGAGCTGCACGGTAGAGTGCCCGACGAGCCCAAAGGCATGCATCGTCATCAACACAAAGAAAGTCATCCCCAAGCGCAAGGTCCCGGCGCGGAATCAGCGGCTGATGACCAACGTCGAGGGCGTCTACATCATCGGCGACGTATCGGGCGTGCCGTTGATCAAGAACGCGTTGAATGAAGGCGCTCAGGTGATCGACTACATCGTCGAGGATCTACGGACGAAACCCGCGGGCGCGCAGGCCGAATACGACGTCGCGATAATCGGAATCGGCCCGGCGGGACTGTCGGCGACGGCGATCGCCAAGCAGCGCGGCCTACGCTACATCGCTATCGAGCAGGACAAGGTGGTCAGCACGATTCAGAACTACCCGGCGGGCAAGTACGTCTTCTTCAAACCCGACACGGTTGAAGCCAAAGGCGAGTTGCCGCTTCAAGGCGCGGGCAACAAGAAGGAGACGATCCTCGAAGCATGGATGCAGTCGATGACGCGAAACGGGCTCGAGATTCAGGAAGAAGAGAGTTGCAAGAGCGTCAAGCAGCAGGACGGGTACTTTCTCGTGATCACCGAACAGGGCAAGCTCAAAGAACGCGCCGAGTACAAGGCGCGCGCCGTCGTGCTGGCCATCGGGAACCGCGGCACGCCGATGAAGCTCCGCGTGCCGGGCGAAGAGATCAAGAAGATCGTGCAGCCCGGACCCGCGCTGGCGCGACACTGTCCGAGATGCGGCTTTGCGCGGAAGGGTCAGCAGCTCTTCTGCGTTAAGTGCGGACAGAAACTTCCCACGCGAATGCCCGGACCGGTCGAGGACATGAAGGTCAAGTTCAAGCTCTCGGACCCGGACGACTTCGTCGGTAAGAAATGCATCGTAGTTGGGGCAGGCAATTCGGCCATCGAAGCGGCGGTCGATTTGACGGGCTTCAAGCGCGACGGCGACAAGATCAGCTTCACGCGCGATAACGAGGTCACGCTCGTGGTGCGCAGCGACTTCAAGGGCGATTTGAAACTCGGCAACAAGATGAACGTCTACGATTGCATCGACGCGGGCCGCATCAAGGTTTTCTTCAGAACTGAAATCAAAGAGATTACCGACAGCGAAGTCGTGCTCATGGACACCAGGTCGAAGGAAGAGCGCGCGCGGCTGCAGAACGATTACGTCTTCGCGATGATCGGGGGAGAGAAGCCGACGAAGTTCCTCGAGGGTATTGGGATCAAGATTGGGTGAGGGGTCCAACGCAAAGTCGCGAAGCCCCGAAGAACACAACAATGGTGAAGTTAGGTAAGACAGCGACCGTGGTGATTAACGCAACTGCCAGGATTGACTCGACGCGTAGGCAGCAGGTCATCGCCGGGGTGATCTTCATCCTCGCTTTGTTGGCTGTCGTGTCTTTGTCGACTCCCTCCCGCGCAGGAGAGGCCGCGGCTGAGGAATCTGTGGCGGATGGCAAGTTCGTTCACTCGAAACACTCGCAGATCAAATGCGACCAGTGCCACGTGCGCAGGGCCGACGCCATCAGGCCCGTCGTACCCGGACATCGCGCTTGCATATCGTGTCACGTGAAGCAGTTCACCTCGACGCAGTTCGGCATCTGCTCCAACTGCCACGAAGGCATCACTGCTGTTCGGCCGCCGGTCTCGCCCTTTCCACTCAGGCAGACCTACGGCCTCGAGTTCTCACACAAGGCTCACGCAACGTACATCGGCGGTCAGCGGCGGGCGGATTGCAGTGAGTGTCACGTGATCAGCGGGGCGATGGCCAGTTTCCCGGGACACAAGGAGTGCTATGTCTGTCATAAGGCGCCCGAGCAGGTGAAGCCGGGCGAGAAAACCGCTGGCGCAAGCTGCGACACGTGTCATACCGTGGCCGGGAGCCGAGCACGGCTAGCGGCAGGAGGCCTGACCTACAAGACGACGAGGTTTTCTCACGCCTATCACCTTCAGCGCGGAATCAGTTGCGCGGATTGTCACGGCGTCGTCGGTGACGGAGCCGGCCAGCAGGTCTCTCAGCCGCTGCTGAGCGAGCATCGCGGGACGAAGTACGGAAGGAGCTGTGGAAGCTGTCACAACGGCGTGCGAGCATTCGGCGGCGAGCTCGTGCACGGCGAGGCTAACTGCGTGAGGTGTCATGGTCGAAAGATGATGTGACGCGCGGCCAACCAAAAAAGCCGGCGACGATCCTTCTTGACGCCGGGCGCCTCAGGCGAGGATAGTTCGCATATTAGGCGCGGTGGTCGTGCGAGAACCTATCAATGCGCCCAGCGGGCGCGCGATTCTGGAGGACTTCATATGAGACGAGTGAAACTGGGATTGCTGGCCGCATTCCTTCTGTTCCCCGCAGTTCTCTTTGTTCATGCGAGCATCGCGGCGCAGCAGGACGTGCCTGCGGAGAGGTTCTACAAGAACATTCAGGTGCTGAAGGGCGTCCCGGCCAACCGCATTGTCGCAATGATGGCGGGCATTAACACCGCGCTCGGCGTCAATTGCGACTACTGCCACTCGATGGACGCGCTCGAGAAGTCCGACAAGCCCGCGCACAAGGCCGCGGTCCGCGACCTGCTGATGACTCGCGACATCAACGACCGGTACAAGATGAAGGTCGACTGCGTCAACTGTCATCAGGGCAGGGCAAAGCCGCCGGGAATGATCGCGTCTGGAGGACCATCCACGACAACGACTACTGGGCCGCCTCCGACGGGCGGGACCACTAGTGGTCCAACTCCCCCGGGACCTTCCGGCGGAGGAGCCAATCCGCCCGACAAGGCCTGCTTCGCCGCCAGCTACGGGAGCATTCCGTTTCCGCATCAGAAGCACGCGGACGCCGCCCCCGCATGCACGACCTGCCATCACACTAATAAAGATGTAACCTCGGAGGTCGTTAAGAAGTGCTCGGCCTGTCACCTGAAGGCCCCCGGATCGATCACGAGAATCACAGCCAAGGACGTCGGCCACGGCACGGCGGGCCAACGAAACTGCGCCGGCTGCCACATCAAGTCTCAAGCGGGACCCACAAAGTGCGGAGATTGTCACAGCAAGAAGTGTTGAGCATCTGATCCAGGGAGGGTAGGAACCACAATGAGCGCAGCAACAGAAGCAAGACTCGCACAGATCGGGATGATCGGGCTGGCGGTGATGGGGGAGAACCTGGCGCTGAACATAGCGCGCAACGGCTTTCGCATCGCGGTCTTCAATCGCGATACATCGAAGGTGGACCGGTTTCTCAAGCGGGCCGAGGACGGCGACGTAGTCGGCGCCTATTCGATCCAGGACTTCGTCCGATCGCTCGAAAAACCGCGCAAGATCATCCTGTTGGTCAAAGCAGGGCAGCCCGTCGATGATATCGTCGCGCAGCTAAAACCGCTGCTCGACAAGGGCGACATCATCATCGACGGCGGCAACTCGTTTTTCGTCGATACGCGGCGGCGCGAGCAGGAGCTGAAGGCCGACGGCCTGAACTTTATAGGCTCGGGAGTTTCAGGCGGCGAGTCGGGCGCGCTGTGGGGGCCTTCGTTGATGCCCGGCGGCGACCGCGCTGCCTACGAGCACATTCGTCCGATATGGGAAGCCATTGCGGCGGAGGTCGATGACGGGCGGTGCGTCACCTACATCGGACCGGATGGAGCGGGTCACTTCGTCAAGATGGTCCACAACGGGATCGAGTACGGCGACATGCAGTTGATCGCCGAGGCTTATGACATCCTGCGAAACGCGCTGGGACTTGGGGCTTCGGAACTGGCAGACATCTTCGGGCGATGGAACGAAGGAACGCTGAAGTCGTTCCTGATCGAAATCACCGCGAAGATTTTTACCGTCACCGACCCGGAAACCGGCCGGCCGTTGGTTGACATGATCCTGGACGAAGCCGGCCAGAAGGGAACCGGCAAGTGGACTTCGGAAGTCGCGCTGGATCTTGGAGTCGTGATACCGACCATGCAAGCGGCGGTAGATTCGCGCCTCACTTCTTCGCACAAGGCCGAGCGCGTCGAGGCGAGCAAGCAACTGACCGGACCGTCGGATACTCGATACACGGGCGACAAGCAGGCGATGATCGACGCGGTTCACGACGCACTGTATGCAAGCAAGATTTGCTCATACGCCCAGGGCATGAACCTGATTCGCAGGGGCTCGGAGGAGTACGACTGGAACATCAACCTCGGCGAATTGAGCCGGATATGGAAGGGCGGCTGCATCATTCGCGCGCAGTTCCTGGACAAGATTAAGCAGGCGTACCAGCGGCGCGCGGACCTGCCGAACCTGCTGCTCGATCCCGATTTCAAGGCGTGGGTGCTCGATGCTCAGCCGCGATGGCGCCAGGCGGTCACAACCGCCCAGTCGCTCGGGATTCCGGTAGCGGCGATGTCGGCGAGTCTGGCTTATTTTGACGCGTATCGGACTGCGAACCTGCCGCTGAATCTGACTCAAGCGCAGAGGGACTTTTTCGGGTCGCACACATACAAACGCGTTGACCGGCCTGCTGCGGGGGCGGTTCATACCGAATGGGAGAAGCTGGCAGGTTGAGGCCGCCAAGGGATATTATTGATCGACGTCCTGCGTGACCAATTGACGCGAGGACATCGAGATGTGACGAGATGGAAAAGGCGGACCACGTTGTACTAGGCCAGCATACGCTCAGAGACGTACTGAGAACCTACACGACTGAAGGCGAACTGTACGAGCGGCTCGGTGATAACCGCGTCCGCTGCGTCGCGTGCGGGCATCGTTGTGTGATCCTCCCCGGGTTGGAAGGCATTTGCCGCGTGCGCTACAACGACGGCGGACGACTGATGGTCCCCACCGGTTATGCCGCCGGCGTCCAGTGTGATCCGACCGAGAAGAAACCCTTCTTTCATGCTTATCCGGGATCGCTTGCGCTGACGTTCGGGATGCTCGGTTGCGACCTACACTGCGCGTACTGTCAGAATTGGGTTACGTCGCAGGCGCTGCGCGATCCGAAGGCCGTCGCGCCGCCGATGGAAGTCACGCCGGAGGAACTGGTCGAGGTCGGACGACATTACGGCGCGCGGCTCGTCGTTTCGAGCTACAACGAACCGCTGATCACGAGCGAGTGGGCGGTCGAAGTATTCAAGCTGGCAAAGGCCGAGGGGTTCGTCTGCGGCTACGTGTCGAACGGCAACGCGACTCCCGAAGTGCTCGACTACATCAGGCCGTGGACGGAGCTCTATAAGATCGACCTGAAGAGCTTCGACGATAAGAGCTATCGCAAACTCGGCGGCGTGCTCGCGAACATACTCGACACTATTCGAATGGTGTACGAGCGAGGCTTCTGGCTCGAGATCGTCACGTTGATTATCCCCGGGTTCAACGATGCACCCGATGAGCTGAAGAAGGCGGCCGACTACATTGCGAGCGTGTCGCCTGACATCCCGTGGCACGTGACCGGGTTCCACCAGGATTACAAGATGACCGGGCCGGATTACACGTCGATCGACACGTTGATTCGCGCAGCCGAGATCGGCCATGGGGCGGGACTTCGATACGTATATGCAGGGAACATTCCCGGAAGGGTCGGACGGTACGAGAACACGTTCTGTCCCAATTGCAACGCGACGTTGATCGAACGATACGGGTTCAGGGTCATCAGCAACCGGATCGTGCACGGTGAATGCGCGCAATGCTCAACGAGAATTCCGGGCCGGTGGGAGTCGGCTGCGTTCCAGGATGGGCGAGGTCTCAGGCCGTTCGACTTTCCAGTGGCAATCCAGACGAGACCGAGAAAGCTCCGAAGGGACCATCCCCTATTATGACTCGGCTCAAAACGGCACCTTCGAAACTCAGCGCGTCGATTGTGGCAGGCATACTCCTCGGTGCTTTGGCGTCTTGTTCGACGACCACGAGCAGAGACGTGGCCGAAAGCGCGGTCGAGACTTTTCATTCCCAGTTCAACGCTGGCTCATACGGGGCGATCGAGCTGTCGGCGGCGCCTGAGTTCAAGACGCGTGCGGGAGGAGCGAAGGCGTACCTTCAGAAGGTCCGCGACATCATGGGAACGGTCATCTCTTCGCATGGCGGGCCGGGCTCAGTTCAGAGTATGGCCGACGGCGTCCAGGTGCACCTGGTTTATGTGACCAACTTCGTCAACGGGCAAGCTCCCGAGACTTTTGTCTTTCGAGTGAAGGACAATCGCGCGAGCCTGGTATTCTATGAAGTCGGCGCGAAGGGTCTGACAGAAAACTGACCGAGCTTTCGGGGGCAGGCCGCGCCTCAATACCTCGCCAGCGCCAGCGCTTTCTCGAACACATCTTCGACCTGCACGAGCACTTCGCGCTCCAGTATTCTGGAGAAGGGAACCGGACAGTACTCCGATCCAAGCCGCATCACCGGCGCGTCGAGGCTGTCGAAACACCGCTCGCCGATCTGCGACGCAATCTCTCCGCCGAAGCCCCCAAATACCTTGTCTTCGTGAACCACGAGCGCCCTAGAGGTCTTCCGCACCGAGGCTATCACCGCGTCGATGTCGAGCGGCACGATCGAGCGAAGATCGATCACTTCAGCATCGATCCCGTACCTGTCGTTGAGCAGCGCCGCCGCGCGCAAGCACCAATGCACCGGCGTGCCGTAAGAGATGATCGAGAGGTCCTTGCCCTCGCGGCGGATCTTCGCGCTCGCGAATGGAATCTCGTAGTTTGCGCCGGGGTCTGGCGCCTTGGCGAAGACCTGGTTGTAGAGGTACTTCGGTTCGAGGAAGAAGGTGATGCCGCGGCTTCGCATCGCGTGGCGAAGCAATCCCGCCGCCTCGTCAGCGAACGCCGGGGCCACAACGCGCAAGCCCGGCAGGTTCGCGAACACCGCTTCGAGGTTCTGTGAATGATACAGCCCGCCTCCGATGTATCCGCCCGAGGCGAGCCGCGCTACGATGTTCGGCACGAAGTGGCCGTTAGACCTGTAGTAGTCGTGCGACGAATCAACGATCTGTTCCATCGCCGGCCACAGATAGTCGGCGAACTGCGCCGCTTCGATCACGATCCAAATGTCGTCGCGGAAGCGCGAGAAGCCATTCGCCGTGCCGACGATGAAGTCTTCGGCGATCGGCGCATTGAAGACTCGGCTCGGCCCGAATTCCTTCTGCATGCCCTTGGTCACATTGAAAACGCCGCCCTTCTCTTTGGAAGCGACGTCCTGGCCCCACAGAAACGTGTTCGGGTTGCGACGAAACTCGTGCTTGAGCGTTTCGTTGATCGCCTCGCGCAGCGTCATTACGTTGCCGCCTTCGGCGGGCTTGAGGGCCGCGGGCGAAATCGTGGATTCTTCGGGTACGACGAACAGCGTTGCGGTCTTTGGATCTGGCTCCGGCGCGGCTTCGGCTCTGGCTGCCGCTTCTTCGATGACCGTCTTGTTCTCTTCTTCGATCGCGAGCAGGGTCAGCTCTTCAACGTCTTCGACATTCAAGAGGTGCAGCCGCAACCTCTCGTAAGGATCGTAGGTTCGCACTTCGGTCAGCTCGGATTCCGAGCGGTACAGCTCGTGGCGATCGGAATTCGAGTGCGCGTGGAGCCGCTCACAGAACGCGTGGAGAAGGACCGGGCCGCCGCCGGCGTGCACGAGTTCAGTCGCCCGCCGCACGGCTCTGGTCGCGTCGAACGGATTTGTCCCGTCGCAGTTGATGATCGTGAGTCCTCGCAGGCCGCGGAAGTTTTCTGAGACTATTGGGCTCGGCGACTGCTGGCTGACCGGTACCGAGATTCCGTAGCCGTTGTTCTGAACGACAAAGATCACTGGCAGTTGCTCGCGTGCGGCGCCGCTCAGCGCCTCGAACACATAGCCTTCCGAGCACGACGACTCGCCTTGACTTGAGAAGACGATCGAATCGGCGTCGTAGTACTTCACGGCTCGCCCGAGTCCCGCCGCGTGTTGGGCATGGTTTCCGGTTGCGGACGACACGTTCCATATCCCGATCGAGATCTTCGCGAAGTGGTTGCTCATGTGCCGCCCGCCTGAAGCGGTGTCGGCGGCTTTCGACAATCCGTTGAGGATGATCTCGTAAGGTGTGATTCCGGCGGCGAGGCACGTCAGCATGTCGCGGTAGTAAGGGAACAGGTAGTCCTTATTTGGCCTGAACGCCAAGCCGATGGCGACTTGAATGCCGTCGTGTCCTGCGTGGGAAGCATGGTAAGACCATCCCTTCGCCTGTCTGAGATAATTCCGCGCCTTGTCGTCGAGCAGTCTCCCGAGGTGAATGAGCCTGTACCACTCTAGCTGTTTGTCTACTTCAATGGTTCCCGGCGCATCCGCCAGTGGTTTGAATGCGACTTGATCTTCGACCGTTCCGTTGATTCCGTTCATCGTTGCGCTGTCAATCTCCTTTATCTGCATCCTCTCCTCAGTCGTTTCGTCTCGCGAGCCGGCCAATTCCCCGAATCTCCTGCGCGGGTCCGACGATCATGGGAGCCCTGACTACATCACGTGTCCCTGCAAGTCTTCGCGGCCGGCGAAAGTTTGCTAAAGCCTGCCATTGTCGTCATTTACGGGGTTCGTGCAATTCTACAACCTAGCAGAAAACGGGACGGCGAACAACAGCTTTCTCGATGTCGAGTTCATTTGGCGGTTTGACGGGAGTCGCGTCAGGTTCAACAACTCTTTGACCGGTTGGGACTTCGGTCTTAGGGACAGATTCGCGAGTGATGAAAAAAAAGTTCAGTCGGTGTGGCTTTCAGCGCACATCAGGGCTGACATGTCACGCGGGATTCTCAAGATCGATTCCGGTCTGAAGATCGATTCCTTGACAGTGGGGCAGACGTGCCCTTACCATCAGACTTCGCGATTCGCGTGGGGCTGTAGCTCAGTTGGCAGAGCGCCTGGCTCGCATTCAGGAGGCCACGGGTTCGAGTCCCGTCAGCTCCACCAAGATACATCGCACCTATGGTCGACTTCTGCAGGGCCGCCGTAGCAGTTTGTGGGGCTCTCGTGTGGCTGCAACCACCGGCGAGCAAGGGCTTGGGCTCTTAGGCTTCGGAGCACTCTTCGCCCTTCAGTCTCGGAGCATCTGGTAAGAGGCGCAAGCGAATGCTCATATCATCGTTCGCGTGCTCACGCGTCCCCATCGCTCGGTGAAAATGGAGTAAATCTAGATGCGCGCGACTCCTGCTTCGGCGAGGAGCTTGCCCGGAGCGACCTTCCTGCATTGAAGTGGCGGTTTTCCGCGTCTACTGGAAGTGTGCGGAGTCTGATGTCAGTTCGGTGCTTTGCTTCGTGTGCCGATCGGCACAAGGATCGAAGTAATATCGGCTATCGTACGCGCGGATCGTTCGAAGAACCTGAGACCTGAAAGACAACCCGTGCGGCTTCTCATTGTCTTCGCCGTGCGTGCAGCTTGTTAGAGGTATGCGATGCTGAGCCTGCAGGCGCTGCATGAAGAATGGGCGGCGCACCCGCTTGGCGACAAGAGAGCGCCAGGGGGCCGCGTAGCGCTCCGTGGATTCCTATACCAACTTCAGCTATCCCTTGACCGGTTCTTTGCTCAGGTCCTTGAAGGCAACCGTGACGCCCAGTTCTTGTTCGAGGGGCTCAGCGACGTGGCCGAGATACAAGGCGAGATTGTTTACTTCACCCAGGTGAAGACCACGCTGGACTCGCGCTCGCTGCGATCAGCGGCGGACGAGGCCTTGGCTGTTTGGCATTTTCTAAACGAACGGCATCCCGAGCTGTTAGACCGAGTGCGGTTTCAGGTCGCTGCACGCCGCGTGCGTCCGAACGTTCCCATGGACATGGGCACGCTTAACGCCGATGACCTTGGGTTGGAAGGCGAAGATAGACAGCTATGGGCGGCGCTTCGAACTAATTTCCTGCCTGTCGAGATTCGCGGAAGCGCAAAAGTGGATCTTGCAATTCGCCTATGGCCGCATGCAATGCAGTGCTTCACGCTGGTTGACAGCTGTCTCGCGCGCCTGTTCTCACTGCTTGGAGAGAATCGCTCTTCGAGCGAGATTGCGGGAGCACTTCTGGAGGTATGGGATCAAGCCCGGACCGACGACCGACCGCCATGTCGGCTGTTGGGTCCCCGCGAGTTTGCCTCTGTGCAGACTCCCGCATCTCGTATAGTGCATGGTGTTCGGCCAAGACCACAGGACCTGAGCGGCGGCTGCTTCATGAAGCGCGCGACGCTCATTGAGGCAGCGCTGAGATCTATCCGCGAGACCTCGCTTCAACTGGAGGCTTCGCCTGGGCGGCGGCCGATTCCAATCTTCTGGATCGTTGGGCCTTCGGGCGCTGGAAAAAGCGTGTTGTTGCTGCAAGTGATGCGGGAGCTTGTCCTTCAGAGTGATGTCGAAGCCGCCAATTATCTGGGTGAATTCGCCCATACGCTGCCGCAAGCCCTTGCCTACTGGTCTGGTGTTTCAGAACGCGCCCTTATTGCGGTAGATGACCTTTTCGCGCCTGAAAACCGTAATCCGCGGCTCTGGCAGGACGTTGCCGAGTTGGCTTTCACGCAGGCCTGGCGACGACTGCCGTGGATATTGACCTGCGGTCCGAGAGAACAGCTTACGGCATTCAAGAGCGAAGCTCACCGACATGCCGAGATGATGCCAGTGGAAATCCAAATCGAGACGATGAATCCCGAAGAACGGGTCGCATATCACGCTTGGTATGAACAGCGGACCGGCATCGAGGTACCGATCGTGAGCGAGCCAATCTTCGTGGCCGCCGCCTGGCTGTATGAGTTGCGGCGGCAGGCCCACCTGTCGCCAGAAGCCTTTGCCGATCGGTTCTACTCACGGCTCGGCGATCTCGAAATGCAAGCCCCCGCCAGAGCTGCGATGGCCCTTAATCAGTACGGGCTCAGGGCGCCGGCCGGGTTGTTCACTGGCCACGAAGCAGAACTAGATCAGTTGACATCAGAGCAGATATATCGCCTTGCACGCTCCGGCGCAGGAGTACGCGAGGGACGGTTTTTCCACCCGCGCATTGCCAAGATCATTTACGAGGCGATCATTCCAGAGACGGAAGCTCGTCGTCGCGCGGAAGACTTGGCGCGTGCTTTCGGGGCAATGCTTGACGAGGGTGAAGCGGCTGACGACTTTCTATCCTGGCTCGGCAGAGCAGGGACGCAGACCTTACTAACACCACCCTTCAAAACGGAAATCCTGCAGGCCATGTGGGCGCGATTTCGCGAGCGCGGGCCGACTAAGGAAGTCGTGCCGCGGCTCAAGCGTTGGCACGAGTTCGCAAGCGCGGCTGATATCGACCTCCGCGCGATGGGTGCCGCTCGACAGATCCGCGAGTGGTTCGAATCGACTCCCGAAGGTACCGAGTCATGGGGTCTTCTCTTTCAGATGGCGTGGGATGACGCGGACGGCCGTCAGCGAGATGCACTCTACGCTCAAGGCGAATCGTGGCTTGAGGGGAACCTCAAATCTGGTCCATGGAACTGGATTTGGCAGCGGTTGTGGGCACATCGCCCGAATAGGCGAGAGATGGCCGAGATCGGCTTTTTGTGGCTTTACGACAACCCGGCCCACCCCGGATGGGGCCGCGTGTGGCAGCGAATCTTCGACAGCGGTCTACGAGAACAGGATCTGTTAGGGAGTGCCCTCGCCGCGTTACCCTGCCAACCGGAAAGCTCGGCCGATCTACCAATCTGGCAGAAGGTCGAGAGTCTCGCAGCTAACAAAAGCGACTTTCTTGGCGCTATCGTCCGTAAGCTTTCGCGGGTTCGGAGCCCCTACAAGATGGACCAGGGCCTCGACTTCATCATAAGCCGCGTCGAAGACATATCGTTGTCAGATATTCTGTCGCCGGCGATTGCGGACGCCATTGCGGAGCCATGTTGGCCATATTTCTGGCAGCATCTGATCAAAAAAGTCCGGGCAGACCGCTTCCTTGAACTCGGCCGCGAGTGGCTTGCGGGCCGCGAGGACAAGCCCGAGTGGAGCTATATATGGCGACGCTTGGTCGACCTCGGCTTCGAGACCAAGATGCTTCTACCGATCGGCCGCGAGTGGCTTGCGGGCCGCGAGGACAAGCCCGAGTGGGCCTTTGTGTGGCAACGCCTAGTCGAACTCGGCTTCGAGACCGAGGTGCTTCTACCGATCGGCCGCGAGTGGCTTGCGGGCCGCGAGGACAAGCCCGAGTGGGCCTTTGTGTGGCAACGCTTGGTCGAACTCGGCT
>DATDOV010000074.1:0-107406 GCA_035293105.1 Blastocatellia bacterium
GTGATTATTTTTGAGCTCCTGCTGAGGTGAGCTTATAGAGGGAGGGAAGAAGCCTTGCTACCTACCGCGTAGCGGTTTAGTTCAACATGAATTATACGCAAAAGCGCATATACCATCCGTTCGCATAACCCAATACGGGTCGGTCGATTCTAGTCTCATTTTCTACACTCATTCAGCCAGTTTAGCGCGTGTGAGCTGACGTTGAACTTCAGGGTGTTATGCGAATCGTTGCACCTCACACGTCTACGCAGCCCCAGTGGGCTTCCGCGACCGGACAGCTCGGGTCATAACCTATCAACTGGGCTGCGTACTCCTCGCCCTCCTTTGTTCAAGACGTGCGTATAGATCATCGTCGTATTGAGGTCCTTATGTCCCATCAACTCTTGGATGGTCCGAATGTCGTAGCCGGCCTCTAGCAGGCTGGTGGCGAATGAATGCCTCAAGGTGTGCGGAGTGGCGGGCTTGCCGATCCGCGACTTAAGAACTGCTTCTCTCATCTCTTTCTGCACCACTCTATCGAGAAGATGATGCCGGCGCTCGATTCCTGCTCCTCTATCATAGTATCGTTTCGGCGCTGGGAATGCCCACTGCCAGCCCCACTCGCGGTCCGCGTTAGGATACTTCCTGGCCAGCGCAAAAGGGAGCGCTACTCGGCCCGCGCCCTCGCGCAGGTCTCGCTGATGCAGTCTGTAAACGTTCCTCAGGTGAGCAAGCAGCGGCTCTTTAACCGATTCGGGCAGCAGCGTGACCCTATCCTTCTGCCCCTTGCCGTCACGGACGACGATCTGATTCTTCGTGAAATCAATATCCTTGAATCGAAGCTGCAAACATTCAAAGAGCCGGAGCCCGGAGCCGTACAGCAAAGACGCGATAAGTTTGGGTGGGCCTTCCAAACGGTCAAGAATGGCTTTTACCTCCTGGTCGGTCAGCACAACCGGGAGCCGCTTGGGTTTCTTTGCTCGGACCGCCGGATTGATCCACTCCAATTCCTTGTCCAGGACATTCTGGTGAAGGAAGAGGATGGCGCTCAGCGCCTGATTCTGAGTGGAAGCGCTGACTTTCTTGCGGACCGCGAGGTCGGTGAGGAACCGGTTGATCTCCGGCTCACCCATCTCGACAGGGTGACGCTTGCCATGAAAGAAGATGAACCGCTTGATCCAATCCACGTAAGTTCTCTCGGTTCGCTTGCTGTAGTGGCGAGCGCGAACTGCCTGACGCACCTGATCGAGGAGTTTGGGTTTAGGCGCGACGGCTTGCAGCAGTCGCGGCGTGCTCGGGTATGTCGATCTGGAGACGGGGGTCTGCATAGGCGAACTCCGTTACGGCGGCGACTATACCGCTATCTCGGTTCGTAAGCAAGCCGGACTGCTGCGAAGTGTGGAGAGCTACAGGGCGGGTGCGGCGCGGTGCGGACCTGTCTTCTCGTGGAGATGATGACGAGTCTCATTCCTACTTGCCCGTGGCAATCTGCGCCCGGCGCTTGAGCACGTACGCGCGAATGGCATCCACATCATCCGCCGTAAGCCACTGCTTGAATGAAGGCATGCCGACGCTCGAATAGGAGCCCTCAAGTACGATCCGCTGATACGCGTTGAACGTTGCCGGCTGAGAGCGACGCAAATCCGGCAAGACGCCGCCTCCGCCTAGTGCGCCGATGCCATGACAAACGGAACACCACTGCGCATACAAAACCGCGCCGACGTCGATTCTCTCGCGTGATGTGTTGATCTCGATGGCCGTTAACGCCGAAGTCGCCGGCGTCACGGGAGTCTCCAGAGGTTGCTTCCCGTTCAGCGCAAAAGTCAGCAACCTCCCTGGAACAGGTCGGCCACCGGTTCCGTTGCCGCCGGTCAGAGGAAATGCCCCGCCCCAGCCCGCCATCACTGAGACGTACTGCACTCCGCCGACCTCGTAGGTCATGGGCGGCGCGATCACGCCCGTGCCGACCGCAACTTCCCAGAGCTTCTCTCCCTTGTCCGCCCTATAAGCCACGAACCGGCCATCGGCGGTTCCCTCGAAAACGAGATTGCCCGCGGTCGCGAGCGTGCCGCCGTTCCAGATGCTGTTGTACTGAACTCGCCACCTCTCCTTTTGAGCCACCGGGTCCCACGCGAGCAGATGGCCGACGGGAATTTGCGGCGGCGGGTCCTTGAAGAGCGTGAAATCGATCCCCAGATTCCACGCGCCAGGTTTGAACTTGAACTTTCGATCTTGAGCGTAAGCGAAGAACGGCTCTTGCGCCGGGATGTATACGAGCCCAGTCTGAGGGCTATAAGACATCGGCTGCCAATTGTGACCGCCGAGCGGTCCGGGTTTCATGATGGCCACGCCGTCCTTGTAACGCATGCCCGGATTCTCGATCGGGCGGCCGGTCTTCTTATCGATTCCCTTCGCCCACGTCACGTCGACGTATGCTTCGGCAGAAATCAGCTCTCCTGTTTGTCTGTCGACAACATAGAAGAAGCCATTCTTCGGCGCTTGCATCAGGACCTTGCGGCGACGGCCTTCGATATCAACATCGGCAAGAACGATGTGCTGAGTCGCGGTGAAGTCCCACGATTCGCCCGGCGTCGTCTGGTAGTGCCAAACGAGTTCACCCGAGTCGGGCCGCACTGCGAGGATCGAAGACAGGTAGAGATTATCTCCGCCGCCGGGGCTGCGAATCTCCTGGTTCCACGGCGAGCCGTTTCCGGTTCCGACGTAAAGCAGATCGAGCTCGGGATCATACGCGATGGAATCCCATACGGTCCCGCCGCCGCCCATCTTCCACCACTCACCCTTCCAGGTCTTCGCCGCGCGTTCCATCGCGGGCGACTCGAATGGTTTTGTGGGATCGCCGGGCACGGTGTAGAAACGCCAGGCCAGTTTGCCGGTCTGAGCATCATAGGCCGAAAAGTAGCCGCGCACGCCGAACTCCGCGCCGCCGTTGCCGATGATCACTTTGCCTTTCACGACGCGCGGCGCGGCGGTGATCGTGTAGGGCTGCTTCTGGTCGACGGTGACCACCTGCCAGACGAGCTTCCCCGTTTCCGCGTCGAGCGCCGCGAGCCGTCCATCAAGCGTCCCGACGTAGACCTTGCCTCTGTAGACCGCGACTCCGCGATTCACCACGTCACAGCAGGCCTTCTGGCCGAATGCTCGCGGCACCTCCGGGTCCCACTTCCAGAGTTGCTTGCCCGTCCGCGCGTCAATCGCAAACACCACACTCCAGCTTCCGGTTGTGTACATCTTTCCGTCGACGACGATGGGGGTAGCTTCGAGGCCGCGCGTGGTTTCAGTGTCGAAGGACCACACAAGACCGAGGTTCTTGACGCTGGTTGCGTTGATCTGATCGAGGGGGCTGAACCGCGCTTCTGAATAGGTTCGCCCGTGAGTCAGCCAGTCCCCCCGGCGAGCTTCGGCGTCGCGAAGCGTCTTATCATCAACGCCTCTGGGTCCGGCTGTCCGCGGTTTCTTCTGTGCTTCGAGTGACTGTAGACAGACTGTGGAACTAAGGATGAACGCTAACAGCGCGATCCTCATTCGTCGGTTCATGGCCCCTTGCCTCTTTGCGGGTAGATTGGTTGAGTTGAGCGGCCAATCATAGTCGAGCGAGTGGGCGGCGTCCAACCCAATTCGGACGCGACCGGCAGGGCCTGGAGAATGACGTGCGGTCTATGAGACTTTGAGAGAAGAACGAGGGGTGACTGCTGAGTTTTGTTGGACAAATCCGCTCGACAGGTAAGGCGCATGAATCGACATACTGCTAGCCGGACGGGCGAGTATGTGTGCTAGGTGCTGTTCAGCGGACCCGGGTGGCGCGGCGCACGACCCATTCTGCCCGACGCCTCACGTCGCAGAGAACTGGGCCTCACAGGGCTATTCTGCGTGCAAGGAAGACGTCCCAAGCCCACCTTCCCACCTGCGCCCCGTTGACGTCGTACACTTTGGCACGATAGCGGAACACGTTGCCATAACGATCGCGCCGCCTGGATTCTCTGTAGTCAAGGCTCAGCGATGCGATCCCAAGTGATGAAAGCGTATGTAGCTCGCTGACTTCTGACATGCCATTATGGTTCGTATCTTGCCACAGGCGTAGCAAGGAGAATACAGAGTCCCTAGCATCAATCATCCCATCGCCGTTGCCGCCGTTGTCGATTTTGTCAAACTCCGCCAAGGCGAGGAATCCATTACGATGGGACGATGCTGGCTGGTACGTCACGTTGCCGAAGAGTTCACCGCCATCTTCAATAAGCCCATTACCGTCGCGGTCCAGCGCGAGGAAGGCATCATCTGAACCGGCCGACGTCCAAGCCACACGGTCCTTAACGCCGTCACTGTTGATATCAAAAAGTACGCCATCGCTCGCGTCCGTCAGATCAAAGCCGTTCCCTGAGACATCCACAAGTACCGGAGTTTCACAGAGAGCGCCCCACGCATTGACGCAACAGCACAACTCTAGACTCCACGTCGCGGGAGCGTCGCACACTTGGAAGTCACACTCCGGGCCCCCTCCGCCGCTTGCCGGTGGGTTGACCGTTAACGTCCGATCTAATGTACTCGGCGTCCCTAGCGATGCCGAAACCGGACTGCCTAGGGTGACCCTGGTGTCAATATTTCCTCCGTTGGGATTGTCGGGGCTTGTTGTGAAGGTAAATGTAACAGTTGTGCTGGTACCCTGTCCCGCTAGAGTCACAGTTTGTGAGCGGGCGGGAGAAACCGTATACAACACATCTCCTAGGTTGGCACCCTCGACAGCCTGGACGGTGACTTTGGCGCCCTTTGCCACGGCCACCGTCGTTCCCACCGCGACTCTTAGCGAGGAGGATTGGCTCTGAGCGCCGATCGTAGTCGGAAGAAACCCTGTTCCGGCGCCAAGGAAGACCTGCGCGTCCTGCCGCCCTGGCGAAACAGCGGAAAAACGTCCAGGCTCAAGGCCAGCCAAACCCTCCGTACGGCGGGAACCGGTGGCAATCAACAGGAAAGAAGCGATCGCGATGATCAAGACGACTCTAGTAATGCGGCGAGCTATTGGTATATTCATGGTCTGGTCAACCTCCTGGAATCGATCTCGGCGACGCTGTGTTGTAACCTCAGCATGTTTCATTGTCGGACTTCAGACGCGCTCAAGCGTATTGAGCCAGGAACAACTCTCTCAACGTCGTGTGAAACCCCAACGACAGGCTGCCGAAGTGGAACCACACCATCACTCCGAATTTGCGAGGTTATTCTCGCGTGAGGGCTAAGGCAATAGCCCACACACACGTCGGAATTCTCCGCTACAACAGCTAGCTATACACTTGATGCAACCAGAAATGGTTCCCTCACAAGAGAAGGTACAAGTTTCAGAATCACAATCGACGCCGCACGAGCAGACCGTCTGAAAGGGAACGGCTGTGCCCGTGGCTATCGCCGTAGTCGCCGCTGGAGCGCCCGCATTGGCACTGTATCCCGGCGTCGCACGCACTCCACCTAGCAACTGAACGTGGCAGAGGACGAGCATTGAGAAGAGACCCACTACAAGACACCGTTTTCGCATGCTTATATATCCCCCTTTTCGATGCTTGGGGTCAACGGGTTAGTTATGACCTCGTTAGGACGTCACCGTCGCTTCCGCCCCTACCAAGGGTCCATGTCGCGATCGATCGTCCATCTGCTTCCGTTTTCAAACACAACCATTCCAATTCTCAGAACCATATCGCGAGCCGCGCCGGGGCACCACATTTTGTCTGAGTCCAATCCCGGTTTTAGCCGCTTGGTGACCCTACCATCCTCGGCAATTCGCATACTCCTTTCCGGACGAACCCAGTCCCTGGACGCGACGGCGAAAGTACCGTGCGGGTCGATGGCGATCTTGTTGAAACTTACACCATGGATTTTCCGTGTCTGCTTGTTACCAACCACCAACACGAGCCCGGTCACGCGCTGATCTGTATTGTTGGTCAGCACGACATTTGGAAAGCTCGTATACCTGGATGAACTCGTCGTGAATCCCGTAAGCCCGAGAAACTCGGAATTGCCGATCTCCTTGACATTAGCGCTCTGGATGGCGAGCGGCACTGCTTCGAAGTTCACGAACTCGATGGCTATATCCGGATACTGTCTAACCCTGTTGATGGTCTCCCTTTTCACTCGCTGAATCGACTTCAAGGACGGTGTTCCCTCGCTCTCCTGGGCGATGCCACTGACCGAGCCGGAGAAAATAATCACTGTAGCCAACCACGCTCCAATCGCTGCGCGCTTCGCCAACATCCTTCTAATACCGCAATCAGCTCTCATTTTCTCAATTCCTCCTACGCGGAATTCTTCAGTTTTCCGACGGTTGAGTGTAGCTCAAAACCGATCCAGATTACGCAAACAATACTACCGTACGTGTTTCAAGTCAAACAATTTTTTATTGCGTGAGGCAATGGGCACGGCACGCCTATTGTCTGATGCAAACAAAGCGGACGAGCATCGAGGACTTGATCTGGCAAGAAGAAGCGGACAAAGAGTTGCTCTGATCCGATAGTTCGAGACGGTCATTACGAACTCGGTCTCGTGAAGAAGAAGAAGTTCGATCGCTTTCCGTCCGAATTCTCCACCTGAATCTGGACGGTGCGGCCCGGTTTGATCTTCTTCCCGCCCTTCTTCGAGATCAGTATCTGACTCGGATCCTCCCCGCTCTTCGTGCCCTTTGGAACGTCGTTCACGCG
Organism: Blastocatellia bacterium; assembly: GCA_035293105.1. GTDB lineage: Bacteria > Acidobacteriota > Blastocatellia > UBA7656 > UBA7656 > DATDOV01. The sequence goes on from DATDOV010000074.1 coordinate 6,675, forward strand.
CACGACCGCGTCGTCGTCGAAGTTCTGCCCGAAGACCGTCAGTTGCTTTCCATCGAGCAGTACCTTCAGAATAACAGGCCCATTCGGATCGGCATTCGGATCGATCTTCGACATGAACATGTCGGTTCCGCCCTGGTTCCTGTCCCGAAGAGCGAACTCCGTCAGGTAGTCCGCCGAGCCTGAGGTCCCCGTTATGTAGATGCTACCCGCCGGGTCGACCGCGATTCCGCGCCCAATATCACTGCCGCTTCCGCCCATGTAAGTCGCGAAATTGACAACCCCATTTGATCCGAGCCTGGCAACGAACACGTCGGAATCGCCTCCGGTGAAATAGGATTGAACCGACCGCATTGTCGGGAATCCCTCCCCCGCTTCCCCTGTGATGACGGCAATGCCCGCGGAATCGACCGCAATGCTGTTTCCCGATTCATCGCCGTTATTCCCGCCAACGAAGGTGAGGTACCCGTAAGCCGAGCCGGCGGAATTGAGCTTCGCGACGAAGGCGTCGGTCGTCCCGGTTGACGGCCGCCTGGCCGAGGAACTCGGAAAGCTCGTCGATCTCGTTCTGCCTGTTACATAGGCGTTGCCGCCGGAGTCTACCGCGACCCCGAGCCCAAAGTCGTCCTCGCTTCCGCCGAGATACGTCGAGTAGTCAAAGCCGGAGCCTGCGGCGTTAATCTTTGAGACGAAGGCGTCATGACTGAATGCGGCGCCGCTCTTGGTGGGTTGGAGCGGATTCATCGTTGGAAAATCGCCCGACAGCGTGTCGCCCGTCACGTAGGCGTTTCCCACAGCATCGACGGCGATGGCGGACCTTGGGAGGAGGTTCTCCGTGCCGCTGCCTCCAAGATAGGTCGAATACTCCAGCGCTGCCCCATCCGAAGCCACCTTGGCTACGAAGGCATCGGAGACTCCCCCGCCGTATGTCGGCTGAATCGCGCCGACGGCGGGGAAGTCCATCGAGGAGGTTCGCCCGGTGATGTATGCGTTCCCCGAGCCGTCTATCGCGACGCTGACGCCCGCTTCGTCGCCGCTGCCGCCTACCAGGGTCGAGTATAGGAACTTGTCGCCTTCTGCGTTCGACTTGCTGACGAAGGCGTCGCTCGGCCCCGACAAAACGGCGTTGATCGAGTCGAGCCGGGGATAATCGTCCGACTGCGTCGTCCCGCAGATGTAGGTATTCCCGTCCGCGTCAACCGCCAGGCCCGTTGCGAAGTCATTCTTGCTGCCGCCGAAGAACGAGTAGCTGAAGAAGAAACCGCTGTGGTGCATCTTTCCGACAAACACATCGGAGTTCGCGGGCGACGCCTTGGTCAGGAAATTCGCGGACTGTGAATCGCCCGCGATGTAGGCGTTGCCTGCTGAGTCAACCACGATAGCCCTTCCGAAATCCGCGTTGCTGCCGCCCAAGTAGGTCGAGTAGACGAGCACAGGATCGATCACCAATTCTCGGGTGTTGTCGTAGTCGCCGAGCTCAAAACTGGCTTCCCCGGAATCGGACAGTACGAACGCGGCCGGGACCTTGCGCCGGCCGGTTTCTGTCTCCTGATAGGCGACGGGCTTGTTGTGCCTGATGTCGCCGACCGGAGTATGGAGAACAAGGTCTCCCTCGTCGCTGATTTCGGCCCCGCGCCCCCCATCGAACGCGATTCTGATCCGCCCCGCGTCGGCGCCAGGCGCTACGACGAAATCGTACTCGAGTTGTTGCCGGCTTCCGTAGTAAGCGAGAGCGATGCCGGGATAGACGTTCTCACAGATCACGCGCGCAAACGTAGCGATGCCGGTGTGCCACTTCGCCGGGTCGTTGCCGATGAAGTAATTGACGCGGGCCGGCAGGGAGTCGAGCCCGCGCATCTCGGCCGACTTGTCAGCCCCAATCAAGCGCATTCGAACTACGCTCGTATCCTGGCTCGCTTGTTCGGGCACCGCGTCCGGATTGACCTGCATCGGTGGCCGAAGCGCAATCACAGCTTCATTGGGTTTGAGAAGCAACGTGTGCCCGTTGCCCGCCGAGATGAAGCGCACATCGGGTTCCGCCTGACCTTCGTTGGACTGGAAGCACAAGGGCAGCCGCGAGAATGTATTACTCAGCCGCCGACGGGTGGCTGAATCGGGCTCGGCGAAAAGCGAACGCGAAGCCGGCAGTTCTATTCGATCCGGTCGCGGGGTCGAACCAAAAGGACCGAGCGGCGGACTGTTGACGATCAGCAAAGCGGAACTCAGGAGAATAATAGCGGCGCGCACAATGCGAGCGGGCGGGACCATCGAGTCTCTCACGGTTCTTTTCCTCCTCTTGTCAAATGGAGGGCCAGCCTGACCCTCGCGTGGAGAGACAAAGATACTCCAACGATTCGCGCGCGTCACTCTAAAAAACCAAAAGGCGCCAACCCGATGTGTGTATGCGATACACAGGAGCATACCGCATACTCACGCATCGGCAACCACCGCAACTTGCCTAATTAGGCTACCCCACGGCTCTGTGTGTATCTGGTGCACAAAGCCGCGAGTCACAACAAGCCGAAGCCCAGCAGCTAAGTTGTGCTGTGGCTGCTCCGCATGAGGCCCGCAGAAGGACTCCGACGCGGCACGTTTGTTGCTCTATGGTCTGACGTAATCAGTGGTGGTTGATTCGGCCCCCACCGAGATTACACATTCTAAGACTGCTGGAACAACGAAAGGAGTCAACCATGGCTGACGAAGTGACCATCAATAGCGAAGGCGTGATCCTTGACCATCTGGACATCGACGAGTTGGAAGAAGTGATAGCTCCGGGTGTGTTGCTCGGCGACTAACTCAGGAACCAGCGTGTTGGCGCGGTGACACGCGGCTGAAGCTCGGCACCTGCCTCGCGACGGTGAGTGCCCGGTTTCAGCCGGTGTTTCCGCGCCTTCGGAACCCGCTCCAACGTCGTGATCATCGGTCACGACTCTCCGCCGAACCATGAAACCACTGCCCCGCGCGCAATCCCCCGCCTTGCGGGGCTATGCCAAGATAGAAACGATCCGCCTACGGCTGCGCCGATTCACACACAACGACCTGGATGATTTCGCTTCCATCTGCAGTGACCCGGATGTGATGAAGTACATCGGCGCGGGTACGCCGGTGTCGCGCGAGGAGCTTGAGCCGGTGTTCCTGAGCGGCTATATCAATTACTGGGACAAGCACGGCTTCGGCAGGTTTGCCGTGATCAACAAGGAACGTGACGAGTTGATCGGGGCTTGCGGACTGCGACGATTCGCGTACCCGGGGCTGGACCTGTTCGAAAACAACCTCGAGATCGTGTTCTTGCTCAAGAAGTCATTCTGGCGGCAGGGCTTCGCCACCGAAGCCGCAAAGGCATGTCTGACGTACGCGTTTGACCATCTGAGCGCCGAGCGCGTCGTAGCGATGACAATGCGGGAGAACGTCGCGTCACGGCGAGTGATCGAGAAGATCGGGATGGAGCATGAAACGGACGTGCGCTTCCTGGATTCTGATTGCGTGGTCTACGTTATTGCCCGCCAGGCGTTTCAATCGGACGATTCCGCGCGCCGGATAATTTACTCGGCGTGAGGGCAGTCCCGACCGCGCCGCGCTCGCTGAAACCTAGCCTCTGTCCTGCCACCCATCCTCGCAACATATGGACGCACTTTGAGACTTCCCCACAATTTGTGGTGTACGCTTTCACCGCCGTTGTGCTATAGTCGCGGACCGTGAACGATGGGCGGCTGATCGGGCCTTCCTTTACAATTCCTCACGGCAGGACAACGCAGCGGAAGCTCAACCGGACGCTTGAGCATTGAGTCGGCGCGATGAACGAAAAGGACTTCGTACACCTCCACCTGCACACCGATTTCAGTCTTCTGGACGGGGCCATCCAAATAAAGCCCCTCGCCGAGCGCGCACGCGAGACCGGCGCGCGTGCCGTGGCCGTCACCGACCACGGGAATATGTATGGGGCAATCTCGTTCTACAATCGGATGAAGGGCTCGGGCATCAAGCCCATCCTCGGCATGGAAGCCTACATCGCCAAGGGCAAACATACCGAGCGCGGTGAAGAGGGCGCCGAGCGCGGGATCAACCACATTATCCTGCTCGCCAAGAACCTCGAGGGTTATCGCAACCTCGCCAAACTCTCGTCGTTCTCCTTCACTCGCGGCTATTACTACAAGCCGCGAATCGACAAAGAGCTGCTTGCTTCCCACAGCGAAGGACTCGTCGCGCTGTCGGCCTGCCTGTCGGGTGTTCCCTCATCGCTTCTGCTGTCCGACAAACTCGATGAGGCTACACGCCAGGCCAAAGAATTCGAAGACATCCTGGGCAAGGGCAACTACTATCTCGAAGTCCAGAACCACGGACTCGATGAGGAAGTGAAAACCGTCATTCCGGGAATGATCGAGATATCGCGCCGCACCGGAATCCCGCTCGCGGCGACCAACGACTGCCACTACCTGATGCGGGACGACTGGCGCGCGCACGACATCCTTGTCTGCATCGGCGCAGGCAAGACCGTCAACGAGAAGCGCGGGCTCAAGTACAAAGAGGGCGAGTTCTACTTTCGCTCGCCCGAAGACATGTGGCGCATCTTCGGCGGCGAACTGCCCCAGGCGCTGCTGAACACAGTCGCCGTCGCCGAGATGTGCGACATCCGGCTCCCAAAGGACGAGAATCATCTGCCCGAGTATCGCGTTCCCGAAGGCGAGACCGTCGAAAGCTATTTCAACAGGATGTCGCGAGCCGGACTTGATGAGCGATGGGCGGCGATCAAGGACCAGTCGGGCCGCAAGCACGACCTCGACGATTACAGGGCGCGCCTCGAACAGGAGATAACCGTCATCGTCAAGATGGGATTCGCGGGCTACTTCCTCATCGTGTGGGATTTCATCGACTACGCGCGCAGGAACGGGATCCCGGTCGGGCCGGGGCGCGGGTCAGCAGCCGGCTCGCTCGTGGCTTACAGCTTGAAGATCACCGACATCGACCCGCTCCAGTACGACCTGTTGTTCGAGCGATTCCTCAATTCCGAACGCGTGTCGATGCCCGACATCGACATCGACTTCTGCGTACGCGGCCGGCAGAAGGTCATCGATTACGTCGCGGATTATTACGGCCGCGATCACGTCGCTCAGATCAGCACGTTCGGGACCCTCGCGTCGAAGGCGGCAATCAAAGACGTCGGCCGCGCGCTTGAGATGCCCTACGCCGAGGTCGACAAGATCGCCAAGATGATTCCGCCGCCCGTCCGCGGCCGCAACGTCTCTATCGACGACGCGATCAAGCAGAACCCCGACCTCAAGAAAGCCATCGACACCGACCCGCGAGTCCGTGACGTGATTGAAATAGCGCGGCGGCTCGAGGGCTGCTCGCGTCACGCGTCGGTTCACGCCGCCGGGGTGGTCATCTCGCCCAGGCCGATTCACGAGCTGGTTCCGATATCGAAATCGTCGCGCGATGAGATAACGACCCAATACTCGATGACCGACCTCGAAAAGACCGGGATGCTCAAGATGGACTTCCTGGCGCTGACGACGCTGACCATCATCGACGACTGCCTCAAGTCGATCGAGCGCGAGACCGGCACCCGAATCGATCTCTCCTCCATTCCGCTCGACGATCCTGCCGCGCTTCGGTTGTTCGCGGAAGGGAAGACGGAAGCGATCTTCCAGTTTGAGTCCGAGGGGATGAAAGACATCACGCGACGCTTGAAGCCCTCCGGCCTTGAAGACCTGTCGGCGTTGAACGCGCTTTACCGGCCGGGCCCGATCGACAGCGGAATGGTGGATGACTTCATCGAACGCCGGCACGGGCGCCGAAAAGTTCGCTACGACTTCCCTGAACTGAAAGAGGTCATGGGCAACACACTAGGCATTTGCGTGTATCAGGAACAGCTCATGGCGGTCTTCCAGAAGCTCGCCGACTACACGCTCGGCGAAGCCGACCTCGTGCGCCGGGCGATGGGCAAGAAGAAGCGCGAGGAACTGGACAAGCACAAAGAGACGTTCCTCGCGCGCGCCGCGGCGCGTGGCCACAATCGCGGGAGGCTCGAGAGGTTATGGCAGAGCTTCGAGGGCTTCGCCGACTACGCATTCAATCGCGCGCACTCGTTTTCTTACGGCTACCTTGCCTACCAGACCGCGTACTTGAAGGCCTATCACCCGACGCACTTCTGGGCGGCCGTGCTCTCGAACGAGTTGAACAACACGGCGAAGGTCGTCCGCTACATCAACGAAGCCCGGTCGCAGGGCATCGAGATACTTCCGCCCGACGTGGATCAAAGCCTCGACAACTTCACCGCGAGCGGCAACTCGATTCGGTTCGGGCTCGCGGCGATAAAGGGCATCGGCCAATCGGCGGTCGCGTGCATCATCGACGCGCGCAACTCAGGCGGACCGTTCCGCTCGATCTTCGATTTCACCGAGCGGGTCGACTCGCGCGCGGTGAACAAGCGCACGCTCGAGAGCCTGATTCGCGCCGGCGCGTTCGATTCGCTCGGTCACCGCCGCGCGCAGCTTTTTGCCGTTATCGATTCGGCGATCGAGAGCGGCCAACGGTCGCAGCGGTCGCGCGCTACGGGGCAGAGCGAGTTGTTCGGCGCGCTTGCATCGTCAATGCCGATGGCCGAGCCGCCGCTGCCTGATGTCAAGGAATGGTCCCATCACGAGTTGCTCAAGGGTGAGAAGGAGACGCTCGGTTTCTATATATCGGGCCACCCGCTGGGGCGCTACGAATCGGTGCTGACGGATTTCGCCAGCGCGGACGTCGACCGGCTGACGGGCTTGAATCACGGCGCTCAAGTTGCCATCGGCGGGATCGTGATGGAGCTTAGCGTGCGCACCACGAAGCGAGGCGACCGCTTCGCGCTGTTTCAACTCGAAGATCAGTACGGCTCGGTGAAAATAGTGGCGTGGCCCGACGTCTTCAGCAAGGCCAATGGCTTCGTGCAGAACGACGCGGCGGTGCTGGTGCAAGGGCGTTTGGAGATCGACGACGGCGGAGCGATGACGATCATTGCCGAAGAGGTTCAGCCGCTCGAGAACCTCGCCGAACGGTCCGCGCGCACGATGATCCTTCACGTCGGCGGAAAATCGCTCGATGACGAAAAGGTCGAGCGGCTGTATGCGCTGCTCGACGGGCATCGGGGCGAGTGTTCGGTGATGCTCGCGATCAAGCTCGCAGATGGCGCGATCGCCCGCGTGCAGCCCAACTCCTTCATGAAGGTCAAGGTTACGCCCGAGTTGACAAACTCGATCGAAGAGCTGATTGCCGGTTGCCGCGTCGAGTTGATCGCGGGGCGGGCCAACAGCGCGGCCGGCTGACCCGTCTCCGAGCCCACTACATCCGCGCGCCAGCTTCAACCATGACCTCCCGCAGCCAGACGAGTACGACCGGGACCGCGCAGCCGCGTGTTCTGGACATCGGCTGCGGCACGAACAAGACGCCCGGCGCAATCGGCATGGACGTCAATCCCCGCACTAACGCCGATGTCATACACGACCTCGATGATCTGCCATATCCCTTTCAAGATGACTCGTTCGACGAAGTAATCGGCCGGCACGTCATCGAGCACGTTCGCGATCCGATGGCCGTGATGTGCGAGCTTCATCGGATCACTCGCGCGGGCGGCATCGTGAGGCTGGTCGCGCCGCACTGGACCAACCCGGATTTCGCGACCGACCTGACGCATCGGAATCACTTGAACAGCTATTCCTTCCGCAATCTCACCGACGAGCGCGCGGTCTTCCCGTTCTACACGGACGTGCGGTTCCGCCAGCGAACAGTTCGCGTCACGCTGTTGAATCTGTGGAGGGCGTGTGGTCTGGAGTTCCTGATCAACCTCGACGGTCCTTTCCCCCGGCTGCGGTTCATTCGCAAGTTCTGGGAGCAGTATCTGAATGCCATCGCTCGCGGGAAGGAGATTCACTTTGAGCTTGAGGTAGTGAAGACTGCGGAGCCAGTGGAGCGGGAGAACATGTGAACCCGCACAAACCGGAGTGCCGAAAAGCGCCTCGCCAACGCCCCAAATGGATTCCGTTGTTAGAATCAAGCCGAAGTCCCGTGCTAGAATCCGGCGTGGGGTATAACGGATGACGACGCAGATCCAACCAGTCTTGACGGTAGCCGACCTCGACCTGATGCCCGAGGACGGCAATCGCTACGAAATCATCGACGGGGAGCTATACATGTCTCGAGCACCTAGCTTCATACACCAGGTGACGGTAGGCAACATTATCGTTCTGATTCGAGCTTTTCTTGATCGGCACCCTATCGGGCTCGTCGCGCCCGGACCCGGCGTGATCTTTAGCGATTTGACCGGAGTCGTACCTGATGTTGTCTTTGTAAGCAACGAAAGGCTTCGACAGATTGCTTCCGGCGACAAGATAACGGGCGCTCCCGATCTCGTGATTGAGATCCTGTCGCCGGGACTGGAGAATGAGCGCCGCGATCGAGTTGTCAAACGACAACTGTACGGCCGATACGGAGTGCTGGAGTACTGGTTAGTTGACCTGATCAATCGCCGCGTGGAGATGTACAGCTTGCGAGATGGAACGCTCGATCTGGCGGCGATCTTCGGCGAGAGCGATGAGCTTGTGTCGGTCGTATTGCCCGGATTCCGGTGCCCGGTCCAGAGCATCTTTGCCGCCTGATCTCCCTCTATGCCGAATGCCTCGCATACGCCGCTCGCACTCATCATCCTTGATGGCTTTGGCTACTCACCGCGGCGCGAGGGAAACGCGATAGCTCTTGCGCGCACGCCGCACTTCGACGACTGGTTCGAGAACTATCCCAACACCTTGATCGACGGCTCAGGCAAGTCCGTCGGCTTGCCGCCCGGCCAGATGGGCAACAGCGAAGTCGGCCACCTGAACATCGGCGCCGGCCGCATCGTGCGCATGGACATCTCGCGCATCGACCATTCCATCGAGACCGGAGACTTCTTCAACAATCCGGCGCTGCTTGCGGCGATGGATCACGCCAGGAGCAACGACTCTGTGCTCCACTTGATGGGCCTCGTATCTCACGGCGGTGTTCACTCCTGGCACGAGCACCTCTATGCCTTGCTGCGATTGGCCAAACACAGAGGCGCCGGTCGCGTCTTCGTGCATGCGTTCCTCGACGGCCGGGACACACCGCCCGACGCGGGCGCGGAATACGTCGAGGAGTTGATCGGGAAGACCCGGGAGTACGGCATCGGCCAGCTTGCGTCAGTGATCGGCCGGTACTACGCGATGGATCGCGACCGAAGATGGGAACGCACCGAGAAAGCCTACAGGCTGCTTGTGAGTGGAGAGGGGAGGCGTCGGCGCGATCCGGTTGCCGCGATCCGCGAATACTACGCCGAAGGCATCACCGATGAGTTCATGAAACCCATTGTCATCGCACCCGATGACGAGAAACCGGTCGCGACAATCGCCGATCGCGACAGCGTGATCTTCTTCAACTTTCGCGCCGATCGCGCCCGCCAGCTCACGCGCGCGCTTACGGAGGAGGGTTTCGACGGATTCGCGCGCGGCCGGCGGCCCGTAGTTCATTTCGTGTGCATGACGCAGTACAACCGCGAGTTCCCGCTGCCGGTCGCGTTTGGCCCCGTGCATCATGAGGAGATCCTGGCCGATGTTCTCGCTAGGGCGGGCTTGCGCAATCTCCGAATCGCGGAGACCGAGAAGTACGCGCACGTGACGTTCTTTTTCAACGGCGGCGTCGAGACGGAATTTCCCGGCGAACGCAGAATCCTGATTCCGTCGCCGAAGGTTGCGACTTACGACCTCAAGCCCGAGATGTCCGCCTGCGAAGTGACCGCCGCGGTCGTCAAGGCGATCGAGGAAGGCGAGTTCGACGTCGTCATCATGAACTATGCTAACGCCGATATGGTCGGGCACACTGGAGTGCTCGACGCAGCGATCAAGGCGATCGAGACGATAGATGCGTGCGTGGGTCGAGTCGTCGAGGCGGTTCGCGCGAAGGGCGGCGCGGTGATAATCACGGCCGATCACGGCAACGCCGAGCAAATGATCGATCCGGAAACCAGCGCGCCATTCACCGCCCACACGACGAACCCGGTACCGCTGATTCTGGTCGATGATTATCGTGGCCGATTGCGCGAGGGCGGTTCACTCCGGGATATCGCGCCGACGATGCTGGGCTTGCTTGGGCTGGGGAAACCGGTGCAGATGACGGGCGAGGATCTGAGGGTCGATGGCTAGTTTTGGAGTGCGGCGACCTGGCGCCGCACTCCGACAGGAGTTGAATGAAAGTAGGACTCGTAGGTTTCGCGGGGTCGGGTAAGACGACGGTCTTCAACACGCTGACCGGGCTGACTGCCGAAGTCGGCGGCTTTGGCGCGCGAGAAAGGACTAATGTCGGAGTCATCAAGGTCCCCGACTCTCGCGTTGACGGGCTCGCCGCGCTCTACAAGCCGAAGAAATCGACCTACGCCGAGATCAGCTTCATCGACGTAGCGGGTCCCGAGTCCGAAGAAACCGAGCGCGCGCACGCCGGGCTCGACCCGAAGCTCGTTCAGCACATGCGCGAGGCCGACGCGCTCGTTCATGTCATTCGCGCCTTCGAGAATCCAGCCGTGGTTCAGCCCGCCGACCCCGTACGCGATGTCCGCGGCTTCGATGACGAGTTGATGCTGACAGATCTCGTGCAGATCGAGAACCGAATCGCGCGGCTCAAGAAGGAAAAGGATTCGGCGCGCGAGCGCGAGCTGATCGAGAAGTTGCAGGCCGCCATCGAGAGCGAGCAGCCGCTTCGCGACGTCGAGATGTCGCACGAGGAACTCGGCCTCATCGCCGGCTTCCGCTTCCTGAGCCTGAAGCCCGTCCTGCTCTTGCTGAATGTTGATGAAACGGCGATTTCGGCGGGCCCGGCGCCTGAAGTCGCAGCCCTCGCCGAGTCGAAGCGGCTCAGCCTGATCGCGATGTGCGGCAAGGCCGAGATGGAGATCGCGCAGCTCGAACCGGCGGAACAACGCGAGTTTTTTCAGGACCTTGGCATCACCGAGCCCGCGCGTGACCGCTTCATTCGGGCCGCGTACGCGTTGCTCGACCTGATCAGTTTCTTGACCTCGGGTGAGGACGAATGCCGCGCGTGGCCGATCAAACGCGGCACACCGGCCCTCAAAGCCGCGGGCAAGATTCACTCGGACATCGAGCGCGGTTTCATCCGCGCCGAGGTCGTGCGATTCGAGGACTTGATCGAGTTTGGGAGCGAAGCGAAGTGCCGCGAGCACGGTAAGCTGAAACTCGAAGGGAAAGAGTACGTCGTGCAGGACGGTGACGTGATTCACTTCAGGTTCAATGTGTGAGGGACGAGATAACCGCAGAGGCGCGCAGAGGATGTGTGAGGGACGAGATAACCGCAGAGTGCGCAGAGAGCGGAGACGTCGGCTTCCTCTGCGTTCCTCCCGCGCTCTGCGGTTGTAATATCTGATTAGCTAATGACGAAGCGCTTTGGGACAGAAAACGCGGTCGGTCTTCGGAACGGGCACTTCCCTCGCGTCGTGCTCTTCGACGTCGATGGGACGTTGATCCGAACGGTCCGGCGCGCCGGCTATCGCCACATGATAACTGAGATGCTCGAAGACATCTTCGGCACGTTTGGGCGCATCCGCGAGGTCGATTTCGCCGGCAAGACCGACATGGCGATCTATCGCGAAGCCCTCGAGTGCGAAGGCATCAGCGCGGCGGTGATCTGGGAACGGTTACCCCGGCTCGAAGCGGCGATGGTTGACATCCTCTCGCGGCTCGCCTCGACCGGCGAGGTCTTCCGGCTTTGTACCGGTGTGCGCGAGTTACTGGAGGCCCTCTCAAGCGACGACCGCTACTATCCGAGTCTGCTCACCGGAAATGTCGAGAAGTTGGCCGAGGCCAAGCTGAAGCTCGCGGGCCTCTGGGATTATTTTCCCGTGCGCGGCGCGTTCGGCAGCGACGCCGAAGACCGCGACCACTTGCCCGCCATTGCCGCCGAGCGAATCAGCGCGCTGCTAAACACAACGCTGACGCCCGAGCAATTCATCGTCGTCGGGGACACGCCGCGTGACATCGCGTGCGCCCGGCATTTCGGGGCTCGCGCAGTGGCGGTCGCCTCCGGCGGTCACACCCTCGAGCAGTTGAGCCAGTGTTCTCCCGATGCGCTGCTCGCCGACTTGGGCGACACCGAAGCCGCCTTACAGTTGCTGGCGTCGATTTGAGCCGATCTCGCTCCGAGCCGACTGACGCGATCGAAACGCCGCCTGTATAATCCACCAATGCGTCAACAGCCACGTTCCATCCTCGTGATTGACCTATCGCCGTTCGGAAGGTCGTTATCGCTGTTGCCGATGCTCAGAGCGCTTCGATCATCTTATTCGGGGACACGCATCGCCGCCGCGACTTCTCCGGGCGCGTGCGAGCTGGCGGCCACCGGAGGACTGGGCGATGCCGTGATCGATCTTGGCATCACTCAGTCATCCGCGCGCTCGTTCTTCGGGGCGGTAAAGCGCATCTCTCGTATTGTTCGCGGGGGGCGAAATGACAAGTTCGACCTCGTTCTTGACCTATCGCCGAGACTCGAGACGCAGATGGCGTCGCGATTGGTTTCCGGCGGCCGCGTGATTACGCCCGTCAAGTTCCCGGCCGTGCTCGATGTACTGCTGGCCGGCAGCGGAAGACCGCGGAGGTCGGCCGACCACCTGGCGGATTGCGAGAGTGTGCTGCGCCAGTTGGGGCTGCGCATGACCGACAGACGATTGGGAGTCACGGTAGGCGTCGATGGTCACGCGCGGTTTGAAGACTTGCTGGTTCGCAGCGGATCGCGCGGCGGAGAGTTCATCGTTGCGTTTTACTCAGGCGCCGTCGGGCGAGATTCGGGATGGCCCGTCGAGCGATTCGCCGAGATTGCCGTGCGGTTGAGCAACAACTACGGCGCGCGGGTCCTGGCGATGGATGAACCGACAGACCAGGCGTTTACGAAGGCGATCGGAGGGATGTTGCCTCAAGGCGCGATTAAGCTCGTAACGCCGCGAGCGCTTGAGGTAGCGGCGGCGGTGGCGAGGTCGAGCCTGGTGGTGACGGATGATTCGGGGCTCGCGCAGCTTGCGTCCGAGTTCGACACGCCCGTGCTCGAGATCTCGGAGTCGCGGCTGGAGTCGCCTTCTGCCGGGGCGCGCCGGACTGTGCATGCGGCATCGCGAGCGCGGGTGACGGCCGACGAGGCTTACGAGGTCGCGACAGAGATGCTGTTGATGAGCCGGACTGTGTCGCTGATTCAGCGATAGCCGGTAAGACGGTCATGGAAGATTTCAGTGAGGTACTAGAGAGAGCTAAGAGAGTATTAGAAGAAGCCGATAAGCTCCTGCGCCGATTTCATTCGCGGGAGACTCGGCGAAGGATGAGAAAGTTATACTCGAACCGCTGGACAATCGATCATGTCGCCTGCGGGCAAAGATATGGATTGGTCTCGAGCGTGACGTCAATATTGAGTATCAGCGTGATCTTATCGGTACAGTTGTGCGAGTCAGAATCGCCGGGGGCTCAAGAGCTACAGGTTTGAGATACAGGACCAAGATAGAACTCATTTGGTCCGGAAGGCGACCTAGCGCGTTCGACCGGTCCGCCGAAGCGGGCCTCGCTCTCCACTTCGAGCGTTCGGCGCCGGGCTGATAGCACAATGCCAGAGCGGCCCTCGCCCGCACCACCCTCTTGCCCGCGCATCCTCTTGACACTTACCCTGTTCGTGTATAAGTTGATGCCACACGTACCACAGTTTGAAGTCGCGGTCGTTTAGTTATCTTACGTTTCAGGAGGGAGCCATGAAGCATCTGCTATGGGTGGTGGGACTGGCGGCTCTGATTCCGGCGTTCATCTTCTTCTCGAAGTTCTTCGGCTCGCAGCCCGAGGAAAACAAGCACTATCTTCTCTACGCCGGGGGGTTCTTCCTCGTCGCTTTGGTCTGTTTAGGCGTTTTCTTCTACAAGAAATTCCACGAGGAAGGCCAGCAGGACATCAGCATAACCAAGTTCTGAGGTGTGAGATGCTTTCGCGGGCCGCTGAGTCCTGATGCGTGATGCGTGAGCCCATCCGGATCGGATCACGCACCACGCACAACATCACCTCTCAGCGCGCAGCCGCCCGGCGGCGTCGGCAATCCTCTGAACTCCCTTTCGGATCGCCTCCAGCGAGTTCGCATACGATATCCTGACGTAGCCCTCGATCCCAAACCCCGAGCCTGCCGTTACCACCACCAGTTCTTCATCAAGCAGCAGGTTCGCGAATTCGCCGGATGTCTTCACCCGCCCGCCCAACAGCCCCCTCACGTCAGGCAACGCGTAGAACGCGCCTTCCGGCATCGTGCACTCGATTCCCTCGATCTCATTCAACGCGGGGACCAGCCAGTCGCGCCGCCGTTTGTACTCGGCGAGCATGAAGCGCAGCGAGTCGAGCGGACCCGTCGCCGCTTGAACCGCCGCCTTCTGCGAAATAGAAGTCGCGTTCGAGGTCGAATGGCTTTGGACTTTCAGCATCGCGCGAATCCACGGCTCCGGCCCTAGAGCATAACCGATGCGCCAGCCGGTCATCGCGTGCGACTTCGAGAACGAGCCGCACACCATCACCCGTTCGCGCAACTCCGCAGGCAATTGCCCGGCGGTGAACGCCGCCGCCGGCGGATACGCGAAGTAGAGATAGCATTCATCGCTGATCACCCAGATATCGCGCTCGACTGCGGCCTCGACGATCTTCTGAAACTCGGCGGGCGGAATCACCCGGCCGGTCGGGTTGTTCGGAGAGTTGATGATCAACAATCGCGTTCGCGGAGTGATCGACTGCCGGACCATCTCTGCAGTGAGGACAAACTCGTTGGGTTCGGTGTCGATGAAGACGGAGTTGCCGCGGAGGAACTTTACGATCTCGGGGAACGTGACCCAGTATGGCGCGGGGATGAGCACGTCATCGCCCGGGTTGAGGAGCGTGGCCATCGCATTGAAGAGCGCCTGCTTGCCGCCGACTGTCACCAGGACCTCGGATGGTTTGTAGACGGCGCCGAAGTCCCGCTGAATCATGCCGACGATGGCCTGCTTGAGCGGCGTGATGCCGGAAGTCGCGGTGTAGCGCGTGAAGTTCTGCTCAATAGCTTGTTCGGCAGCGTACTTGATGTCGCGCGGGGTCGGGAAGTCGGGCTCGCCGGCTCCGAGGTCGACCAGGTCCGCGCCTTCAGCCCGCAGCCGCTCGGCTTCCATCAGGACGCTGAGGGTCGACGAAACCTCCATCCCGGCGACGTGGCTCGATTCGGTGAATTGTCTATTGCTCATTGGTAGAAACGATGAACTATGAATGATGATTGAAGAACAGTGCCTACGAAGGCGTGTACTCGCGATGAGCAATGAACGAATCGCCGCCGTTCATCACCCGGCGTCGATCGCTCATGGCTCCCGTCAGTCCTTCGCCTTCTTATCCCTCATCCGCTGCTCCACAAGCTCGGGCACCAGTCCGGTTATCGGGCCGCCGAGATTGAAGACCTCCTTGATCAGCCGCGAGCTCAGGAACGAGTAAGCGTCAGCCGCCATCAAGAAGACCGTCTCCACGCGCGGTTCAAGCCGGCGATTCATCAAGGCCATTTGAAGCTCATACTCGTAATCGGACACGGCGCGTATGCCGCGGACGATCACCTGGGCCTCCTGCGCGATGGCGTAATGCACGAGCAATCCGTCGAACGTATCGACTCGCACGTTCGGCCATGGCAATACGGCCCTCAGCATTTCGACGCGTTCGTCGGTAGTGAACATCGGGTGCTTGTCGATGTTGAGCAGGACCGCAACGATGACGTCGTCGAACAGCGAAGCCGACCGCTCGATGATGTCCAGATGGCCCATCGTAATCGGGTCGAATGAGCCCGGATAGATTGCTCGGCGCGTCACGCGTCTCCTTCGTAAACTGATCGGCGCAGGTGGTGTTGAAGCCACGCGATACTAGCATGGAGCCGCGAGAGCATGAAAGGGTCTACGCATCGCGCTTACTGTAAAACGCAAGCGCCGACTCGCCCTGTTTCACCACGCGGTGGCAGCTCAGCGCGCCGTAGTCAGTCCGCGGAGGCGTCTTGGCGCGATGCTCCACGACTACAATCCCGTCGCGGACGATGAGGCCGCTCGCGCCGAGCAGATCCATCACTTCCGAGTAGACTCCCGAGGCATAGGGCGGATCGAAGAATGCGATCTCAAATTCAAGCGGCTCCGAGGCCAGGCGTCGGAGCGCGGCAACGGCCTCACGGTTGATCACTCGAACATTGCTGCCGGCATCAAGCGCGGCGAGATTCTGCTTGATCGTTGCGCACGTGCGCCGGGAACGCTCGATGAAGGTGACCTCGGCGGCGCCGCGGCTCAGCGCTTCGATGCCGACCGCTCCCGAGCCGGCACAGATGTCGAGGAATCGGCTGCCTTCAATCACCGGCGCGAGAATGTTGAACAGCGTCTCGCGCAGCCGATCGGACGTGGGCCGGACGGCCAGGCCCGGTGCCGAGCGAAGCCTCCTGCCGCCATACTTGCCGCCGATTACTCTCATCCGGGATTCCCGGTCGATGATAGAGAACGAACACGCGTAAAACAAACCGGTGCGCATTGACTTTTCCCCGATGGCTCAAGAGAATCAGGGATAATTTCGGAGAGCGTCGGAATCGGGCGCGATGAGAATGAAAAAGGCGCTGTGCGTAATTTTGTTAGTGGCAGGTTCGCTACCGTTTGTTTACGGCGGGCCGCAGAATACGGGGACGCTCAAAGGCAGGATCGAAAACTCGAAGGGCAAGCCGATCGCCGGCGCCGAAGTCCGCGTCTTGCGCAGCCGTGACCGCACGGTGAAGGAGACCAGGACGGATCAGGCCGGCAATTATTCATTCGAGCTCGAACCCGACGACTACACGGTGAGCTTCGACGCGGAAGGCTACATCGGCGGCAATCTGATTCAGATGCAGCAGGTCGAGGAAGGCAAGGAGACGGTCGTCAAGGCGATCAGGCTTGAGAAGGGTAAGCGCACTTCGTTGATTCGCGGCGCCGTGTTCGACGCGACGGGCGCTTCGCTGGCGGGCGCGCGCGTCAAGCTGATGCGCGTCCCGACTGATGAAGAAGCGAAGGACCGGACGCGGCTGAAGTCGCTTTCCATGGATTACATTTCGAACAGCCGGGGCGAGTTCGCATTTCGATTGCCGCCCCAGCGCGCCCGGTATCAGTTGACGGCGTTGTTGACGGGCTACAAACCGGAGACGAAGGTTGTCGATGTGAATGAAGGCGAGGCTGTGCCGGTCGCCTTTTCACTGGAGCCGGTGAAGAAGTAGTCTTGCCACCAAGGCAAAGGCGGGCGACACGCTGCGCATTCTGTGAGGACCAAGTGCCGAAGGAACGTCAACACAAGCGTTCTAGCCGCGCGCGGCCGGATCGGGCCGAAGCCGAGCCAGCCGGCCATCTCGAACAACCCGCCGAGCAGCACAAGGACAAGCGGTCGGAGTACCTGACGGCGAGGCAACTCGCTGAAGTCTTACAGATCGGCGAATCAACCGTGCACCGCCTGCGACGCAACGGGGTGATCCCGGCAGTCGTCCTGACTCAGAGATTGATTCGCTACAACCTGCGCGACGTCAGAAACGCGCTGCGCCCGATTCAGGCGTCCCAATCGCGCGTCGAACACGAACAAGAGCCGAGCCCGCAGCTCTCATTCGAGGACCTCGAAGCAGGGTTACGCATCTCAAGCAACGCGAAGGTAGTCGAAAAATGAGCAAGCTGAATCATGTTCGCCATGAAATCGATCGGGCGCGGGAGTTCTTCAGCAAGAAGCGGAACCACAATAGGACTCGCGTCCTCTGGCTTAGCGTGACCTCAGTATCGCTGTCGGCGTTGGCAACAGTCGCCATCGGCGCCACGAAGATGCTCTCGCTCGAATGGCTCCAGCTTGTTGCCTTGCTGGCAACGTCGGTCGCAACGGTGGTTGGTGTTTGGGAATCCGTCTTTGCGTATCGCAAGCTCTGGAACCTGAACAACGTGGCCATGGCAGACTTGGATCGACTCAAGCGCATGATCGACTATCGGATTGCGGCTGACGCTTCGATCCCTGATGGCGACGTAGACAAGTTCTTCGATGAGTTCGACAAGATCATGACGAGTGTTGATCGAGCGTGGGTGGACACGTACGCAACCAAATGAGTGATACACCGCAGATGCCTAACCCTTCCATCGCCTGCCGCTCATGTCAAACTCTCGGCGCGTAGATCGCCATAAACTGCCGCGCCCGCTCGCCGCCCACCCATCCGTATTCCCAATCATCATGTTTGTATTGATCCCTCGGTCGCGATGTAGTAGTCTTCGCTCAGACTGATAGCAAGGCCCCCGCCGAGGCCACGGCCTGGCGGGTTTTTATTTTGCGAGCAGTTATGTTGACAGAGGATAATAATGAAACAGGAAACGCTTAACCAGTTCCTGACTATCGCGGTGCAGAATAAGTCTTCTGACATACACCTCCAGGTCGGAGAACACCCACTGGTCCGAATCAACGGCCAGCTTACTCAGGTCAAGTACCATCCGCTGACCGCCGGCGAGATGGAGAGCATCGTAACGAGCCTGGCAGGACCCGAACGATTCGAGAGAGAGCAGAAGCACAAGGATGAGTTCGACGTTTCATATGAGATACCGGACGTGTGCCGCTTTCGAGCGAATGTCTACAAGCAACGAGGCGTGTACGGAGCAGTGCTGCGAGTCGTGCCGCTTCACATAAAGACATTCGACGAACTGAACCTCCCGCCGGTACTGGAGCGGCTCGCCAATCTCAGGCGCGGGCTCGTGCTGGCATCGGGAGCTACCGGCAACGGCAAATCGACGACCGTCAGCGCCATCATCGAGCACATCAACCGCACTCGAAAGGCCCATATCATGACGATCGAGGAGCCGATCGAGTTCCTCTTCAAGAACAAGGTGTCGGTCATCTCCCAGCGTGAAGTGGGTACCGACACGTCGAGCTTCAACTCGGCGTTGCGCTCGGCGATGCGACAAGACCCCGATGTCATCTTCGTGGGCGAAATCCTCGACCGCGAGACCGTTGACATCGCGCTCAAGGCTGCCGAGACCGGTCATCTGGTTATATCGACAATTCACACTCCGGATTCGGCGAGGACGGTCAACCGCCTGATCAGCTTTTTCCCGGTTGACGAGCAGCAGACCGTTCGCACGAGGCTGGCTCAGAATCTCATGGCGGTGGTGAGCTTGAGATTGTTGTCCACCGCCAACGGCGTCGGCAGGATTCCGGCGGTCGAAGTTATGCTGGTGACGCGCACAATAGAAGAGTGCATCCTCCACCCGGAGAAGACCCGCGAGATTCACCAGTACATTCAGAAGGGCCGCGAGATGGGAATGCAGACGTTTGATCAGCACCTGGCGGAACTGGTCAGGGCGGGGAAGACGTCGCTTGAAGTCGCCAAACTTGCGGCGAGCAACTCCGCCGAGCTTGAACTAATGCTGACGATTGAATAGCGCCGCAAGTCGATTACTCGACGAGACCTATGTCAGTTTCGATCGTTCCAGCAATCGCGTCGCGGCCAGAGTCCCCTAGAGACAGGAACTCACCTTTGCCTTCCGTTCGGATCAGTGCCGCCTTTGATGTGCCGGTCACGCCGTAGAACGGAGAGTCAGGCCCGACTAACTTCGGTGCCACGCTGACTCGCACACGACCTTGCCAGATTCGCGCGCGGCCGATCAACCGGACCACGCGGCCAGTCGAGCGCCCGACTTCTATCAGCGATTCCGTTTCGGGACCGATGCCGATTCGCGATACGTCCGAGAGCCTGGCGTCCGCGCCCATCAGCGACTTCGCCAGTATGAGGATCTTGCAGGCGGTGTCCCAGCCTTCAACGTCGAGCCTCGGGTCCGGCTCCGCGATGCCATTGCCCTGAGCCTGCCGCAACGCGTCGTCGAATGGCGTCGCTCGTTCTTGCATCTCGGTCAGGATGTAATTCGTCGTTCCGTTGAGCACGCCGCGAAACTCAATGACGCGCGCGTCGCCTATTTCATCGGGAACGCGAACGCCGGTCGTACCCGTGAACGCCAGCCGCGACCCGCCCGCTTTCGCAGCCGCCAGCAGCTTATCAAGCCCGTGAACAACGGGTCCCTTATCCACGGTCACGACGCTGGTTCCGTGAACAAGCGCCGACTCGATCAGCTCGAGCGCGGGCTGGCCGCTGTCAATGTTTGTCGGGAGGGATTCGATGAGGACTGAGACGCCCAATTCGTTCAGCGATTGAATGAACCGGTTCGCGTCGGTTGTCGCACTGCCCGTTGAGAATTCCCGAATCCCGCGGCCCGACTCCTTGTGCGCGAGGACATTCTCGAGTTGACTCTCGCCGTCAACAGTCACTACGCCGCTGCTGTCGCATACTGCGCGGATTGTAATCTGTCGGTCGCGCCCGGCTCGTTGTCGCAATACGTATCGACAAAAGGCCCGCCCCACGTTTCCGAATCCAAGCAACGCTGCGACAATCTCTGCCATGGGAATACGGGAGTCGTTGAGCCCCACGAACCGATACAACTGACAACTGACAACTGACAACTCGTGAGGGACCACCGGCTATAGACCGCTGACGGCCGCGGCTGGCAGCAAGCCCTTGATGTCACGGACCACCCGAGCGATGTCTTCCTGATCGGCGAGCGCCATCATGAAGAACTTGTAGCCGTTGTGAAAACAGACCAACCCGTTGCCGAACAACCAGATGCTTGACAGCAACGGATTGCCGCCCAACACAAGATTGATCGGTAACCCGGTCACCACGCCGCCGGTGAATGCCTCGTAGATCAGTCCCGCGCCGGCCGCTACACTGAAGGCCCCAAGCAACGGCGCGCCAACGTATTTAGCGACGTCGCGCTGGAATCGCACCCGTTCGCGCTCGGCATCCGTGAGCTTCTCTTCGCGCACCAATGCCTCTTGCTTCTTCAGATAGACCTCGTACTTCTCCGATAGTTTCCTCAGCCCGTAGGGAACGACCGCTGAGTGAAACAGCCAGCTCCCGGCGCCACCCGCTCCGAGCACCGTCACATCGAGCGCCGAGAAGGCCGAGCCCGCGCGCGTGCCCGCTATCAACGCGAGCGAGACGACCGCCGCCTTGCCCGGATTCTCCTTCACCCAATCGCGCGCGCTGGTCATCGCGCCGATGACCGAAGCGGGCAGCTTTGCGGCGGAGACGCCGGCGCGAGCGGTTTCGCTCGCGGTCTCGTAGAAGCCTCGCGCCTCGCCGTATACGTCCGCGGCCGCGGCCTTTGCGCTGCCCGCCATTTCGGATGCCTTGTCTCTGGCAGCGCTCGCGGCCCCGGTGACTTTTTCCTTGGCGCCGGTCCGTTTCAGGACGTCGTCGGCGGTGTCGGCAGCGCGTTTGGCGGCATCGGTCACGCGCTCGCTGATCTTGTGCTCGCGGTCGATTCTAGAGGCTTCCTCGCGCGCCGCGTCCAGCCCGGCAGTTACTACATCGGCGCTCTTGCGTAGCGCGTCGGTGGTTGCGCGCGCCCCCTGATCGAGTTTCGTGGTGATGTCGTACTTCTTGTCGATGTCTCGCGCGGTGTCTTTTGCGCGACGCTTCAGTTCATCAAGCTTGCCTGGCATTTGATTGTTGCTCCTGACGGATATTACTCCCTTGATTCTCCAACCGCTACCAACTCAGTTCCGAAACCTCGCGCCCGTCCCGATCGTCCTCACCGTCTCAGTTCATCGTTGCGCCTACTCATACGCCACGGAGCGAAAAGGGGTTCACTGACGGAAAGTGCGTCAGCGGCCGCGGAAGCGCCATAACCCAGGATGAAGCGTCGTGCCCGCCCGGCAAGATTCCTTATCGGCCTTCGGCAACCCGGCAGCCTGCTTCGGCACATTATTTCGCGAGACATCGCTTTTTGCTGTACAATCGGGCCACGGTAGGTCAGCAGGCAGACGGGGCGGGGCCGGCACAGCTAGCCGGCTCAGAAACTTGTGGAGAACCATTCCATCCAGCGTCCGCTACAGGAGTGCCACATGCAAAAGAAGATATCAGTTCCGATCACGATACTGTTCTTCACTGCGATCGTTCTGACGGCAGTCTTCACCGAGTCGCATACCGTTCTGCCGGGAAACGCGGCACGTGTCGAAGAACCGGGGGACGACGTTTCCGGAATGAAAGAACCCGCCAATCTTCGCGAGCTTCGCGCAGAGTATTTCTTCGAACAGCGCGCCTATCCATTCGATGAGGTTCCCGCCGACTGGCAATTGAAGGCCGTCGAACATCTGCGCGCCCGCGAGCGCGGGCGCCAAAGTGCAGGGAACGCACTGCAATCCGTTTCGCCGCTCACGCCGATCGGACCCGACAGAATAACCGTGCCGGGAGCGGGTCCATTCTCCGGGCGCGTCACTGCCTTGGTCACCGACCCGCAGGATCGCGCGACAGTCTACGTTGGAGCCGCGGGCGGCGGCGTTTGGCGATCGACGGATTCAGGAGTAACCTGGCAGCCCATCATTGAAAGCGCGCCGACTCAGATGGTCGGAGCGATCGCTGTAGATCCGTCTGACCGCAACACGATCTATGTCGGCACCGGCGACGGGCTTCAAGCTGCGACGTCGTTCTCGAGTATGGGCATACTCAAATCCACCGACGCCGGACAGACCTGGACGACGCTGGCTTCGGATGTTTTCCTCGGGCTGGGCTTCAACGTTCTGATTGTCGACCCAAGGGCGCCGCAAACGCTGTATGCCGCCCTCGGGCCCAGCACGGGAGGCATCGCGCGGGTGAGGCCCGTTGAAGACGTCAACAACGGCATATACAAATCAACTGACGCCGGGGTTAGCTGGGTCAGGGTTCTGCCCGGCAGCACGCTGTTCGATACGCCCTTCGATCTAGCGATGCACCCGAGCAACTCGTCCATACTCTTCGCCGCCTTCGATCAGGGTTTCTTTAAGACTACCGATGGCGGGCAGTCGTGGGCAAAACTGGCGGGCGGGATTCCGGCGAGTAACACAAATCATCCGCAACTCGCGATAGCCGAGACCAGCCCGAACATCGTCTACGCGGCGTTCTACGAGCCTCAGAACAACTTCCTATTGAAGGCGTTCAAGACGACTGATGGCGGTGATTCCTGGGCCGCGATTCGAAGTCCAAGCAATCCGGAATTCGCCGGCCTGCTCAAGGTCAACCCCGCCAATCCCGACATCGTTTACTTTGGTGGTTACTCCCTCTACCGGAGCACCAACGGCGGCAACACGTGGAGCGTGTCCCCAGGTCTCCATGTGGACTACACGTCGATGGCATTCGTCGCAGGCGACCCGACTCGCTGCTACGTGGCCAATGACGGCGGCGTGTGGCTCTCGACGGATAGCGGCCAGTCTTACGTCAATCGAAACACGAATCTCGCAGTCACCCAGTTCTACAGCGTCGCGATGCATCCAACAGATCCGAACATCACGATTGGCGGGACGCAGGACAACGGAACCGACCTCTTCACCGGCGCGGGCAACTGGCAGTTGGTTTTCGGCGGCGACGGCGGATTCACTGCCATCGATCAGACGACCCCGGACAATATGTACACGGTTGTTCTGACTGCCGACTCGCAAGGGCGGTTGGTGCGATCGCCGGTCCGCTCGGTGTCGGGCGGGCAGTTTGGGACGTGGAGATTGATGAACAACGGCATCGACTCGACCGACAATATGCTGTTGTACCCGCCCCTGGCTTTGGACCCAAACAATCAATCGACGCTCTTCTATGGAACAAGCCGCCTCTACGCCTCCAACAATCAAGGCGAGAGCTGGACTCCTCTCACCAATCGGCTTGTAGCGCCCGACTCTGTCATCTCGGCGATTGCGGTGGCGAGGGGCGCCGCGAATGTCATCTACTTCGGATCGTTTGGCGGCTCGGTCTTTGCTACACAGGATGCGCGCGCGGGGTTCAGCAACGTGACGGGAAACCTGCCGCGGCGGTTCATATCGCGGATCGTCGTCGACCGAAGCTCGCCGAGCACCGTGTACGTCGCGCTCTCCGGATTCCATTCGGGTCACGTCTTTAAGAGTGAGACCGGCGGCGGGGACTGGCAGGACATCAGCGGCAATCTCCCCGACGTGCCGGCGAACGCGCTCGCGGTCAATCCAATCAACGCGCGAAATATATTCGTCGGCACCGATATCGGGTTGTTCGCCACTGAAGACGACGGCGCCACCTGGGAATTGGTTCCGGGGATGCCGTCCGTGCCGGTGCTCGACATCGCATTGAATGTGAGGCTCGGCTTGTTGCGGGTAGCTACTCACGGCCGCGGCATGTACGAGGCACGAGTGGATAACACAGCGACGAACTTCGCACTTGAGTTCGAGCCGGCTGAGGTCACGGTGTCGCGGGGCCAGACGGTGAGGCCCGTGCTTCAGGTCAATCGCGTCGGCGGCTTCAGTGGAGGGGTGACCTTAAGCGCGCCGAGTACGAGCGGGTTGAAACTGAAGCTGTCGCCCCGCGAGGTTTCAACCGTCGGTTCGAGTGTTCAGTTCAAGATCAAAGTAAAAGGCAAATCTCCGCTGGGCCCGCACGAGTTGGTCTTCACCGGACGCGACGAGCTTGGCCGGACGAGCACGGCGCGGCTGACGCTGGTGATCAATCCTTGAGGGCGGCACGGGAACGACGCGGAATTCGCCGGACGAGGATTGCAGCGTGAGGTAGAATGGCTTGGGACTCGCGTCAAGGCACGCGCAGTCGAGAAGCCAATGGCCGAACGGAAACGCCTAATCACGCTCACAACCGACTTCGGGGAGGCCGACTATTTCGTGCCCGCGATGAAGGGGGCGGTCTGGTCGGTCAATCCGGAAGCCGAGATCGTCGATTTAACCCACCTCGTCCCGCCGCACGACATCTACGCCGCCGCCTTCACGCTGTTGTGCTGCTACAAGGACTTTCCGAGGAACACGATTCATCTGGCCGTCGTCGATCCGGGAGTTGGGTCGGCCCGCCGGCCGATCATGGTGATGACCGACGAATACTATTTCATCGGCCCGGACAATGGCGTTTTCAGCTACATCTACCAGCGCGAGCATGTAAACCGAATCGTACACCTGACGACCGAGCATTATTACCGCCAGCCGGTGTCGAGCACGTTTCATGGCCGCGACATCTTCGCGCCCTGCGCCGGCTACGTGTCGAAACAGGTCGATTGGCGAATGATGGGAGAGGAGATCGAGGACCCGGTGCGGTTCAACGTGCCGCAGCCCGTTGCCGCCGACAATCAGATCAAGGGTCACGTGCTGCACGTTGACCGCTTCGGCAACATCATCACGAACATTACGGCTAACGAGTTGAAACGGGCTGGCGTTGAATCCGGCGCCCGCGTTCGCATCGGCAAGCATGAGGCGGCGCGCTTGCTCACTAATTTTGCGGAGGCTAACAAGGACGAGCTGTTCGCCTACCTCGGCAGCGCCGGGTTCCTCGAGTTGGCCGTGCCGCGGCAGTCGGCCGCGCGGATGGTGGAGGCGCGGCGCGGGATGGAAGTCGAAGTATTGCCACCCCGTTAGCCGTTTCATTGACACTCCGCCAGCCCGTCCAATATCCTTGGGTTCCGTATCGAAGCCTCGAATCGCGGCCTTCCAGTGGACCGAACGCACCGAAAGGAAAAAGGAAGAGATGCCGAGTGAAGCCAACGTCGCGAAGGCTGGGCTCGAAGGAGTCGTGGCCGCCCAGTCTGCCATCAGCGACGTCAACGGCGACGAGGGCCGCCTCATCTATCGCGGGTTCGATATTCACGACTTGGCCGAGCACGCGTCTTTTGAAGAAGTCGTCCACCTGCTGTGGCATGGAAACCTGCCGACGCGAAGCGAGCTTGCGTTACTGAGCGGACTGTTGAACCGCGAAAGCCGGCTTTCGTCTGAGATACAGGCACTAATACGGGCGATTCCCAAAGACGCCAATCCGATGGACATGCTTCGTACCGTCGTGTCGGCGCTGGCGCTCCACGATCCCGAAGCCGGCGACACGTCTCGTGAAGCGAATCTGCGCAAGGCGATTCGGCTCACCGCAAAGTTCCCAACCATCGTCACTACCTTTCAACGCGTTCGCTACGGACTTGAACCTGTCGAGCCGAGTGACGGTCTCTCGATAGCCGGGAATTTTCTGTTCACGCTGCGCGGCGAGGTACCCGACGACGTCGCGACTCGCACGATGGATGTTGCGTTCGTGCTGCACGCCGACCACGAGTTGAACGCCTCGACGTTTGCCGCGCGCGTTACGGCGGCGACCCTGTCGGATATGTACTCAGCGGTCGTGTCTGCGATAGGAACGCTGAAGGGGCCGCTGCACGGCGGGGCTAACGAGGGCGTGATCAAGAACCTGCTCGAGATTGGTAGCCTGGAGAACGTCGAACCCTGGGTGCTTAAGGCACTCGCCGGCAAGAAAAAGATCATGGGCTTCGGCCATCGCGTTTATCACACCGAAGACCCGCGCGCCACTCACCTGCGTGAGATGTCCCGCCAGTTGGGCGAGCGCACGGGGGAGAAGAAGTGGTACGAGATGTCGCGCAAGATGGAGGAAGTCATCATGCGCGAGAAACACCTCAACCCGAATGTAGATTTCTACTCGGCGTCGACTTATTACGCAATGGGGATTCCACCGGACCTGTTCACGCCGATCTTCGCATGCAGCCGAATCTCAGGCTGGACCGCGCACGTGCTCGAACAGTTTGACCATAATCGCTTGATTCGGCCGCGAGCCGAGTACGTCGGACCGCGCGGGCTGACCTACACGCCCATCGGCGAGCGTGTATAGTGTTTACGCGACGAGTCAGTCGGCGAAAGAATGCATGCGTGAATGAAGGACGCGAATCGTCAGCTGGGAGCCTGGCGGGAAAATGCTGCGGGCGTCAGCCCGTAGTAGCTTACGAGTGACCTAACCAAGATCGCGTGCGCATCAAATGCCGTCGGCGTAAGCCCGTGGTTCCTTGCTATCGGCCTCGTTAGGTTGGTAGCAAGCTGCTCCGGGCTCACGCCCGAGAGCATTGCGTGGGTTGATATCGGGCGTGTTAGGTTGGTAGCAAGCTGCTCCGGGCTCACGCCCGAGAGCATTGAGTGGGTTGATATCGGGGGTGTTAGGTTGGTAGCAAGCTGCTCCGGGCTCACGCCCGAGAGCATTTTCCCGACAGGCTCCTCTAGAGAGAGGATTGTTGGCTTTGCCGATTGCCGGAGGGAATAATCGAGCGCCAAGACCGGATTCATACACCTGAGCGACTTGATGAGAGAATACCCGGACAGGAGTCTCTGATGAAAAAGATGATGAGATCATTGCCGCTGATCGCGCTGATTACCGTGACCGTGCTCGGAGCCACACCCAAGGTAGGCGAGCGCGCCCCTCAGTTCTCATTGCCGTCCTCGGCGGGCTCGACCGTCTCGCTGAAGGACTACGCCGGGAAGTCGAAGATTGTGCTGGTCTTCTATCGCGGCTACTGGTGACCGTTCTGCCGGAAGCAGTTGGCCAGTTTGGCCGCGAACTACGATAAGTACAAATCCGCCGGAGCTGAGATTCTCGCGATCAGTGTTGACGCCCCCGAGAAGAGCCGCGAGATGGCCGACAAACTCAAGCTCACCTTTCCGGTCTTGTCGGACGCCGATCACAAGGTCATCGATTCGTACGACATCCTCGATCCCAGCGGTAAGTACTCGATTGCCGCGGTGTTGATCCTGGATAAGAAGAGCATCGTGCGATGGTCGTACGTCGCCGATGACTATAAGATCAGACCGCTCGACGAGACGCTGCTTTCGGAGCTGGACAAGATCAAGTGATCGCTCATCGCCCGACGCTTCGTTCAAGCAGCGCCCGGGTCGCATCGAAGCGCTCTAACCGTTTCATCGACGCTAACGCCGCGAGAATCGCGGGTTCGATGTATGGAACGTACACCGGGTTCTTCTTGACCGCGACCTGGAACGCGTACGTGCCGACCGCCTTGAGCATCCGCTGAACGGTCGTGAGCGCCAGTTCAGTGCGGAACTCGGCGACGTTGTCAATGGGCACGGACGAGTCTGCTTTCACTTCGATGAAGTACTCCGCGAGGCCCGCGGCTACGTCGTTATCGAGCGCGGCGTATGGGTCGCTCACCAGCGACGCAATATCGTAGCTCGCCGGGCCCATGCGCGCGTCCTGGTGGTCGATGATGAACATCTCGTGGCCCCGCATCATCAAATTGCGCGCGTGGTAGTCTCGATGCACCAGCACGCGGGGCCGCGCCGCAAGCTCCGCGCACAGCGATTTGAAATCGGACTGGACGGCGTTCGCCGTAGCCGGGTCGAGCCGCACGCCGAGGTGCTTGTTGAAGTAGTTCACGAAGAAAAAGCTCAGCTCCCATCTCAGCTTCGCTTCATCAAACGCCAGCCGCGAGCAGATGGAACCCGAGTTCACCGCCAATTCGGCGGCTTCCTGAATCTTGACAATAAGCCCGACCGCCGCGTGATAGGCCGTGGAAGCCTGCTCCGGGGTGTGGTCCTTGAGCCAGTCCTGGAGCCGCACGTCGCCGACGTCCTCGAAGATCAACGCCCGCGCTTCGCCCAATGCCGCGACTATTCGAGGCACGGGAAGCCCGGCGTCGAGGAACAGCCTAGTCACCTCGATGTGCGCACGAGGATCGTTGGCGTAGGTCATTCTCGCCGAAGCGTCGCCCGACTCCAGCCGCGCGAGATGGCGGGCGGCTGATTCACCCTCGTCGAATGGTTCAGTGTATAGCGCGACAACAACGCCTGCCGCGGCGTCGCCACGAGGCGAGATTCGAAAGTACGCTCGCGTGGAGGCGTCACCCGTGAGCCCGGTCAACTCCAGTTCGCTGACGGGAGTTCCGAGGTGACGGCCGGCCTCCTCCATCACCTGAAGTGCGAGCCCGGCACGAAAGTGTGTTTCACCTGCTGAACTCATGTCGATCATCATAACGGCACGATCAGGTTTTCGCCGACGACCACGCCACGCTCAATCTTGCTGACCGACTCTCGCCTTACAACAACGGCGCGCGCGATCACCGAATCGCCGGGTATGCGAACGTCGTCGCCCAAGACCGCGCGGCTTACGCGAGCGCCGCGCTCGATCTTCACCCGGTCCCACAACACCGACTCGACGACTTGCGCGCCCTCTTCAATCACGCAGTCCCTGCCGGCGATCAGCGTGCGCCCCTCTTTTTGCATGAACACCAGCGAGGCTTCCAGATAGCGGTCGAGTGTGCTCATCTCGAACCAGGCGCCGCTCGAAGTGTACCCCAGAATAACCTCGCCCGCCTCTATCGCGCCAGGATAGACGTCCGCGACCGAATGCGAAGTTCGGCCGCGAGGAATGTACTCGAAGATTCGCGGCGAGAGGACCTGAATGCCGGTGAACATCAGCGGAGCACGTTGGGAACCGGGGACCGTTGGGCTCGCGTTGATTGAAGACCCGTCCTGACCCGCAGCCGCTTCGGGCATCCTTCCGAACCGAGTAATCCAGCCTCGCGAGTCCACTTCGACCTCGCTGAATCGCTCTCTCGCGGCGTTTTCTATCAGGATGAGAGTTGCGATTGCGCCGGCGTCTCGGTGCGCGTGAATGGCCGAGCCGAGGTCGATATCAGTGACGATTTTCCCGTTGATCACGACAAAGTCGTCGTCGATCAGTTGTTCGCGCACGCGGTCGAGCGCGCCGGAAGTGCCGAGGATGTCCTCTTCTAATGAGTAGTGGATGGTGACGCCGAACTGTGAACCGTCACCCAGCGCCCGGCGAATCGAGTCGGGGTGGTGGTGCAGGTTGACGAGGATGTCGGCGATGCCGTGGGATTTCAGATACTCGACGGCGTAACAGATCAGAGGGCGATTGAGGAAAGGGATTGCAGGTTTGGTGCGGTCTTCGGTGAGGGGCCAGAGTCGGGTTCCGAATCCGGCGGCGAGGATCATTGCTTTCACCAGACGATCGGATCGCTCTCCTGTTCGCATCGGACGCCTCAATCTTTGCGAACCGCTCCGGAGGCGATCAGCTCTTCGATCTCCTGGAGTAACACGGGTAGGTTTGGGGAGTTGAAACTCATCCGTGGCGCGGGGATACGATTGTGCTTGATGTCTGGAGGGAGGTGTTTGTGGTGCGGATGAGTTGCTGCCAATGTGAGGTCGTCAGGATGGGGAAAGTCATCGTACCAGTACAAGCGCTCTTCACCGCAGTATGCCTCGTAGCCATACGCCGTAATCAGCCCTGCGTCGAAATCAAGTTCTTCCCTCAGACGCAGCCTGTAGTTCCGCACCAAGAATACTTCGCCGTCGAGCACTCCCGTGTACGGGCTGGCGGACCAGATCGATACGGTCGAGCGTTCAACCACCGGACGGTCGAGCAGTTCCGTTACGAAGCGGCTGTAGGCGCTCAGTGCCTTGAGCGGATTGCTGGCCATCGTCAGTAGGCGGGCTGCACTCGCAACGCTTCAGTCAGATCGCATTGCCGGATTTGCTCGACGTACGAATCCTTCCGTCGCTGCCAGGTTTCGTAAATCCCCTTCCATCGACTGAAGTCGGCGCGCGTCTCGTCGTAATCGTCATATTGAGCAAGCTTGCCTGCTACGAGCGCCGCGTAGAAGTCTTCGCTAAGGACGCCGTATTTCTCTTCGTATAGCGTCAGACGGCGCTCAAGCAGTTTCATTTCGATCACCAACTCATGAATGTCCATCGTCGACCTCGCCGTGCCAGCGTTCGAGTCTCAATTCTACTACAGAACTCCTTGAGTTCGCCTGCCTCACGATTGACGAACAACTCGGGACGAGCTCGGGTTGCCCCAGTGCTTTCGTGTTCACGCTCCAGCCCTATATCTTTCCAAACTATCCATCCCGGCCCACAATCTAATCCGGCAGTGAGGAATCGAGAGTTCCAATGTTGATCTTATCGAGGGAGTGTTACTCATGAAAAACCGCAGTTCTCAGTTCCAGTCATTCTTCTCACGCGGGACGCGACGCCATCTGACCGACGCAGTGGCGGTGATCATCGTCGCGACGCTCGCGCTGGGCGGCATCCTCCCGGCCGTCGCGGCGGACTCGAAATCCAAACCACGCAAGCTCACCGAAGACCAGAAAGTCATTCACTTGCTCAACCGACTCGGCTACGGTCCGCGGCCCGGCGACGTCGAGCGCGTAAAGAAGCTCGGCATCGATAAGTACATCGACCAGCAGCTTCATCCCGATCGCCTCGACGACTCGGCGACTGAAGCCCGGCTCAAAGGGCTTGAGTCGCTCAATATGACGATCGCCCAAGTCCAGGACAAGTATCCCGCGCCGCAATTCCTCGCGCGCGAGATCGGATTGCGACCGCCGAGGGCTAATGCGGGCCAGCCCGGAGCTCCAAACCCGCAAGCTCAGCCCGGCGCGCCGGGAGATACGGCCGAAGACCTCGAGTATCAGCGAGAGATGCGACAGAAGGTCTTCGCCTACTACACCGAACACGGTTTGAAGCCGCCCAATGTGCTTCTGCTCGAGCTGCAATCGCAGAAGCTGATCCGCGCCGTCTACAGCGAGCGCCAGCTTCAGGAAGTGATGAGCGACTTCTGGTTCAACCACTTCAACATCTTTTGGACTAAGGGCGCCGATAAGTGGATGACGACGGACTTCGAGATGAACGCCATCCGGCCCAACACGCTCGGCAAATTCAAAGACCTGTTGCTCGCCACCGCCAGGAGCCCGGCGATGCTGTTCTACCTCGACAACTTCCAATCCAGCTCGCCTGACGCTCAGTTCCCCGGCCGGCGCGTGCTGAACCAGAGGAGGCCTCAGGGTCGCAACCCCGGAATCGGGAATCGTGGAGCGATCGGCCGCGGGATCAATCCGGGGTCTGGTCAGGTTCAGCGCGAGCGCCAGCTTGAGCGCGAGATGCAGCGCGAGCAACAGCAGGAACAGCAGCAGATGACCGATGAGCAGAGGCGGCGCGCCCAGATCGCCAATCAGCTGAGGAATCGCAAGCCCGGCATCAACGAGAACTACGCCCGCGAGATCATGGAGCTTCACACGCTGGGCGTCGACGGCGGCTACACGCAGAAAGACGTTCAGGAGGTCGCTCGCTGCTTCACCGGTTGGACCATCAATCAGCCTCGTCAGAACGGCACGTTCATATTCCGGCCGTTCATGCACGACAACGGCGAGAAGACCGTGCTCGGGCACAAGATTCCTTCCGGCGGCGGCATGAATGACGGCGAGACCGTCGTCGACATCCTCGCGCGACATCCGAGCACGGCTAGGTTCATCGCGACCAAGTTGGTCCGCCGATTTGTGAGCGATGACCCGCCCGCGTCGCTGGTCGTTAAGGTCGCCGCAACTTACACGAAGACCGACGGCGACATCCGCGAAATGCTCAAGACGATCTTCACCTCAAAGGAGTTCTTCGCGCCTGAAGCTTATCGAGCGAAGATCAAATCTCCATTCGAGCTTGCGGCGTCGGCCGTGCGCGCGCTGGCCGGTGACACCCAGGCTTCGCCGATGATGAGCCAGTTCATCGCGAAGATGGGCCAGCCGCTCTACCTCTATCAGCCGCCGACCGGCTATCCCGATCGCGCTGAGCAGTGGGTCAACACCGGCGCGCTGCTCGAACGATTGAACTTCGGATTGGCGCTCAGCGCGAACCGGATACGAGGCGCGGCAGTTGACCCCAAGAAGTTCGCCCCGGGTGTCAACGCAGCCGACTCGAAAGCCGTGCTCGATCGCGCTCTCGCCGCGCTCTTGAACGGTGATGTGTCGCCGGAGACGCGCGTAGTCCTCGATAGGCAGCTCAAGGAGGGCGTTTCGGTGAAGGGCGACTTGGGCGACCCGCCGAAGATCGCGATAGGCCGCGACGACGACGGGAGTATGATGTTGGCCGAAGCGCCGCAGCAGAATCGGCCGGGTGGAAGGCTGGAACGGCAGGGCCAACGAGCCGAACGGCGCGGGTTCCTCGACCTCGGCAACTATCAAGCTCCGCCGCCCGTCGACCCGCAGATCGCAAAGGTCTTCGGACTCGTGCTCGGCTCGCCGGAGTTTCAACGAAGATGAGTTGGTTTGTGGTTCGTGGTTTGTGGTTTGTGGTTAGGAACAGCCAGCCGTGAGCCACCGACCACGAACCACGAACTACGGACCACGAACTACGGACCACGAACCACAAACCAGCAGTTCGGAGACACGATCATGGCAGTAACACGAAGATTCTTTCTCAAATCATCCGGCGTGGCGATTGCGGGATTCGCCGCCGTCCCCTCGTTCCTTAAGCGTACGGCTCTCGCTCAAGGAGTAGGCGGCGCCGGCAAGGACCGGCCAATTATCATAGCCATATTCCAGCGCGGCGCGGCTGACGGAGTTTCGATGGTCGTACCTTTCGGCGACAAGAGCTACGGCAGCGCGCGGCCCCAGATCGCGGTACCGGCGCCCAAGAGCGGAACCGCAGGCGCCGCGATCGACCTCGACGGCTTTTATGGATTGCATCCGGCGCTCACGGCCTTCAAGCCGATCTACGACGCGGGTCATCTCGCGATCGTTCACGCGGTCGGCTCGCCCGATAACACGCGGTCGCACTTCGACGCGCAGGACTACATGGAAGCCGGCGCGCCCGGCAACAAGAGCGTCTCCGATGGCTGGCTGAACCGATACATGTCGGCGCGAAAAGATCCGAAGGCGTCGCCCTTCCGCGCCGTGGCGTTCACGTCGAACCTTCCGCGGTCATTGATGGGCCCCGCGCCGGCGATTGCGATGACTAACATCTCCGACTTCGGCGTGCGGGCCGGCCGGGGGAATGGCCAGGTGGCGCAGGGATTCGAAGCGCTCTACGCCCAGGAGGTCGCCGACGTGCTTCACGGCACCGGCAAGGAAGCCTTCGAAGCGGTGAAGTGGCTCAAGAAGGCGAACCCCCAACAGTACGCCGCGTCGAACGGCGCAAACTACCCTCGCTCGCAGTTCGGTCAGTCACTATTGCAGATCTCGCAGTTGATCAAGTCGGACCTCGGCGTCGAGGTCGCGTTCACCGACATCGGCGGCTGGGACACGCACGCCAATCAAGGAGCTTCGCAAGGCCAACTGGCGAACCGGCTTCAGGACTTCAGCCAGGGCGTCGCGGCGCTTTATCAGGACCTCGGCGACCGCATGCGCAACATCGTGGTGCTGACGATGACCGAATTCGGCCGCACGATTCGGCAGAACGGCTCGGGCGGGACCGATCACGGCCACGCGAGTTGTCTGTTCGTGCTCGGCGGGCCGGTGAAAGGCGGGAAGGTCTACGGCAAGTGGCCGGGGCTGGCGGCAGATCAGTTGTACGAAGGCCGCGATCTCGCGCTGACGACCGACTTTCGCGACGTGTTCGCGGAAGTGGCCGCGCGTCACATGGGCGCGAGCAATCCGAATGGGATCTTTCCGGGCTACGGCGTGAAAGAGGCAAACTACCGCGGTTTCATCCGCGCCTGAGCCGCTCGACACGTCGTTGTGAATCCAAAAGCAGATGGGGTGCGAGGGGCTCGCGAGAGCCCCTCTTCTTCCGGCGAATGCGTGGAATAGGTTTATGTCCCCCTCTCACCGAGCAAACCTCGCGACGAGTCTCGCTCTGATCTTCTGCGCGGGCATAGCTGCAGCCTCTCCGCAACAGAAGTCCGCCGACGTTCCAATCAAGATCGAGAGTACGCTGGTCAACGTGCCGGTGATCGTCAGCGATCGCCAGGGGCGCTACATTAGCGGGCTCAAGCTCGCGGACTTCAGGCTCTACGACGACGGCGCCCCCCAACCGGTCTCCTTTTTTGAAACCAGCGAACAGCCTCTCAACATTGCGCTGCTGCTCGACACCAGCCGAAGCACGTTTGAAGTCATCGACGACATCAAAGAGGCCGCCCGGGACTTTCTCAAGGAGATGAGACCGCGTGACCGGGCGATGATCGTGAGCTTCGACTACGATGTTCATGAGTTGAGTCCCCTCACCTCCGACCGCAGAGCCCTCGATCGCGCGATCGACGGCGCGAGGATCGGTGATTACTTCGGCACAACCTTGCGCGACGCCGTTTATGAAGTAACGGAACGGAGCTTAAAGAGGATCGACGGGCGCAAGGCGATCATCCTGCTGACCGATGGCAAGGACTTCGGGAGCCAGGTATCGGAGACGGACCTGTTGGCCGTCGCTGCCGAATCCGACGCGATGATTTATTCGGTCTTCTACGAGACGAATTCTCCGCAGGCTCGCCGCAATGCCGGGCGAAATCCGTTCCCGCGCGGACGGCGGGGCGGTTGGGGCCGGCGGCCCAATGCGGACCGGCGAAGCGACCGGCAAGCGCGAAATAACAAGGAAGCGATTCGGTTCATGTCTCAACTGTCGGAGGTGTCGGCGGGGCGCTTCTACGAGAGCGAGGTGGCAGATCTCAAAAAGACGTTCAATCTGATCGCCGAAGAGTTGCGGCATCAGTACGTGCTCGGATTCTATCCCGACGCCGCGAGGCTCGACGGGAACAAGCACCGGCTCAAGGTGGAGGTGACGACGCCAAACGCAGCCGTGCGCGCGCGCCGCAGTTACACCGCCGGACGCGCTGACCGGGAGCGATAATGTCCAAGCCCATCGTGACGGTCTACACGCGGCCCGGCTGCCATCTTTGCGACGACGCCAAAGCCGCAATTCTCTCAGCGGGCTGCGGTGAGGAGTTCGAGCTTGAGGAAGTGAACATCGACGAAGACCGCGCGCTGTCCGAGCGATACGGTTTGGACATTCCTGTTGTCTTGATCAACGGCCGAAAGGTCTTCAAGCACCGCGTCGACCCCCGCGAATTCAAACGCAAGCTCCGGCGCGTGGCTTCCTACAGTAATGCTCAGTCGCTGTCGCCATGATGAAACGCGGATGGCGCACTTCCGCGGCCAATCCCGTAGGGATTCGTGTACCGTGTGCGGCGATACTCATTGGGATCCCCCGATCTGCCAATCCCGTAGGGATTGCCTGTTTATAGAAAGAGCGTGAGTGAGGATTCCCTAACTCCGTCAGGAGTGACCTCGTTCCCGCAGAATCCCGGTTTGCAGACGCATAGGTCGCTCCTAGAGAGGAGCTAGAGACTGAGCGTGCGCTGCGGCTATAGACAGGTAATCCCTACGGGATTCACGACACGATGTTCGGCGATCTCGATCATCCGACTCATCGTGACTGACTCCTGGCGCTGCTCCAGCCCGCACGTCTTCGGATCGCCGGTCATCAGCGGGCGCAGCCGCGTGCTCATGAGCGCCGCCCTCCTTGCTTCGTCGGTTCGTTTACCAGCATCCAGTACACTCCCACGCGGCCCACGGCGTCGATGAACTCGTCGAACTCGATCGGCTTGCATACGTAGCTGTTCGCGCCGAGGTTGTAGCCGCTGCCTACGTCCCGTTCCTCTTTGGAAGAGGTCAGAATCACCACCGGAACCAGATTCGTGCGGGGGTCGGCGCGCAGGCGGCGCAGCACTTCAAGGCCGTCGATCTTCGGCAGCTTCAAATCGAGTAGCACGCCCGCCGGCGTTTCGATCACGTCCCTGCCTGCTTAAGCGCCCTGCCCGAACAGATAGTCGAGCGCCTCGGCCCCGTCGCGCGCGACGGTTACGTTGTTGGCGACCTTGTGCGCCTTGAGCGCGCGCAGCGTCAGCGCTTCATCGTCAGCATTATCTTCCACGGGAAGGATTGTCTGATTCTTCATTCCGTTCCTCCTTGAAGCACGAACGCCGGCGCAGCTCTGACTCGCGCCTTCGTGGGAAGCGGAGATTCGTGGACATACAGCCGCGATCTCCGTTCCTTCCCTTATGCGTCTTTTGCGGCTTCTTGTGGCGACGATTCGACGGTGAAATAAAACGTCGCGCCGCCGTCGACCTCGGCCCACACGCGGCCGCCGTGCCGGTGGATGACGCGCTGGACGGTGGCCAGCCCGATCCCCGTGCCTTCAAACTCCGACGTGCCGTGGAGCCGCTGGAATGCGCCAAAGAGCTTGCCGGCGTGTCTCATATCGAAGCCGGCGCCGTTGTCTCGCACAAAGAAGACCGTCGCCCCGGCGTGCCGTTCCGCACCAACCTCGATCGTTGCGTGCTCGCGCTTGCCGGTGAACTTCCAGGCGTTGCCAAGCAGGTTATCGAGCACAATGCGAAGCAACTGCCGGTCGCCTGTTGTGACCATCTCCGGGGCAATGACGACCTCGACCCGCCTCGACGGGTTTGTCTGCCTGAGCTCGCGCAGAACCGACTCGGCCAGTGCCGTGAGGTCTACGCTTGCCGTAAGCATTTCGGTGCGGGTGACGCGCGACAGGCCGAGAATATCGTCGATCAGTTGGGCCATGCGTTGGGCCGCCGCCCGCACCCGGCTGAGATAGTCCTTCCCTCGGTCGTCCACAACATCGGCGTAGTCGTCGAGCAACACCCTGCTGAAGCCGTCGATGCTCCGCAGCGGCGCGCGAAGGTCGTGCGAGACCGAATAGCTGAAGGCTTCCAATCCCTTATTGGCTGTTTCGAGTTGCCGGTTCGACCTGCGCAGCGCCGCTTCGGAGGCGGCCAGTTCGGCGTTCAACCGCTGGGTCTCTCCAAGCTGGCGCTCCAGGGCGCATTTGGTCTTGAACAACTCAACGAAGACCGATGTCTTGGCCCTCAGTATCTCAGGGATGAACGGCTTGAATATGTAATCGACGGCGCCGACCGCGTAGCCCTTGAAGACTTCGGGCTCGCTCTTGCCGATCGCGGTCAGAAAGATGATCGGCGTTGTGTGGGAGCGCTCGCGCTCGCGAATGAGTGCGGCGGTTTCGAATCCGTCCATCCCGGGCATCTGAACGTCCAGCACGATGGCGGCGAAATCACCTTCGAGCACCCGCCGCAACGCCTCGATTCCAGAGCCGGCACACACGAGGTTCTGGCCCAGCGGCTCGAGCGACACCTGCAACGCCATAAGGTTTTCAGGCCGGTCGTCGACCAGGAGCAGGTTTACTCTCTCTTCAATGTCGGCCATCGTCACCGCACCTCACATGAATAAGAGCCCATATTTCGGTAGCAGTTGAACGGCGCAGGTCCTCACCCCCGCTCGCCCGCCGCGCGGCTCACGTTCCGGGGAGTGTGTGGGCCGCTCGCTCCAGTTGAAACCGGACGCGCACTACAGTTCCGTGCGAGGGCGCCGACTCGACTTCGATCTGCCCGCCCGCGAGCGACACCCGCTCCTCCATCCCCAGCAACCCCAGGCTCAGACCGCGCGCCGCCCTCTCCTCGGCAGCCGCGACGTCGAATCCTGCTCCGTTGTCGCTGATGACAAGTTGCAGCTCCGCGTTACGGTGATGCAACTCGACACGGAGCTGCGTGGCGTTCGCATGCCTCATCACGTTGGTGAGCGCCTCCTGCGCGACGCGATATATGATCGTCTCCAGGTCACCCGAGAAACGCTGCTCCAACTCGTCGATTGCGAGATCGAGCGCGAGCCCCGCGCGATCCGCGGCTCGCGTCGCGCACCATTTCAGCGCGGGCCCAAGCCCGAAATCGTCGAGCAGCGTCGGCCGCAGGTCCAACGCCAAGTTGCGGACCTGATCGATCGCTCGCTTGACCGACCGCTTGCAGTCCTCGAGGCGTTCCG
Source organism: Blastocatellia bacterium (assembly GCA_035293105.1). Classification (GTDB taxonomy): domain Bacteria; phylum Acidobacteriota; class Blastocatellia; order UBA7656; family UBA7656; genus DATDOV01. The sequence continues at coordinate 45,154 of DATDOV010000074.1, forward strand.
CAAACGCAGGAGTACCTTCCGTCTTCTGTAGTCCGTGCAAATCGAATCCCACAACGGTCAAGACCTGGCCGACTTCATCATGCAGCTCGCGAGCGATGCGATGCTGTTCGTTCTCGCGCGCCTGAATCAACTGGTGCGTGAGCGACTCCAACCGCTCGCCGTAATGCTTCAACGCCTGCTCAGCCAGCTTCCTCTCGGTTATGTCGACCAGCGTGCCTTCGTACGAGAGCAGTTCGCCGGATTCACTTCGCGCGGCGCGGGCGCTCATCGCGACCCAGGCAACGCTGCCGTCCTTGCGCCGCAGCTCGGTTTCAAAGCCGCGCACTTCGCCCGCCGCTTCCAGCCGGCGAGTGAACTCTTCGCGGCTTTGAGGGTGGACGTATGAACGCAGCACGTTGCCTTCAGCGCCCGCTCCCAATTCGGCCGGTGTCGCATACCCGAGTATTCGCGCCAGCGCTGGATTGACTTCGAGTAAGCGGCCGTCGGGCGTGGACTGAAAGATTCCCTCGACCGCGTTCATGAAGATGTCACGGTACTTTTCCTCGCTGCGCCGCAGTTGGCCTTTCAGTCTCTGCCGAGCTTTGTGCAGTTCGACGAATACTCCAACCTTCCACCTCAGAACTTCGGGCGTGTAGGGTTCGAGCACATAGTCCACCGCCCCTACCACGTAGCCCTTCATCACCTCGCTTGAAGTCATCGCCGTGGCAGTCACAAACAGAATCGGCGTATTCCGCGATTCGTCGCGCTCGCGGATGACGGTGGCCGTTTCGTATCCGTCAAGGCCGGGCATGTTGACGTCGAGCAAGATCACCGCGAAGTCCGTCGTCAGCACGTGCCGGAGCGCTTCCATCCCGGAGCTTGCCGACACGAGGTTATGGCCTAAGGGATCGAGGCATGCCTGTAACGCCAGGATCTCGGAGGGCCGGTCATCGACTATCAGGATGTTTACTCTCTCGTCGGCTGGCATGTGATCGTTCATTCTGTAATCCGTCCTTGAGAATTCCTTTGACCAAAAATCTCGCCCGTTGCGGCGGGAACACGCCCACTCGCGGGGCGTGACGCCGCCAACTGTCCGCTTCAATCGTCGCCCGGCGGCTTGTCGTGCGCCGGGATTCGCTTGCCTGCCCGCGCCTCCGCGTGCTTGACCAGGCTAATCAGGAACGGAGCGATCCCCGACAGCGGGATCACTCGCGGCGAACGGCAGGCGGCGATGGCGGCTTCGGGCATGACCGGGTTTTCGGCGTCCGCAGGATCGAGCACGACTACGAACCCGCCGCGCGCTTCGACCTTCGCCGCTCCGATCGCCCCGTCTCGATTAGCGCCGGTGAGCACGGCGGCGATGACGCGCTCGAAATACGTGTCCGCGGCGGATTCGAATAACACGTCGATGGAAGGCCGGGCGTAGGATACCGGCGGGCCGGTCGAGAGGCTGAAGCCTGCGGGCTCGACCAGCAAGTGGTAATCGGCCGGCGCCAGATAGACGTGGCCGGGCTCGATCTCATCCTTGTCTTCGGCGTCCCGCACCGGCAAGTTGCTGTGCCGCTGCAACGCGTCCTCCAACAACCTGTCATCGAGGCCGGCACCGCGATGCTGCGCGACGGCGATGGGCAGCGCGAATGTTCGAGGCAAGGCGGCCAGCAGGCCCTGCAGAGCTTCCAGCCCGCCTTGCGACGAGCCGACGACGACAATGTCAAAGGGCTGCACATCGCGGGTCGCCGCCGCGAGTTGAGAATCGGCATCGTCCGAGGCTCTCGTCGCCACGTGGGACACCTCTCTGTCTGCCGTCCGGCTCGACGGTTCAATCCTCGAAGCCGCAGCCTTCGAGGCCGCCTCCAAAAAAGGCCGCTGAACGGGTGGCCGCGACGACTCTCCGGCGACCTTGCTCGGGTTCCCATCCTCATCACCGCGAAAGCCGCGCTTCACTTCACCCTTCGGTAGATCTTCTGCTCCCGGTCAACAGCGTCATAATCCTGCTCGTGCGGCGTGAACCGCATATTCTCCTTGTTGCCCAGCCCCAGCATCCCGAACAAGACCAGACTCTGGTGCAACAGCTCGTGCACGCGAGACTGAAGCGCGCGATTGAAATAGATCATCACGTTGCGGCATACGATGACGTGGAACTCGTTGAACGTCGAATCCGTCACCAGGTTGTGCTGCGCGAACACGACGTTCCTTCGCAGCGCCGGGCGGAGAATCGCATGATCGTAGGCCGCAGTGTAGTACTCCGAGAACGACTTCATCCCGCCGGCGTCCAGGTAGTTCTTCGTGTAGTCCTGCATCGCCGACAGCCTGAAGATGCCTTCCCTGGCCTTTTGCAGCACGCCCTGATTCATGTCGGTCGCGTAAATCCGGGTCCGGTCCGCGAGCCCTTCTTCTTCGAGAAGGATCGCCATCGAGTAAACCTCTTCGCCGGTGGAACAGCCCGCATGCCAGATGCGAATGAACGGGTAGGTCCGCAAATACGGGATGACCTTCGCGCGAAAGGCGAGAAAGAATGCCGGGTCGCGGAACATCGACGAGACGTTCACCGTGATCGCCAGGAGCAGCCGATCCATCACCGCCGCGTTGTGGAGAACCTTGTCCTGGAGCACGGACAGGCTTTCGATCTGCTCGTCGCGGGCAAAGTCGATGATTCGGCGCTTGAGCGAGGCTCGGGCGTACTGCCTGAAGTCATAACCGTAGCCGCGGTATATGGCTTCGAGGAGCAATTCAAGCTCGATGTTCTCGAGGTCTAATGCATTGGTCGCGGTTGCCATGATTCACGACCCCACCAGCACTCCGCCGGGGTGCCGCGCTCCGGCCATCTCATTTGTACAGCCAGACCCGCAACAGCGAGAGCAGTTGATCGGGGTCGACCGGCTTCGGTATGTAATCCGAAGCCCCCGCCTCGATGCACTTCTCGCGGTCCCCCTTCATCGCCTTGGCCGTCAGCGCGATGATCGGCAGCGACTTGAACTTGCGCATGCCGCGAATCTCGCGGATCGCTTCGTAGCCGTCCATGCCCGGCATCATGATGTCCATCAACACCGCCGACGTGTCGGGTGAATTGCGAAGCTGCTCGATCCCGTCCCGTCCGTTCTCGGCGTAAGCGACCTTCAAGTTCTGCCGCTCCAGCAGACTCGTCAGCGCAAATATGTTGCGCATGTCGTCGTCGACGACCAGCACTTTCTTGCCTGCCAGCAGCGGGTCCTTCTGATAGAGCTGTTGCAGCATGCGGCGCTTCGGCTCCGGAAGGTTGGCTTCGACCCGGTGCAGGAACAGCGCGGTTTCATCTAGCAGGCGCTCGGGCGAGTTGGCGTCCTTGACGATTATCGTCTCGGCAACTCGCCGCAGCTCGATCTCCTCCTTTCGTGTCAACTCACGCCCGGTGTAGACGATGATGGGAATCTCCGCCAGTCCGGGTTCGTGCTTGATCTTGTCGATCAGCTTGAAGCCGTTCATATCGGGAAGGCCGAGGTCCACGACCATGCAATCGAACTTTTCGGCCCTCAGCGCCGCGAGCGCGTCACCGCCGGTGCCGACCGCGGTCGTCTTGACATCGTCGTTGCCGATCAGCTCGACGATGCTGTTGCGCTGGACCTCGTTATCCTCGACGACCAGCAGTTGGCGGACTTTCTTTTCGACAAAGCCGCTGATCTTGCCGAACGTCTCCTCGAGCGCCTCGCGGGTCACCGGCTTGGTCAAGTAGTTCACCGCGCCCATCCGAAGCCCGCGATTGCGCTCCTCCTCGTCGACCGAGATTATGTGCACCGGGATGTGCCGCGCAGCCGGATCGTGCTTCAAGCGGTCGAGGACCACCCAGCCATCCGTATCCGGCAGCCTGATGTCCAGCGTGATCGCGTCAGGTGTGAACTGCCGCGTCGCCGCCAGGGCTGCCGCACCGGTCGTGGCGACGATGCCCTTGAAGCCCTTCTCGCGCCCGAGGTCCAGCAGAATCTGGGCGAAGTTGACGTCGTCTTCGACGATCAGCAGCACGCGGTCACCCGGATTGATCGCGGCACGGTCATCGCTGACCTCGCTTTCCGGCAGGACCTCGGAAATCTCGCCTGGAGTTGTTCTGAAGCCCGACCCACGGCGGGCCGGGCCGTAACCAATCCTCGAAGGCGACTCGTCAAGCGGCTCAGGTCCGCCCCACCTCGGCCCCGCGCCCGGTCCCGTGCGTCGCGGCTCGAGGGGCGAGTACCGCTCCGGCACGTAGAGTACGAAGGTGCTGCCCTCGCCGGGCGTGCTCGCCAGTCTAATCTCACCGCCGAGCAAGCGCGCAATCTCGCGGCTGATCGACAGGCCCAACCCGGTCCCGCCGTACTGGCGCGCGGTGCCGGTGTCGGCCTGCTGAAACGCCTCCCAGATCACCTTCTGCTTGTCGAGCGGGATTCCGATCCCGGTGTCCGAGCAGGTGAATACGATGACGGTGTCGGCGGCGTTCAACGCGTCGTGGTCCGCGCTCCAGCCGCTGGTTGCGATGGACATTCGCAACCCGACGCGGCCGTGCTCGGTGAACTTGAACGCGTTCGACAACAGGTTCTTGAGCACCTGCTGGAGCCGCTTCTCGTCGGTGTAGGTGGCTGTGGGCAGATTCGAGTCCAGCTCGACGGCGAATTCGAGCCCCTTGCCTTCGGCCACCGGCCGGAAGGTGCGCTCGACGTGGTCTTGCAGGCTGGTGAACAGCACCTCGTTCACGTCGACGTCCATCGCGCCGGATTCGATCTTCGACAGGTCGAGGATGTCGTTGATGAGCGTCAGCAGATCGGAGCCCGACGAGTAGACAGTTCGCGCGTACTCGATCTGCTTCTCGGTGAGGTTACGCTCGGAATTGTCGCTCAGCAGCTTGGACAGGATCAGCATGCTGTTGAGCGGCGTGCGCAACTCGTGCGACATGTTGGCGAGGAACTCGGACTTGTACTTGGAAGTGAGCGTGAGCTGGTCGGCTTTGTCTTCGAGCGCCGCGCGAGCGAGATCGATCTCGCGGTTCTTGCGCTCTACCTCGGCGTTTTGACGCGCCAGCAACTCGGCTTTTTCTTCAAGCTCCTCGTTGGTTTGTTGCAGCTCCTGCTGCTGCTGTTTGAGCAGGTCTTCGGATTCCCGCAGAGACTTGGCCTGGTCCTGGAGCCGTTTGTTGGTTTCGGTCAGCTCTTCCTGCTGCGTCTGCAGCTCGCCGGCCATTGTCTGCGATTGTTTGAGCAGTTCCTCGGTCCGCATCGTGGCGGCGATCGTGTTCAGCACGATGCCGATGCTCTCGGTGAGCTGTTCGAGGAACGTGAGCTGAATCTCGCCGAACCGGTTGAAGCTGCCCAGCTCAATGATCGCGAGCACCTCACCCTCGAACACGACCGGCAAGACGGCGATGTTAAGCGGCGAGGCCTCGCCGAGGCCCGAGCTGATCTTTATGTAATCAGTGGGCACTTCCTGAAGCAGAATCCGCTGCTTCTCGAACGCGGCCTGGCCGACAAGCCCCTCGCCCACGTGGAATTGACTGGAGAGGTGCTTGCGGGACTTATAGCCGTAGCTCGCGAGCAGCTTGAGCAGCGGTTCTCCGGCGCTCGACGGCTCGTTGACGTAGAAGACGCCGTGCTGGACGCTCACCAGCGGCGCAAGCTCGGACAGAATCAATCGCGCGACGGCGATCAAGTCCCGCTGGCCTTGCAGCAAGCGGGTGAACTTGGCGAGGTTCGTCTTGAGCCAGTCTTGCTCGGTGTTGATGCGGGTGGTATCGCGCAGATTGCGGATCATCTCGTTGACGTTGTCCTTGAGCGCCGCGACCTCGCCCGCCGCCTCCACCGTGATCGACCGGGTCAGGTCTCCCTTGGTCACGGCGGTGGCAACTTCGGCGATGGCTCGCACTTGAGTCGAGAGGTTGGCCGCCAGCCGGTTGACGTTATCGGTCAGGTCGCGCCAGGTGCCGGCGGCGCCGGGCACGTTGGCCTGGCCGCCCAGTCTGCCTTCGACGCCCACCTCGCGGGCCACGGTGATGACCTGATCGGCGAAGGTCGCCAGCGTGTCGGTCATGCCGTTGATCGTGTCGGCCAGCGACGCGATCTCGCCTTTGGCTTCGACCGTCAGCTTTTGTCTCAGGTCTCCGCTGGCGACCGCGGTCACGACCTTGGCGATACCGCGCACCTGATCGGTGAGGTTGCTGGCCATCAGGTTCACGTTGTCGGTCAGGTCTTTCCACGTGCCGGCGACGCCGCGCACCTGAGCCTGGCCGCCGAGCTTGCCTTCGGTGCCCACTTCGCGCGCGACGCGGGTCACTTCGGAGGCGAACGTGTTGAGCTGGTCGACCATCGTGTTGATCGTGCTCTTCAGGTCGAGCAACTCGCCTTTCACATCGACGGTGATCTTCTTGGTCAGGTCGCCGTTAGCGACGGCGGTGGTGACCGCTGCGATGTTGCGCACCTGGTTGGTCAGGTTGCCGGCCATGAAATTGACGTTGTCGGTCAGGTCCTTCCACGTGCCGGCCACGCCGCGCACCTGGGCCTGGCCGCCGAGCTTGCCATCCGAGCCAACCTCGCGTGCTACGCGGGTGACTTCGGACGCAAACGTGCTGAGCTGGTCGACCATCGTGTTGATGGTGTCCTTCAACTGGAGGAACTCGCCGCGAACGTCGACTGTGATCTTCCTGCTCATGTCGCCGTTGGCGATTGCGGTAGCCACGTCGGCGATATTGCGAACCTGGTTGGTCAGGTTGCTGGCCATCGAATTCACATTGTCAGTGAGGTCCTTCCAGATTCCGGCTACGCCAGGGACTTCTGCCTGTCCTCCCAGCTTGCCCTCGGTGCCGACCTCGCGAGCGACCCTGGTGACTTCCGAAGCGAAGGTACTCAATTGACCGACCATAGTATTAATGGTCTCCTTTATCTGGAGAATCTCGCCTCGAACATCTACGGTAATATTCTGGCTCAAATCGCCGCCGGCGATGGCTGCCGCGACCTTCGACACGTCGCGTAGCTGCACGGTCAGATTGGCTGCCATCGCGTTGACGCTGTCAGTCAAGTCCTTCCAGGTGCCGGCGACGCCGGGGACTTGCGCCTGCCCACCCAACCTACCCTCGGTGCCCACCTCACGCGCGACGCGCGTCACCTCAGACGCGAACGAGTTTAACTGGTCTACCGTCCTATTGATGGTGTTCTTCAGGTCGAGGATTTCACCCCTTACGTCTACGGTGATCTTCTTGGAAAGGTCGCCGTCGGCGATGGCGGTTGCTACTTCGGCGATGTTGCGCACTTGGTCGGTCAGGTTACTCGCCATCAAATTGACGTTCTCGGTCAGGTCCTTCCAGGTGCCGGCCACTCCTAGTACCTGTGCCTGCCCTCCGAGCTTGCCCTCGGTGCCCACCTCGCGCGCGACACGTGTCACCTCCGACGCGAACGCGTTCAACTGGTCGACCGTCCTGTTGATCGTGTTCTTCAGGTCAAGGATCTCGCCTCGTACGTCGACGGTGATCTTCTTAGAGAGATCGCCGTCGGCGATGGCCGTTGCTACTTCGGCGATGTTGCGCACCTGGTCGGTCAGGTTACTCGCCATCGAATTGACATTGTCGGTCAGGTCCTTCCACGTGCCGGCCACCCCTAGTACCTGGGCTTGGCCTCCAAGCTTGCCCTCGGTGCCCACCTCGCGCGCGACACGTGTTACTTCAGACGCGAACGCGCTCAGTTGGTCCACCGTCCTGTTGATCGTGTTCTTCAGGTCGAGTATCTCGCCCTGGACGTCCACAGTGGTCTTCTTGGAAAGGTCACCATCGGCGATGGCGGTGGCGACTTCCGCGATGTTGCGGACCTGGTTAGTCAGGTTACTTGCCATCATATTCACGCTATCGGTCAGGTCTTTCCAGGTTCCCGCTACGCCGAGCACCTTCGCTTGCCCTCCCAGCTTGCCCTCGGTGCCTACCTCACGCGCGACGCGGGTTACCTCCGACGCGAACGCGTTCAACTGATCCACCGTCCGATTGACGGTGTTCTTCAAGTCAAGAATCTCGCCTTGCACGTCGACCGTGATCTTCTTCGAGAGGTCACCGTCAGCGATCGCCGTAGCGACCTCAGCAATGTTGCGAACCTGACTGGTCAGATTGCTGGCCATCATGTTCACGCTATCGGTGAGGTCCCTCCATGTGCCGGCGACGCCTTTGACCTCGGCCTGGCCGCCGAGCTTGCCTTCGGTGCCTACCTCGCGGGCCACACGTGTCACTTCGGAAGCAAAGGCGTTGAGCTGGTCAACCATCGTGTTCACGGTGTTCTTCAGCTCTAGAATCTCGCCCCTCACATCTACGGTGATCTTTTTCGATAAATCCCCGGTTGCGACAGCGGTCGTGACCTCCGCGATGTTACGCACTTGGTTTGTCAGGTTTGCAGCCATGGAGTTGACGCTGTCGGTCAGGTCCTTCCAGGTGCCGCCGACGCCGATGACTTCGGCCTGGCCGCCCAGCTTGCCTTCTGATCCGACCTCGCGGGCGACGCGGGTGACTTCAGACGCGAAGGTGCTGAGCTGTTCGACCATCGTGTTGATCGTGTCTTTCAACTGGAGGAACTCGCCGCGCACGTCGACGGTGATGGTCTTGGTAAGGTCTCCCTTGGCGACGGCCGTCGTCACCTCGGCGATGTTGCGAACTTGGTTCGTCAGGTTCGACGCCATCGAGTTGACGCTGTCGGTAAGGTCTTTCCAGACGCCAGCCAGGCCCTTTGCTTGCGCCTGGCCGCCGAGCTTGCCTTCGGTACCGACCTCGCGCGCCACGCGGATGACTTCGGATGCGAACCCGTTCAACTGGTCGACCATTGTGTTGACCGTGTTCTTCAACTCGAGGATTTCGCCTTTGACGTCAACGGTGACCTTCTTGCCGAGGTTGCCGGTCGCGACGGCGGTCGTTACCTGAGCGATGTCGCGCACCTGATTGGTGAGGTTCGAGGCCAGCGAGTTGACGCTATCGGTCAGGTCTTTCCAGACGCCGGCGACGCCCTTCACCTGGGCCTGGCCGCCGAGCTTGCCTTCGGTGCCGACCTCGCGCGCGACGCGGGTGACTTCGGACGCGAACGTGCCGAGCTGCGCGACCATCGTGTTGACGGTCTTGGCGGTGCGCAGGAACTCGCCGGTGAGCGGACGGCCTTCGATCTCGAGTGCCATGGTTTGCGATAGGTCGCCGTTGGCGACGGCGCCGATCACGCGAGCGACGTCGCTGGAAGGCTGCACCAGATCGGTGATCAGCGTATTGAGTGCGTCAACGGACGCGCCCCACGAACCGCCCGTACTTCCGAGCGTCGCGCGCTGGGAGATGCGGCCTTCCTTGCCGACCACCTTGCTGATGCGGGCGAATTCGGCCGCCATCCGCTCGTTCATCTCGATGATCTCGTTGAGGGTGTCGTAGACCTTCCCGGCTAATTCGGTGCCATCGACCGGCAGCCGAACCGAGAAGTCCCCTTTCTTGACTGCTGCGAGCGTTTTCAACAGCAGCCCTGCGTTCAGAATGTTCCCGTTTGTCGATGACGGGGGTGCTGCCCCGCTAACTTTGGTCGCCATCCTGTGTCCTCCTTTAACCGGCGCATCCTCCAGACGCAGCGGCGGGAAGTGATATGTAAGTCAGGCGAAGATAGCTTGTGACGGTGTGCCGGAGCCGCAACGGGCCTAAACGCGAGTTGCCGGCTCGATGATTGCCGGCTACAGCCAACGACGATTTCGCCGCGATTGAGATTCCTGGTTGGTTGTGATCGAGGGCTACTGGGTCAGTCGAGGGCGAGTGGTCCGTCGGACGCGCGCGCGTTAGAAGACGTAGCTGGGCGTAGCGAGCGGCTTGCACCAGAAGAGCTGGCGCACCGCCGCATCGGCTTCATCGGTCTCTCAATGCGTTGGACCGGTACCATTCGCTTTCGAGTGATCTGTGTGGACCCTGCATCCCTTCTGTCTGTGATCGACTCACAGAGCGCCCACAAGCGGAAAAGCGTCGGACGACGCTATCGACGGATTCAGAAACCTGCCGGTCGGATTATGTTGCGGGTCTCACGCTGTTGTCAATCGGATTTTGGCGGAGTTGCGATAATTAACAGGCTACTACACCGATCCGAGCGCAATCGGGGAGGAATGCCCAAACCGGTTGGGGACCTCTGGCGGGGTGCGTGTGCGCGGGAAGCTCACCCGCATTGGAGATCACCCGAGCGGCGGGTTCGACTGTGGAGTCCTGCTGCGGAGTTCGCGAGCCTTCTGATACTCGCGATCGGCTTCCTCCCTCAGCCCCTGACTGTATAACGCGTGCCCAAGCTTGGTGTGAAGCGTGTCGTCGGCGGGCCTCAGCGCGACGGCCTTGCGATACGCCTCGGCCGACTTCTGCCATTGCTGTCTGCTGAATAGCTCGTCACCAAGCGCGGTCGCCAGCGAGGGGTTTGCGGGGTCGAGCGCCGCCGCGCGCTCGAACTCCAAGAGCGCGGAGTCGTTCTTATGGTTTCGATACAGCAGCGCGAGATTGTAGTGAGGGCTCGCCCAGCTCGGGTCCATCTCACACGCGCGCTTGAATGCCCGCTCGGCCTGATACGTATCGAGTCTGCCGAGATGAACCAAACCGAGCGCGTTCTCGGCCGTCGCAAGGCTCGAACCCTGAAACGCCGCGAGCGCCCTCTCGGCTTCGTCGTAGAACTGCAGGGATATCAGCGCCTCGGCGGCGCTCAACTTTTCAAGGCGCCCGATCTCGGTGTTCTCCGGAGCGAGCGAGCGAGCGCGGGCGAACATCTGACCCGCTCGCCTGAAGTCGTCGACTTTATCGGCTACGTTGTCGGATCGAACGTCGCCATTCACTATTCGCCGGCCAGAGGTGATGAGCGCCGCGACGAGTACCGGTTTCAGGCGCGCCGTGTCACTTGCGGCGGACCGGTCTTGAATTAGAGCTTGATACGCGTCCCAGGCGTTGTCGTTCCTGGGCTCGATCAACCGTCCCGAGGAGAGCGCGACCTCCAATTGCAGGATCAGGGGCGTCGGGACATCTTCGGGCGAGGTAACCGGCAGCTCGTCGGGCGCGGCCTCCGGAATTGGGATCGGCGCCGCCGCTACAATTGGAATGACGCGCGGCGGCGGAGCGACCGGTTTCGGAGGCGGAGGGACGGGGCTCACGACGATCTCGTGTCCCGCGTTCAGAGTGCGTTCCGCGGTCAATGCGACCGCCGCGACCGGCCGAGGCGACGGCGGCATGAGCGGCGGCGGTCCGATGCCACGGACCGCAATCTCGCCTCGCTCGTTGTTTGGCCGCGGCTCCGGCCGAATGCTCGCCGCCGCGATTTTGACCGGTAGCGGAGGAGTTGGGCGGATATCCGTGGGCGTCGTTGTCATGTCGGCGGCGGGCTGTCGGTTGCTGTCGATTGGCTGCGCGGGCGGCGCAGGCGCGGAGGATGGTCTTTCAGGTGTTGGTTTCGGAGGCCCCGCCGGCTCCACGCCTGAAGGACGCGCATCCGGTGGTCTTGTAGTCGCGTCCGGTGGTGTGGGCTTGGCAACGAGGGTGGCCTCGGCGGGCTTGCTCGGACTGATCTTGGGCTCGCGCGTCGGGGGCGGTGGAGTTGCGAGGGACGGCTTCAACTCCTCTGGTTTTCTCGCCGCGACAGTCGGGCGAGGCTCGGGCTTGAGCGATGTTTCGGGCGGGCGCGCTGCTACGGCGACTGGTGGATGACGCTGAGTGATTGTCAGCAGGAATCCTGCGAGGTCGGTTTTGGTTCGCCAGGGATGCTGCTTGTTTGACGTGTCGACGGCGACGCGCTGCGAGACGCGGTCGTACATCTCGCCTGCCGTGAGCCCGGCGTTGTCGGCGAGCTCGCCCAGCAGATGTCTGGTGAATACGCCATGCCCTCCCCATCGTTGTCCTTCGCGGGAGAATTCCCCTCCGGCGCTTGCGAGTATTGCCGCCACGCCGGCTCGGGAGGCGGCAAGGCGATCGAAGGCTTCAACGAATACCGTCGCCGCCGTCGCGCCGTCGGACTCGGGAGGGAAGAGGTCGCTGCGGACGGCGTCGGCGATGATCAGCACGCGGCCGGCGCGAACTCTGCGAGTCAGGGCTTGGGCGATTTCGCTGACGGAGATCGCGGTCGTGTACGGGTCGCTGACATCCGAGTCGTAGCCGAGCAAGTACGCCTCACCGAACTGGCGTTCGACGAAGCCGTGACCCGAAAAGAAAACGAGCACGATGTCGTTCTCAGACGCGGACCGCGCGAGCCAATTGCCGAGGGCCGCCTTGATGGCGCCGGCGGTCGCGTTGGCGCCGGTGAGCAGCTTCACGTTGCTCGCATCAGGGACGCGGTTCCTTATTGCCTCCGCGAATGATGCGGCATCGCGGTCGGCGAACTGGAGCTGCTGCCCGCCCGGCAGCCTTGGGTATTTTGATACTCCGACGACCAGCGCAAAGATTTGTGGTTCAGTTGGAGGGCTGGAACTCGCCTGGTCGGGCGGTACTTGAGTGCGAGCCGGGTGAGCGCAGAGGGCGGCGAACGCGAGGCCAAAGAGAAATCGTTTCGCCGCTGTCTTCATAATGCCGTCTTCATAATAAGGAAAAGGGCGCAACGTTCCACTCAGGATAGACGCTGGCGCCCTTTGACACGTTCAACGAATTGGGCCGAGGCCGGGGGCTGACTACTTGAACCCGCTGACCGCCGATTCTTCGTTGTCGAAGGTTTCGAAGACGGTAAGGAGCTTTGTGATCATCAGAAGGTCCTGGATTTTCTTCGTCAGATTCAGAAGCTTCAACTGCCCACCGTTGTTGTTGGTCGTCGTGTACGAACTCACCAGTTCACCAATTCCCGAGCTGTCAACATAAGACACATCGCCGAGGTTCAACAGGATTTTCTTCTTGCCCTCGTCGAGCAGCCTGCGCACCGACTCTCTCAGTTGGACGCTGCCTTCGCCGATCGTGATCTTCCCCGACAAATCCAGGATCGTCACGTCCCCGGCCGGCCGTTCTGTAATCGTAAGCTGAGCCATTCTACTTCTCCTTTTCTCAAACTCAGAGTCAAATGTGGGATGATTGCTTCCGTTTGGTCAACCGTAACAGGCATCCCCCTTCGGGATGCTCCGAAAAACACACATCGTCCATGAACGTTCGCATATAGAAGATTCCCCGGCCCGTCGGGTTCAATAAGTTCTCGGGGTCGAGCGGGTCGGGCAGCGATTCCGGATCGAATCCCTCGCCTCGATCACGGACGTAGACAGTAAGGGTTTCGGGTTCAACCACGAACTTTACATCAACGCGTTTGTCATCCGCGTTCTTGTTGCCGTGGGTGATCGCGTTTATGACACCTTCGTGCACGGAAAGCTCGATCCAACTAGCGTCATCCTCACCGAATCCCATCTTCGCGGTTACGTCTTTAGTCACGGAGCCAACCAGTTCGACGAATTGAAGTTTGCTGTCAATGGAAAGCTCAATGTTCTCCGTCATCGGCGTCGCGGATGCCTTTCGGTCCAGCTCCCGAGATCCTGCACGTAAATTCACGGTTAAGGTGGTCACGTTGCGCGCCTTTTAGTACCATGTCGTAACTTACGATGTCAAGAACACTGAGCGTCAGCCCTCAGCATCGAGTCAGCGGGACCCTCAGCGTCCCTGGCGACAAATCGATCTCCCATCGCGTCGCGATGCTCGCATCAGTCGCGAACGGCTCGTCTCGTATCACGGGCTTCGCCGAGAGCGCCGACTGCCGCGCCACGCTCGAATGTCTTCGGAGTCTCGGCGTCGCCATTGAGCACAGCGCGGCCGAGATCGTCATTCACGGAAAGGGACTGCGTAGTTACAAGCCGCCGGCCTCTCCCGTGCTGCTCAATGCTGATAACTCCGGTTCGACTATCCGCATGTTGAGCGGCATTCTTGCCGCCCAACCCTTCGTCTCTGTCATAGACGGCGATGCGAGCCTTCGGCGCAGACCTATGGCGCGAATAATCGACCCGCTCATGCGGATGGGCGCTTCGATCGAAGCTCGCGAGGGGAACTTCGCTCCGTTGAGAATAACCGGCGGAGATCTAAAGCCGGTCCAATATGCGAGTCCAACTGCGAGCGCTCAGGTCAAGACCTGCGTTCTGTTCGCGGGGCTCCACGCCGGCGGAACGACCGTGTTCAGCGAGCCGACGCCCTCTCGCAATCACACCGAGCTTATGCTCGGCGAGTTTGGCGCGAGGATTGAAACCGAATCGAAGACGAGCGTAAGAGTTGAGGGCGGTGTCGAGTTGAGACCCGTCGATTACACGGTGCCGGGAGACGTGTCGTCAGCGGCGTTCTTGGTAGCGGCTGCGACGCTGTTGCCGGATTCCGAGCTTGTCGTGACCGCGGTGAATTTGAACCCAAAGCGCACCGGATTCCTGGACGTGCTGCGGACGCTCGGAGCCCGCATCGAAATCCAGAATGCATCTGAGCAACACGGCGAGCGGGTAGGGAACCTCAGGGTGACGGCTGCGAGTCTGAGCGCCGGCGCGCGCGGCCTTCAGCTCAGCGGCCGTGTCATCGCCAACCTGATCGATGAGATACCGATCCTGGCCGTCGTCGGCACTCAAATCGACGGCCGCGTCGAAGTGCGCGACGCGAGGGAGCTGAGAGTCAAGGAAAGCGATCGCATCAGAACCGTCGTCGATGGGTTGAGGTCGATGGGCGTCATCGTTGAGGAGTTTGAAGATGGTTTTGCGCTGAGCGGGCCTCAGCGATTGACTGGCGGGCGGATTGAAACGGCGGGCGATCACCGCATCGCGATGGCGTTCACGATCGCGGGCCTGATCGCCGAGGGCCCGACCGAAATCGCGGACGCCGATTGCGTTGGTGTGTCGTTCCCCGGCTTCTACGACGCCTTGAGATCCGTGACCGGCGATATCGGGATAACCGGGTGAGCGTGGGAGCCTGTCGGAATAACGAGACGCTTGTTCGTAGTAACGAATTCACTCGTTCCGATTGTTGAAAAGGTACGAGTTCCCAATCTGAAACGAATGAATTCGTTACTACGAAGTGATTATTCCGACAGGCGCTAGTACGCCGGGAGCCGTTGGATTTCGGCGGACCGGTCAGGAAAGAGATATGACAGCCGACAAGCCAATATTCCTCGTTGGTTTCATGGGCTCAGGTAAGACGACGGTGGGGCGCGCGCTCGCCCATCGGCTCGGCTTGCGATTCGTGGACCTGGACGAGACGGTCGAAGCGCGAGCCGGAAAGACAATCGCCGAGATATTTGCCGAAGCGGGCGAGGCGGAGTTCAGGCGGCTGGAGCGGGAGGCGCTCGACTTGTGTCGTGGCGTCGAAGCTGGAGTGATCGCGCTTGGCGGCGGGGCGTACGAGAGCGAGGCGAACCGGGCGGCGTTGCGTTCGATGGGGAGAACCGTGTGGCTGAATTGCCCTCTCGGTATTTGCGCGTCGCGGGTATCGAGGGATCGGCGCCGCCCATTGGTTGGGGATAGGGCCGAAATGAAGATCTTGCTCGATCGTCGAAGGGCGAACTACGCGCTGGCTGACCATACCGTCGATGTGGGGTCACGCACGATTCGCGAAATCGTCGATGAGATCGTGACGCTCATTCGCTGAAGCCATCATCGTGCGCGATTACCCAGCCTCTCCATTTTGCATCTGGGCTCGACTAGCAGCGTCTTGAACGAAGACAACCGAACAAGCCCCGGCTTCGCGCGCGGCGGCTTCGAGACGAACTTCCTCAACGTCCAGTGGACCGCGACCTTCGCATCCCGCTTCGCTTGCGAATAGAACGCCGCCAATTCCGCGGCTTCGTGAATCGAACGCTGAGGCACATCTTCGCGATTCGGGTTGCGAATGATGACGTGTGATCCGGCGTAATCGGCGGTGTGCAGCCATACGTCATTCGACTTTGCGATTCGAAACGTGATTCGATCATTCTCGGCATCGTTTCTCCCTACGACTATCTCGTAGCCATCACTCGTCACGAACCGGCGGCCTATCTGTGCGCCGCCGGCTTCGGCCGCCCGGTCCGCGGACCTGTGCTTGAGCTTTCCTTCCACGTCCGTCCCGAGATGACTGCGAAGCCGGGGGACGACCTCCGCGAGCCGCTCTGCACCGACATCACCCTCAAGGCGTTCGGCGAGTCCTCTCAGCAGCGCGAGGCGAGCGCCGACTTCTGCTTCCCGCTTTGCGACGGCGGCCAGACCGCGCTTCGCTTGCTGGTATCGCGAGAAGTACCGCGAGGCGGCTTGCTGGAGCGTGTCGCCGTTCTCGATTGGTATGTCAATCTCCGGTTGCTGCGGGTCGTAGTAATCGACGAGGCTTACAAGCGAACCCGACACCCGCGCCGTACTGAGACTGGCCAGGATTAGATCGCCGTATCGCTTGAACTTCTCGAAGTCTTCGAACCGCGCGCGGTCGGCCGCAATCGAGCGAATCGCAGCTTCACATTTCGTTATCTCTCGCGCCAGCAGTTTTCGCGTCGCGTTGAATTCATCTGAAAACGCCCTCGCTTTCGCTCGCACCTCGTAGTACCGATCGGCGGCTTCGGAGAGTGAAGCGAACTCATTGCGGTGCATGCCCCGGGCGTGGGCGAGCTCGATGTGGGCGAGAATCAAGTCTCGCTTGAGATCAAGCAACCGCAGGCCCGCTTGCTCCAGCGGAAGACGCGAATAGACGAGGGGCGTTGGTTTCTTCTCGAACAAATCGTCGAGCAGCGACCGCAACGCCGCGCCTGGATCTGCGGCCATGGCGCGCGCGGAGAGTTCTTTCCTGTACACGGGGCCGAAGAGCGAATCCGGGCCGAGCGACTGTTCGTCCGTCAAACCCGACTCGATAGAAATGGAATCCGGCGAGTATTCCCTCAGCTCGTCTTGCTCAGTCATCCATCTCATCTCGGCGCCGGCGATAAGCCCGCGGCGCTTAGCGAACATCGCCTCTATCCGCCCGTTCGAGTCGGTCAAGACCGCATTCGCGCTGCGGCCGGTCAGCATCAGGATTAGCCACACAGTTCGCTTCGTGCCCGCCAGGCTGAAGGCCTCCAATTCGAGCCGCACTATTCGGTCGTGAGCCGCTTTCTCAATGGCGAGGACCCTCGCGCCGGCTAGCTCCTTTCGCAATGTGAGGGCGAACGGAGGCTGACCGGAGGACGCATCTGGTCGGGAGGGGTCGGCGAGGAACATCCCCGGGCTTGATGGGTCGAGCGACGCAACGAGAGCTCGCGTGTTCGCCGGCTTGAACTCAATAATCAGGTCTGCGTCACGAGCATACACTCTTGCGACAGTTCTACCGACGATTTCCGGGCGCATCTCGCGGACCACGGCGGCGAGGTAGAAGTTGTCCATTGCCGTATTCTACTCAATGACAGCGGTTGGAGTAATCGCCGAGGGAACCTGTTAATGGACTGGCATATGGATTCGGCGGCTCAAAAATCGCGTACCACGAGAGTGCCTGAGGCGATGTCGTGCCAGCCGCGGCGCCGGTGATTCAACAGAAGCCAGAACAACCCAATCAGTCCAAACCCGACTGCGACCAGATAGCCGACCGTTCGCACAAGTACCCGAAGCAGAGAAGGATGTTTGAAGCTTCGCGTGTCGACGATCCGCGTATTGGTCAGCATCATCCCGAACGACTTGCCCATGAGGAACTGCGTCAGCGAGAGATAGAAGAAGGCCATCGAGGCCGCCACCGAGAGCGCGGCCACTCGGGTCGCGGCGACCGAGTAATCGGCGTTGGATATCTCCATCAGAGCGAGGAACGGCGCCGCGCTGACTGCGATCACCAGTAAGTCAATGGTGTTCATTACGAGGTGGGCGATCAACGACGCGCGTTCGTTCCTGGCGAACTCCGGCCTCATCGCCTCGTCGACCTTGCTGATCTCCGCCGCGAGATAGTCCGCAGGTTCCACGTCATCAATGAGCGATGGAAGGCCGATAACATCGAGCGGGCCGGCCACGTCGGGCGAAGCTGGAGAATCACTCGCCGCTTGCCTGTCTGGAGCCGGCGAAACGGCGGCGGCCACTCCCCGAGTGGCCGGCTGAACAGCATAGCGGACCGGCGGCAGAGGTTTTGTCTCTTCCGCCGGGACAAGCGCCCTCGCAGTCGCTTCCCTTTCAGCACGCACGGTAGTTTGGGGAGACGGCTGAGGCCGTGTCGTTTGCATCAACGGCAGAGCGGCTCGGTTGGCGTTCTTGGTTGCGCGGCGCACGCGGGTCAACGCGGCTTCGACGATGGGGTTTGGCGACGTTGGATTGGCGCGGCTGGTCCGCTGTTCCACGGCTTCTGAGCGGCTGCCGCCCGCAAACTGTTCGCGCGACGCATCGGCGACTTCGTTGAGCACGGTTGGCTGATCGCCCGACGCAGAATCTGGTGAGGAACCCGCGAGCCGCTTAGCTCTTACGGCTCGCACTCTCTCGTTAAGCTCGGCACGCCAGGCGGGGACGACGACTTCCCCGGACGCATCGGTCGCAACCCGAGGTCGTTTCGGAAACTCGATCAACCGGGATTCGGAAGATTTCTGCGTTCGTCGGCTATTCAGCAGGCCGCAATGAGTGCAGCGCGTAAGTGTGCTGAGATAATCGTGCCCGCAACCCTCACATTTCATGCTGAGGCACCTCGAATGTACGGGGGCATCCTGGTGACGGGCCGCATAGTATCAGAAAGCGAATTGGCGGGTCAACCCTAAATCCTGGGCTTACACTATGACTTAGCTCAAGATATGGTAGTTCAGCCGCCTCGCCGGCTCAGCCCTTCGGCGCGGCGTTTCGCGCTGAGGGGGCGGCGGGTGCAGCCGAACTTGATTGCGATTCATCGACTGCCGGTAAAAGCCCCAGAACCCGGCGCACCTCGCTCTCAATGCGCGCCATCACTCCGCCGTCAGCCTTGAGCAGCGCCTTCGCGTTTTCACGTCCTTGTCCCAGCCGCTCGCCCTTGAAGCTGAACCACGCGCCGCTCTTTTCTACTACCTTGTGCTCGACGGCCAAGTCCAGCAGGTCACCTTCCCTGGAGATTCCTTCGCCATACATTATGTCAAACTCGGCTTCTTTGAACGGCGGCGCGACTTTGTTCTTGACGACCTTTACCTTGGTGCGGTTGCCGACGACGGAATCGCCGTCTTTTATCGCGCCGGTGCGCCGGATTTCGAGCCGGACCGAAGAGTAAAACTTGAGCGCGCGTCCGCCGGTCGTGGTTTCGGGGTTGCCAAACATCACGCCGATCTTCTCGCGAATCTGATTAATAAAAATCAGGCAGGTGTTAGATCGCGCGACCACCGCCGTCAGCTTACGCAGCGCCTGCGACATCAGACGGGCTTGCAAGCCTGGGAGTGAGTCGCCCATTTCGCCGTCCAGTTCCGCCCTCGGCACGAGCGCCGCGACCGAATCTATTACCAACACGTCGACGCCGCCCGACCTGACCAGTGCTTCGGCAATCTCCAGCCCCTGCTCGCCCGAATCCGGTTGCGAAATGAACAGATCATCGACCTTGACTCCGAGCTTCTCGGCGTAGCCCGCGTCCAGGGCGTGCTCGGCATCAATGTAGGCGGCAACGCCGCCGGCCACTTGCGCCTGGGAGACGATGTGAAGAGCGAGCGTGGTCTTGCCACCGGACTCGGGCCCGTAGATCTCGACGACGCGCCCGCGAGGTACACCGCCAATCCCAATTGCGGCGTCAAGGCTCAAACAGGAAGTTGAGATCGCGGGAATGTCTACGACCTTCTTCTCGCCGAGCCGCATGATGGATCCCTTGCCAAACTGCTTCTCGATTTGCGAGATAGCGATGTCGATTGCGCGGTTACGCTCGGTCCGTTCGTCAGCCATGGTTATATAGTCTGCTTCCTTTCGATACGGGCGTGAATTTCGCGCGCGGATTATAGCATGGCGCCTCGGCGTTTCATAAACCAATTCTTCACAACGGCGACGGGTTCTGTGCGACGCCCGTGGGCTGACTGCGCGCGCAGAAACCGGATGAGCCAGAGTGAATCTGTCCGGCTCCCTCAGGACGTATTCGGGTTCTGCGAACGAGGCCTGCGGGACTCGGTTCGACAGCCGCGGCTGGCGTGCACCCGACAGAGAGGAGTGGCGATTGTGGCGCAAAGGGACGCTTCGGCAAGGCCACATGCGTACGTTCCGGCGCATCTATCCCTTGCGCAAATCGGCCCGATTGGTTAGGCCTGATGAAGGTCAAATGGCGCAAATGCGCGGGATGGACGCCGCGCAAGTTCTTGAAACAAAGAAAAGAGCATTGCGTTATAGGGGTATGATGTTTGCTCGTAACGCGACGTCAAGCCCGTGGAAGGGGAAATTCTCGGCAGTGCCGGGAAAAGGGGTGTAAAGGGAATGCAAAAAAAACTACGGAATCGAAATCACGGTCGAGAGACGCGGCTCGTATCGGTTGATCCAAATGAACTGAAGGCGAAGATTCGCGATGGGCTGGTAGCAATGGACGCAGCGACTCGAGAGGTGTTCATTCAGACGCTGGAGGCGGAAATGAAGCGGCTGAAGCTCGATATGCGCTCGTACCTGATTCCGCTTGGAATCCCGGCTCGGAGCCCGCAGGAATTGACGCCGACCGAGGTCGGCCACCTCGTGAGATACTGGCGGTACAACGTGCCCCAAGCGATGCCCGCCGTCGAGCGGACCCTGGCACGGTGCAGCCTCGACCTGAATGAGGGCGTGAGCCCCGGAGACAGGCTCGCGGCGTAAACCCGATTTCTCAACTCAAGAGTGAACTGCCCGGCCGATCAACGGATCAGCCGGGCAGTTCCATTATTGCGACATTCACTTTCTAGCGCGCGACCCCCTGATGTAATATTCGCCGAGCAGGAGCATCACCGGGAGGATCTCATCAGCACACGCAGGTCTACAGTCGCTTCATCCCGCAGCGCGGTTTTGCTCGTCATTCTTCTCGCAGTGGCCCACCCTGCTCTGGCTCAGTCGAACGGAAGCAGGGACGGCGCGGCAAGTCAGATTAGCAAGCGAGCGCAACGCATAAGCGCACTCATTCAATCAAAGGAGCCCGATGCAGTCGAGCAGATCAAGCAAGCCCTCGCCGACGAGAATTGGTACGTGAGGGCCTCGGCCGCTTCCGCGTTGTGGAAGAAGTCCGAGAAGACTGTCGCCACGCAACTGGGCCCGCTGGTCAAAGACCCGAACTGGCTTGTGCGCGACGCGGCGATTCGGGGAATCGGCGAGGTCGGAGACGCTTCGGCCGCTCCAATCCTCCGTGAGTGCCTCGAATCCGGCGACTCCTACATCCGAGCGCGTGCTGCATCGGCGCTCGGCAAGCTCAAGTTCCCCGCCGACGCCGATTCGGCGACCGTCGATCTGTTGATTAAAGCGCTCGGCGACGAAAGCGAAAGCGTCAGGCGCGAAGCTGCAGCCGCGCTCGGCAAGCTACGCGCGGTTACGGCGGCCGAAGCGTTGGCCCTACTGCTCAAGGACGAGGATCTGACCATCAAAAAAGCCGCAGCCGTGTCATTGGGAAGCCTTGGCGATAAGAACGCCGCGCCTGCAGTCCTGGCGGCATTCAAAGAGGCCGGCTCCGCCGACTGGGAATACGCCGCCGCCCTCTACCGGCTCGGCAATCGCGAGCATATCGACCTGGTGATCCAGGCTCTCGGGAGCAGTCACGGCGAGGTACGGCCCGCGGCGTTCCGGACGCTTTTGGAGTTTGCGGACCAGCGCGCGCTCGGAGCGCTGATCGAATTCGCGAAAACAACCTCCAAGCAACCGACCGTCTCGCCGGCGCCAAGCAATCTCGATCCTGCAATTGTCCGCCTGTCGCTCGTGCGAGAGCTGCCTCGGTTTGACGTTGAGGCCGCGCGAGATGAGCTGTTGAATTACCTCAAGGACCCGGTCGCCGAAGTCCGCGCCGAAGCCGTGAGCGCGCTCGCGAGCTTTCACGCGCGCGACCCGGGCGCTGCCAACGCTGGGCGCGCCTTCGCCGCGATTGCCGGCCTGTTGACGACCGAGCAGTCGGCGCCGGTGTTGTCGGCCGTCACCGGCGCACTTGCGCTGATGGATCGCAATCAAGCGACCGATTTATTGCTTGGCTTGCGCGGCGCCAACGGAAAGCTGGGCTCGAACGTCGTCCGGGCCCTCGCCGCGATTGACGTCACGCCCGACAGTCTCGCGGCGCGGCTCAACAGCCCCGACCGCAACGAGAGTATTCTAGCCATTGACAGGCTGGGCCGGTTGGGCGATCAGCGCGCCGTACCGCAGTTGATCGCCGCAGTCATCTCGACGACTGACGCGCGGGCGAAAGTGAAGCTCGCCCAGACTCTTGGCGTGTTGCGCGACCGAAGAGCGGTTGAGCCGTTGATCGGGGCGGCGCGCGCGAGCGACGCCGAGCTGCGAGCTGCCGCGACGGCGGCTCTTGGCTTGATCGGCGACCCTGTGGCAACCGAAGCGCTCTTCTTGTCGGCCGGGGACGAAGATCAGACGGTGCGCGAAGCGGCGGTACGCTCGCTCTCGTTGTTGGGCATCTCCATCGAGAAGCTCTCATCCGACGCGACAAACTCAAGCGCGCAGGTGAGGCTTGCGGCTGTCTCGACGCTGGGACGGCTCGGTGATCGCGGGGCCTTGCCCGTCGTAGTAGCAGCGCTGGGCGACGCCGATCTGCGCGTGAGAGCCGAGGCGGTGAGGACGCTCGCGCTGCTCGGCGATCCGCGCGCGATTGACGCTTTGATCGCGGCGCTTCGTGATCCCGGCAGCGAGGTCCGGATTCAAGCCGCCGTTGCACTGGGTCAGATGAAGGACCCCCGCTCGCTGGGGCCGCTGACCGGGTTGCTCGATGATCGCGACCCGCGCGTCGGGCTCGCGGTGGCCGAATCGCTCGCGCTTTTGAAAGAGCCGCGGGCAACGCAATTACTGATCGCGTCGCTCACGAGCCCCGACTGGCGCGTCAGGGCTCGCGCCGCGCAAGTGCTCGCACGCGTGTCCTCCCACGCTTTCATCGAGAGCAGCATCGCTCCGCTCGCATCTGCCATCAGGGACAAGGACCCCATCGTGCGCTTCTACGCTGCGGAGGCGCTTACGGCGATCGGAGCGAAAGCCGTGCCTCATCTGGTCGGCGTGTTGGAATCGAACCATCCGCGCGAGCGTGAAAGAGCCGCTCAGGTGCTGTGGCGCATCGGCGTCCCGGCTGTTGGCCCGCTCGTCGGCCTGTTGCGGAACGCGTCGGCTTCCGCTGAGACCCGGGCGATCGCCGCTCATACGCTGGGCGTGATTGGCGACGCGCGAGCGATTGCACCGTTGAGCGCGTTGCTGACGGACGACCGCGCGTTCGTTCGTGAACAAGCGGCGCGCTCGCTTGGACAGATCGGCGAGGCGGCATTCGCGCAACTGGCTCAGCTCGCCGCCCACCCTTCGGCCGGGGTACGAGAGGCGGCGATACTGGGGCTCGCCGGAATACAAACCGACCGTGCCGTCGATCGCGTCGCGGAAGCGCTTTCGGATCCGAGCGCGATTGTTCGCGCAGCGGCGGTCCGAGCACTCGGCGAAACACGAAACGAACGCGCCGTGACTCACCTGATGCAGTTGCTGCGCGATGAGTCGAGCACATTGCGCGGGCAAGCCGCCGCCGCGCTCGCGCGGATCGGGACACCGGCGGTCCCGCGGCTCGTCGCTGCTCTCAAAGACGGTGGCCCTTCGACCCGCGCGCTCTCGGCCGAATCGCTGGGTGATATCGGATCGCGCGAAGCGGTCGCTGCTCTCATCGAGGTGCTTCGAGGCGACCGCTCAGGCGCCAGAAGCGAAGCGGTCGAAGCCCTCGGCAAGATCGGAGACCCCTCCGCGATAGACGCGATCTTGTCGGCGCTCGGTAACGGCTCGCCTGCGGTCCGCGCGCGTTCGGCTGCGGCGCTGTCGCGGTTCCGTGACGAGAGGTCCACAAGAGCGCTCATTGCAGTATTGAATGATCACGACGCGGAGGTCCGTCAGACTGCGGCGGCCGGGCTCGGCGAGATTGGCGACCAGCGAGTGCTCGCCCAACTCGAGCGCGCGGCGGACGTCGATCCAAGTCCCGATGTTCGCGCCGCCGCCATTCGGTCAATAGAGCAGATTCGCGCGCGCGACCGGTTGCAAGAGGGAAAAGCCGAGCTGCGGAAGCCAATGTGACCAGGAAATCCGATTCGAGCTACGTACTCCGAATGCGTGGAGCGAGATGAAAACCTTCACCCTAACGCTATCGATCACGTTCTTTCTGGTGATATCCGGTTGCAACCGAAGCAATCAAAGCCCCGCGTCTGGTCCGAACGCCGGAGCCGCTGCGCTTCCAACATCGAACAGCAATGCCCGGTCGCCCGCCGTGGACCAGCCGTCGCCAGCGGCTTCAGCGCCGGACACCGCGCCGAGCGCGTCAACGAGCGCTCCGCCTACTCCCGTTGGCAACTACAGGATGAGCGAAATCCATGAGGGCGGCGTAGTGACGATGGTCAGGCCGGAGAATGCTGTTGACCTCCTGTTCATCGCCGACGGGACCTACGCTCGATCGTCTAGAGATAATGGGAAGATCACCCATAAGGACAATGGCCAGTTTCGAATCGAGGGCGGCGACAAACTCGTCCTGGTCATCCAGGTTTCCCGAGGCAGGATTCAAATACCTCCCGTTGAGAAGGCACATACGTTCTCGCTGT
Organism: Blastocatellia bacterium; assembly: GCA_035293105.1. Taxonomy (GTDB): domain Bacteria; phylum Acidobacteriota; class Blastocatellia; order UBA7656; family UBA7656; genus DATDOV01. The sequence continues at coordinate 69,675 of DATDOV010000074.1, forward strand.
CGCCCGATGGCGAGGAGCTTCGGCTAACAACCGGGGCCAAGCTCGCGCTGTTTCGCCGAATCCAAGCTCCCTCCAAGAAATGACCGCCACAACCGTCACTATTGGTTTTTGAGGGTCTTGAGTTCTAATTCTCGCGCATACCCACCTCGCTCGCGAGGTGGGTATGAACAACGGAAGAAGTCGGCGATGCCTCCTGTAGGCTGAAGCATCACGGACCCACCTCTCGCGAGGTGGGTATGAACCAAAACGGGAAGAAGTCGGCGATGCTTCCTGTAGGCTGGAGCATCACGGACACATCTCTCGAGGTGGGTATGATGCGCTTGGGTGGCCGAGCGCGAAAATCTGACGCGCCCCCAGTTCCTGGTTCGGGCTTCCCCGCGACGCCGCTGTTGCGTTATGATTCGCCACAGTTGATCCAGCATCTGTGTTGAAGCCGAGAATGTCCGTGAGCCGGCCCGGTCGGATGGAGAAGTAAAAAATGCGCGCCTACGACGGAATAAAGGCGGAGCGAGGGCGCAGAGTCAGTTTAGAGACGCCCGATTTCCTCGAGCACGCGCGGCGGCTGCTCGCCAGCAACATCCACCTGGAGATTCGCATGAGCGGGAGCAGCATGCAGCCCGCCATCGTCGACGGCGACGTCATAACGATCGAGCCTGTGTCGGATACTCCCATTAGACCGGGCGACGTCGTGCTCTACGCAAGCCGGCGGGATACAGCGGTCATTCACCGCGTGATCCGAATCGAGCGCTCAGAAGCGGAACGTCTCGTCATCACGCGCGGAGATGCCGCGTTCCAGAACGACCCGCCGATCCCGCTGAGCAAAATCATGGGGAGGGTTCAACTGGTCGAGCGGGGCGGTGAGGCGGTCGAGATTCGGCGGCCCAAATCCAAACTTGCGCTGGCGCTGCTCGGCTTCATTCGCCGTCTCAGATTCCGGCCGAAGTAACTCATCGGGCGCTCATCGTGCCCGACACCAGCAGCGCCACCAGTACCACACCAAGCAACAACCGATACGCGACGAAAAGAAACGTCGTGTGCCGCTGCAGATACCTCAGGAGGAACGCAATCGACGCATAACCCGAGATTGCCGAGACCGTCGTGGCTAGGGCGAGTGCAGGCCAGTTCGTTCCGATCGAGTGAACCGCTTTGGGCAGTTCGAGCAGCCCGCTGGCGAAGATCGCGGGAATCGACAACAGGAATGAGAATCGCGCCGCCGTCTCTCGCGTCAACCCGGCGAGCAATCCGCCTGTGATCGTGGTCCCGGACCGCGACGAGCCGGGGATCAGCGCGAAGGCCTGCGCGATTCCGACGACGACGGCGTCGCTCAATTTGAGGCCGGTCATATCGCGCCGCTGAGTCGCCAGGACTTCTGCAACGGTGAGCATCACGGCGACGCCGAGGAGGCTTCCAGCGATGACCCACGGGTCCTTGGTCAGCTCGCCTTCAATGACCTGTCTCAACGTCAGCCCTGCGATCGAGATGGGTATCGTTCCGACGATGATCAGCCAGCCGAGCCGCGTGCTCTGGCGGACGGAGTGATGGACGGACCGCTTCCTCAGCGCCGCCACGTTGCCGGTAACGAAGCCGTGAACGATCCTGCCGATATCGGACCAGAAATAGACGACGACCGCCAGCAGTGTGCCGAGTTGAGTCACCGCAATGAATGCAGTCCATTCTTCCGGGTGGTCGCGGCTGATCAAACCCATGGCGTTGCCGGCGAGCGTGAGATGTGCAGTGCTGCTGATGGGGATGAACTCGGTGAGGCCTTGAATCAATCCGAGAACGAGAGCTTGCCAGAGTGACAATACGCGGTCCTTTCGTAGGCGGCTGCGAGAAGAACAAGTGCGAGTGATAGTAGCGACGGCTCGAGATGGCTGTCAATGCACTTCAGCTTGTCGCGTCACCGCATCCGGGACGTTCTCGGCCGGATCGGACATTTCCGGCGACAAGCTCAGATGCTTAAGAGGAGGCAATGATGAAGATACGCCCAGTTCAGCCATTCAGTCTGTCCCGACTGCTACCGGCAAATCCTCCGGCCACAGATGGAAAAGATCGCGGGAGAGCGGGGCTGCCCCCGAGGACCCGCCGAGCCACGGCGCGTGTTCTACTTCTTCGGCGCCCTTCTGTCGAACGCCGTGAATCCCGGGAAACGCGCCGCACAGCCTAACTCCTCTTCGATGCGCAACAACTGATTGTACTTTGCGACGCGATCGGTCCGGCTCGCTGAGCCGGTCTTGATCTGACCGGCGTTGGTTGCGACCGCGAGATCGGCGATGAAGGTGTCTTCGGTCTCGCCCGAGCGGTGCGAGATGACTGACGTGTAACCGCTCGCCCGCGCCATTTCGATCGTCTCGAGCGTCTCAGTCAGCGAGCCGATCTGATTGACCTTGATCAGGATCGAGTTGGCGACCTTTTCACGAATGCCGCGGGCCAGATACTCGGTGTTGGTAACGAACAAGTCATCGCCGACAAGTTGTATGCGGCCTCCCAGCTCGCGAGTCAACGCAGCCCATCCTTGCCAATCGGACTCCGCGAGCCCGTCCTCGATCGAAACGATGGGATACTGGTCCACCCAGCCGGCGTAGAAGCTCACCATCTCGTCGCTGGTCTTGCGCGAGCCGTCTGATTTTCGAAAGACGTAGTGGCCGTTCTCGTAGAACTCGCTCGAAGCCGGGTCGAGCGCCAGCGCAATCTCGTGGCCCGCGCGGTAGCCGGCTTGATGGACCGCTTCGAGGATCGCTTCGATGGCCTCCTCGTTTGATTTCAGGTTCGGCGCGAATCCACCTTCATCGCCGACCGCTGTAGAGTAGCCGCGCTTTTTGAGGACGCCTTTGAGCGAATGAAAAACCTCGACGCCCGCGCGCAGCGCTTCGGAGAAGGCCGCAAACCCCCCGGGCACGATCATGAACTCCTGGAAGTCGACGTTGTTGTCTGCGTGCACGCCGCCGTTGAGGATGTTCATCAGCGGGACCGGCAGCGTTCGCGCTTCTGGGCCGCCCAGATGCCCATAGAGGGATCGGCCGGCGGCGGCTGCGGCCGCTCGCGCCGTGGCAAGCGAGACCGCCAGTATCGCATTCGCGCCGAAGTTTCGCTTGGCAGGAGTGCCGTCGGCTTCGATCATTGCGCGGTCGATCGCGGCTTGATCTGACGCGTCGCGTCCGGTAAGCAGCGTCGCGATCATGGAATTGACGCTGGCGACGGCTTTGAGGACGCCCTTTCCGCCGTAACGATCGTGGTCGTTGTCGCGCAATTCGAGCGCCTCGTTCACGCCGGTCGAAGCTCCTGACGGAACCGCCGCGCGGCCGATTACGCCGTTGTCGAGAGCGACCTCGGCTTCAATAGTGGGGTTGCCGCGCGAATCCAGAATCTCGCGCGCTTTTACTCGATGGATGATTGCCATTTCGCCTTTCTCAGCTATCCCCTTGGCTGTTTGATTCAAAAGAGCGCGAGGCGGAGTCCGGCCCGCTCGAGTTTCAAGAGAACTGCCTCAACAAGAAGGCGGATTGTAGCCCGCTGCTCGGAGCGGCGACAAGCGGCGGATTCGTCACGGGTAATGCGCGTCAGATTCTCCCGCATACCCACCTCGCGAGAGGTGGGTATGTGGGACGAGAGGATAGGGGCGTCGCCTTTCTGTAGGCTGGAGCATCAGCGACCCACCTCTCGCGAGGTGGGTATGTGGGACGAGTGCGTCGCCTTTCTGTAGGCTGGAGCATCGGCGACCCACCTCTCGCGAGGTGGGTATGACGCGCTTGAGTCGCCGAGTGCGAAATCTGACCCGCATCGCCGTTTTCGGCGCTTGTCGTCAACCACACGTTGAGCCTGGTGAAGCTCGTTACGCCGCTTGCACAGCTCGCGGGGCGAGGCTAGTATTCGGCTGCCCCAAAATCAACAAACGGGCGAGCCCGGCGAACAGCAAGCCGCACCGGAGGACTACCGTGAAGACTCTGGTTGTGTTTGTGCGTTACGAAGTCTGGTCGATACTCGGCGCGATGGCATTCATCGTCGGCTATCAACTGCTTACGGGACAGATCAGAACCAAGGGGTTGCTGTCAGACAAGGACGGCTCGTTCAGCCCGTCGCGGGTCCAGATGTTGGTGGCGACATTGGCCGCGGCAGGCTTCGTTCTCGCCCAAACCATCAAGGACCCAACGCACTTTCCGACGCTGCCAACCGAGATGGTGCTCGCGCTCGGGGGGAGTCACGGCGTCTACCTCGGAGCCAAATTCAGCGCGCTGATGGGCGACAAGCTCGGCTCGTTGTTGTTGCGGATAGGCAAGGGACCGCAGGACTAAGAATCGAGATAAAGGAGAGACAAAGCAAATGGACACCCTGAAACTGATTATCGGCTGGACGCTGACGATCTTCATCGCGCTGCTGGCGCTTGCGATAATCGTGGAGATCCTTCGTGGGCGGATCAAACTCGAATACCTCATCGCGGGCGGGGACGGCGACGCGAGCCTCTCGCGGTTTCAGTTTCTGATCTTCACGTTCGTGATCGCGCTGGGGTTGTTCTTGATCATCGTAAGCCACGACCCGCCGCAGTTTCCTTCGGAGATCCCCGGCAGCATCCTCGCGTTGTTGGGAATCAGCGGCGGCTCGTACGTCGTTTCAAAGGGTATCGACAAGAGCGGCGGCTCGACGCCTCCCGGCAATCAACCGCCGGGTAATGTGCCGCCTCAAGGGTGAGTATTCGGTCTCGTATGGCGTTCGCTTGCTCCCGCGCGCGCCGTCGGCTATAACGATGGCTCGCGTTGAAGGCCGTCTCGCGCTCGCGTCTGCGCCCGAGTCATATGTGTAAAGCGCGCGCGGTGGAGCGGCGGACTGAAGAGCCCGAATGAGCACTGGAGTAATCACCCTCGGACACAGCCCCGATCCTGACGACGCGTTCATGTTCTATGCGCTTGCCGCCGGCAAGATCGACACGGGCGGGCTCACCTTTCGTCACATCATCGAGGACATCGAAACGCTCAACCGTCGCGCGATGAACGCGGAGCTTGACGTCACCGCGGTGTCGATCCACGCCTACGCGTACGTGCTCGACCAGTACGCCTTGCTGGCTTCGGGCGCGTCGATGGGGGACAACTATGGGCCGTTGGTGATCGCGCGCGAGCCGGTCCAGGTTGAGCAGCTTCCCCGGCTGAAGATAGCGGTGCCGGGAATGATGACGACGGCCTACCTGGCGCTGCGATTGTGCGTCGGCGAAGTGAACCCGGTGGTGATCCCCTTCGACAGGATCATGGACGCGGTCGCGCGAGGCGAAGCCGATGCCGGCTTGCTGATCCACGAAGGCCAGTTGACCTACTCGTCGCGCGGATTCACCAAGGTGGTCGATCTCGGAGAATGGTGGAAGGCCGAAACGGGATTGCCGCTTCCGCTTGGCGGCAACGCGATCAAGAAGTCGCTCGGGCCGGAAATGATCGCGACGGTCTCCGGCCTGCTACGCGAGTCGATCGAGTACGGCCTTGCGCATCGGGAGCCGGCGGTTCGTCACTCGATGGCCTACGCTCGCGGGATGGCAGCCGATTTGACGGACCGGTTTGTTGGAATGTACGTGAACGACTACACGATAGACTATGGGGAGCGGGGCCGCGAAGCGGTTCGGCTGCTGCTCGACCGCGCGCACCAAGCAGGAGTGATTCCGCAGCCGGTTCAACTGGAGTTTGTGTGAAAGAGGAGCGCCCGTGCGATCCGGCAGGCATTGACGTCAATGTGCGGCGGTAAGAATCCGGGATCGGCATCTCGAAAATCGCGTCGACGCGCGGGCGCTTCCGGTCTTGCGGCCTAAACCCTTCTAATATACTCTCTGCTTACGTTTCGACCGCCCCCGGGGACGCACACGCTCAGGAGGAATAGCGATCATGAAGATGCACAAGAGTATCGTTGCGGCCATTGCAGCGGCGGTTCTCGTGGCGAGCGCGGCTTGCAAGAATGGCGGCGCGCCCGGCTCAAGCGGGGTTGCCAATCCGCCCTTCAGGGGCGACCCGCCGCAGGACGCTTACGTCTATCAAGGCGAGCCCGGAGTTTACGGGGGTCAACTGGTGCTGTCGCTGCCTTCTGAGATGAAGACCTTCAACGTGATTGCCGCCGTCGAGAGTTCGTCCAATGATGTCTTGTGGTATCACGTATTCCGCTGTCTCGTCGACTTTCGCAACGGCGACAATCCTCCGGCCTATGACTCCGGCGTGTGCACGTCGTATGAGAAGTCGGCGGATGCGAAGCAATGGACCTTCCACCTGAGGCGGGGTGTGCGCTGGTCCGACGGCGAGCCGTTCACGGCCGACGATGTGTTGTTCACATACGACGTGATCCGCGACAAGAACGTCCAGACAGACATAGCAGCCATCTTCGATGAGGGGAAGGATGCGAACGGCGAAACGATCTACCCGGAGCTGAAGAAGCTCGACGATTACACGGTTCAATTCAATCTGCACGAGCCAAAGGGCGGCTTCCTCGACATGGCCTTCAACCTTTGGCTGATTCCGAAACACAAGTGGGAAGCGAGTTGGCGCGCCGGCAAATTCAACGAGCAGATGCAGGTGAGCAGCGATCCGAACGAGATGGTCGGGCTTGGTCCGTATAGAATCAAGGAGTACGTAGCCGGACAGCGGGTCGTGCTCGAGCGCAACCCCTACTTCTGGAAGGTCGATAAGAAGGGCCAGCGGCTTCCGTATCTTGACCGGATCATATTCGTCTTTGCCAGGAGCTTCGATACGATCCTTGCTAAATTTCAGGCGGGCGACATCGACGGCATGTCGCGCGTGCTGGCCGATCAATTCGCATTGGTGAAGCGGATGGAGTCGCCCGACATCAAGGTGGAGGACATCGGCGTCACCTACGACACCAATTGGATGGTCCTCAACCAGCACACCGGTACTAATAAAACCAACGGCAAGCCGTTTGTCGTCCCGTGGAAGCTGCGGTTGTTCCGAAATCAGAAATTCCGGCAGGCCGTTTCGTACGCGATCGACAGGGAGGGAATCGCGAACACGATTTATTCCGCGCGGGCCGAGCCGCTGTTCACCTTTGTCACCAGCGGCGACAATTACTGGTACTCGGACGACATCATGAAGTATCCGCACGACCCCGCGCGCGCGCGGCAGTTGCTCAGCGAGATCGGGCTCGCGGACATGAATGGAGACGGGCTGCTTGAGGACTCGGAGGGGCACACGGTCGAATTCAACATCAGCCCCAACGCCGAGAACGCCCAGCGGACCAACGTCGCGGCGTTCATCTCGAACAACCTCAAGGAGGTCGGCATCAAAGCCAACGTCGCGCCCGCTGCGATCAACGTCATCAGCACCATGCTGCGGTCAACGTTCGAGTACGAAGCGATAATCCTCGGCTGGCAAACAGGTGTGCCGCCGGGCCCGATCAACACAAAGAACATCCTGCTCTCGGCGGCGGACTCACATCCGGGCTTCCCGAGCCAGCAGACTCCCTCCACGGAGTGGGAGTCGCGGATAGACGACCTTGTAAAGAAGATCGACGCGTCGCCCGATGAAGCGGAACGAAAGCGGCTGTTCGCGGAGATTCAGCGAATCTGGTCTGAACAGATGGCGGAGATCAACCTGGTCGCGCAGAAGGAAGGTGTGGCTTATAGGACGAAATTCGGGAACCTGCGGCCCTGTTCGCTTCCGCCTCGACTGACGTGGAATTGTGAGGAAATATATCTGAAGAGTCGTTGAGGAAACGACCCGTTGTCCGTGGTCGGTTGTCGGTTGTTAGTAGGTACTTGCTTGTCGGTTGGCAACCCACACCGAATGCTGCGACAGACCACTGACAACGGACCACTGACAACGGACCAATCACAACCGACCATCACTGCCTGAGCTTTTTGAGCAGCTCGCGGGCAATGATCATCCTCTGAATCTGGTTCGTGCCTTCGACTATCTGCCCGATCTTCGCCTGACGGAACAGCGCCTGAACCGGGTAGTCTTCGCTCGTCCCGTAGCCGCCATAAATCTGCACCGCGTCGGTCGTCACCTTCATCGCCGCGTCCGTAGCCAGCAGCTTCGCCATTGATGCGATGGCATTGAACGGCAGTCCGTGGTCGCGGAGGTACGCGGCTTTTCGCGTTACCGAGCGCGCAGCCTCAATCGCTGCTGCCATGTCGGCGAGCATGAATTGAATCCCCTGGAACTCGCAGATCGCCTGTCCGAAGGCGCGACGCTCGGTCGAGTACTTCAGCGCGTGATCGAACGCCTCCTGGGCGAGGCCTACCGAGCTCGACGCGACCGTGATTCTTCCCGAGTCGAGCGCGGTCATCGCCACCTTGAAACCGTCACCCTCGCGGCCGATCAGATTCTCTTTCGGAATCTCGCAGTCCTCGAAGAAGACCTCGCGCGTGAAATGCGGCAGCCCCATCGGGCGCTCGCGTTTGCCGAACGCAAGACCCTTCCCGCCCTTTTCGACTATGAACGAGCTGACGCCTCTCGCGCCTTTACCCTTTTCAGTCACGGCCATAACGATGTAGACGTCCGCTTCGCCGCCGTGCGTGATCCAGATTTTCTGGCCGCGCAAGACATAGCGATCGCCGTGCAGTTCTGCGCGAGTGTTGATCGAAGCCGCGTCCGACCCGGCATGCGGTTCGGTGAGCGCGAAAGCTCCCAACAATTCGGCGCGCGCCATCGGCGGAAGATACTTGCGCTTCTGGGCATCGGTGCCGAACTGATTGATGATGAGCTGCGGCAATCCGTGGACCGACAGCACGCTGCCGAGATGACTGCCGAGCCGCGACATTTCTTCGAGCACGATCGAGTAGGTCGAATAATCAAGCCCGCCGCCGCCGTACTCGGGCGGGAAGGGAATCGCCGCGAGCCCGATCTCGCCGAGCTTGCGAAACAGCGGCCCGGGAAAATCTTCGTAGCCGTGCTTCTCAAAGTAGGGTTTCACCTCTCCGCGGACGAACTCCTCGACGAGCCGCCGCAGTTGCTCCTGCTCTTCGGTCAATGTGTAGTCCATCGATTCCTCCGTCAGGCTCTCGCTGCACGCTCAAGCGGCATCGACCGCCGTACACGCAGCGCAGGCTTGATCATCGCACGATCCCCGAGGCGCGGAGCCGCGCACGCTCGGATTCCCCAATTCCAATCTCGCCAAGTAACTCGTCGGTGTGCTCGCCAAGAGCCGGCGACGGTCTGAGGTTTCGCGGCGGTGTCTCGCTCATCTTGTACGAGAACCCCAACTCGTTTATGCCGCGGGCGTCGGGACGGTCAGCTAGGCGCACCATTTCACGCGCGAGCGTCTGCGCGTGCTCGAAAGCTTCGGCCAACGAGAGCACAGGCTCGCAGCAGCAATCCGCGCCGCCCATCAGCCCGACCCACTCTCGTTGTGTGCGCGACCGGAAAATACCGCGCACTTCGTTAAAGAGATCTTCGCGGCGCGCGCCGTCGTCGAACTGGCGCGAGATCAAATCCCGCCGCCCAACAACCTCGCAGAAGTTCGCCCAAAACTTCGGCTCGAGCGCCCCCAACGTCATGAATCTCCCATCGCTCGTCTCGTAGACATTATAGAAAGGATACGCGCCGGTCAGGGTGTACCTGGCGCCGGCGCCGAGCTGCCTCCCCGCGAACTGTTGCGCCGCCGGAACCGGCAACATCGACAGCATGACGTCGAACATCGAGACGTCTAGATACTGTCCGCAGCCGGTTCGTTCGCGCGCGAGCAACGCGGCGAGAATCGCGAACCCCGCGATCATTCCGCCCGCGAGGTCGGCGACCTGAACGCCGGGGATGACGGGCTTGCCGCGGTCGTCGGTCGTGAGCCCGAGCACCCCTGAGAGCGCGAGGTAGTTCAGGTCATGGCCGCTTCGATCGCGATGAGGCCCATTCTGGCCGAAGCCGGTCAGCGAGCAGTAGACGATGCGAGGATTCACTCTGGACACTGCTTTATAGCCGACGCCGAGCCGGTCCACGACGCCCGGCCGAAACTGTTCGAGAACGACATCGGCTCCAGCAGCCAGTTGAAGAAAAATACTGCGGCCTTCAGTTTGTTTTAGATCGAGGGCGATCGACTTCTTGTTGCGATTGACCTGGACGAACGCCGCGCTCTGGTTGCCGACGATCGGCGGCGTATGCCTTGTGGGGTCTCCGACCTTTGGTTCTTCGACCTTGATCACCTCGGCGCCGAGATCGCCGAGCATCATCGAGCAGTATGGACCTGGGAGCATTCGCGAGAGATCGAGAACGCGAACGCCTTCCAATGCCTGAGTCATGCGATGGCTTCCAAGTGAGCTGACGATTGACGGCTGCAATCCTACAACGAGGGCTTACGCGTAGCAACCGCCTCGCCGGAACCAGGTGTTCAGAGTACCGACTTTAGTCGGGTCTTTGGCTTTGAAGACGTCACACATCGCAGCAAAAGACCCGACTAAAGACCCGACTAAAGTCGGTACTCTCAACGCCTGCTGCAAGGTCTGAAGTTGACACCTTAACGGAGGACTCTCGTCTCCGACGGCGACCGCATCTCGTAAGCCACGCCGCGCCACCTGATTCGTCGGGTCGCAGCCGACGCCAAAAAGTTGTAGAGGAACACGAGCGACACCAGCGGCCACAGCAGACAGAACATCCACCAAAGGCGCACAACGTCGCTTCGAGCGTCGACCAAAGCTTCGCGCGCCGCCGAAAGTCTCAACGCCCCCTTGATTGAGCCGAGCAGGTATATCGCCCCAATCATCATGAAAAGGAGCGTCGCGTTCGTGCCCCTCATCGCAGCGCTCGCGGCGAAAGCGATTCCTCCGAAGAAGCCGAACGTGAACAAGGCGTGCGAGATCAGTCCCACCCACCAGGCGCCCGGACGATACACGCGGGTGATGATCACCTGTCGCGTCGTGAACTCGATCAACGACCTGAACGTCACGGCTTCGCGCGTCGCCACCAGGCACCGAGGCACGAACACGACCCGCAAGCCCGCTTCGTTCACGGCGCTCGTGAGCGAGTAATCATCACTGACCGCGTGCTCCCAACGCTTTCGAACGCCGATGCGTTCGAATGTGTCTCGCCGGATTGCGGTCGAACCGCCCCAGGCGAAGTTACGTCCATGATCGCCAAGCGTCGTGGCAACCGAGCCGTTCCACGCTGAGAGGACGGCCGCACACAGCCCGCGGCGCTCTGGTAGAACCCAGCGATATCCGGTCGCCGCGCCGACGCCTCGATCAGCGAGGGGAGCAACGAGTCGTTCCAGCCAGTCTTTGTGAACCCTAACGTCTGAGTCGGCGAACACCATCACTTCGCAATCGGCGCTGACCTGGTCGATTGCAGCGAGCAAGTTGTTGATCTTCTCGCTGCGTCCTTCAAACCCGCCTGCCACGATCAGACGAGCCGGCGTACGACGCTTTTCGGCAATCACGCTCTCGATTAGGCGCCTGGTGGGATCGTCGGCCGATGCGATGCTGAAGATGATCTCGAATTCCGGGTAGTCCTGCTCGAAAAGAGCGCGGAGGTTCTCGTCGAGCTTCGCGTCAATCCCTTTGCAGGGGACAATGATCGTTGCCTTGGGCGTGAACGTGCCCGAAGGACGTTGAAGAGATCTGTGGACGAAAGCGCTAAAGCGAGTTCCTTCCCAGAGAGAAATCAGGCCTTGAAGAATAAGGACCGCCATCAATGTGTAAAGCACATCGATCATCGGCCTCACACCTGGCTTGTTGGGTAGTGGGTCGGGGCAGCCTTTCGGCGCGGAAGATTGATCAGGATCAGGAGCACGGTAAGCGCCACGAACATCACGGCGAACATGCCCGTCATGATGGCGTATCGCTGAGTCCAACGACTCAAAGGGACAGTCTCTTCGCTCAGATACACTACTTTGCAGGGGAGCGCCCCGGATCTAAGGATGAGCGCGAGGTCTTCGGCCTGCCGTTTCGTGAAGCTGCCGGTGATCACTCCTCTGTCGGTGATCCGGCTTTGAATCGTTGCGGCAGATTTCACCTCGTTGTTCAGCACGATTGCCAGAAAATCGCCGATGTGTTTACCCGTTGCGTCGCCGAATCGCTGCGCCCCGTCAGGCGTCAGCGAGAAGTCAATCTGATAGGTGGTCTCGCCATAGAGATTCGACGTAGCTCTGGCGTCCCGCATATCGAGACCTATGACGACCGGCTCTTTCTCGAGCACAACCCAACCTTCTTTCGCCCGCGAGCCCTCGGAGCCGCGCTCGCGATAAAAGAGAGCTTCGTAGTTGTCCGGTCCGCCCGGCTGCGAGTTGGCTGCCTGTTCAGCCGACTCCCTCGTCTCATACGGAGGGCTGATGCTTGTGCCCTTTGCCACGAGGCGGAGTTCGAGATTCGCGTCGGCGTTCAGCGTATTCTTCACTCGCTCAGGATCATCAACGCCCGGCATCTCAACGAGTATCTGATAAACGCCTTCGCCGCCGTGACGCTCGACAAGCGGGTACGTGACGCCAAAAGCATCGATTCGGTTCTCAATGATACGAAGCGCGGACTCGGTGGCCCGTTCACGCTCGATCGTCTGCACGGCTTCGTCGAACTTGAAGATTATGCTGTTGTCGTCCTCGGTTGCGGTCCAGCCCTTACCCTCCGGCGTATGCGTGTTGAAGTTGTTCCCGAGTTCGCTGATGATGTCCGCGTTTCTCGAGCTGTCTGGGACCGTCACCGTGATCTCGTCGACGCCAGTTTGCTTCACCTCGTTGACGGTCCAGCCCTTCTCTTGCAGCCTCGCGTGCGCCGCGCCGGCGTTCCTCGCGGTAATCGCCTTGATGACGTCATCGGTTTGCGCCTGGAGAACAAGCCTTGATGCCTTACCATGCCGAAACTGCGCCAGGCGCACGATCGAATAGGAGAGGAACACAAGATCGACCAGCAACAACACGGCGCAAAGGACCGAGCCGATGATTCGTTTTGCCTGGGCCATAAAGACCTCCGTCGCAACGTGGGTGAGCGGAGAAACTTATTCCGTGTGTCGTGCTTTGTAAAGCCCGCGTGAGTTATGATTGTCGGCCTGAACCGTGGCAAATCAGCTTTCATTCGAGACTGTCGCACGTGACAGTGACACGCACGCGCGCGTCGGCCGCGTAAGGACCGCTCACGGCTCATTCGATACCCCAACGTTCATGCCGGTTGGGACCCAGGGCACGGTGAAGGCGCTCACTCAGGAGATGTTGGAAGGGGCGGGCGCCCAGGTCATTCTGGGGAACACATATCATCTTTACTTGAGGCCGGGGCATCTTGTCATCAATCAGCTCGGCGGGCTGCACCGCTTCATGTCGTGGGATGGGCCGATCCTTACCGACAGCGGCGGGTTTCAAGTGTTCAGCCTCGGTCCGCTGCGCAAGCTCAGCGAGGACGGCGTCGAGTTTCAATCGCACATCGATGGCTCGCGTCATTTCCTGACGCCGGAGAAATCTATGGAGATTCAGGCGGCGCTGGGCTCGGACATCGTGATGGCCTTCGACGAGTGCACGCCGCACCCCGCTACACGAGAAGAGACGTTGAAGTCGCTGGAACTGACCGAGCGATGGGCGGCGAGATCAAAGGCTCATCTCGACACGTTGCACTCGGACCCGGCGGCGGCCGAAAGTGCCGGCATCAAGCTAGTGAACCCCGCGCAGGCGTTGTTCGGAATCAACCAGGGTGGAGTCTACGCCGACCTCAGAGAGCGAAGTCTGGGCGGGTTGATCGAGATAGGATTCGACGGTTACGCGATTGGGGGACTTTCCGTCGGCGAAGAGAAGGGCGTGATGTTCGAGGTCGCTTCGCGCGTCGCGGGGTCGATGCCCGCGGACCGGCCGCGCTACTTGATGGGCGTCGGCGCGCCGGAGGACATCGTCGAAGCTGTAGCGCTGGGCGTCGATATGTTCGATTGTGTAATGCCGACGCGCAACGCTCGCAATGGCCAGCTCTTCACTGCGCGCGGGCGAATCAACATAAAGAACTCGCGCTATCGCGACGACGGGTCGGCGATTGATGAGCGGTGTGGATGCGGTGTTTGCGCCCGGTACTCTCGCGCTTACCTGCGGCATTTGCACATGAGCGGTGAGATTCTCTGGTCGGTCCTTAGCTCGCTGCACAATGTGAGCTTCTACCTTGACACGATGGCACGTGTAAGGCAAGCTATCACGCTTGGCACTTTTAGCGAGTTTCATAAATCTTTTCTGAGAGACATCGCAAGCGAAGGGACCGCGTCTATTGAGGACTCGAGTCCCATCTAGGGCAGGCGAAACCTCCCACTGGAAGTGCCGGCGAGTACAATCAATGAACAACAACATAGCCCTCGGATTCCCCTTACTGCTTCAAGCACCAACCGGCGGTGGCGGCAGCGGTCTGCTAGGCACCATGCTGATGATGGCGACTATCTTCGCCATCTTCTATTTGCTGGTGATCCGCCCGCAACAAAGAAAGCAGCGCCTCGCTCAGAAGGAACGGGAGGAGTTGCTGAACGCTCTCAAACCCGGCGACAAGGTTGTAACTTCGAGCGGGATTTACGGAACCGTTGTGGCCGTGCGCGAGAGCACCGTGCTCCTTAGAATAGCCCAGTCCGTTTCGATTGAAGTGCTGCGCAGCGCGATTCAGGGCCTGCAATCGTCGGAGGTGAAGGAAGCCGAGCCGGCGAAATGACGTCAGGGCGCGCAAGGTAGACTCAGCCTATGCAAAAGAAGATTCGAACGCGGGCGATAATAATCCTGGCAGTGACGCTGATAGGTTTGTATTGGGTCACTATGCCGTCGCCCGGCGAGCGCTGGCCGAACGCGGCGGACTTCACGAGTTGGTCGCGGCTCAAAGAGAATCTTGCCACGAATATTAAACTCGGACTGGACTTGCGAGGCGGCAGCCATCTGGTTATGCAGGTTCAGACCGATGACCGCATAAAAAGAATCACCGACGAGAATGTCGCGGCTGCCCGGGCCAAGCTGCAGGAGAAGAACTGGCCTTTCACCGAGGTGAAAGCGACGGGAGTCGCCGAGATCACGGTTACGGTTCCCGATAGCGCGCGGAACACGGACATTAGCGACGAACTGGAGAGCAACTTCAACAGCCACACCTCGGAACTGCGAGGCTGGACATGGAGCGAGAAGGGCAACAGCATTGTCTTTAAGTTCGACGAAGCCGTGCAGAATATCGAACGCGAGCGCGCCACCGAAACCGCGCTGCAAATCATTGAGAACCGTGTCAACGCGTTTGGCGTCACTGAACCGACGATCCAGCGGTACGGGGGAAAAGGGACCTACCAGATACTTATCCAGATGCCGGGCATCGACGACCCGGAGCGCGTAAAGAACACGCTCAACGCCGATTCCAATCTTGAGCTCAAGCTCGTAGCGAAGGGCACGAGCATCAATCCGCCTTACCCAACGAAGGATGCGGCAGAACTTGCTGCGACGTCTCAGCCGGGAGGCGCGGAGGGCTACGAAGTCCTCTTCTATCGGGAGCGGGCCGGGGAGGGCAAGCCGGCGGAAGAGGGCTGGCTCGTGCTCGAGAAAACACCGGTGGTGACGGGTCTCGATATGCGCGACGCCAAGGCCAGTTCCAACCAGTATGGTGGCGCCAGTTATGAGATAGAATTCTGGTTGACGCCGGGCGGCGCACAGCGGTTCGGCGACGCGACTGGTAAACACATCGGAGATTTCCTCGCAATCGTTCTCAACAACGAGGTGAAATCTGCGGCAATCATTCAAAGCAGGATCACGGACAACGGCCAGATCACCGGCAGCTTCACTAAGCGGCAGGCCGAAGACCTCGCACTCATCTTGAGGTCTGGCGCGTTGCCGGCGAAGGCTATTTACCTGGAGGAGAGGACGGTTGGTCCGTCACTTGGCGCGGACTCGATTCGCCAGGGAGTGACCGCTTCGGTTACCGGATTGCTGGCCGTGATTCTCTTCATGCTTTTCTATTACCGGCTGTCGGGTGTCAATGCGGTCCTCGCGCTGACGCTCAACCTGGTCTTGTTGCTCGCGGCGATGGTCGCGTTCGAAGCAACGCTCACTCTTCCGGGGATAGCAGGAGTGATCCTGACTATCGGCATGGGAGTAGACTCGAATGTGCTGATCTTCGAGCGCATACGCGAGGAAATGCGCAATGGAAAGGTGGTAGCTTCGGCCGTGGACGTTGGATTCGCGAAGGCTTTCTTGACGATCATCGACACCCACGTGACGACCATCGTATCAGCGGTCTTCCTGTTCGTGTTCGGGACCGGACCCATACGTGGATTTGCCGTCACGCTAGTTGTCGGCCTGCTGGCGAACCTCTTTACTGCGATTTTCGTGTCGAGGACGATATTTATGTGGCACCTGAATCGAAGCGCGAGAGTGGAGACGCTGAGTATCTGATTGTGGTGCGCCGTGCGTCACAAGCACGAAACACGCTGGAGATTATGGTAGAGCTATTCAGAAACCCCAGACTGGATTGGATCCGCGCGAAGAAGTTCTTCATCGGCATTACGATATTCCTGCTCCTGCTGGGCGCCGCTTCGGTTCAGTTTCGGGGCTTCAATCTAGGTGTCGACTTCACGGGCGGCACTCTTATGACCGTTCGCTTCAAGGAAGACCCTCCTGCTATCGATGACATTCGCGCTGAGCTTGACCTGGTGGGAATCGGCAATGCTTCCATTCAAAAAGGCAGCGGAACCGCCCGCATCAGACAGCAAGATGAGGAAGTCAGGGAGGTCTCTGCCGAAAACGACATTGTCATCCGTACTCCGCAATCCGGGAGTGAAACCGAGCGGAGAGTCGACGAAGACAAACGAATCATCATGGGAGTACTGCAGAAGTACAACCCCTCCGGCGCTAGTGCGGTTGGTAAAATCAACATCAACACCATCAGCGCTGAAGGCGTCGAGCAGGAACTCCACCACGACGACCCCCTCGGCATTAACAATCAGAGTTTTGCGGGGGCTCACCCTTATCGTCTGGCCGGGGACCAGATCACCATCGAGCGCGATGGAGCGCAAAAGGGTTTTATCCGCGATTTCGACTCGACGCTCCGGGCAATGAATCTCACCGCGGGCAACTATCCCGGCTTCGATCAAGAGAAGGTCAAGGCCGTCCTTTTGAACCGCTTTTACTCCGGCAAGATTGACCTGAATCTGCCGGGCAAAAGCGATATCGAGTACTCTCTTGATCGAATCGATCCACTTGGAATATCGGGCCAGGCTAACGCGGCGGAGACCTACAGGAAGGCCGCCGAGGCGATCGCGAAATATCGCACCGATCAGAATGGCGTCCTCCGTAGTCTGGATCAGATTCAGGTACAGGACGTGTCGGCGGATTTGCTGGCGAAGATGGGGCCGTACTTCGAGACCGGCGCCTGGGCGGTGATATCGGCCGACGTAGTTGGCGCACAGGTTGGAGCGGATTTGCGAAACCGGGCGATCTACGTCACGCTGGCGGCGCTCGTGGGAATGCTGCTCTACATAGCGTTCCGCTTCGAGTGGATATACGGAGTGGCCGCCGTGGCTGCGGTCTTCCACGATGTGCTCATCACGCTCGGCATCTTCAGTCTGTTTCAATGGGAGATAAGCCTGACGGTCGTCGCGGCGCTGTTGACGCTGGTGGGCTACTCGATGAACGACACGATAGTCATCTTCGACCGGATTCGTGAAAACGTCAGGTTGAGGCGGCGCGACCATCTGGTCCAGGTGGCGAATGATTCGATCAATCAGACTTTGTCGCGTACCGTGATCACGTCCGGGCTGACCTTCGTGTCGGTGCTTGCAATCGTTCTGTTCGGCGGCGAGGTGTTGAAGGGATTCGGCCTTGCGCTGACGATAGGCATTATCATAGGCACGTACTCATCGATCGCGGTGGCAAGCCCGATCATGCTGTGGTGGGAGTACAGGGTGGGCGGCAGAAGCGGACGGGGAAAGACGGCGGCCGGTAAGGCTGCAGAGACCCGTGCGCGTGCGGCTGCCCGCGGACTTGCGAAGGTCTAAGAGCGTGTCGGAATGACGAGGCGCCTCGTCGTAGTAACCAATTCACTCGTTCGGTTTGTTGAAAAAGCGCGTCTCGCCCACGTAGTAACGAATGAATTCGTTACTACCAAGCGTTATTCGGACAAGCTCCTAAGGCATTCAGTCTGGTCGCCGGCCGCGCGGGGCGGCGACGGGCAGGAACAAACGTCATGTGAGCGGTGTCTAAGGCATTGAAAATCTGATTTGAACTTGACTTGATGGGAATGCCAGTAGTAGACTCAGCCGGTTTTCAGCCTGACTTCAAAATAGCACAGAGATTATCCGGCTTCGGTTCTACAGAGACCGCATTGAGTTCAGCAGTGGGCAGGCAAACGGGTTGGCGCTCGGGTCCTTTGTTGAGTCGTGCGGAGCACGCGCGGATGTTTACCGTCGCCGCAGTGATTGCAATCTCTGACGCCCATCGTCAATGACGGAGGTTTGAAGTACATGTCGGAAAAGTGGCAATTGGTTTTTTCGCTGCTGTTCGCGATGCTGGTCCTGGCTGTCATAGCTGCACCGGTCGGTTTGGTCGTCGCCCTGCTCGCGAAGAGAAAGGCACGAAGCTTCGCTCTTTGGTGGATGTACGGCTTCTTCGCTTTCTTCTATTCCGAGGTCTTTTTTCTCGTCTGGTTTACGTTTGGGGGGTCGTTTGGATTCGCGCTGCATGGCGGATGGTTCCCGTTCTTCGATGCGCTGACCTGTGTGTTCCTCATCGGTCTCTTTTTGGGGGCGTTGCCATTCGTCCACGCGTTTCAGGCCAAGCCGGGCGTCGTCGCCACTCCCCAGGGACCGAGGGCCATGTTCGGGCAACTCGTCGAGTCTTCGTCCAACATCGCCGGGAGCGATCGCTTCATCTACTTTCTGGACACTATGGGGATTTGGGTGACGGTGGCGTTCCTGATCATCTCCTCGCCCGGAATATTGCTCGTTGACGCGCACCTGACGGCCGGGGCGGATACCGCGACCTTGATAGCGCCGCCGCCGCCTCCTCCCCCGCCGCCGCCGCCACCTCCGGCCAGCGCGCCGAAAGTAACCAAGGTCGAGGCGCCTCAGGCGTTTGTTGCGGCGAAGGAGCCGCCGAGGGAGATTAAGCCGCCATCGACTGCGCCGCCGGTAATCTCGACTGCGGGCGTGGTGGGTGGTGTTGAAGGCGGAGTGCCCGGCGGCGTTCCGGGTGGTGTGCCCGGCGGTGTGCCCGGCGGCGTGGTTGGCGGGCTGGGACCGGCCGAGCCTCCTCCACCGCCTCCTCCTGCGGAAAAACCACCCGAACCTACCAGGATGATCCGCAAGTCGGGCGGCGTGCTTCAGGGCGAAGCCACGAGGAGGACCCCACCGACGTATCCCCCTCTGGCAAAAGCGGCGCGAGTCAGCGGGGCGGTGGTCGTTGAGGTAACGGTCGATGAAGATGGCAGCGTGATTTCGGCGCGCCCAATTTCCGGCCATCCATTGTTGAAGGAGGCGGCAGTCAGCGCCGCCAGAAGCTGGAGATTCACCCCGACAAAGCTGAGCGGGGTGCCGGTCAAGGTCATTGGCACCATAACGTTCAACTTCACTTTGTGAGGTAGAGGTGCGGGGGCGGAGCAAGCCCGAGTTGCGCTGCCACCGTTTCAGGTTCGCAAGAACTCATTAAAAACGATTTGGAGGGTTTCTACCGATGGTACTTCTAAGCAACCTATGGCTGGCGGGAAACAAGCTGGCCTTCTTCATTCTCCAGGCCGCGCCGGCCGCCGGCACAGAAACGGCGACCAAAGGCGAGGACTTCACGCTCTGGGGCATGATTCAAAGGATGGGCTGGCCCGCGAGAATTGTCGCCGTCGTGCTGGCCATCATGAGCATGTACTCGATCGCCGTGATGGTCGAGCGCTGGTTGACCTACAACGCGGCCAGGACGCAGTCGCGCATGTTTGCGCCACAAGTCGCCAATGCGCTCAGAGATAACCGCATTGAAGAGGCGATAGCGATTTCCAATCGTCACAAGAAGTCCCACCTTGCGATGGTGGTGAACGCAGGGTTGCAGGAATTCACCGCGCACCAGGCAGGTTCGGACATTCCCGGAACGACGATGGACGCTGCGCGCCGCGCCTTGCAGAGATCGACGGCGCTCAAGACGGCCGAGTTGAAGCGAGGATTGTCGGGCTTGGCGACGATAGGCTCGACCGCGCCTTTCGTAGGGTTACTCGGGACGGTGATTGGTATCATCAACTCCTTCCAGAGTATGAGCTCCGGCGGGGGAACCGGCATCGAGAAGGTGTCGGGCGGAATCTCCGAGGCGCTCATCGAAACGGCGTTCGGGTTGCTCGTGGCCATTCCGGCGGTGTGGGCGTTCAACATCTTCACGAACAAGGTGGAGGGCTTCACCATCGAGATGGACAACTCGTCATCGGAGCTTATCGACTACTTCATCAAGCGCCGCGAATTGAGGTGACACTATGGGAATGGCAGTAGGCGGAAGCGAGAGCGGCTTCGTCGCCGACATCAACGTCACTCCGATGGTCGACGTGATGCTGGTGCTGCTGATCATCTTCATGGTCATTGCGCCCATGTTGCAGTCAGGAGTCAGCGTCACGCTCCCGAAATCGCTGAATCCCGAGCTCGATCCGAACATCGTAAAAGAGACCTCGGCCGTCGTTTCCGTGCCTGAGGACGGCAAATACTACGTCGGCCGTGACCCGGCCTCTCTGTCCGACCTCGGGACAAAGATCAAGAACATTCTTCGGGACAAACCGGCGCAGGAACAGGTCGTTTACATCAAGAGCGGTACGCTTGTGAAGTACGGTACGGTCGTGACGGTGATAGACGCGATCCGGGAGGCGGGCTTCGAAACCATCGGCCTCGTCTCTGAGAAAGAGAAAGACGAAAAGGGCGGGCCCACTGGCGGCAGTCCCCCTTAGTCGGAAGGCACGGTAGGGACCGTAGGGTTACAGCAGCGGGTGTCGTTCGTCACGCCCGCATCGGTTATTCTCGAATCACAGGAGGGCGCTGCCTCGAAGCGGGCAGCCGGGAGCGAAGATGGCACACGGCGAAGTTGAAGAGGGAATTGGCGGAAGGAAACTCGGACTGGCTCCTCCGAACATCAACGTAACTCCGTTGATCGACGTGTTGCTCGTGCTGTTGATCATCTTCATGGTGATCCAGCCGCGCAAGGAAGCCAAGTTTGAGTCGCAGATTCCGCAGAAGCCGCAGGAGGGCGAGAACGCCCCGGTCCCGTTCGCGGACCTGCTGATGGTTGACGTCAAGAAAGGAGTCGGTCTCGCCCAGGAGGTCGAGCTCAACACGAAGCCAATGTCTCTCGTTGAGTTGAGCACGACGCTGAAAGACTTGCTCGAGCAACGCCTGGACAAAACCGTCTTCATTAAGGCGCCAAGAAACAAGTTGTATGGCGACATTGTGCATGTAATCGACGTCGTTAAGGGAGCCGGGGGCAAGCCGATAGGCCTCCAGATCGATTACCTGCAGGATAACCCATAGTAGGAGAGTAGGAGGAAATATCCCTTGATCGCAAAACTCAAACCAATCCTCCTGATCACGCTAGGGGCCTTGGTCGTTGCCGCGTCCGGCTGCAACGTCATCAACACGCTGCGCGCGAAGAACAGCCTTAACGAAGGCGTGCACGATTTCAACAAGGGCAGCTTCGAGGATGCCGAGAAGAAATTCGAGCGCGCCCTCGAGCTCAGCCCTGACCTGCCAAACGCCCGGCTCTTTCACGCCAGAGCCATTAACGCGCGCTTCGATCAAGCCCTGACCGAGGATCTCGGCATGCAGACGATTAAGGCCTACGACGACCTTATGAACCGGAACAAGGACAATCTCGAGGCTGTCGACCAGTCGCTGGCGTTTCAGGCTGCGGTCTATGACAAGCTGACCGGCCTGGATCCGACGAAGGCTCAGGAGTACAAACAGAAGCAGCGCGAGACCCTTCTGCGAAGGGCTGAGTTGGCGAGCGCATCGGTGCAAACCAAGGCGGACGTCTACTACACGATCGGAGTCGGCTACTGGAAAGAGTCCTACGAGTTGAACTACCAGTACGCGAAGGCGAATCAGACGATTCCATCTGACGTCCTTGAACGAATGAAGCCGCACGTCCAAAGGGCGCACGAGTACTTGCAGAAGGCGATCTCGGTGAAACCGGACTACGCCAATGCCTGGTTCTACGAGAGCCTGGTTTACATCGAGGATGCCAAGACCGAGCAGCAGGATGCCGCCAAGAGAAAGCAGCTTCTCGCCCACGTTGACGAGTACCGAGCGAAGTACATAAAGATGCAGAAGGAACAGGCCGAGCAGACTCCATCGAAGTAAGCCAATACCTGTGATAATATTCGGGGTGACGTTCCGCAAGGCGCGTCACCCTTTTCATTTTTGGGAAGCGGTAGGAAATAGAGAGCACTGCTTCCGACACGCGTTCCCTTCGTGAGTAGATTGCATGATTCGGTTCGAGTCCATCGTAGAGAAGGTCCGCCAGAACCACCCCGGGGCTGACGAAGATCTTCTGCGCCGCGCGTACCTGTTCTCCGCGCGCGAGCATCGCGGGCAGGTTCGCAAGTCAGGTGAACCCTACCTTGTGCACCCTCTCGAAGTCGCTAACATCCTCGCCGAGTTGAACCTCGATCCGGTATGCGTGGTGACCGGCCTGCTCCACGATATCGTCGAGGACACTCAGACACCGATTGAAACGATAGAGGAATACTTCGGATCCGAGATCGCCCATCTGGTAAACGGGTTGACGAAGATATCCAAGTTAGACCATGCCTCCTATGAGGAGCGTCAGGCCCAGAACATGCGCAAGATGCTGCTGGCGATGGTCGACGACGTGCGAGTCGTGCTGGTAAAGCTCGCGGACCGGCTGCACAACATGCGAACGCTTGAGTACCTTGCGGGAGAACAACGCAGGCGGATCGCGCAAGAGACGCTCGAAGTCTATGCTCCCATCGCCCACAGGCTGGGCATGAGCCGGGTCCGAGGGGAGTTGGAAGACCTTGCGTTCAAGTACCTCGAACCCGAAGAGTATGGGAAGCTCAAGGAATTGGTTGAAAGCCGGCGAAAACGCCTCGAGAAGTTCCTGGACGAGTTGAAGCAGCGAATATCTGAGACCATCACGGCCGCCGAAATCAATGCAGTCGCGATCGAGGGCCGGATCAAACGGTTGTACTCGATATACCTGAAACTCAAGCGCCAGCAGCTCACGATAGATCGCGTCTACGACCTGGTAGCCGTGCGCATCATCACGACGTCGGTGAAGGACTGCTATGCGGCTCTGGGAGCCATTCACACCGCCTACAAACCCGTACCGGGTTACTTCAAGGATTGGATCGCCATCCCCCGAGGTAATTTTTATCAATCGCTTCATACTTCAGTGGTCGGAGAAGACGGGCTGCCGTTCGAAGTACAAATCCGCACCGAGGACATGCACAGGGTCGCCGAAGAGGGCATCGCCGCCCACTGGAAATACAAAGAAGGCCGCCGCGGCACGCACACGGATGAAGACGAAGCGTTCGTGTGGCTCAAGCGGCTTGTGGAGTGGCAACAAGAGGTTAAGGACTCGCGGGAGTTTCTCGACTCACTCAAACTCGACCTCTATCCGAAGGACGTCTACTGCTTCACGCCGAAAGGCAAAGTGATCGAGCTGCCGAAGGGGGCGACGCCCGTCGACTTCGCGTTTGCGATTCATACTCAAGTCGGATTGAACTGCAATGGGGCGAAGGTGAACAGCCGCATAGTTCCGCTCAAGTCGCAACTGCGCAATGGGGACGTCGTCGAGATACTTACCTCGCCCAATGCGCATCCGTCCCGCGACTGGATGAACTTCGTCAAGACTTCACGGGCGCGGTCCAAGGTCCGCCACTATCTGGCTGAGAGCGAACGAGCGACAGCCGTTGATCTCGGTAAGCGACTCTTCGAGAAGGAAGCCGACAGATTCCGACTGAACACGCGGAAAATACTGACCAGCAACGAGCTCGACCGGGTCGCGCCTGACTACGGCTGTGCGCGGGCGGATGACCTGCTCGCGGCGATCGGTTACGGCAAGATCATGCCGCGCAACGTTATCGCCAAACTGCTGCCGCCGGAGCGCGCGGGCGAGATCGAAGACGAAAAGCGCCCGACGCTCAAACAAGTCGTCAAACGGGCGCTGGGGCTTCAGGACCGGATAAAGGTCAAAGGCGTCGACGACTTGATGGTCTATCGCGCCCGCTGCTGTAGTCCGATCCGGGGTGAAGCAATAATGGGCTACATCACTCGCGGCAAGGGCGTCGCGGTTCACTCGACTCGCTGTCCTAATGCCCCGAGCTTGCTGGTCAATCCGGAACGCATAATCGAAGTCGAATGGATGAAGGCGGACGGGGCAAATCCCGCGGCATACCCGATCACGATGCGGCTCGTCACAGAAGACCGGCCCGGCATGGTTGCCGATGTGACGCAGGCGATTGCGGGCGTTGGAACCAACATTCGCGACATCCACGCGTCGCTCGACAACGAAGGACGCGGGCAACTGGTCCTCACCGCGGAGATCTTCGACCTCAAACATCTTGAGAAGATATCGGGCGCCTTAAAGTCCGTCAGAGGGGTTATCGATGTCGAGCGAATGAGCGGGGAGCAGGCAGGAGGGTAGCGGCAGCGGAGAAGGTCTGCTCATTGGTCGAGTTATCGTTGAGCGCCGCCGAGAATGGCTCAGGATCCTGACCTACGGCCGCCTAACATCTCGAAAGGCGCGATCATTTACCTCGTGGCGCATAGAGTTCGAGTGCGTTGCCATCGGGGTCTTCGAAGTAGAGCGACTTCGCTCCCATCCATTCGTGGATGACCGGACCTTCGACGCTCACTCCATTTCCCTCAAGCAGCGACACCGATCTCTCGAGGTCGGCTTCATCGATGGCGAACGCGAAGTGTAGCGGAGGCCATTCGCCCTTGTCTTCTTGCAGCACGACCATGCCCGCATCGCCGCCCGCTTTCAAGAACAGCCACCTCCGCTCTTCGTCCCGGATTCCGACTTCAAGGCCCACCACGTTGCGATAGAAGTCTTCGGCGCGGGCTAGGTCCTTCACGCGAATTGCGATTTCGTAGATTCCACGAATTGGCAGCATAGTCATTCCTCCCGGTGCCGCGGGTCCGGCGCAGCGGCGGTTCTATCGTATGATGCCGCCTGCGGTTTGCAATTCATTTGTAAGAAAGCCCCGCCGGGCCTCCCTACGAAGTGCGTCCCTACGCTTGCTATTCCTGATTCACTCCAAGCAGGCCGGCAACTTCGGCTTCGAGCGTCCGCAAATCGGCCTCGTCCTTTATGAAGCACCCCGCGGTTTCCCCGATCACTTCGCGGTCAAGTTGTGAGAGGTTCAGCGCGGCGAGCGCCGCCGCCCAGTCGAGCGTCTCGGCAACGCCCGGCACCTTTGACAGATTCAGCCCTCTCACCGCCTGCATCACGCGCGTGACTTCGGCTGAAAGCCCTTCGCCCAGAACCGGTACCTTCGCCCGAACGATCCGCAGCTCCTTATCGAACGGCGGATAATCGATCCACAAGTAAAGACACCGCCGGCGCAACGCATCCGAGAGATCTCGCGAGCGGTTCGAGGTCAAGATGACGTGCGGCAAGTGAGTCGCCGTGATCGGACCGATTTCGGGGATCGTCACCTGAAAATCGGAGAGAACCTCAAGTAGAAACGCTTCGAACTCTTCGTCGCTTCGATCTATCTCATCGATCAACAACACCGGCGACATCGAGGCACTCGTTATCGCGCGTAGCAACGGCCGCTTCAACAGGAACGGCTCGGTGAAGATGGCTGCCTCCTTTTCGGCGACACTGCCCGGCGAATACTCCTGCAGCTTGATGTGAAGCATCTGCTTCGGGTAGTTCCACTCGTACAACGCAGTCGCAGCATCGAGACCCTCGTAACATTGAAGCCTGATCAGCTCCGTGCCGAGCGCGCTGGCGAGAACCTTCGCAATCTCCGTTTTGCCGACACCCGCCGGTCCCTCAACCAGCAGCGGTTTTCGAAGCGCCATCGCTAGGTACAACGAGGTCGCAACCGCCGCGTCGGTCACGTAAGCCTGCTGCTCGAGCACCGATTGAATCTCTTGAATTTCCTTTCTCACGCCTGACCTCGCGAATCGTTGACGGTGTCCGCGGCGGCCCGCTCGAAGTCTTCCCAGGTGTCGATGTCTTCCGGGAAAGGCATATCGAAGCGGACCTCTCGGACCATCGCCGGATTTGCATCAACGAGTTTCCACGCCGCCTTGTCGCCATGCAAGCCGGCGAGTTGATCGAACAGGGGTTTTGCGAAGATCATCGGATGACCCTTGCGTCCCTGGTATGACGCGAGCACGATCCGGCCCTCACCCTGCCGCCACTCATCAGCGACGGTGTTGATGATTCTTGGGCCGACGCCGGGCTGGTCGCCGAGGAGAATCATCACTCCTTCCGACTTGCGGTCGAGCGCTCCGATACCCGCACGATACGATGACGAGCACCCCTCGCCGAAGACCGGATTATCGACGACGGTCGCCGTGCCGAAGTCAACTCGACCGCGAATCTCGCCGGCGGCGCGGCCGAGCACAACGACGACTTCGTCTAGGCCGCTCGCTTGTAGGGCTTGAGCGACAACCCATCCGAGCAAGGTCGTCCCCTTGAAAGGCAACAGTTGTTTAGGTTGTCCGAGTCGGCTCGAGGCGCCCGCTCCCAGAACCAATCCTGAGACGAATCTCCTCATAGGTGTCACGTCACGTGGTTTTCGGGAGAGCGATCGAAGCTCTCCTTACATCGGAGGCAGCAGAAATAGACGGTCTTGTTGCGGAAGGCCGACGTATACCGCGAGCTCGCCGTGTTGACCATCATGCCGCAAACGGGATCCCTGGCTTCCGTGGACGATTCACTCCAGGACTCTGTCGAGGTGGTCGTGATTCTCTGTACTGTTGGCAGCGGCCCTCCTTTTATTTTCTCCGATGATGGGCGAGCGTGGTGCGAAGCAGCCGACGACGCAGTCGAGGTTTCGGTCGTCGTCGTAGTCGTGCTCGCAACCCGCCGACTCGCGCCCATCGTTTCCTTGACTGGCTCGCCTTGCTGCGACGCCGACCTCCGCAACCGCGTAATGTCCGCCATGACGCTGAGGGCAATCTCAGGCAGCGTCTCGGCTCCCAGTTCGAGACCGGCCGGACATTTCACATCCGCGAGAGCTTCGGGAACTACGCCCTTGCCTCGAAGATACTCAAAGAGTCCGCGCGCCTTCTCCTTGCTCGCTACGAGCCCGGTGTACTTGGAGTGCGTGCCGACGACGGCCTCCAGGCCCTCTTCGTCGCCGGTTCCCATAGTGGCCACCACAACGTAGCTGCCCGAACCTATGCGACCCCTTGCTGACTTGAGATCGGTCAGCACGAGATCGGCCTCGGGGAACCTTGTCGCGTTGGCGTCAGGATCGGCCACACATACTCTGAAGTCGAGCAGCTTGCCGAGGCCGGCGAGAATCTGGGCTACGGGTGAATTGCCCACGATAAGAAGCTCGGGTTTGGGAAGCACTGGTTCGAGAAATATTTCAAGCGAGCCGCCACCTTGACATGACATGTCGTACGATTCGACTCCTTTCCAATCGCCGTGCGCCGATTCGGGGCTGATGCTTATGAGTTTGGGCCTGCCGGTTTGAAGCGCCTTCTGAGCTTCGCGAATGACTATAGGCTGGACGCAGCCGCCGCCGACCCAGCCATCGATTGAGCCGTCGGGTTTGATGATGGCTTTGGAACCGGGCCTTGCGGACTGAGGGCGCTTGTAAGCGACTACGGTGGCGATGACGAAGGGCTGCTCTTCGGCACGCAAACGGACGGTTTGATCTATGGTGTCGTTCGACATTGGTCTTCTCCGCGAGCTAGCCCCTGTTCAAAAGGCGTCTTCACTGTGCGTCTGCCTCAGCGTCGCCGTATTTGAAATCCTCCTCCATCTTTTCCAAGTCGGCGAGGAACAGTGGATCACTCATCGCATTGCGCAGCGAACCCTCCCTCGCCTCAACTTGCTCGGGTGTGCTCATGGTCGCAACTCGCCTTCTCATGCCAAAGCATATTCGGTGTTTTGCGACCCGGCGAGGCAAACGTGCGTTGGCTGAGCTGAATGCGCCGCCCGTTGTGTTCTCGGTTTCAGGCGGCAGGCTCGAAGATGACCTTCTTGAGGTCTTGCACTTCCTGTCGTACTTCGGCGACTTCGCCTTCCAGCTTTTGAAATCTGACGCCGACGACCTCGAATTGTGAGCCAACAACTTTGAACTTCGCATCCAGCAACTCTCTGAGATCCTTCTTCAGATCGTCAATCCGGCGGCTGGTGTCTTGTCTCATTTCATCAATCCGCCGATTAGTCTCCTGCTGATTGGTCTCGGCTAAGTTGTGCATGGTCACGACGAGTGTGGTGATGATGCCCAGACCAGTCAGGATCGTGGTATAGATGGCGGTGTTCATGCGCTCCGGGGTCGAGATTGATCTGGCCATTTCGGAACATGAGGGAGATCTCGTTGATCGTTCTCTCCCCGAAATCGCTCTGGATCTCCATCATCCACCTCAAGCCAAAACGTCACTCCTACCACACTCTCTCCTATTACTCCGTCACCCCTACGTCCCTCAAACGCTTCCACAGCTTAGCCGTCGTGATAGGAATGTCGATGTGCGCACTCCCAGATGCCACAACGCATCGACCACCGCGTTCACAAATCGCGGCGGGCTCCCAAGGTCGCCGCGGCGGCCAACGTCCTCGCCACGATCCGATGACGCAGCCACGTTTCGGCTTCACTTGTTTTCTGAAGCCGTTGCCGTCCCTAACTTCTCGCTGAGCCAAACATTGATCAGAGTCTCGGTAGACACACCCTGTTTGCGCGCGCAGTCGGTGAGTCTCTTAGCCAACTCAGGCTCTAAAGCCGTCAGAAAAACACGCCGCTGGATATCCACCTCCAAACTGGCCTCGCGCGTCATGTCCCAGTAATCGGCCAGATCGTGGCTATCCCAGAATTCAGCGGCCTCTTCAACGCTCTTGAAGCGTTGAGGAATCGGATCGCGTTTTACACTACTTCTTCGCATGTGCTTTTCTTTCCTTCTTTGTCATATCTCTAGCGCTGACGGTTAGAGCCTCTCCGGTCGCCTTGTGAACAAAGTAGACGATGAGATACCGACCGGCGTCAGTTTGTCCAAGAGCCGCATACAGGTCTTCCCCCTCAACATCACCCCTCTCGATGAAGCGGCAGCGGGGCATGCTGCTGAAGACCTCTTCAACTTCGTCCGTCGTAACATTGTGCTTCGCCAGCAGCTTGTCAATGACGTTCCTGAGCCATATTACACCGGTTATTCTCATCTTTCACGAGTTTGCATAGCTGCAAGGTGTGAGTGCAAGTTGCACCGCCCCTAGGGCGCCTGTTCCATCGGCCGTGCGTGCGTTGCATCCCTGGGACTACCGAAAGTCGCCCGAGACCGAGACGTTGACGCGCGACTCAGTAGATCCGGCTACTCACTCACTCCCCGCTCCCTCAAAAGCTTCCACACCTTCGCCGGCGTGATCGGTATGTCGATGTGCCTCACACCGAGATGCCATAACGCGTCGACCACTGCGTTGACAATGGCAGCAGGCGCCCCGACCGTTGCCGACTCCCCGACTCCCTTGGCGCCGAGCGGGTGATGCGGCGAAGGCGTGCACGTCTTATCAGTCTCCCAGTTCGGAGTCTCGACCGCAGTCGGCACCAGGTAATTCATGAAGCTCCCGTTCAGGTTGTTGCCGCTCTCGTCGTACTGAATCTCTTCATAAAGCGCCGGCGCCAAGCCCATCGTCAAGCCGCCGTGAATCTGGCCTTCGACGATCATTGGGTTGATGATGTTCCCGCAATCGTCAACGGCCACGAAGCGACGGACTTTCACTTCGCCCGTTCCTTTGTCGATGTCGACCACGCAGATGTAGCTCCCGAACGGGTAGGTGAGATTCGGCGGGTCGTAGTAATCGACTGCTTCAAGACCCGCTTCCATTCCAGGCGGATGATTCGTGTAAGCCGCCAGCGAGATTTCTTGAATCGTCTTTGCGCGGTCGGGCGAGCCTTTAACGAAGAACTTACCCGGCTCCCACTCGAGGTCGTCTTCGTGGGCTTCGAGCAGGTAGGCCGCAATCTTCCTCGCTTTGTCTCTGATCTTGCGAGAAGCAATCGCGCAAGCCGCGCCGGCAACCGGCGTGCTGCGGCTCGCGTAGGTGCCGAGCCCGTAGGGCGCGGTGTCGGTGTCGCCTTCCTCGACTGCGATGTCGTTTGCGGGAATGCCAAGCTCTTCAGCGATGATCTGGGCGTAGGTGGTCTCGTGTCCCTGGCCTTGCGACTTGGTCCCGAATCGCGCGATGGCTTTGCCGGTCGGGTGGACACGAATCTCGGCGCTGTCGAACATCTTGAGGCCGAGAATGTCGAAGTGCTTCGACGGACCCGCGCCGACTATCTCCGTGAAGCTCGATATGCCGATCCCCATCAACTCGCCACGCGCGCGCTTCTCGGCCTGCTCTTTGCGCAGATCATCGTAGCCGATCCTGTCCATTGCCAGCTTAAGCGCGCCGGCATAGTTACCGCTGTCGTACTCCCATCCGAGCGCCGATTTGTAAGGGAACTGCTCGGGCTTGATGAAGTTCTTCATGCGGAACTCAGCCGGGTCTATCCCAAGCTCGTGCGCCATCACGTCAGCCATGCGCTCGATCGTGTGCACGGCTTCGGTTACGCGGAACGAGCAGCGATAGGCGATTCCACCGGGCGGCTTGTTCGTGTAGACGCCGTCGACTTCGACGTGCGCGGCTTTGAGGTCGTATGAGCCGGTGCAGATGTGAAACAGGCCGGCCGGGAATTTCGACGGGTTCGCCGCCGCGTCGGTGTAACCGTGATCGGCGATCGTCTTGATGCGAAGACCGGTCAGGGTGCCGTCCTTCTTTCCCGCAAGCTCGGCAGTGATGTGATAATCGCGCGCGAACGAATCGGCTTGAAGGTTCTCCATCCGGTCCTCGATCCACTTGACCGGTTTGCCAGTCAGCACCGAAGCCGCGACCGCAATCACGTAGCCGGGATAGACCGGCACCTTGCCGCCGAATCCGCCGCCGATGTCGGGCGAGATGATCTGAATCTTGTGCTCGGCCAATCCGACGTGACCGGCGACGAGCGCGAATACCGTGCGGATCGCATGCGGCGCCTGGGTCGTCATCCAGACGGTCAGTTTGCCGCGGACCTTGTCGAAGTGAGCGACGCAGCCGCAGGTCTCGATCGACGCGACGTGAATTCGCGGGATGTAGATGTCTTCTTTGACGGTGACCTCGGCTTCCTCAAACGTCTTGTCGGTCGCCGCCTTGTCGCCCCATTCCCAGTGCCAGATGTGATTGTCTTTCTTGTCTTTCTTGTCGGTGCGAAGCACGTGCGCATCAGGCAGCAACGCCTTTTTTGGATCGACGACGACCGGCAGGGGATCGTAGTCGACTTCGACGGCATCGACTCCGTCGGCTGCGATGTAGCGGGTCGTTGCCAGCACCGCCGCGACCTCTTGCGCCTGGTACATGACTTTTTCGACCGGCAGCACCATTTGGGTGTCCGACATCAGCGTCGGCATCCAGTGGAGGTTGTAGGCGGCGAGGTCCTTGCCGGTGATGACCGCCAGCACGCCGGGAATAGCCAATGCCTTCGACGTGTCGATGCTCTTGATCGTCGCGTGCGCGAACGGGCTGCGGACGATGTCCAGGTAGAGCATGTCGGGCAGCACGACGTCGTCGACGTAGTTTCCCTGTCCTCGAATGAAGCGCGGATCCTCTTTCCTCTTGAGCGAGTGGCCCATGCCGCCGATCTCAACCGGAGTCCTGGGTGTCATTGCGCACCTCCCTCTCGCAGCTTCGCCGCCGCATATTTATAAGCCTTCACGATGTTCACGTAGCCCGTACACCGGCAGAGATTGCCCGATATCGCGTGGCGAATCTCGTCCTCGCTCGGATCGGGATTGCTGTTGAGATATGCGTATCCGGTCATCAACATGCCGGGCGTGCAGTAGCCGCACTGCAAGCCGTGCTCTTGAAAGAAGCCCTCTTGAAGCGGGTGGAGCTTGCCGTCGCGCTCGAGACCTTCGACGGTGAGCACGTCGCGGCCGTCAGCCTGAACGGCGAACATCGTGCACGACTTGACGGCTCTGCCATCGATCACGACCGTGCACGCGCCGCAATGGCTCGTGTCGCAGCCGATGTGAGTGCCGGTGAGGCGGAGAAGCTCGCGAATGAAGTGGACCAGCAGCAATCTTGGCTCGACTTCAGCGGTGTGCTCGACGCCGTTTACTTTCACGCTTATCGTAGCCATCGCCTTAAGCTCCTCCTTTCGCTCGTTCCAGCGCGCGGTTGATCGCTCGCGCGCTCAGCACGCGAACGAGGTCGCGTTTGTAGTCGACCGGTCCTCTAATGTCTTCGACGGGGTGGGACTCGCTCGCGGCAATCTCAGACGCCCGCTTGATCGTCGTTTCATCAAGTGGCTTGCCGGCGAGAAACGCTTCTGCCTGCTTCGCCCTCAACGGCGTCGGGCCGACGTTGGTCAGACCGATGCCGGCTTTCTGACACGCGCCGGAGTTGTTGAGCGTCATCTGTACGGCGACGCCGGCGGCTGCATAATCTCCGACCTTGCGCTCGATCTTCAGGTACGCGCCGCCGCTTGATCGCGGCGGAGCAGGAATCCTGATCTCCGTAACAATCTCGTCGGCTTGAAGCGCGGTTGTGAACAGAGCGGGGAAGAAGTCGTCGATCGCAATCTCTCGCTGTCCGCGTGGCCCAACGGCGATGACCGACGCCCCAAGGGCGATCATGGTAGCGGGGTGGTCATTGGCGGGATCGCCGTGGGCGAGGTTGCCGCATACGGTAGCCTGGTTTCGCACGAGCGGGTCAGCAATCACCGCCGTCGTGTCGATGAGTATCGGGTAGCGCGATCTTACCAGCTCCGATTTCTCTAGGTCGCTCTCGCGCACCAAAGCGCCGATCCTCAGGGTTCCATCTGCTTCAGCGATGTAATCGAGACCGGATATGCGATTGATGTCGACGATGTGCGGCGGCGAGGCAAGCCTGAGCTTCATCATCGGTATGAGGCTCTGGCCGCCGGAGAGTATCTTGGCATCCGGCCCGTGCTTCTGAAGAAGCGCGATCGCTTCGTCCAGGGTCCGGGGCGCGGAGTATTCAAAGCTGCGAGGTATCATAGGGCCTCACCTCCAAGGGGCGGCAGTTCGGCGACGCACTCAGTGCACGAACCCAGTTAGCTGGGCGGCACCGGCGCACGACGGCTTTTCCACAAAGCTAGTAGTCTTTTCGACAGTGCTTCGGGAGAACACGCTCACGGTGACTCGGCTCCCGACGAGGCGTAGCATACTCCCGGCTCCTGGGAGCGTCAACTACGCGACTACTTCAAATGTCGGAATGAATGTTGTCGGGATGAATGTTGCTCAGCGGCGCGTGGTGTGTTACGCATGACGGCTCACACTCGGGCGGCACGCTCTGCACCGCGAGCACCGCGAGGGCCAAGTTAATTGACGCGAGAAGAACAGACGCGCCCGTAGGCCCCGTGCTCATCAGGAAAGGAAAGGCGGTGAGGATGGTATGAAGACTCTTGCGATTCCCGGTCGGCGGTTACTGATATCGTCGATGCTCGTGATCGTGTTCGTCGCGAACGCCCGGTTATTTGCGCAGTCAGCGAGCGTGACGCGCACGGTACCGTCAAGCGCCGCCGCCGTTGGGCGCCTGGAACGCGAGATTGCGCGGCTGGCGAAGGCTGCGGGCGGACCGGTCGGCGTCGCAGCGATTCATCTGGAGACCGGCAGGCGGGCTTCACTGAACGGGAGCGAACGATTCCCGATGGCCAGCACCTTCAAGGTTCCGGTGGCGGTCCAGTTGTTGACGCGGGTCGACGCCGGTGAGGTGAGGCTCGATCAGATGATCGAGATCAAGCCGAGCGATCTTCACCCCGGCAGCGGAACGTTGGCCGATCTGTTCAACAAACCGGGCGTCGCGCTCTCGGTGCGGAATCTGCTCGAGTTGATGCTGCTGGTCAGCGACAACAGCGCGACCGATGTCATGTTGCGCCTTGCGGGCGGCCCCGAAGCCGTGACCGCGCGCATGCGAACGCTCGGGATCGACGGCATCAACGTGAACCGGCCCACGCTTGAGTTGATATCGGATTGGATCGGCATCAAGGAGTTGCCGCCGGACGAGAGACGTTCGCCGGCGGCTTTCAGCTTGCTCGCGGCGGCCGTGAAACCGGAGGACAGGAAGGAAGCGGCGAAGAAGTTCGGCGCCGACTCGCGGGACACCTCGACGCCCGAAGGGATGGCGGCGTTGCTCGAGCGAGTCTACCGCAAGGACCTGCTTAAGACTGAGAGCGCGGAGTTGTTGCTCGACATCATGCGGCGATGCAGGACGGGCGAAGCTCGTTTGCGCGGTATTCTGCCCGAAGGCACTGAAGTCGCGCACAAGACTGGAACAATCGGCGGGACGGCGAACGACGTCGGCATCATCACATTGCCCGATGGGGCGGGACACGTTGCGATTGCGGTCTTCGTGAAGTCGTCCGAGAAGGACGTGCCTGCGCGAGAGCGAACGATCGCAGAAATCGCTCGCGCCGTGCACGACTTTTTCCTGTTCAATCCGAGATAGCAGGCGGGGGGTCTCCGCGCTTCTCTCTCATTCAGCAGAGGAAAGAAGCGCAAGTGAATCACGCGACGCGAAATGTCAGCGTGATGAAGATCAAGAAGACGACCGAATAGATGATCTCGACAATGCCGATCCGTCGCAGGTTCAAATCGCTCGCCGGTTTGATTAGAAGCCAGAACGCCCTCGCTAGTACCGGCGCAAACGCAATGATCGCGAACAGGTTCAAACTGCGAGTGACTGAGAATACGACGAGCGACGCGAGCAGCACCGCGTGATACAGCGCGCAGCGACGCCAGCCCTTGCGACGAGAATCTTCCTTTCGCGGATTCGAATGCAAGACCCTTAGCTTGACGTAGAAGACGCTGCTAGTGAAATACAGTGCGCTCAATGCCCACAACCACAGGGCCGTCCGTTGAGGTACTCCAAGCGCGGTGTAGTGGGCTGCCGGCGCCGTCAGCGTCAGCCCGGCGATTGCGACGACTTCCCAGACGGCCTTGCGCCCCTCCGCGCCAACCGACTG
Source organism: Blastocatellia bacterium (assembly GCA_035293105.1). Taxonomy (GTDB): domain Bacteria; phylum Acidobacteriota; class Blastocatellia; order UBA7656; family UBA7656; genus DATDOV01. The sequence goes on from DATDOV010000074.1 coordinate 104,707, forward strand.
GCCGGCATTGGCTGCCATGAGAATCACGGCCAACGCGCCCGCGGGAATCAACCAGTAGAGGTCATAGACGACGACAAGCGGTGCGCCGAAGACCGCAGCGAGCGCCACGTAGATCGTCAGCATTCGCAGCAAGCCATTCCGGGCCAGCCCTCTCTGCCTTGAGCGCCACCACTGGACCAGCGATTCGCGCGCAATGAAAAGAAACGTGATCGACAGCGTCAGCAAGACCACTTGCAAGGAGAAGCGGCCTGCCACCAAGACGCCTGCCGTCAACGGAACATAGAGCATTGCCCACGCGCCGTGCTCACGTGGAAGTCTTAGTCTTCTCGATATTGCCATATTCACCACCAGTGAATTGTATGGGCCGCGCTGAGGGACGTCAGACTCGTGCCCCTGAGTTAGACTCGTCTAAACCGCCCACTCGTCTTCCAACCTGTCGGCAAGCCGCGCATAGTATTCGATCTTGTCGGCCCCGATCTCGGTTTCGATTTGATTGAACGCTTCGGCGAGCAGTGATTTCTCATCTTCGTCGAGCATGTCCTCGGCGAGCCGGAACAGAATGCCGTCTTCCTTCTGAATGTGGCCGGCGAGCATATCGGTGAAGAGCCGCGCAGACTCGACGAACGCGCGGCGCGCTTCGGTGTCCCCGTCTTTATACTGGTCGACTGCGCGTCGAAGATCGGCGACCAGCCCACGTTCTACGGCGTGTTCGTGTTCGAGCATGCTCAAGGGACCTGACTCACGCACGATTCCCTGGCGTTCGAGAGCGGGAAACAGGTACATCTCCTCTTTCCGATGGTGCAGGCGGTCGCCAAAATTGCCGATGAAATCAACGAGCTGCATGAGGATTTCATGCGCGACCATGTCCCCCCACTCAAGCCGGAGGCACACTCCGTCGAGCGCGCGCAATGCCTGCTCGATGATTCGGTGTTCGTGCTTGAGAACGTGAAGCGGTTCGGCCATCATCCACCCTTACGCGCGCACGAAGCTCAGTGCTCACCCCTCTCGTCGCCGCGCCCGCCTCTACCGCGGCCTCGGCCTTTTTCGACTTCGCCCTCGTCCTCCCCGGCTCCGGCCTGCGAGTCAGACCTGATTTCGGTGTGCCTAATCTCGCCGCCGAGATTCGCCGCTCTTACCAACAAGCCCGAAACCGCCAATGACATCGCGAGCACAGCAACGACGAACCACTTTGGGAGGACCGGCGCCCGGCGCAAGAACACAAACCCCGCCAGAGCCAGCGCGCCAAGAATCAGGCTCGCGGTGAGCGCGGGTCCGGCGGCGCTCGAATGAGTATCGATCAGCGCTTCAGACACGCCCGGAAGGTGTTCGCCGATCTCTTCCGCGCGGGTGCCGGCGAAATAGACCGGCAGCGCTGACGCCGCCGCCACGGCTAGCGTGATCAGACTCGCTTTCTTCACTTCTTCGCTCTTGCGGATGACTCCCCACGCGAGGAGCAACAACCCGGCGGGTACTCCGATGACCGGAATGTGGTTGAGAATCAGATGGACGTGCGGCCAGTTCATTGGTTCTACCTTTCACTCGCGCGGTGGCATTCTCTCAAAGAGTCTTCGAGAAAGCTTTGTTCCCCGAAGGCGCGGCGCTTCTCAAGTATGAGTCGAACACCATCGCGACGTTGCGAATGAATATACGGCCTAGTCCCACGACTCGTGTGCAATCTGCATCGAGCTGAACGAGGCCGTCTCGCTCAAGTTCCCGGAGGCCGTCGAGCTCCGGCGCGAAGTACTCATCGAACTGGATGCCGAACTCGGCCTCGATTTCTGACTTTACCAGAAGGCAATGGCAGAGAATGCGGCTGATGACCGAGCGGCGCAAGCAGTCGTCGTGAGAAAGCCGGACCCCGCGCATCGTCGGCCATTTGCCTGAATCGATCGCAGAGTAGTAGCCTGCCAAGTCGCGCCGGTTCTGCGCGTAGGCGTCGCCAAGTCCGCTGATCGAGCTCACCCCCATGCCGATCAAATCGCAGTTGGCCTTGGTCGTGTAGCCCTGGAAGTTCCTACGCAGCGTGCGTTCGTCTTGGGCGCGGCACAACTCGTCGTCGGGCTTGGCGAAGTGGTCCATCCCGATGTACCGGTAGCCGGCGCCGGTCAGCTTGTTGATTGCGAGGGCGAAGATGCGAAACTTCTCGACGCCCTCGGGGAGGTGCCGCGCGAAGCTGCCTTGTTGCTTCTTCAACCACGGCACGTGCGCGTAGCTGAACAACGCGATCCGGTCCGGGGCGATGTCGATGATCCGGTCCAGGGTGGCGCTGAAGCTCTCCATCGTCTGGTGGGGTAGACCGTAGATCAAATCGAGATTGATGCTCTCGAAACCGATCTCGCGACAGTAGTCGAACAACGACTTGACCATCTCGTAGGATTGAACGCGGCGTACCGTCTGCTGCACGACCGGGTCGAAGTCCTGTACGCCCATGCTCAGCCGGTTAAACCCGAGCCGCCGCATCACGTCGCACTGTTGCCGGTTTGTTGCGCGCGGATCGACTTCGATTCCTATCTCGGCGCCGCGTGCGATCGAGAACCGCGCGCGAACATAGTCGAACAACTCTTCGATCTGTTCCGCCGACAGGTAGGTCGGCGTGCCTCCGCCCCAGTGCACCTGCTCGACCGGCCGGCCGGCCGCGGCCTCGGCGCTCATCCAATCGACTTCGTGCTTGAGGCGGTCCACGTACGAGACAGCAACATC
>DATDOV010000075.1:0-5805 GCA_035293105.1 Blastocatellia bacterium
AGCGATCCGACAACGAGGATGATGGGGCTGCAGAGCAGATCGACAGGAGAGGTGTCTCAAGAAACGGTGCTGCTTAAGCCAGTGGAAAGCCTGAGAGTCGGCAACGCGACAGCCCAAGGCTTCAACTTGATCCAATCCTGCTGAAACGACTTCGCAGTCGGGCTTTGATGTGCGAAAGTCCGATTGTGTCGAGCCAGCAGACAGTTTGTGAGAAATCCGGGCTAGGGCCGGCGGAGCAGGTTATTATGCCTGTTGCGGACTCCGAACCATCTCAGAGAGTCCAATCCACCACCTGAAGACCGGCGATCCGGTTGAAGTGGCCCGTGTTGTGAGTGGCGACGGCCAGTCCTTCGCTCAGCGCGATGCCGGCGATGAGAATATCCACTTCGCCGATGAGCAGGCCGCGCCGTTTGAGATCGGACCAGATGTCCGCCGCCAATGCCGCGGCGGCGTGAGAAAAAGGGAGAATGCGATGGACTTGGCAGAATTGCTCGAAGCGGGCAAGCTGGGCAGTCGCGCCGATGGCCTTCAGACCGCGCGTCACTTCGTAGTAACTCAATTCGGAGAAGATCAAACACCCGAATTGCCTGACGTGCGAAGCTGAATGGCGGATTACTTGCGAGTGTCGCTTGTGGAGCAATGTCAGCGTGTCAGTGTCGAGGAGCGTCTGGGTCATGGATGGGATTGACGGTCAAAGAAGTGCTCCTGGTCCAAGCGTGACTGTTCCAGCGATTGCTTCTGTTCGTCGGTCAGCGTGTCGTAGCTGTTCCAGAGCAGGCGGAAGTTGTCCAGAATTCGTGTGGCGTCGTCCGGACCGGCGCCGTCGGCAAGAAGTTGCTGAAGAACCTCCTCATCAGCGCCAGCCGATGAAGCTTCAGGTTCAACGCGCACGCGGGTTCCTTCCGGCAACTCAACCGGAGCAAGCGGTTTGAAGACGCCGTCTTCGTAGATGGCTTCGATGGGCTCATTCGTCTGCAACATAGCGATTGACCCGCATTATATCACGATTCATGACGACTGCCGGCGGCGCCCGCGTTGCGGAAGTTTCACGCGACGGTAAACCTCTGCGACGGTCAGCGTGAGACCGACGGATTCAAGACGCAGTTCATCGTCGAGTTCAGTGAGAACCTCCCAGCGCCAGCGATCGCCTCTCTGACGGCGGAAGACTTCGATGTGAATACGGTCCTGGGAGACGATCACATACTCCCGCAAGCTTTTCACATGCTTGTAGGCAAGGAGTTTTTCCGAGCGATCAATCCGTTCGGTGCCCGGTGAGCTGACTTCGATGATCAGCCGTGGCTGCCGGCGGTAATACGGGTCGGCGCCAGGTCCGTCGCACGCGACCACGACGTCCGGATAGTAAAAGACCGTCTCGCTGACCCAGACCTTCATGTCGGCCATGAACACTTCGCATGGCCCATCCCCCAGGTGGTCATCAAGCCGATTCGTGAGATTGATCGAGATACGGTTATGCCGGTCACTCGCGCCGGCCATCGAGTAGATCTGGCCGTCAATGTACTCGTGGCGGGCTGGGCTGTCCTTCTCGCCTTCGAGATACTCTGCCACGCTCAGGTACTGTATTCTCTTTGGAACGCTCATGATGTTGATTGGTCCACGCGACATCTTAGCGGTTTGGATCGTGAGCAGCAATGTACCCACGGCTTCGCGGCTTCGCCGCCACGCGCCCGAGTGCCGCGACCAATTCCCAGGAGCTTCCGCTGGCAGAAACAGTTTGTCTGGGCGAGAAGAAGACGATCCGATGTTCTGAAGAGCCCGTTCTTTCGCGGCACGTTCGGCCTGCTAGCTGGGCTGCGTGCGTGGTATCATTCGACTCACGCTTGCATCGGTGAATCCTCCGGGGAGTTGCTGCTACGCTTTACAGCAAGATCAAAAAAACAGTCAAGCACACGCTGATCTTCGGCATCGGCAGCGTCGTCAACAGCGCTTTCGGCTTGTTCCTGATTCCCGTCTATGCACGCCACCTCAAGCCCAACGAGTTCGGCGTGCTCTCGCTGCTGACGATCACGCTGACGCTCGTCACGATCGTGCTGAAGTTCGGCTTGAACCATGCTTTCTTCCGACACTACTACGAGACCGAAGACAGCGAGCAACGAAGGCGCATTGTAGGCTCGACGATGGTGTTCTTGATCATCTCGGCGTCGGTCTTGACGGCGCTGCTCTATATGCTCGCGCCCCAGATTTCGGCGCTGGTGTTCACCGGCAATCAATCGAGGGCGCACATGGTGCGGCTCATCTTTCTGATCGGGTTCTTCGATATCATCACTCTCGTCCCGGACTCGATTCTGAGGGCGAACTTCAGGTCGGCGCGCTACTCAGCGCTTAACATCACCGCGTTTGCATTTCAGCTTGTTCTGATTTCGTACCTTGTGATCGTCGTCGACGCCAGCGTTGAGAATGTTTTGATTGGGCGGCTGGCGGGCGGCGCATTCGAGGCGTTGATCTTCTTCTTCGTGGTCAGGCGCGAGTTGAGCATCAAGTTCTCAGCTCCCGAGCTACGCGGGATGCTGGCGTTCGGTGCGCCGCTGATCTTCGGCCAGATCGCGTTCACGTTATTCATGATGATCGACCGGTTTTTCCTCGAGCGCTATACCAACAACACCGAAGTCGGAGTTTACGCGCTTGCGAATACGTTGGTCTCAGTCGTGACGGTGCTTGTGACCGTGCCGTTCAGCCAGGTGTGGACCGTGATGCGGTTCTCGGTCATGAACGAAGAAGGGGCCGAGGAATACTACTCACGGGTCCTGACGTACATCGTTCTGGTGAGCATGTTTTTGGCGTTAGGCGTCGCGGCGGTTGCGGGTGACGGATTGCTCCTGTTCACGCTGAAGGGCTACTGGTCTGCGGCCAACATCATTCCGCTGCTGGCGATGTCGGCTGTACTCGACAGCGCGGCCCGCGTGTTGAACATCGGCATTACGCTCAGAAAGCGGACGATCTTTGCGCCGCTGGTTATCGTCGCAGCGCTGATAGTCAACGTGGGGTTGAACTTTGCATTGATACCGCGCTATGGGAGTCTGGGCGCGACGGTTTCGACGCTCGTGTCGTATGTGGTCTTTTGCGCGCTGAGGTTCTGGGCGTCGAACCTCTTCTTCAAGATTCGGTACGAGTGGGGCCGGGTCTTCATGGCGGCGGCGGTTGGAGTCCTGCTGATCGGTGCGTTTTACGTGACGGATCATCTTCGTGGGAACGTGAACGTCTACGCGTGGAACGATCCCACGCGGAGGGCCATTCTGGGGGTGTCGTTGTTGATCAAGACGACACTCGCGCTGTCGTTCCCGCTGCTGCTGTTTGCGCTGCGCTTCTACGACGAAAAAGAGCGGCGGCGATTGGCGGACGTTTGGCAGAAGGTCTCGCTCGCGGTCAAGAATCGACGGCTGAAAGAGGCTTGATGTTTGGTCGAAGTAGGTTCGATCAGAGTGTTCGATGAGCCTATTCCAGAGTGAAAAGACCCCAGCCCGCCCCGGTTGGCGGACTGCCGTGTTGCGTTGCGCGCGGCGCCGGTTGGAGTGAAAGAACCCCGTGGGCTGGGGAATTGCGGAGATGCACACCGCGCGGTGCCCAGTGGTCCTTGCCCGCTTGCGCTCTACGACCTCGCATTGTAGTTTGCTGTCGGCAGACGATTCGTACAAGGAGGCGATCAGGATTGGAGAGCGCTCTCGCCGAGTTGAAACGGTATGCCCTCGAGAACGGACCCCTGCTGATCCGCGCCATACTCGTGCTGCTGATTGGAGTCGTCGTGGCGCGGCTCGCGAGGCGATGGCTCGGGAAGATCCTGGGCCGGACCAGAGTCGGCGACGATCCGCTGCTCAAGAGTTTCTTCCTTCGCGCGCTTTCGCTGACAATCCTGTCAATCTCGCTGCTCGTTGCGCTGAACCAGTTGCGCCTGGACCTCTGGACGCCACTTGCGGGCCTCGGAATCACGGGCGTGATCATCGGCTTCGCCCTGAAGGACACGCTGTCGAACTTCGCATCGGGGCTCCTCTTGTTGGTGTATCGCCCGTTCAGCGCCGGCGAGATGATTGAAGTCGAAGGCTCGCAGGGTGTCGTCCGGGAACTCACGATCGTCAACACGCAAATCGTCACCAACGACGGCGTGCGAGTGTTTTTGCCGAACTCGCGAGTGTGGGGCGCGAAGATCACGAATTATTCGTTGAGTGAGCGCCGAAGGTTCGAACTGACGATCAAGGTCCGCGACATCGACGCCGAGGACGCGATCCGGACGATCCAGTCGGCGCTTGCCGGAGACGAGCGAATTCTCGATGAGCCCGCCCCTTCGGTGCGAGTTACGGCGATGGTAGACAACGCCGCGACACTGGCGATCCAAGCCTGGACCTCGCCAGCGCACTATGACGAGGCGAAGGGAGACGAATACCTGAGACTTCAGGCGGCGCTCACTAGTGCCGAGATACAGCTTCTTTGAGGGCGAGACGTGGCTGGATGAAGCCCGGCTCGCGCCGACAGTTCAGCAGAAATCACCCGGCGTTTTTGGCCCGGACGATGGGCATTGAAGCAAGTAATGCCACGCAGCACAGGCGCAGCTGACCCGGATGGCACGCTTCGTCGGAAACGAAAGGAGAGGCTATGTGCTATTGTGACAGCGCGGATGAGGCAATTCTGAGGGATCTCGAGCAGCAGACTGTTCCGGACGACGCACTGCTCCGACACTGCTGCTGGAGCCGCATTTCTCAGGTGAGAGGCCGCACTTTCAGTGGGAGCGAGACCACTCCGTCCTGGGATCCGGACGGTGAGATATGGAAGGATCTCTGTCGGAAGCGTGGCTACCTCCACGCCAGGCAAAATCCGCGTGGCTTCTGACGTGACGACATATCGTCTCGCGATGGCGGCTCCCGGTGAATCAGACTGAACAGGCGAACGACCGGTGCAGCTCACGGCGCTGGCGTGACGGCGCTGAACAGCAGTGTTGGACGTCACTGCCGTCAGTTCTGAGAGAGGAGTGAAAGGATGCCGACGCTCCAGCGACGCAATGATGGATGCTTCTTCGTCCGCCACTTTTACCGAGAACATCATACGTGGCAGATTCAAGGGGAGGGCGTCCGGTTTCTCGAACGCCGCGGCATCAGGGAGGGTAGTCGTTTTCCAACGGACCTATTCATGGAGTTGTGGATGCGCGGCCTTGTCTACCACGGCAACTCCACCGCGAACCGGCCCATCGCGCTATGTCGAGATACAGTCGCAATGGCCGCGGTCAGGACCCACGTTCGAAAGTTTCATCAACTGATCTACTCCACCAAGGTAGATCAGGCGTGGGCAATGGTGTGGGAAAACGAACCGAGCACATTGGCGCTTGAACAGTTTAGAGTCGAGGTCGGGGGCAATCCTTATGGACTACGTTCTTGGAGTATCAGAGACATCGTCCTTTACGATTTGCCGGCTGACTTTCAGCCCGATTTTGCCGGTGCCAAGCGGTTTGCTGGAGTAACGGTTCAAATCAGCTTGGCGGCTTCGGAGGCAGAGTTTCGTGCGCGCGACGTCACGCAATATTGGCTGGAATTCCGCGACGAATGGCGCGTGGCGTGGAACCCTTTTCGCAGCTAGAGTCCAAGGCCGCGTCTTAGCACTCCATCACGAAGCTCACACGTCCAGACAGGGGGCCAATATCTACGTGACTAATCCCCCGCGGCCCCGCTAGGCTGCTCCGTCTTACTGGTCGCCACCTTCAGCCTCACCAACTGCGTATCCGGCGTAGCCTCTTCCTTCAGCACCACCTGCCGATAAAGCCGCGCCATCCGAGCGTTCTCCTGCTCACGCTTCATCCGGTCAGCC